>DATFXM010000107.1:0-44054 GCA_035315885.1 Blastocatellia bacterium
GAGCCCGCGCAGCGGGCGACAGAATGTAGCCCCCGGTGAGTCCACGAACCGGGGGTAACTACACGAGAAAGGACACGAGCCCGCGCAGCGGGCGACAGAACGTATCCCCCGGTGAGTCCGCGAACCGGGGGGTAACTACACGAGAAAGGACACGAGCCCGCGCAGCGGGCGACAGAATGTAGCCCCCGGTGAGTCCGCGAACCGGGGTTTGACATCCCCAGCGTCCAACAGACGTGAGGCGATTTACCGCGCCGAACGAGTCTAATCACGCCCCCGGTTCGCGTACTCACAGTAGGATAGCGTTCTGTCGCCCGCTGCGCGGGCTCCGGTCTCTTGTTGGGAATCTTTCCCCCGGCTCGCGGACTCACCGGGGGCTACCATTCTGTCGCCCGCTGCGCGGGCTTGGGACCGGTGGCAGTCGCTTGATTTCTCCGATAGGCGCCCGTACTGCGGAGGGCTGGGACCACTCTTCCGTGTGATCGGGTTTGCAATGAGCTGATTCACTGGCGATCGGCTGACCGCGGTCCACTCGAAACCACAAACCAGAACCTCGAAAACCCCAAAACCCGAGACTCGAAACCCTAAACCCTAAACCGCAATCTCATCACTTAATCCGATAGCCTTGTTCTTCGTTGTTGAAGATCCACCCGACCACTTCGCCGATCCTTATTTCATCGCTGCGGTACGTCTCCATCGTGATGGCCGCCGAGCCTTGTCGATGAATCCCCTGAGAGAGTCGCAGCATTCGCTTGAAGCGCTCCTGCCAAAGCCGGCAGTTGCTCGGCCGCAAGTCAATCCAGCCGCGGTCAGCCCATTGCTCTATAGAATCTGAGTCGATCGCCATGCGCGCCTGACCCGCGTATTCCGGAACGTTGACCTTCGGCCCTCGCAGCAGGCGATTCCCTTCGGGTGGCAAGATTGGAATGCCGATGGACACAATAGTGTTCCTCAATGAGTGATTGCGCTGAAGGTAACGCCAAATCACGTCCGAGATCTTCTCAGGCTCCTCGTCAACGACCGCCCTGAGCGTGTGATACTTCGTCTTCAAGAGGTGCGCTTCATATAGAAGCTTTGTCAGTTTTGGAGGACCCAACTCGCCGGTGGCGATCGAATGAGAGTTTGTCTCGTGTTCCAACTTGCCCAGCGCTTCGATTGCAGAGACACGCAGGTAGCCCGCGCGGTAGCTGGGCACCATGATCGCTCCGTCGATCGCCGCTATCACGTCAACTCCGGTGTTGCTGCCTTTTATTTCAAGCACGACATTCTGGGCGATCTCCTCCGGAGTAACAAACTCCATCTGGTTTATAGACGTTACCGCCTCGAATTCACCGCGAGCGAAAAAGCCGTTTTCGCCTGTGTCTACGCCCACCATTTGAAGCTCGCCTATCTTCTTGAAGCCCTCGCGGGGCATCGACAACTCGAGCTCCCCATCAAGGTGGACGGTCCTCGCCGAGTATTCGGACACCGGGGTGTTATCGCGACGACTGCGAAGCGACTGATAAGTGACCTTCTTATACCCGATCATTGCCGCCGGCTTTATCTCTTTGACAATGGGGCCGCCGGGTGTGCGAGCCATCAGAAACATCAGCCCGGTGTGCGCAAAAGCCACCGCGGTCTTTGACATGAGCTTCGCCGACGGCTTGTCTTCGCCGTGGGTGTAAGGAATATTCAATCCCATTCCGCCGGTGCCGGTCGTGCCGACCTTGACGTAGATCCGAGTCTCTACTTCGACCATCGCGCGATAGAGGAGCTGGGTGTGCCTGATCAATTGAGGAATGGATTGCGAAACGAGGAGCGTCTCGAGGGTCGTCTCCATCGACTTTCGTTTTTCCCAGATGGCCTCGAGGTCGTGCGATGCAAATCGCTCATCCATGAAGTCAAGCGACTGTCGCACCTCGATCGAGTTTGTATAGACGTCCTGGTAGCTGATGCCCGAGGCAGTGTTGACGCAGTCGATCAGGATGTCGGGTCGATGTTCGCGCATCGCGTTGACCAGCATCGAGCGCTCGTACGCCGAGTCGATCGAGCCGAACAGGTCTTCGTAGAGAGCTCGACGGCGGCCGGGGCTACGAACGAGATCGGATCTGTCTTCGCGCGCGAATTCGGTCCTGACGAAGAGATTCCCCCACAGCTCGTCGACTTTGATCGAGGGGAATTCTTTTCTGAGGTCGCGGGTGAGCTCTCGCACTTCCTTTTGGAAGAGCGATGCGATGATGATTTTTCTTGGGCGAAGGTCGTGGGCGGCCTGGTGAGCTATTTGGGTGCCTACGAGTCCCGCACCGCCGAGTATCAGAATGGTGTTGTCTATTTGGTTAGACAAATTGCTCTAGAAAGCGTACGTCGTTCTCGAAGAGCAGTCTTATGTCGTCGATGTCGTACATGCGACCAGCCATTCGATCAATCCCCAACCCGAACGCAAATCCCGAGAACTCTTCAGGGTCGATGTCCACCGCCTCCAAGACTTTCGGATGCACCAGTCCGCTGCCGCCCAACTCGATCCAGCCGGAACCCTTGCACACACGACACCCGGATCCCGCGCACACGTAACACTGGAAATCGACTTCGGCTGAAGGCTCGGTGAACGGGAAGTAGGACGGTCTGAACCTGGTGACCAGACCTGGACCGTACATAAGCTCGACAAACCTCTGAAGCGTACCTTTCAGGTCGCCAAGCGTTATATTGCGATCCACGTTCAAGCCCTCGAGCTGAAAGAACATCGGATTGTGAGTCGCGTCCGGCGTATCTCGACGAAAAACCCTTCCCGGCGCAATCACCCGAAGCGGAGGACGCGTTCGCTGCATCGTGTGTATTTGCACCGTCGAAGTCTGGCTTCTCAGCGCAAGATCCGCGTTGACATAAAACGTATCGGCCGAGTCGCGAGCGGGGTGGCCGACCGGAATGTTCAGCGCGTCGAAGTTGTAGAATCCGGTCTCGATTTCCGGACCATCCTCGACCGAGTACCCCATGGAAACGAAGATATCTTCGATTTTCT
Organism: Blastocatellia bacterium; assembly: GCA_035315885.1. Classification (GTDB taxonomy): domain Bacteria; phylum Acidobacteriota; class Blastocatellia; order UBA7656; family UBA7656; genus DATFXM01. The sequence goes on from DATFXM010000107.1 coordinate 2,993, forward strand.
GCCGGAGCAGTGTTATTGGATGCAGATGGCCCTGGCGCGGCCGGGTGCCTGGCAGAGTTATGTCGATTCTTTCCCGCTCGAGCGCTTCCGATTCTGCCTGCGACGCGAAGCGTTCGCCCAGCTTAGTCAGCTCCGATTCGACCTCGCCGGCGAGCTGGTTCACCTGCTGTCCGAAGGCTGCTCGCTGCTCGGCGGGAATCGAGCCGACCCGCTTCTTCTCCGCGGCTATCAAGCCTGCTTTTCGGCCCAGGTACTTGTCTCGAAGCGCGGTTAGCTGATCCGCGGAAGCGACAGTGCTCGCTTCTTCAAGGAACCGAAGCCGAAGGTTATTGAGTTTCTCGTCCATCGCCCATTAACAACAGAGACGCAGCCGGCTGCGTCTCTCTTGTTCAATTGCCTGATCCTCTTTGAGGCGTCATTCGCTAGGCCGCAGTCTGACTGGACTGGATCGCTTGTTTGACCTTTCCACTAATCTCAGTGAAAGCGGCGGGCTCATTCACCGCAAGATCGGCGAGGGCCTTTCGATCGAGCGCGATCTCGGCGAGCTTGAGGCCGTGCATGAACTGGCTGTAGCTCAATCCGTTTGCTCGCGCCGCCGCTCCGATTCTCACAATCCACAGCGAACGGAAATCCCGCTTCTTGAGTTTTCGCCCGGTGAAGGCGAAATTCAGCGAGCGCTCAACCTGTTCCTTGGCGTGTCTGTACAGCTTGCTCTTCGTGCCGCGATATCCGCGTGCAAGCTTCAATATATCTTTTCGCTTTTGCAGTCTCTTGTTACCACGTTTTGCGCGAGGCATAAGTCCCTCCTGGCCGTCAGACCCCGATTCACTCCATGTTAGTCAACCCCGGTCCAGCCTGTACGGCAATTTATGATTCCAAAAATCAGCTTCTACCGTAGGGCAACATCCTTCGAACCATCGGCTGATCGGCTTCGGAGACGATCACGTCCAGGTCCAGATTGCGTTTCCGTTTGGTTGTTTTCTTGGTGAGAATGTGTCGGGCGTGGGAGTGGCCGCGCTTAGGCTTGCCCGTCGCCGTGAGCCGGAAACGCTTCGCAGCTCCTTTATGAGTCTTTAGTTTTGGCATAATTCCTCCATAGATCGGCGGATCATTTCTTTTTGGGCGCGATCATTATAAACATGTTCATCCCCTCGAGCTTGTTTCTGACCTCGACTGTACCGTGCTCGGCGAGATCGTGCTCGAGCCGCTGCAGGAGCTGCGCGCCAAGCTCCTTGTGTGTTATCTCCCTGCCGCGAAAATGCACCGTCGCCTTCACCTTGTCTCCGTCCTGCAGCATGCGTGCGGCGTTGTTCTTTTTGAAGGTGTAGTCGTGCTCATCGGTGCCCGGCCGAAACTTGATCTCCTTCACCGTGATGAAGGTCTGCTTATGCTTGGCCTCTTTTTGTTTCTTCTTTTGCTCGTACTGGTACTTCCCAAAATTCACGATGCGGCAAACTGGCGGCACCGCCTGAGGCGCAATCTCGACCAGGTCGAGCCCTTTGCCACGAGCGATCTCCACCGCCTGCTGTGGAGGCATTATTCCGAGCTGATTTCCTTCTTCGTCTATCACGCGTACTTCGCGCACCCTTATGCGCTCGTTGATTCGAACGGAGGGTCCGCGATCACGCCTGTCTCTAAAACCTCTACGTCCCTGAAAGCCGCTAATGTTATCTCCCTCCCGAACCGGCGACGCCGGTTGCTCCTCCATTAACCTGAGAAATGCGACTGACTCGCACCGGGTTGATGTCGCGGAATTCAGAATCGGCGCCCGGCTCATCCGGTCGCCTGAAAAATCCGCGCACGTCCTGCAATCGTCACCTCTTGCGACGATTCCAGGCTTCATGTTTAAGGCCGAGTGCCGTCAACCGCCCTGGTCGGATCTCGCGTCAGCGCCTCTGGCATCAAGCGGCCACGGTTTCGAGCGGAGCCACCTGAATCGCTGCGCCGGAGGACTTCCGGAGCTGACGAGAAATTTCGATTGAGGAGAGAATCGACTGTCGGATTTTCTCCCCGTCTCAAAGATACGACGCGTCATAGTAGCAAACGCGAGCACGTTTAGTAAAGGTTGGGCTTCCCAGTCTAGGGCTTCTGGTTTCCGGTTGGGGCCAGACGCCCGTCCGGTTGACGTGCAGACCCCGTGGAAAAAACTCAAACCAAACTAGAGACCGGAAACTAGAAACCAGAAACCCCAAACCCTAACCGTCCTATTTCACATTTGAGCCTCCCGTTTCGGGTTGCTATAATTCACTGTCATTTTAGCTGATTCGCCGAATCAACCACGTCCAAGTAAAATTGAAGAGGTATTTGTAAGGAAGGGCGCAGCGAGCTAGATGAGCATTAGGAAAGTGGTGCTTGCGAAGCCGCGCGGTTTCTGTGCGGGAGTGGTTCGCGCGATCGACATCGTCGAACGCGCGCTGGACTACTTCCCGTCACCGATTTATGTTTTTCACGAAATCGTGCACAACCGCTACGTCGTCGAAAACCTAAGCAAGCGCAACGTAGTTTTTGTTGACGGCTTGGAAGAGGTCCCCGACGGCTCCGTCTGCGTCTTCAGCGCGCACGGAGTTTCCCCTCAAGTGGTCGAACTCGCCCAATCCAAAGGATTGAAGGTAATCGACGCAACCTGTCCCCTGGTAACGAAGGTTCATCTGGAAGCGGTGAGGTTTAACCGCGAGGGCTTCTCGCTCGTGCTCATCGGTCATCCCGGACACGAGGAAGTCGAGGGCACCATGGGTGAGGCACCCATGCAGCTCGTCAGTTCGGTTGCCGATGTCGAACGCCTGCAAATACCCAATCCTGATCGAGTCATGTACCTGACTCAGACTACCCTTTCCCTCGACGATGTCGCGGAAATAATCGAGGCGCTCAAACGCAGATTCCCAAGTCTCCGCGCACCAGCCAAGGACGACATCTGCTACGCCACCCAGAATCGTCAGAACGCCGTGAAGGAGATGGCAAGCAGAGTCGACGTGTTGATCGTCGTAGGCTCTCAAAACAGCTCGAATTCCCAAAGACTCTGCGAAGTCTCCTCCGTGGCCGGCACTCGTGCGTATCTTGTAAACGACGAGGCCGAAATAAAGCCCGAATGGCTCGACGGAGCTGAGATAGTCGGTGTTACCGCGGGCGCATCCGCACCCGAAGAGTTGGTTGTGAGAGTCCTCGAACACCTCCGAGCTTTAGGCGCTGTCGAATTCGAAGAACAGCCGGGCGAGGACGAGGACGTACATTTTGCACTGCCGCAAGAATTGACTCGTTCAGAAAGATTCGTCGTGTAGGAGAAGCGATAATGTCGGCCCCTTTGAGGCACAAATTCAATACGAGAACTACCTACTCAGTGGACGACGAGACCGCCGCCGGGCTGCGCCGGGCGATACAATCGTCTCGTGACTACCTTTTGAATATTCAGCACTCGGACGGGCACTGGTGCGGAGAGCTGGAAGGCGACACGATCCTGGAATCCGAGTACATCCTGACGATGCACTTCATCGGCAGGCTCGAAAGTGACCGGGTCGGCAAAGCCGGCAACTACATCCGCCAAAAACAGCTCCCTGAAGGCGGATGGGCCATCTACGAGGGTGGTCCCCCCGAAGTAAGCGCTTCCTGCAAAGCCTACTTTGTCCTGAAGCTCCTGGGCGACGACCCTAATGCGCCGCATATGGTGCGCGCGAGAGATATGATCCGGTCGCTTGGAGGACTGGATGCAACCAACAGCTTCACTCGAATCTATCTCGCGATTTTCGGACAGTATCCGTGGGACCGCTGCCCGGCGGTGCCCCCCGAGATAATCCTTCTTCCGAAGTGGTCGCCCTTCAACCTGTATGAGATGTCTGCGTGGACGCGCGGAATCGTAGTTCCGCTGGCGGTCATGTGGGCAAAGCGTCCGCACTGCCCGGTGCCGGATCACGCGAACATCGGCGAGCTGGTGCTGGACCCGCAGAGCCCGCGCATCCCTCGGGGATTCTGGAAGGCGGTTTTTGCAACCACCGACCTTACCCTCAAGCAACTCGAGAAGCGACGCTTCAGGCCCTCTCGAAGAAAAGCGCTGAAGGCTTGCGAGCAGTGGATGATCAGCCACTTCGAAAAGAGCGACGGCATCGGGGCGATATTCCCGCCGATCATTAATTCGATCATTGCGCTCAGGTGCCTCGGCTACGACAACGATCACCCTCTTACCGCCTCGCAAATACGCGAGCTTGAAAAGCTCGAGTTAGAAGAAGGCGATACGATGAAGATCGCGCCGTGTTTTTCACCGGTCTGGGACACGGCTTTGGCCATGAACGCGCTCGTCGAATCTGGTTTGCCTCCCGACCATCCTGCACTCCTGAAGGCCGCCGACTGGATCCTGCACAAAGAAGTCAAAAGCTACGGTGACTGGAAGGTAAAGAACCCCGAGGGGCGTCCAGGCGGCTGGTACTTCGAGTATGCGAATGAGTTCTACCCGGACATCGACGACACGTTTCAGGTTCTGACCTCGCTCAGCAAGGTGCGCTTTCCAGACGAGCGACGGGAGAAAGCCCGCCGGCAGGCGATGGAGCGCGCACTGAAATGGTTACTGACCATGCAGAACCGCGATGGCGGATGGGCCTCCTTCGACAAGGACTGCGACGACGAGTTCCTCACTCAGATTCCGTTTGCCGATCACAATGCGATGATCGATCCCTCAACCGCGGACATCACCTCGCGCGGCCTTGAAGCGCTGACCAATATGGGGTTTCGCCGGAGCGATCCGGTGATTCAAAAGGCGGCCGCATATCTTCAGAAGGAGCAGGAGCGCGATGGGTCCTGGTTTGGACGCTGGGGTGTGAACTACATCTATGGGACCTGGCTCGCGCTGCAAGGGTTTCAGAGCATAGGCGAGGACATGCTCGAGCCACAGTTCCAGGCGGCAGGGTGTTGGCTGCGTTCGATTCAGAACTCGGATGGAGGCTGGGGCGAGTCTCCTCGGGCATACGACGAACCCGAGGCGAAGGGTATAGGTCAGAGCACACCGTCGCAGACGGCGTGGGCGCTGATGGGGCTGATGAGCACCGAAGACCAGAGCGACGGGTTGAAGCGCGGCGTGCAATACCTGCTTAGCAATCAGCGGGAAGACGGATCCTGGAAGGACGACACCTTCACCGGCACCGGATTCCCCGGAGTCTTTTATCTTCGATATCACCTGTACGCGAACTATTTCCCCCTGCTTGCGCTTGGCACGTTCGACAGCAAGCTGCCCGAGGACTAAACGAGGTCTACCGAAAAGATGCGATTTCCTCTGCACATAACAACAGACGCAATACAGCATCAGTTCAGGAACGCTTTGAAGGGGAACAACCGGTTTCCGATGGTACTGATGCTCGAACCGCTCTACACGTGCAATCTGGCGTGCATCGGCTGCGCGCTCGAACGGCACACCGGTAAGCTGGAAGACCGGATGCCGCTAGGCGACTGTCTTCAGGCGGTGGACGACACTGGAGCGCCGATCGTTTCGCTGTGTGGCGGTGAGCCCACCATATATCCCGAGCTTAAAGGGCTGATTGACGGCATCATCGATCGCAAGCGACACATCTATCTGTGTACGAATGCCCTGTTGCTGGACACTAAAGTGTTCGATCGAATCTCGCCGAACAAGCGGTTGACGATCAATGTTCATCTCGACGGGATGCAGAAGACACACGATCTGGTCTGCGACCGCTCAGGCGTTTTTGACAAAGCAATAGAGATGATTCGGGAGTCCAAGCGGCTGGGCTATCACGTCACTACGAACACCACGGTATTCAAAGAGACCGACATGGCGGAAATTGAGGAGCTTTGCCGTCTGGTGTCCGAGCTGGGCGTAGATGGAATGATGATCTCGCCCGGTTACCATTACGAGTCGGTCGAGAATGACATCTTTCTAAGCCGGCAAGAGATTCAGATCAAGTTCAAGCGCGTGCTCGAGCTTTCAAGGGAATATCGGCTGATGTCTACGCCAATGTACCTCGAGTTCACCGCAGGTATGCGCGACTACCGGTGCTCGCCATGGAGCACCGTGACCCGCACTCCACGAGGATGGAAGGGGCCGTGTTATTTGATCGGAGTGAAGTACTACGATACCTGGCACGAGTTCTGGTCGGGCGTGGATTGGGAATACTGGGAGTCGCGAGAGGATCGGCTGTGCCAGAACTGCATGATGCACAGTGGCTTCGAGGCTTCGGCGATGTTCGAGTTGCGCAAGAGCCCCAAAGATATGATGCGGATGGCGATGTGGAATCTCGCCGGTTGATTGTCGGCTGAAATAGTTGTGAAAGCGCTCGTCACCGGTGGAACTGGTTTCCTTGGCTCGCACATCGTGCGATGCCTGATTGACAGCGGCGTTCAGGTCCGGTGCCTCTTACGGCCCGAGAGCCGCCTCGACAACTTGAAGGACCTGTCAATTAAACTCGCCTGGGGAGATCTACGAGACCTGGAATCAATCAGGACTGCCATCAAAGGCTGCGCGGTGGTCTATCACTGCGCTGCCGACTACAGACTCTGGTGCAAAGATCCAATCGAAATGTACTCAACCAACGTCGGCGGGACTTCCAACGTGATGCGTGCTGCATTCGACGAGGGAGTTGAACGCGTTGTTTATACCAGCACCGTCGGATGTCTCGGCCTCGATCCGAACGGAGCGCCGGCCACCGAGGCCACGCCGGTGAAGATCGACGACATGATCGGGGATTACAAGAGAAGTAAGTTTCAAGCCGAAGAAAAGGTCCGCGAGTGGGTGAGTCAGAACTTGCCTGTAGTGATCGTGAACCCGAGCACCCCTGTCGGCGAAATGGATATCAAGCCTACGCCGACTGGAAAAATCGTGGTCGACTACCTGCAGGGCAAAATGTTCGGTTACGTAGACACCGGAATGAATCTGATCGACGTGCGCGACTGCGCCAGCGGTCACCTGCTTGCCGCCGAAAAGGGCAGGCCAGGCGAACGCTACATTCTGGGCGGACCAAACCTGACGCTTAAAGATATGTTTGACGTGCTCGGAAGCGTCACAAAGATTCCATCGCCGAAGATGAAAGTGCCGCATTGGGTAGCCGAGACCTATGCACGGGTCGAGAATTTCTGGTCGATTAGCATACGAGGACGCGAACCCGACGTTCCGCTCGAAAGTGTGAAGCTGTCGCGGCACAAGATGTGGTTCGATCCGTCAAAGGCAGTGCGCGAGCTTGGATTGCCTCAGAATCCAATCGATTCGGCCCTCTCGCGAGCGGTCGACTGGTTCAGGAAAAATGGTTACGCGTAGCGTGCTGGCAACGCCTGCTGCGACAAGCCGAAAGGTCGTTATCGCCGCGGCTCTGGGAAGAGAATTGCAGCCGCTCAAGCGGGGCAGGCATCGCGACTTGTTGCTTGTAGAGACCGGCGAGGGCAGAACTAATGCTTCGCGCGAGATCTGCCGCGCACTCGATACTCAACCGCGAGCGGTCGTGGGAATAGGCTTTGCCGGAGCACTGTCCTCTTCGCTGGAAATTGGAGATGTGATCATCGCGACAAGGATTGAAGGACTCGGCGCCTTCTCGGAAGGCCTTCACACCCGCGTGCTGTCGCTGGGTCTTGAGCGAGTGTATGGCGGCGCGGTTGTGACTGTTGACGACGTGGTTTGTACCGCGGCGGAGAAACATGAATTGTCCGGACGACTGATTGGTAATGAGCTGGGCGTCGTAGATATGGAGTCTTCCGCGGTTGCTGTGGCATGTCTGGAACGTGGCGTTCAGTTCGTGATAGCGCGTGTCGTTTCTGATTTGTTTTCCGAGGACCTGCCCGTCGACTTCAATCGTTGTCGAAGGGCAGATGGTCGATTGAGTACGTTGAAAGTCACCGCCAGGGCGATCGAGAGACCCGGCTCGTTGAGGGGACTCTGGGAGCTTAGGCGGCGAACTGTTCACTGTGCGGCGCGACTGGCAGAAATCGTAACCGGAGTTGCGCCATTGGTTGTTTAGCAGGGGTAGGCCGGGGAGGGGAGGCAAAGCTGTTTCTGCTAGACAGATCAGGGTTTGTCTGTAGTATAATCCGCCTTCAATATCCGGCCGGAACCTCTCAAACTTAGAATTTAAAGTTGATCATTTACTGGAAGGAGACCACAGGATGGAAGCTCTTAAAGCCCGCGCGAGTGGGACTGCAACCCTCGATTGTCAAACGAGTCAGGGCACTGCCCGAAGCTTGTCCAAGACAATCGAAGTAAGTACCAGCGAGCGGACCGAGTTGATCAACCTGACCTCTGAAGTTAGAAGTATTGTGGAGGAGTCGGGAGTAACGGACGGCTACGTTCAAGTGTCGTCGATGCACACGACGGCTGGGTTGATTATTAACGAGTGGCAGGATGCTCTGCTTACTGACGTAAAGAAGATGATGGAGGGCATGGTTCCGCGTGAGCAGTATTACAGGCACAACGATCCCGAGTTCTCCGATTGCGACCGTCACAATGCCGATTCTCACCTGCGGATGATAGTGTTCGGACATAGTCTGACCATCCCGGTTGCGAAAGGCGAACCAGTCCTTGGGCGCTGGCAAAGCGTAATCCTGACTGAGTTCGACGGACCAAATCAGCGAAAAGTTTTTTTGCAGGTCTTCGGAATCTAAGCAGGATTCCATCGAAGCTCTTCTAGTGTTTTTTTGATAACCAGGATCGAAGGGCGCGCGAACCATCGCTCGCGCGCCTTTGTTCGGCGAATTCGTCGCACGGTCCACCCCAACACGCTCGGCGCTTGAATCCCGGCTCTCCTCCGTAACCGGGACTCCTCAAGCCTCAGTTGAATACCGCTTGGAATCAGAACCTACCTCCGGCGTCAGTCCAGTGGTGAGCCACGCCAGTTCATCCGCGTCTGTCGAGGACAAACCTTCACGCGGCAGACTGCTGCAAGTTCTCGGCGTGGGATTCGGACTCGCAGTGATCATCGGCAACACAATCGGCGGCGGAATAGTCAGTACGCCCGGGAAGATCGCCGCGCAACTTCCTTCAGGCTGGATGTTCATTTCAATCTGGCTGGCGGGCGGACTGTATGCCTTGCTCGGATCGCTGTCGATCTCGGAGCTTGGAACGATGCTTCCGAAATCGGGAGGACAGTATATCTTTGCGCGGTACGCCTTTGGTGACTACGCAGGTTTCATCGTCGGCTGGAGCGACTGGATTTCAACCTGCGGCGCCACCGCATTCATTTCGCTGGTGATTGCCCAATACAGCGGCGTAGTGTTCAGCAGCCTCGCTGGACAGACCAAACCGGTCGCAATGGCAGTAGTGATCTTCTTTGCAGTGTTGCAATGGCGAGGAATTCAATGGGGGAGAAGCACACAAAACATCAGCAGTCTCCTCAAGGCTCTGGCCTTCGGGGTCCTGATCGTTTTCTGTTTCGCCCTCGGGGGCGGAGGGCATACGGCATCGACCGCTGCTGTCGTTGAACCGCCTCGCGGGTTCGCTTTGTTTGTCGCGATTATCATTTCCTTACAGGCGGTCATCTACACCTACGACGGCTGGACGGGAGCTATCTACTTCTCGGAAGAAGTTACAACACCGAGCCGAAACATACCGCGATCGACGCTGGGCGGTGTGCTGGCGGTGATAGCGATTTATGTCCTGATTAATCTTGCTACGCTTAGCGTCCTGCCGATCTCCGAAATCGCCGGAAGCGACCTGGCGCTCGGTAAGGCGGCCAGCGTGATTTTCGGAGCCCGAGGCGATTTAATCTTTCGCTCGGTCATGATCGTGTCGATGTTAAGCGCGGTGAACGCTTGTCAGCTGATGGCCAGCCGGGTGTTGTTCGCCATGAGCCGCGACAACCTGTTCTTTGCAAAGGCGGCTGAATCGAATCCTGGTGGAACGCCGACGTTTGCTCTGCTGCTTGGCGCGATTGTAGCCTTGCTGTTCATAGCAACAGGTACGGTAGATCAAGTGCTCGCGGTGACTGCCTTCTTTTTCGTCGTGATGTACACGATGTCTTTTGCAGCGGTGTTTCTGCTGAGGAGGCGTGAGCCTGATAAGCCGAGGCCTTATCGTACGCCCGGTTTCCCGTGGACAACCGGTACTTCTCTGGTCGGCTCCATTGCTTTTCTGGCGGGAGCGGTGGCGAGCGACACCCAAAACAGCATCTATGCACTCATCATTCTTGGGGTGAGCGGTCCGACTTATCTCATCCTCAAGCGAGTCACCCGCACCACATAACCATCCATTCATCTCCTCATCCGCTGATTACCAATTCATTTTTCGCCGAATCGAAAAACAACACCCGCTGATAGCCTACCGTTATGCTGAGCCTGACCGCCGAATCTCGTTTGAAGATACGTGACGTCGATTGCGCGTATAGCGATTCTCTTATTCACTTTGATGTCTACGCCACCGCCCACGGCCCAACCGAACGCCGTCTCCGAAAAACCATTGCTGATGTTCACCCCTCCGAACAGGACCTGGGCATAAGGATTGGCCCGCCCCGCCCGAGAGGTGAGCCTTGGGCCGGCGAGAAACGTGTAAATCTGTGCGTTCGAGATGTAGAGACCACCAACCTCGCCTGCTACGCCAAACCACCTGGTCGGATTACCCGCGACCGAGAAATTCCAGCCATTGAAATTCGCGTCGAACGTGCCGCGCAGGTACGAGTAGCCGGCTGAAGCCTCAGCCCTGGGATAATCCTGTGCCGATGCTATCGCGGGCATCCACATTACGACTCCGGCAATGAAGAGAAGCTTTGGCATTCCACCCTCCTCAAAGCCGTTTCAAATCCAACGCGCGCAGTTTCGGTCAGACGTGGATCAAGAGGAACGAGGCTTCCACCTCGTTCTTTGCGGACCAACTTCGTCGTATAGAGTCGACATTGCTTCGCTGATCCCAAACTCAAAAAGAACGTATCTTTCCTCAGGGCTGAATCCTACTTGTTCGGCGTACTCGAACACTTCTTCTCTAGTCTTCTTGTCGGTGACCTCCAGGGCTTCGCCTCTTACGAAGAACTCTCCCTGCCCTCCCTCGCTGTCTTCAACACCACAGTGCAACATATATCGAGGATCGCGACGCAGGTCGTGACCCTTTGGGGAAGTTGGTTCCATGTAAAGGAAGAGACGGTCATCAACAATCAACGGCGACACAGGATGAACTCGTGGTGAGCCATCCTTTCGAATGGTTGCGAGATAGGCTATGCGGCCTTCTAATCTCCGTTTGCCAAAAGCCGCGAGGTCTGGCGAGTCAATGCGGAATCGCGCCCACGAAATCATTCGATTGAGTTCCTTTCTACCCTGCGACAGCTCTTTGCGTCTCTCGACGTCAAGACTACGTTTGTTTTACTCCAGGGGAACCAAGTATAGCCGTTTTCTCTGGACCCAAGCTCGTCGCTGCACATTGAATGCCACGACGAACTCTGAAGATGGCTATTTCCGAACCAAGGGCCAAAGAACGGAGTTCATTAGGTGTGAGATGTCACGCAAGCGGAATCAAAGCTTGCCGGCGACACTCAAGTGGAGTTTTCCCGCCGTCAATTGACGCCAGGTGTCGCCTCTTTTCTGCGTCGTCGAGATGGAAAGGTAAGTCCGGTTCGAATGCTAACCTGCTTCTTAGCCGATGAAAACGTTTGGTGTTGTCCGCTCCGGTGTAGGCACAGTCAAACCTGCGAACAGGAACTTCTCCTTTGCGGAAACCGGATTCTTTCCTATGATCTCTTTCTTGGAGACCTCAGAATGGCAGAAACCAGAAAGAAATCCCAATTGACCGTCGATCCGCACATACAACGAGCCCACACATTACCGTCCGACGCATACAACGATCCGGCGATGCTGCACGTTGAACACCAGACCGTCTTTTCACGCACGTGGAATCTCGTAGGCAGAATCGACCAGGTTCGCAAGCCGGGCGACTACTTCACCACTTCCGTTGCGGACGAACCGCTGGTTGTGGTGAGGGATCAAGCCTCGACTCTGCGCGCCTACTCTAACGTCTGCAGACACCGTGCGGGTCCGGTTGCGAGCGGTGAAGGCAACCGCAAGTCATTCCAGTGCGGTTATCACGGCTGGACTTATTCGCTCGACGGACGGCTATCGACGACTCCCGAGTTCGACGGTGTCGAGTGCTTCTCGAAAGAGGGAGTCTGTCTGCCGGAGTTCAACGTTGACACATGGGGTCCTCTGGTCTTCGCGAACTTGAGTTCGGGAGGTCCTTCGCTGCTCGAAGTTCTGGACGACATCCCCGAGCGAATCAAGCACAGCGACATCGCTTCGATGAAGCCAGCGGCCAGGAAAGACTGGACGGTGGAGTGCAACTGGAAGGTGTACGTCGACAATTATCTCGAAGGCTATCACATCCCGATCGTTCATCCTTCTCTCAACAGGGAACTGGATTACGCGAACTATCGAGTTGAGACGCGGAGATTTTATTCGATCCAGCATTCGCCCATCAGGGTCCGGGAGGGACAGAGGATAAATCTAACCGGAACCTCCGCCGATCAAGACGCGCAGTACTTCTGGATTTTTCCGAACCTCATGCTCAACGTCTATCCCGATAACTTCTCGACCAACCTGATTCTTCCGGTGGGACACGACAAGACCCTAACGGTCTTCGAATGGTATGTCTTCGACCCGGATCGGAACGAAGTACGTGAAGCGCTGAACCGGGTGATTGAGTTCAGCGACGAGATACAACTCGAAGACATTGCAATCTGTGAGGCGGTGCAGCGGGGACTGCGTTCGAGGACTTACGAGCGCGGCAGATACTCCGTTAAGCGCGAAAACGGTGTCCATCATTTTCACAGGCTGCTGGCCGATTGCTATGAAGAGAAAGGATTGGGCGAGCGGCCGACCTGATCGTGTCGGATACAGCGAGCGCTTCTCTTGTCGGTTATCGGAATCAGCGCAATCGAATGTTGACGGCACTCATCGATGACGTATCGGCAGCGCGGAGCGAACGCGCAGCCAGGAGGGAGATCAAGCAGGCTCGGCACGGTGCCTTCAATGGTTCGCAACCTGCTATTCTCGCGGCGATCTTCATCCAGTCGCGGCACCGACAGCAGCAGACCTTCGGTGTACGGATGTTTCGGATTGTGAAACAGCTCTCGGGTCGGAGCCTCCTCCACGATTTGGCCGGCGTACATCACCGCAACGCGATCGGCCGTCTCCGCAACCACACCGAGATCGTGAGTGATCAACAGCAGTGAGAGGTCAAACTGCTCCTTCAGGTTCTTGAGCAGATCGAGAATCTCCGCCTGAATTGTCACATCGAGCGCCGTCGTAGGCTCGTCCGCGATAAGCAGCTTCGGGCGGCATGCGAGCGCCATGGCGATCATCACCCGCTGTCTCATGCCGCCGGACAATTCGTGCGGGTAGTTCTTTGCTCGTCGAGCCGCATCGGGAATTCTAACCTGCTCAAGCATCTCTACGGCGCGACTCCATGCCTGGCGCCGCGAGCCGGTTAGATGAATTCTGATGACCTCGGCGATCTGTTCGCCTACGCTGTACACCGGATTGAGGGACGTCATTGGGTCCTGAAAGATCATCGCAATCTCACGACCCCGAACGCGGCGCATGTCGTCTTCAGACAATTCCAGCAGGTCTCGTCCCTCAAAGACTACCTGGCCCGACGAGATCTCACCCGGGGATGCTATCAAACGGATGATCGAGAGGCTGGTGACGGATTTACCCGAGCCGGACTCACCTACGAGCGCGAGTGTCGATCCGCGTTCCAGATCGAGACTCACGTCGTTCACCGCGATGAGGTCTCCGGCTCGCGTTTTGAACCGAGTGGTCAGATTTCTTATTTCAAGGATTTTCTGCGCCATTAGCTACGAACGGGATGCGAATGGGTGAAGGGAAGAAGCGGTGATGCAGATAGGAGAGACGCGGCGAAGTGGAGCGAAGGGCGAACGGGCGAATGGACAAAGCTAGGAATAAAGAATCGTGTTGATCAGCAGTAGAGCTCCGCGTCTCCGTGTTCTCGCGTCTCCGGGCGCCCCTTCGCCCTTTCGTCCTTTGGCTCGCTTCCCCGCGTCACTGTTCCCCAACTCCCCTGTATTCTCCGAACACTCTTCTTAAACGATCCGAGATCTCTCCGAGCGTCGCATAGCTCTCGACCGCGCTGATGATGTGGGGCATCAGATTCTCGTTCGAAGCCGCAACCTTCTCTACCCTGTCGAGCGCGCTCGTCGCCGCCTTCTCGTCGCGACGATCCTTCACCTGCTTCAAGCTCGCGCACTGCTGACGCTCTAGATCTTCGTTGATTCGTAAAATCGGAGGTGCAGCCGTCCCTTCCATCTTGAAGCGATTAACCCCCACCACCGTCTGAACTCCCGATTCGACTGCGCGCTGATACTCGTACGCCGCTCGTTCAATTTCGCCCTGAACAAATCCGGTCTCTATCGCGCGAAGCATGCCTCCGACGTCGTCAATCTTGCGAATGTACTCTGAAGCAATGCGCTCAATTTCGTTTGTCAGGAATTCGATGGCGTACGAACCGCCTAACGGATCGGCAGTATCGGCAACACCGGACTCAAAACCGATCACTTGCTGAGTTCTCAATGCAATTCGCGCTGCTCCCTCTGTCGGAAGGCCAAGCGCTTCGTCCAGAGAGTTGGTATGAAGCGATTGCGCGCCGCCGAGCACCGCGGCCAGCGCTTGAAGCGTAGTCCGTACGACGTTCACTTCGGGTTGTTGCGCAGTCAGTGACGACCCCGCGGTCTGCGCGTGAAACCGAAGTGTCAGAGAACGCGGGTCGCGCGCGCCAAACCTTTCGCGCATGATCCTGGCCCACATCCTGCGGGCGGCACGAAACTTTGCTACCTCCTCGAGGAATTGATTGTGCGAGTTAAAGAAGAAGGCAACGCGAGGCGCGAAGTCGTCCACGCCCAGACCCGCGTCTACTGCCGCCTGCACGTATGCGATGCCGTCTGCAAGGGTAAAGGCGACCTCTTGTGCAGCAGTGGAGCCCGCCTCGCGGATGTGATACCCGGAAATCGATATCGTGTTCCATCGAGGGACTTCTCGAGCGCAGTAACCGAAGATATCAGTCACTATGCGAAGACTCGGACCCGGAGGATAGATATAAGTTCCGCGCGCTATGTACTCCTTCAGGATGTCATTCTGGATGGTCCCAGAGATGGACGAGACCGGAACGTTCTGCTTCTTGGCCACCGCGATATACATCGCAAGCAGGATCGCCGCGGTCGAGTTGATTGTCATCGATGTCGATACGCGGTCGAGCGGAATCCCGTCCAGCAGACGGTGCATGTCGTCGAGCGTATCAATTGCAACTCCGACCTTGCCGACTTCTCCACGCGACATCGGGTGGTCCGAGTCGTAACCCATCTGCGTCGGCAGATCGAAGGCAACGGATAGACCAGTTTGTCCCTGCTCAAGCAGATATCGGTACCGAGCATTTGACTCCGCCGCGGTTGCGTATCCTGCGTACTGACGCATCGTCCAGAGCTTTCCACGGTACATGCTCGAATAGGGCCCGCGAGTGAACGGGTATTGTCCCGGATCAGCCAGGTCCCGGTCGAAATCAATGTCGACATCCGACGGCTTGAAGACCGTTTTTAGCTCGATACCGGAACTAGTCTGCGCGATTCGTTCGGAGCTTTCCTTGGTGCCCATGTAGTGATGAGATTATCAAACGAAGTTCCCGGTTTCTAGGCAGTAGGCAGTATGCAGTAGGCAGTAAGCAGTATGCCTACTGCCTACTGCCTACTTCCTCTTCAATGACGCAATCAATGCGGTCGCAACGAACAGAAGACATGCTCCGATCATTACACCTGAGTGCGCGTCCGCCCACTCGGCGGCGCGCAATCCCACGATTCTCGGGCTGGTGATGTTGAACAGCGCGAAACTGGTTGCGATTGCGATCCACGCAAGGATGCCATCAAGCCTGCTCCCTCGACCAAGCGCCCTCGCTGCAAGAACGCAGGCAGGCAGCACTAGAACAACAAAATGCGCCTTCCACGCAAGAGGTGACAGCAGCGGGATAAGACAAATCCAGGGCGCCGCTGCAAGCGATTCGGCCTTCGCTCGAAGGGCAGTAACCAACGACAATCCGAACATCAGGAGAGCCACGGAAAGAGTTAGCGGGCTAGAGGTACTGCGTCTCAGATCTTCTGCATCGGGTTCTGTTGAATACGACAAACCGCGGGACGATGTCTCAACACGAGCGGTGAATCCCCTCAACGACTGGTTGCCCGCGTAAGCAAGATCGTATCCCTGACCATTGCGCACGGTCCTCTCCCAGAAACTCGCAAACGCCCCCGGAGCCTTCGAACCGAGCACCGCGAAACTCGAAAACACAACGCACGCAAAGAGCGCTGTGCAAGTCAAAGCAAAACCCGCTCTCTTTCTCGCCAGGTGATAAGGAATCAATAGCAGCGGACTCAACTTCACCGATGCAGCGACCGCCAGTGCGAGAGCTGACCAACCCTTCTTGTCCCTGCTCAAGAGGTGAAAGTGTGCAACTATGAGAAACGTGACCAGCGGATTAACCTGACCAAGCTCAAAATTGTCGAGCGCAAAGCGAATTACAACCGTGACGCCGATCAGCGCCATCAGTAGTTCATACGCGAATGCCTTTCCTTCGACCGGTCTCGCAACGCGGCCAGCGACAGCTTGGGTGTCGAGCGAAAGACGAGAAGACCAAGCCGCGGCGAGCGCGAAGGACGCGGCATTCAGCAGAAACCACAAGTAGGCCGCAACCGGAAGAGGCAAAAGCGACAGCGGAATCAGCAACACTGCAAGCACAGGCGTGTACAGGTACGGCGTCCAGTCGGTGACCGAGTTTTGGTAAGGGTCCCCTGACGCAACAATCTCGCGCGCTGCGAAAGAATAAACATTGAAATCGTTGTTATATTGAGACGGATCGGAGCCGCTGCGCTTGGCGTAGTAAAAGCCTGCCGCGCAGATCGTGGTCGCGGCAAGCGCAATGAGTATGAGTCTACCGCTGGTATGGCTGAACGGCATAAACTCGCACATTCCCCACTGTATGAACGAGCGTCATCGAGGATCGAGCGGTCGCCGCTTCTGACGCGTCCTCGAAAGGCCCCGCAATCACATAGCGCACCCGGTTTACTTCGAACAAGGTCTCGACTTCAGCTTCGGAAGCCTGTCCGCTGTAAAAACGGTTTATCTGCTCGCCCTTTTCCCGGCTGTGCATTGTCTGCCCGTAGTGCCCAAGAAACACGTGCCGGCCGATCAATCCGGGCAGTAGATTCCCGGTCAGGTAAGAACAGAGAATCGTGTCGCCGGGATCGGAGTTCGCACGAATCCAGTTGAGCGAGTCAGCAATCTCGATTTGGATGTAGCGTCTGGGATCAGACGCTCCGGTAGCGCTTCCACGCGCCAATATCTGTCCGGCGACGAATCCCAAATTCGTCAACGAGGCAGTAAGAACAATCCCTATGATTGCTATTCGACGGAGTATCCGTTTGCGCCGAAGCGCCGCGGTCAGCCACGATATCGCCACCGCGGCGGCGATCACAAGGGGCACCTGAAGCGCTTCCACAAATCTACGTTGAAAGTTCACTGGCGCGTACAGCATCGCAGCCTGCGAAACGCTCCACAAGATTAAGAACCATGCCGCTTCCTTGCGACGATTCGCAAGCAAGACAAAACCTGCAACACTCAGCGCACCTACAAGACCAAATCCTAAGACGTACTCTTGCGGAGGAGGAGAAAGCGTATCGGTGATCTTCAACCACTCACGCAGAACCTGATTCGTACGATTCAGGTAAATCAAGTACGCAAGGCCGGGCAAAGAACCTGCC
The DNA here is from genome assembly GCA_035315885.1 of Blastocatellia bacterium. GTDB lineage: Bacteria > Acidobacteriota > Blastocatellia > UBA7656 > UBA7656 > DATFXM01. The sequence goes on from DATFXM010000107.1 coordinate 20,704, forward strand.
AATACCGCCGCGCCGCTGCTAATCGACAGAACGTACGGGCGCGCGGTTCCGTTTTGCGTCAACAGCGGCCAGCACAACAGCCAGAGTGCGGCAACGACTCCCACCACGAGAACGAGATAAGGATGAATAACGGCCAGTAAGGTGACCAGAACGCCCGCAATTGCTGCCTGCTTCAAGCTCTGGTTGTACAGCGACAAACACAACAACCGGAGCGAGCCGGCTACCAGAGTTATGCCTAATGCAAAATGAACCTGCGAAAACGCTGACCTGAAGGCGATTGCTTCAGGCAAGTTGAGGTCAGCAGAGCCCGACATCGCTCGAGTGTTGAACAAGTCGCCGCCGCTGTTCAGCAGATAGATCAGCCACCCTATGCCGCCCGAAAACGCAAAAAGCCACAGCGACAGCCGTATCCTTCGCCTCGACCGCATCGCAATCGCAACAACGCCGCGCGTCACCGCAAGCATCACCAGCGTCGAAGCCGCCCGTGCAAGATGAAAGACTAGGATGATCGGCAGATGAAAGACGCGAACTACCCATCCAAGCGCGATCCACAGCGGCAATAGAAACTCACAGCTTTGCGGTTCAGTCGTGTACAGGTCGCACATCAACAACCGGCCATCGGCCGCCTGTCTCATCCAGGCGAAGTAAGTGAACGTGTCGTCATACGCCGTCAGTACGCCGGTGAATCTGTAGCCTGCAGGCGTACGCAACGCTGCAATCAGGTATGGCAAGCACGTCGCCGCCATCAGCACTGCCCACACGGGCAACACGTCGCGCCACAATCCACGCTGGCGCGCGCTGTCGTGAACCACTTCACGGTTCGATGCGGCGCGCAATGTTTTGAAAGCCGTTAAAGAAATAAGCGAGAGTAGTAGTATAGAACAGGCGCGCAGAAAAGAATGCTGTCTATTCGATCGAGCATGCCGCCATGCCCCGGCAACAAAGTGCCGGAGTCCTTAACCTGCGAGCCACGCTTCAGCATCGACTCGGCAAGATCGCCGACCTGTCCGACCAGTCCGATTGCCGCTCCGAGGGCGATCGCATGCCACAGCGGAATCTCGTGAAAGAAGATCAGCTTGCACAGGGGACCGGAAGCGATCGCGGCGACTACGCCTCCGATCGAGCCCTCGATGGTCTTGCCCGGACTCACCTGTGGCGCGAGTTTGTGTTCGCCCAGCGAACGTCCCACGTAGTACGCGCCGGTGTCCGTAAGCATGACCATCGCAAAGAACATCGTGAGCAGCTTTGAGGCTAGATGCGCGGTCGGCGGGCGAGTCAACGAATCAGCGATCATCCGCACACCGATCAGACAACCAACCGTTAACCCGATGTACGCCACTCCAAAAAGAGTGGCCGACGACGACGCGATCGAATTGCTCATCTCTTCGGTTCGCGCAACTGATAGCGTGAGAGACACAAGCGCCGTGGCAATGAAGACGAATATGATCCACGGCCGGTGATCGAGCATGAAGCACACCGCAATGATCACCGATGCGGTGTAGCCCAGAAGCTCATAAGGATTTATTTCGACCTTGTGAGCGAGAGCGTAGAATTCTGAGAGCGCGATCAAACCAGCTATTGCTGCGAGCGCCGCAAACACCTGGGGCCAGGGGCTCCATATCGCAAGAATAAGTACGGGTATGCCGGCGGCCGCGGTGAGAATTCGTGTCATGGAGGAAGTTCTGAGTGGCAACCCCAAGGTGGTTGACAACCGGAACTCGGAATTACTTGACGGCGACAATCAGCGGATCATCCTGCCGGGGCTTCACGTCGCCGTAACGGCGCTCACGCTTCTGATACTCAATGATTGCCTCGAACAGATTCGATCGCCGAAAATCGGGCCAGAGTGTCTCGGTCACGTAAATCTCGCTGTAGGCAATCTGCCACAGCAAAAAATTCGATACGCGCATCTCACCACTCGTCCGAATAAGCAGATCCGGATCGGGAAGACCTTCGGTGAAAAGATGTCGCTCCAGGTCGGCCTCGGAAATCTCGTACGGATCGCGGCCGAGCGCGATCCATTCAGTGATCAGTTGGCGCGACGCCTCGATGATCTCTGATCGTCCGCTGTAGTTCAAAGCGACGGTTAGAACCATCCCGGTGTTCAATGCGGTCTCCTCTCGCGCGTATTCGAGCTCGCGACGCACCGCCGGCTCGAGCGCTTGCTCGCGCCCTATCGTATGAAACCGGATGTTGTTTTCTTTGAGGCTTCTGATCTCTTTGCGAAGGAATTCCCGAAGCAATCCCATCAAGGCTTCAACTTCAAGACGAGGGCGCTTCCAGTTCTCAGTCGAGAATGCATACAGAGTGAGAAACGAGATTCCGAGCCTTGCCGAAGATTCGACAGTGGTGCGCACCGCTTCGGCGCCGGCTCGATGACCAGTCACGCGAGGCTGGCTTCTGCGGGCCGCCCATCGCCCGTTGCCGTCCATAATGATCGCGACGTGCGTAGGAAGCCTGTCGAGCGCTATCTGACGCAGCAAATACTCGTCTCTGGAACCGGGCTCTATTACACCCCTGAAGTCTGTGAAAGGATCGGTCATCACTAGGTTTCTAGATCGCTGACTTTAATAGTCGACTCGCATCAAAGTCAACCCGTGCGCCGGTGCAGTAGCACCCGCGTTTTCACGTTCTCCTAGCTCAACGACACGTGCCAGCTCGGGGGGACTCATCTGCCCTCGTCCGACTTCGATCAACGCACCTACGATTGTCCTGACCATGAACCGAAGAAATCCGTCGGCTTCCGCGGTGATCCAGATCTCTTCGTCGCGTTCTTCCACGTCCAGACGAGTCAACGTGCGGATCTTACTCTGAACTTCCGCATCTTTGACGGTAAACGCGCTGAAGTCTCTGGTACCTGGAAGCAACGCCGCTGCTGCGCGCATCGCCCGTAGGTCGAGGGCTTCGGAGCGGTGATACACGTATCTTCTGGCGAACGGACTGACGACGCGGCGGCGCCAGATTCGATAACGGTATGACTTGGACGTGGCGGAGTGACGCGCGTGAAACGATTCAGGGACGACGCTGCATTCGGTGACTCTTATATCGGGGTCGAGGTTACCGTTGATGGCTGCCATGAGGTCTTCGGGTTCAAAAGGAACATCGATGCGAAAGCTTGCGACCTGGCCCAGTGCGTGAACCCCTGCGTCGGTGCGGCCGGCTCCGTGGATCGTTACCGTCGCGCGATTCAGAAGCGAAAGCGCGCGCGTCAATTCTCCCTGGATAGTACGTTGACCCGTCTGCATCTGCCAGCCGTGATAATCGGTGCCGTCGTATTGAACGGTAATGCGGTGCATGGAAAGTTCTGAGTTCTGAGTTCTGAGTCTTCTGAGTGCTGAGTTCGTCCTTTAGCCCAACAGCCGGCACGCAGCAGGTCATGCGCAAATGGACACTGAAATCCTGGCGACTCTCGTTAAGACTTGGGTTAAGCAGGAACCTCAGATTTTCCTGCTTCCAGGCTTGATCGCCTGGCTCCCGCTATTACACAGAGGGCAGACCGCCGGTTCGTATGTGGGCACATCGAGTGTCAAAAGCGTGACACTTGAAACCCCGACATCTGCAGTCCCGCCGCTTCGGTCAACCATCGAGCCAGCTCCTACAACCATACCCCCGGCTGCCGTCGCGGCCTCGATCGTCTCTCTCGTGGAGCCCCCAGTCGTCACGACATCTTCGACCACTAATACTTTTTCACCCGAGTTTATGAGGAACCCTCGACGTAGAGTCATGCGGCCGCCTTCGCGCTCGGTGAAGATCGCTCGAACGCCAAGCGCTCGCGCGGTTTCGTGCGCAACGATGATGCCTCCTATCGCCGGGGCTACGACGAGGTTCGGGTCGCTGTGCTCGAGGCGTGAAGCTATGGCTCGCCCCACCCATTCCGCGTAAGGCGGATGTTGCAGAACTAATGCGCATTGCAAGTAGCGAGAACTATGAAGGCCTGAGGTAAGTTGAAAATGTCCTTCGAGCAGCGCGCCAGTCTCTCTGAACATCTCGAGTAGCCGCCGGCTCACATCGTCAGGATCTTGCTTATCAGAGGTTAAGTTCTGATCAGACATTGGACGGGATAGTAACACGGAAGTTCTGAGTTCTGAGTCCGAAGAAATCATCACAGGATCTAGCTCAGGACTCAGAACTGCTTGTGATTTCTTCGGACTCAGAACTCAGGAGAACTCAGAACTGCTCCTGCCTCGCAGGATCTGGATTTCCATAGGCTGCAGTTTTACCCGAATGGCTCGCGCAGGCCCTCGCGTGACAACGTTGTTCGGCTCTCGTATCTCGATGCCTTCGGGTTTGTCGATCACCGCACCAGGAGTTTGCACGCCCGCGCGCTTGTTGGAGAAGAGTATTTCGTATTGCAAGCCCACAGGATTGAGCGTTCGATCGACTATGACCTCACCCTCCCAGCGGTCGGTCGTGTTGGTATTTGCGACTATTACAACTTCCTGGTCGTTCAACAGCCGGGAAAAAGCGATTACACCGGCGCCGAACGTGGAGATGCCGAATTGGGCTCCGTTGCCTGAAATCGGGCGAAAGTACTGCCGTCCGTAGCGCAGTGCCGGCTGTTCACCGCGCACTGTCGCCAGTCTCGATATCGACTCATAAAAAGGATGATGGGGATCGAACGCGTTCGGTTTGCCCCACAGGGCTTCTCGCACCGCAAGATCCTGATTGCCCAGCCCGTGAAGGCCCTGCTCGGTGCCGTAGTACAGACACGGAATGCCCTGCAGGGCGAACAACACTGAAACTCCCAGAGTGAGTTGATCCTGAAATTTCTGAGGGTCTCTCGGATCGCTGAAAAAGAACCTTTGCGTCTGATCGTGGTTGTCAAGAAAGGTCACGAAGAATCTGCCTGCTTCGCCATGCGAGCTGACGATTGTTCGCTCGACGTCCTTCCGATGTTCAAACATGTTTACAACTTCGGATGGAGCCGATTGTCCTTTGGCGACCGCGGGCAGTTTGAAGAACAGCGGAAAGTCCAACGCCGCATCAACTCCCACAATGTCTCCGTCCTGCGACGTTTGGCGCCCGATGAATCGTGCAATCTTTTCTTCGCTGTCGTAGACCTCTCCAAACGTGAAGAAGTTCTTCTTGCCGATGCTGAGGGCGAACTCTCGCATTGCGTTCCCAAAAACCTGCGCAAAATCAGGTTCGATGAACTTCAGTGTGTCGATGCGAAAACCGTCTATGTCGAACCTTGCGATCAGGTATTGATGGGCACGAATCAGGATGTCGCGCACCGGAAAGCGAGGCGGATCGGCTGCAGTCACCATTTCCTTGAGTGATGCGAAGTCGCCACCGGCTTCTCCGCCAACGCCTTTGCGACGAAAGAAGGCATTCTTTCTCAACTCAACTGGCCAAACAGCCGCATCCAGAGGAGGGTCGTCCGGTGCTTCGGTCCAGTCCTGACGCGGATGGCCATCCTGATCGCGCCAGTTGATCTCGTATGTCTGATCGCGCCCCGCGGCCTCCGACGACAGTGTGCCATCGTCCAAAACGTATGCGAACACGTCGCCCGCATGATTCAGGACAATATCCAGAATCACGTAGATCCCTCGCGCGTGTGCTTCATCTACTAATGCCTGTAACTCGGCTTCTGCGAGGTTGGGGCTCGACGCGAAGCGCGGATCGATTCGCATGAAGTCCTGAATTCCGTAGCCGTGGTAGCTGAATGGGTTGAACTGACAGTTTTTCAGCACAGGCGAAAGCCAGATCGCACCCACACCGAGGTGCTGAAGGTAACCAAGTTGCGCGCGGACACCGTTGAACGTTCCCCCCTGAAACGTCCCGTTCAAACCGTCGAAGGGACTCGAACGGGGCGGCGAAGAAGGGTTGTTGAAACGATCAACCAGCAGGAAGTATATCCATTGGTCCCTCCAGTCTGCAGGTGAAGGGAACGGTGCATTGATGGTCCGGATGTTGCGGTCTACGGTGACGTCTAAGTTCCGGGGAGATGAAAGTTTTTTAAACGCGGCCAGCACGTCGGGACTTGAGATTGAATTCGGCATTGGAGTCCTCTCTGATCGAACTGTCGTCCTTAATTAGACCGACTCACGAGGTCCGGCCATTTCAACTCAACGTCGTGAGAGTGTGGTTTGATTGTTCTTGCGGATCATCGGAGTGGTCGACGAAATCATTCAACGCGAGGGTGATCTTTAGGGTCGATCAGGTGCTGGGTCGTGCCTTCGGTCACGCTGCCACCGTAGTTAGTGAATTCTACGGTTTCGGAAGACGGCAGGCTTAGCTGCTTGTTCGAATCGATCAGAGGGTCGGTTGATTTTCGTTTGGCTATCTCCACAAGCCTGGCCGACACGACCAGCCCGTTGAAGATCAGCGCGAGTCCAACAAAGAATGGAATCACCCCGGCAACCCACAGCCGTGCGAGGATCTCCGCGGTACCCGATCCTACGTTTCCGCTGCGAATCACGCCCTCCATGATCATTGAAATCACTATTGCCGCACCCAACCCAACACAGCTAGTGATGACTCCGGCCTTAATCTCGTTATACCGCCTCCAGAGAGGGTTCAAGATTTGTTGTCTCGCTCGTTCTTCCTGCTTTTGTTGGCGTTCCTCTTCGGTTGGCAACATCTCCGGCCGCTGCTTTTTTCGAGTCAATGCCTTTCCGCTTAGCACCTGCCGGACTGGCAGCAAGTCCGTGCCGCAGGACTTACAGAATTTCAAATCGTCGCTTTGAGTTGAACCGCATCGCGGACAGAACATAGCTTCACCTATTGCCTGGTATGTTCGAATCATAAGACCGCGCGCCTCGGCGGGGCAACATCTGATCTCTTCAATTCGAATTCGGTGGCGCAAACTTGCCAGCCTCTCAACGTTGGAAGAGAATCCGAGGGACGGGATTAGCGGAGAGAAGGGGCGAAAGGAAGACGCGGTGACGCGGAGAGGAGTGACGCAGAGACGCGGCGACACGGCGACGAAGAAACACGCGAAGCTTAGCTAAATCTCTAAAAGCGTCCCCGTGTCTCTCCTCTCCGCGTACCCGCGTCGCCCCTTTGCCCTTTCGTCCCTTCGCCCATTCTTCTCCTTGCCGGACTCCTGCTCTGCATAGGCGCATCTCCTCTTCTCGCGGGTATACTCCAGGCTCAGAACCCTCAACCTTCTAACGTTACCCCTGGTATTCAGATTCCCTTGACGCAGTAGCCGAAAAAAGAAATGGTAGGCGCGTGCGGATTTGAACCGCAGACCCCTACCGTGTCAAGGTAGTGCTCTACCCCTGAGCTACGCGCCTACAATAGAGAATTTCAACCGCAAACCAAAATCACAAGCTAACAGAGCGCTTGAAAGCATGTCAACCAACGTGACCGCCGGCGAAGTCTGAGATGGGCTTCGTCCCCTCTGTACACAATTGAGTAAGTCGGCACGCAAGGCAGCAAAGGTTCGCAAAGAACGCAAACACCAAAACCCCGTTGCGTTCTTTGCGAACCTTTGCGGCCTTGCGTGAAACCCAGCTTGCTTAGTCGTGCACCGAGGGAACAACGCCCATCGCGCGTGTCGAGTATTCAATGTCTGACGATCGTCACGTTTGTGGAGTTAACGCGCGAACGCCACAACGAGGGGAAAAAAATTGGAACCAGACCACCTCGCGCCGCCCAGCGTCCAGAGGTGAATGTCACAGCATCGAAGCCCGCCGAACGCGTAAGGCTCGCGCCGGCGGGCAAATCATTACCCGAGGTCTCCTTGTCTTCCAAAATCCTTTGCGCTATCGAGATCCTGGCGGTCATCCGTAGCTCCGGCCTCTGAAACCTGTCCGCAGCAGCCTTCGCACGATCAAAATCCGACCTGGCCATCATCGAGAGAGTCTGTGCGCATTGAAACGACAACCCCACTATAGGACTCGACGTCCTGCTGACGAGCTCTCCCTCACGAAAATGCCTCACGTATTCGAACCCGTCCAGCACCGATAGCGCGGACAGCAGGGTGTTTATCTGCTCGACCAGCGGCTCAATTATCTCGAATGCAATCTTCGGGTCGAGTGAGCCGTAAAGCGACGCGATGCTCATCATCGTAGTGACCTGCGATGAAGTCGCCGGCACCGGACCCAACAATCCTCTCGCCTCTTCCAATAGTTGCAGGGCCAGTTTCTTGTTTCCTTTGCCCGCAGCCACATTCGCAAAGTTCACGAGCACCATAGCCTGGACATCGGGCGGGTGACGCGCGAGCAATGCGCGCGCTTCATCCAGCTTTCCCTGCTCCTGCGCCTTCCAGAGCGCCCGACGGTTGATGTCCTGGGTCAGCCCTTTCCGTCGAGCCGGGTCGGTGACGTGGTCATTGATGATCGCAAGCGCCTTATCCAAATTATCCTTCTGCATTTCGACAATCGCCGCCTGCGAGTAGAGATCATCTCTTCGTTCCTGGGGTGCCTTCTGAGCGGCCGCAACCATTTCATCGCTCGAACCATTCTGCATTATTCTTACGAGGTCCGCCGAAGCCCTCTCGCTCGGGCTCATTTCCTTTTCAACCTCGTCTATTCGGGCTTTCAATGCCGCGGCCCTGGCGGGCGCGTATTTTTGAATTGCCGGCAGCAGATTTGTCATCTCGGCAATCATCCCATCCGAGTCGAAGTCGTCCGCTTCATCGTCGGAATCCCCGGTGGGCTTCGCTTTGGTGCTCGGAGCGAGTACGACGTCGAGCACCATGTTGGCGAGTTGACCTATCGTGACGTCGTCAAATAGCGAAGCTGTGGCGCTGCTGGGCTCGTTTCCATCTTTGGGCACCGTGCCGCCCAGTGCGATCATCAGCAATTGCATTGCCGCGGCCATCGATTCACCGGATTTCGAGAGGTTCTCAGAACGCAACCTGCGCATGAGATCGTCGATCAGAGTCCGGGCCGCGTCCTTGTCGCTGCTGGCAAGAGCAGATACCAGATTAGGCAACTGGCCCAGTGTGCCATCTTTAATGCTGCCCTCACCAATCTTGAGCGCTTCTGTCGGATCGCTTGAGGCAATCTGCATCGCCAGGTTGAGCTCCAGATACCGATCGGGAAGGTTCTCGGGTCTGCCTTGAACATCGTCGCGGCCTTTAACTCTCGTAGCCAGCAGAAACTCCCTCGCCAGCTTCGCATCGTGTCGCGAGATCAACCCCAGCAGCTCGCTGCGCAAACCAGCACGTTCCTGTGCCGCTTGCACGCTCTGTTGATAAGCTTCGGTCTCCGACGTGAGGACGTGGATGCCTTCTACAGTTTCGGGTTGAACCGGCTGCTCCTTTAGGAGCTCAGCGAGCAGGTTTGTCGCAGTCTTGAACAGCGCGCGGGCGCGCTTTTCATCAGATTTCCACAAAACGTCCGCGCTCGTCCCGTCGAACCTGACGCGATTCTCCGGCACCTTCAAGCCATCGATTTCCTGTATGACTTCTTCCATTAACGCGACAGCCTTCTTCCGAAGAGCTTCGCGTTTAGCCTTCTCGTCTTCGCTTTCCTTCTTGTCTTTGTCGTCGTCGCGGGCAGCCGCTTTCGCCTCGTCTTGCGGCGCAACGTCCTGTGCCTGAGCTCGGGCGGTGGGCCAGTTCAGCAATAGGATCAGGGCAAGTGCGAATACCTTCTTGCTCATGTAGCCTCCTAAGCAAAGGCGCTCACAGTAATCGGAATAACACGGGGGACCAGCTTCTCACGTCCAGAAAGGCGGGCCGGGCGTGTGGCGAGTGGCCCGCATCTCCTCCAGACCTTCTCTGCGAATGAACCTATTCTGCCACGTCCAGCCCCTATTTGCCACGACTCGCGCAATTTTCTTTCCCGGCCGGTTGAGCCGGTTGCCCGGCAGCGCGGCCCACAATAGACTCGCTTCAGATGAACAAACAACGGAGGTAGTTGCTTTGACCAAAATCGAAAGAGTTCTGGCCGCCATTCGAGGTGACAAAGTCGATCGACCGCCGTTCAGCTTCTGGTATCACTTCGGCCTTCAGCATCGCCCAGGTAAGGTTCACGCCGAAGCTGAAATCGACTTCTACCGCTTTTATCAGCCCGATTTCCTCAAGGTGATGAGCGATTATCCATACCCGCTGCCGGACGGACTCCAGGTCGTAACCACCGAAGACTGGAAGCGAGTCGAACCGGTGCCCGCAACCCATCAGTGCTGGGTTGAACAGTTAAACGCGCTGTCTGCCTTATCAGATACGCTTTCACAGGAGGCGCTATTCATCGAGACCATTTTTTCACCCTGGACCACGGTGCGGCGCATGGCGCGAGCAGGCGGGTTGAAACAAGCGATGCAGCAATGTCCTGAAGATCTGCTTTCGGCCCTGAATGCGATCGCGCTGTCTCTTGGCGAGTACGCACGAGCGGCGGTAGCGCGCGGAGCCGCGGGCATCTTCTTTTCCCTCGGAGCGGCGACCGCCGATGTTATGTCCGCCGAAGAATACCGCAAGTGGGGCCGCCCGTTTGACCTGAAGGTCCTCGAAGCCGTAGCGCACGCGACTTTCAATGTCGTGCATGTGCACGGCGAAAGAATTCATTTCGAAGAAGCCGCGGACCTACCGGGTCATGCCTTCAACTGGTCGCACACATTAACGCCGCCATCTTTGTCCGAGGGAAAGAAACGGACCGGGCGCACGGTTATGGGGGGCGTCAACGAAACTACTGCGAGCAGAGTTTCGGCACCGGAGGTCACCGCTCAAGTTGAAGCTTGTATGAAAGAAGCGGGCACGACTGGCGTGATGGTTACTCCCGGATGTTCCGTGCCTACGGACACGCCCGTTCGCAATCTGATGGCGATTGGCGAGGCGGTGCTCGCGGCAGGTTAGTTTCAGCTACTGCGTTTGGGTTTAGTTAAAAACGCCAGGGCGCAACGAAGAGAAATGTTCGTTGCGCCCTGGCGCTCTGATTTAAATGGTACTCAGGATCAAGAGGCGATCGCGGTTCCGTCGAGGAACGCACGAAGCCTGCGAGATCGCGAGGGGTGGCGCAGCTTTGCGAGCGCCTTGGCTTCGATCTGGCGAATGCGTTCGCGCGTCACGTTGAAGTGCTTGCCCACTTCTTCGAGGGTTCGCTCTTCGCCGGACTGATCCAACCCGAACCTCATCTTGATGATTTCTTTTTCCCGCGGAGTCAGTGTGGACAACACATCCTCGGTGAGCTCGCGCAGGTTGTTGGTGATTGCGGTTTCAGCCGGATTCGCAGAACGCCGGTCTTCAATGAAGCTGGCGATCGTCGTTTCGCCGTCGTCGCCGATCGGAGTCTCCAGCGAAATCGGTTGCTGCGCGATTTTCAAAGCCTTTCTTACCTTCCACGCAGGCATATCTACGCGCCGTGCGAGCTCGTCGTGAGTTGGTTCTCGACCGAGCTCCTGGACCATCAGGCGCTGAGTGCGCAGGATCTTGTTGATCACCTCGACCATGTGGACAGGCACGCGAATCGTCCTGCCCTGATCGGCGATGGCGCGAGTGACGGCTTGTCGAATCCACCACGTAGCATAGGTCGAGAACTTATAGCCGCGTCTCCAGTCGAACTTCTCGACAGCTCTCATCAACCCGATGTTTCCTTCCTGAATCAGGTCGAGGAAGTGCAATCCCCGGTTGATGTAGTTCTTGGCTATCGAAATCACCAGCCGGAGGTTGGCTTCGATCATCTCTCGTTTGGCCTGCTCGACCTCCGCTTCGGCGGTAACGATGTTCTGATGAGTTCGCTTGATCTCTACGGAGGTGGCTGCGTATCTCCGCTCGATCTCGCGGACCGATTTCCTGAGCGATCGCTGCTGCCGTTTCAGTTCGTCGATATCCTTTCGGCGTTTCGAATCGAGGGCCCGCTCGATCCGGTGTAAGTCAGATTCGATCGCGCGGATCTGCTTGACCACCATTTCGATAGCTTCCATGAAGCGGCGGCGCATCTCTGCGCTGAAAGTAAAAGTGCGCATCCTGCGAGACATCTCGATGAGTTGATGCCCGTACAGCCGGCGAAGCCTCTTGAGCTTGCGCGAGGTCTTAGGCTCGGCTTCGATTTTTACAGACAGCTTCATCAGCTTGTCGTGAGACTTGATGATTTCTTCGAATTCGACCATCACTTGCTGTCGAATCTCTTCGCGCTGCTCTTCCAGCGCCTCCTCGGCCTCAGGATCGGTTGCGATATCGATGATGTCCTGAGGGTTGATCTCACCTTCGAGCAACTGCTCGTAGAGCCGGCTGACCTCTTCGATGGTTATGAACGAGCGAGAGAGCGCCTTGTAGATGCGCTTGTTTCCGCGCTCGATTCTTTTGGCGATTCGGATTTCGTCCTCGCGGGTGAGGAGCGGAACCGAGCTCATTTCGCGAAGGTAGAGCCGCATCGGATCGAGCGACTCATCCTTCCCGGGTTCGAGGTCTACGTCGACTTCATCGGCTGGTTCTTCGGCAGGTTCTGGTGCCTCTTCTTCTTCGACTCCAACGGCGTCCCACAGAGATTCGGCCTCACCTTCATCAATTTCGGCTACAATGCGCTCGATATCCCCGGTGGGAGCGAAGTCCTCCTGGACTTCGTCCGGGTTAGTCAACAGCATGTCTTTGTCCATTCGACTCTTCATTTTTTGACTTTGGCCTGGCAACGTGTGCCGCGATCGCTGTATTATTGCGAACTAAAAGGCGCCTAAGCTATAACGCCGGCGCCTACCCCCTCGCCAACCGCTGGATGTTTGCGGTTGACATAGAAAAAATATGATTCATACGACGGCCCGTAACGGTACATCATACACGATACTTCCCGAACTATCTAGATGCAAGACGCCAAATTACAGATGCCTTGCCGAGCTTTTTCAAACAGTTAACGGTTCAGGTCCCACAACGCCTGACTGAGTCCCGTTCCCAGGCTGTTTACGCGCTCGCCCGCGACGGAAAGATGACCTGAAATTGATCAACTTCTCGAATTACGGCGGTAAACGCGGGAAGTTTCGGCGCACTTCAACCTACTGCGACCCCTAACGATAAATAGGCCAATTCGGTTCCCTGGGTTACAACTTTGAGAATATACGAGATCAATACCCGCGTTCATACCAAGAAGTTTGATGAAATCTCTGACGAGGAGCTTCGAAGCCTCCGAGGCATGGGCTTCGACGCAATCTGGCTCATGGGAGTCTGGCAGATAAGCCGCGGAGTCTTGAGAATCTCGAAGCTCGTTTCTGAAGATTTCGAAGGGTCGCCTTACGCCGTAGCCGAATACAAACTCAGCAAGCAACTCGGCGGCAAGGAACAGTTCCGCGCCCTCGTCGGCCGCGCGCACCGCGCCGGGCTGCTGGTGTTCGTAGACTTCGTCTCCAATCATATGTCGCTCGACTCCCCCTGGATCGACAAACACCCGGAGTTCTTCATCACGAGTAACACCCGAGTCCGTAAACAATTAATATCCGAATACTTCCTCCACGCCTCCGGCGAGGTGGTAGCCTTCGGCAAAGACCCTTACTTCCCGCCGTGGCACGACACGTCACAGTTGGACTACAGCAATCCAAGCCTCCGCGTTCGGATGATCGATGTGCTCAAGCAAATCAGCCGCCTTGCCGACGGCGTTCGCTGCGATATGGCGATGCTGGTCCTGCGCGACTACATCCGCCATCAGTGGTATCCGCTGGCGGATCAAGGTTGGTTTGACCGGCGCATGCCCGGCGAGTTCTGGGAACAGGCAATCGCCGAAGTGAAGAAGAGCCGGTCCACCTTCTTGTTCTTAGCCGAAGTCTACTGGGACAAAGAAGATGAGCTGCTCCGCCTCGGGTTCGATATGACCTATGAGAAGAAGCTTTACGACGGGTTAGTCTCGAGGAACGCGGAGCAGGTAAAGCAACGGATCAGCCGGCCAATTAAGTCGCTCAGCCGATCTGTTTTCTTCCTCGAAAACCACGATGAACAAAGGGCGGCGACAGTCTTCAAGAAGCCGAATAACATCGCCGCAACGGCTCTTATTCTGTCGCTGCCCGGTTCGACACTGATACACGAAGGCCAGTTGGAAGGGGCCAAGGAAAAGCTGCCGGTTCAGGTTGTAAAGCCTTCGATGCCGGTTGCCCCGGATGAAGATCTGAAGGCCTCATACGAAGAGCTCCTGCGATTGACTCGTTCACCCGACCATGTATTCGAGGGCGGTGAGCTCATCGTTTTCGACACCGGCGCTTTCGGAGTTGTTTCGTTCGTCCGGCGCCACGAGCGCACCGTGATGTACGTTGGACAGATCGGCGACGCGTGGCGAGAGTTCAACACCGCAGCGCTGGATCTGACCGACATCTGCAAAAAGCTTGGCCTTGGGCTGGGCGTTAGGTTTACGAATCTTCTGTCCAATGCCGCGCACGTGGTTCAGCCGAAAGAAGGCCGCGTCGTATTACAGCCGAAAGATGTGGGGGTTGACGATTCTGCGGCTTTTTGCCTGCTTGAACTGGAATCAGCAGAGCTCGAGTTCGAGGAAGAGGGAGGGGTTTGGGCCGTTTCTTGACACCGCGGGAATCGGATTCTATAGTCGCCTTTTATGTCCCATTCTGCGAATGGTTCGAACAGAAAACCGAAGATTCGGAGCACCACGGTCCTCTCCGTCAGGCGAAATGGACGGGTTGCCGTAGCCGGCGATGGACAGGTCACATTTGACAAAACAGTGATGAAGTCCGGCGCACGCAAGGTGCGACGCTTGTACAACGACAAGATCATCGCCGGTTTTGCCGGCTCCACCGCAGACGCGTTCACGCTGTTCACTCGTTTCGAAGCCAAGCTCGAACAGTTTCATGGTCAGCTCCAACGAGCCGCAGTAGAGCTCGGAAAGGAATGGCGGACGGATAAGTACCTTCGGCACCTCGAAGCGATGCTGATCGTCGCGGATGAAAACTCGTCCCTGGTCCTTTCCGGCGGCGGAGACGTAATCGAGCCCGACGACGGAGTGGTGGCAATAGGCTCCGGAGGCCCATACGCCATCGCCGCAGCCCGAGCGCTTCTGCGTCACACCGACTTGCCGGCGCGGGCCATCGTGGAAGAGGCGATGAAGATCGCCGGCGAAATCTGCATCTACACAAATTCAAATCTGATAATCGAAGAGTTATAATCTCAGGCAACGACCGAGGAGAAAAACCGAGCGGTCCAAGTGCATCATCATGGTCATTTATCTTTCCGGTGACATTCAGGACAAAACGAAGCTCGACGAAATGACTCCGCGTCAAATCGTGGATGAGCTCGACAAGTACGTGGTCGGCCAGCACGCCGCCAAACGAGCGGTTGCCATCGCACTGCGCAACCGCGTCAGGAGGCAGAAGCTCTCACCCGACCTGGCGCAGGATGTAATTCCGAAGAACATCATAATGATCGGCTCGACCGGCATCGGAAAGACTGAAATCGCTCGGCGCCTCGCGAGACTCTCTAACTCCCCATTCCTTAAAGTCGAGGCCTCGAAATTCACCGAGGTGGGATACGTAGGGCGAGATGTCGAATCGATGATTCGCGACGTGGTCGAAATCGGTATCGACCTGGTTAGAGAGGAAAAGATCAGCGAGATCGCCGAAAAGGCCGAGCAGAACGCCGAAGAGCGAATGCTCGACCTGCTGCTTCCTCGAACCACCAAACCCGAACGTCCCGAAGAGGACGCGGGCAGCGAACAGTTCGAACGAACCCGCGAAAAACTCCGCGAACAGCTACGCGAAGGGCGCTTGAACTCCAGAGTGGTCGAACTCGAAGTCCAGGAACGCGGAGGCCCCGGTCACTTTGAGATATACACGCCGCAGGGCATCGAGGAGATGGATATCAATCTTCAGAACATGTTCCCAAACATGTTTGCCGGCCGGCCCAAAGTACGAAAGATGCGAGTCGATGAAGCGATGGAGTACCTGATTCAGGAAGAGGAGCAGAAGCTGATTGACATGGATCAGGTCGCTCGAATTGCGATCGAACGAGTCGAATCGAGCGGCATAATATTCCTCGATGAGATCGACAAGATCGCCGGACGAGAGAGCGGGCACGGCCCTGATGTCTCTCGCGAGGGAGTGCAGCGCGACATTCTGCCGATTGTCGAAGGCACCACCATCAACACGCGCTACGGCATGGTCAAGACTGATCACATCCTGTTCATCGCGGCTGGGGCGTTTCACGTTTCAAAGCCGTCTGATCTCATTCCCGAACTGCAAGGCCGCTTCCCGATTCGAGTCGAACTGCAGCCGCTGACGATCGAAGACTTCAAGCGAATCCTGATCGAGCCAAAGAACTCTCTGTCGCGTCAGTACAAGGCGCTGCTCGGCACCGAAGGCATCAACCTCACCTTCACCGAAGACGCAATCGACGCGATTGCAAAGTTCGCCTTCTCGGTTAATGAACAGACAGAGGACATTGGCGCCAGACGCCTGCACACAATTATGGAGACTCTTCTGGACGAGTACTCGTTTGAAGGGCCCGACCTGGATCAAAAAGACGTGATGATCGATGCTGAGTATGTCCGCAAGCAACTGGCTCATATAGTAAAGAACGAGGACTTGAGCCGATACATACTTTAGTTCTGAGTTCTGAGTTCTGAGTTCTGAGTTCTGATTTCTGAGTTTGATACCTCAAATCAAGATCCGAGCACTCGTCCTGCTGGCGCTGGTAGCGATTTTGCCCGGATGCGGAAAGGTAGGGCCGCCTTCACCGCCTCCGAGACTGACCGAACGCACTTCCAACCTGAACGGCTTGCAGCGAGGCTCGGCGGTGGTCTTGAGCTGGCCTGCACCAAACCTCGGCCGCCGCGAAGCAAACAAGTCCTACATTTCACGTGTTGACGTTTATCGCGTGCGTGAGCTGCGGAGTCAGGAGCCAATCCTCGATGAGGACGACTTCGCTACGTTCTCTCAATATGTCGGATATCTCGATCGCGCCACCATCGAGACTCAACAGAAGACGCTGGGGCATATCGAGTACCACGACCCCTTGAACATCAGCGGAGCGGCCGGACTGTCGAATATCAGGCTGCGTTATGCCATCAGATACGTCAACAATCGCGATCAGTTCGCGCGATTCTCAAACACCGTAGCCATCGAACCTGTCGCAGCAATATCGACTCCCCCCACCGATTTGACCGCCGCCGCACCATCTCAGGACTTGATCGCTCTCTCCTGGACGGCGCCGACCTCCGATGTAAACGGGGCGAGACCGGCGTCGGTGATCGGTTACAACGTGTACCGGCGACGAGCCGATGCGGCAGCCGGCGGAGATTTACTGAACTCTACGCCGCTGCCGGAGACAAAATTCGAGGATCGCAAATTCGCATACAAAGAGCCGTACCTTTATTTCGTGAGAGCGGTGTCTCAAGGTGCAAATGGGTTGATTGAGAGCGCTGACAGCGAGGTGAAGGACTTTACCGCGATAGACACATTCCCACCGGCAACACCGGATCCGGTGTCGATCGCATCGGCGAATGGCGTAATCAGCATCTTCTGGCCGGCAAGTCCGGAATCCGATGTAGTCGGATACAACGTCTACCGCGCGGACTCACCCGACGCGAAGGATTCAGAATGGGTGAAGCTCACGCCTCAGCCGTCGGAACCTACAACATTCAGGGACGATCAGGTCGTAATCGATCGAACCTATTACTACCGCGTGACCTCTATCGACCGCTTCAACAACGAGAGCCCTCGGTCCAGGCCCGTAGGCGAAACTGTACACCCGTAAGAATCGGTTTAGGGTTTCGGGTTTAGAGTTTCGAGTTACGCCCGGCTCGCATTTGCAAGACTCGGTCTTTCGATCAGTCCTCCCTTGTCGAAGTCCAACCACTCAATTCGAATCCGCCTTCGTTTCACCAGTCGCCCAGAAGCTTTCGCGTTTGCACGATCTGCCCAAGATGGTATGAATTGTGGTCCGCCGCCAGCAGCAATTGTCGAAGATAAGTTCGACCCTCGCCGTGCGGGAATTCGGCGGTCAAGTCGATCTCCTCGTTTTGCGCGATGGCTATCATCTCGTCCAAACCGTTAAAGAACTCCTTCACGCTTGCGTCCCACATGGCGTCAGTCACCTTGTTCGTTTCTTCCGGCCAATAGCCTTTGGGGAACTCGGGCGAAACCCAGGAGGGGTCCATCGCGTAACGGATGATGTCTTCCTGCGCGATACGGATGTGCTCGAGTTCTTCCCAAACTGAATGCAGCCCCGGGCCGGGCTGCACGTGCCGCTTTTTAGCGGAGACCGCTTCCAACGCCTTAGCAGGAGTCACGAACGCGTGCCCGCCCCTTAAGAGTTCAACGAGATTCTTTCGAAATGTTTTTTCGTTCATGACACAAATGCCTCTTCTATCCTTTGCCCCGCGCCTATTCATGGCAGGTCGATTCAGCTTCAGAGCTGTTTGGGCGTCAACATCCATTCCAGTTTACCCTGCGCGTCTTCAACGTCGCTCCACGTCTCCACCGGGAGATGGATGCAAGCAACGGCGCAGGTCGGCATGTGATCGCGCCGATCTGTCAGTCTGCCGAGTAGGTCCTCAAAGCCGGGATTGTGTCCCACCAGCACAACAGTCGAAGCTGTATCAGGAAGGACTCGGACTACCTTCATCAGCTCAGCCGATGATGCGCCGTAGATCCGTTCCTCAAGCTTCATGTCACAGTCGTAGTGCGCTGCCTTTTTTACTGCATCGGCGGTCTGCCGAGCGCGGACGGCGGTCGAACAAACGATTAAATCGGGATTCAACTCTCGTTTTTCGAGCGTCTTTCCGATTCTGGGCGCGTCCTTTATGCCTCTATCCGCGAGCGGTCTCTCAAAATCGCGAATAGACGAGTCATCCCAACTGGATTTCGCGTGACGAAGTAGAACCAGTGTCTTCATCCGGTCTCCTCTCGGTCGCAATGGCAAGGGTTCTAATGAGTATCTCACCTGTCGCCGACGGGTGAAAGCTTCGAAGCCCCGAAGGGTTGGAGATCGTGCCCAGGGTTTGCCGTCATCGAGCGTTGTGCCAGTTTGATTTGGACCAAAGAGCAGCGCTGTCCCCGCTATTAACCGCCAACCGGGTGCATTTCACTCGAAGAACGCAATGAACGCAAAGACCGCAAGGGTAGTTTTGACCTAAGTACTCAGCCATAGTCCTTTGAACTCGCGCACGCCGTTGACCGCGTGATACGATCACGGATTCATCATGACAGACTTGAGAGGTAACACGTTTATCGAAGGCCCCGTCGGACGACTGGAGGCTATTCTGAAAGAGCCCGATGGACCCCGTGCCGGAGTCGCCGTTGTCTGCCACCCACATCCGTTGTTCGGCGGCACAATGCACAACAAGGTGGTCTATCAGATTGCCCGCGCGTTCGAAAACCTTCAATTCTCGGTCCTGCGCTTCAACTTCCGCGGAACCGCGTTGAGCGCAGGCACGCACGACGAGGGTCGCGGTGAACAGGACGACCTGCGTGCTGCCATTGCCTTCATGACAAACCGCCTTCCGGGCGCTCCGCTTTGGACCGCCGGCTTCTCATTCGGTGCTGCGGTTATGCTTCGTTCGTGCTGCCAATCGCCCGGCGTTCAAGGCTTGGTCGCGGCTGGGACGCCGGTTTCCAATTACACGTTTGATGAAATCATCGCGTGCGATCTACCGAAGCTCTTCATACAGGGGCAACTCGATCAGTTTGGAGCGCCATCTGAACTCGAGCGCCTTGTGAACAGACTCAGCGGACCGAAGCGGTTGGAGATAATTGCCGGCGCGGATCATTTCTTCGAGGGCCGCTTGCCGCAGGTGAGGGAGGTGGTCACTCGCTTTGTAGCCGATCACCTCGCAAGCGTCGGATGACGGAAGCCGGCTATTAACGAAACTGCTCCTCGACAACAACGAGACTGAAAAATAGACTGAAGGAACAGTCCTGAACTGCCCGGAGACTAAAGACCCGGAGAACACAACTAAATGAACAAACTGAAACTGACCGTCGTGCTTGTCGGACTGTTGCTCTGCTCGCTGATGATGCGCCCGACTGTGGGCGTTGCGGGTCAGGAGTCGCGTCGACAATTCGAGCTGGTAGGCATCTCGATGCCGTTCGCCGATCGTGCCGGTTCGGATGACGGAGCGGAGTTCGCGATCCACTTCATGGGTGATACGCACGGCAGTCTGGACACCTGTGGCTGAAAACCGCCCCGCATGGGAGGTCTGGCACGGCGTGTCAGCTACAGCAATCTGTTCAGTGAAAAGATGAAGGGTTTGCCGTCTCTTCTGGTGGATGGGGGCAACTATCTGACGGACGAGCGCGGCTACCATGGCGAGGTGCGGCCAGACGTTGCGGTCAAGGATGAGTGGATACTCAACGCATACGAGAAGTACGGAGTTGACGTCGCCAACCTGTCATCACATGAGTTGCGCTACGCCGCGCGCCTGCTGAAGACTGGTAGCGAGCCATCCTCGATTGTGCGCCGGCTCGTGTCCGCAAACATCGTCTCGGAGTCCAAGGAGTTTTCGGCTCCGCCACCGTTTCTGGTCCGCGAGCTGACCCTTCGTAACGGCGGAAAACTGAAGGTCGCGATAATCGGTCTAACCGAGGCACAGCCTGCTCCCCCGCGGGGATTTCGAATTGAGGACCCCGCCAAAGTGGCGGCTTCCGTAGCACAGACAGCAAAGAAAACCGCCGACGTGGTCGTGGCCCTGGCTCGCATCAAACAGAGCGACGCCAGGAGAGTCGCTGAGCTGGCGCCCGCGATTGACGTTATGCTGGTTGCGGGCGCCGATAGCGTTGCCGAGTCTTTCACACCGCCGCAGGTCGCTGGCCGTACCCAGATCTACTTCAGCAGCTTCGAAACCAGAATGTTGGGCGAGCTCAGGTTCTATCGACAAAGCGGTGGAGGCTTCGGCACCCGCGCGCGCTACATCTCTCTGGATGATGTCGTTCCGGACGATCGAGCAGCCCTCGATTTTGCGAACGCTGCAAAAGCCGCTGAAGAACAAACTCGCTCCGCAACAAAAGACCTTCTCGAAGACTGGCTCTCAAAGAGTCGCAGCGACGCGGTGAAAACTCAAACGTCGCATGGGTTCACCGGTTCAGCGGCGTGCGCGGGCTGTCATCAAGGCCAGTACGTCAAGTGGTCCTCAGGCCCGCACGCACACGCAACCGATCGACTGGTACAGAAGGTCTTCGAATTCGAAGTCGGTTGCCTGTCGTGTCACGCGTCAAATCGTGATCCCAAACAGATGCTCCAGTCGATCCAGGGAATCGACTGCGAGAGGTGTCACGGGCCGGGCGCCGAGCACGCGTCAAAACCCGCGACGGGCTATGGCCGCATCGTCGACGTAAAGAGCAACTGTCTGTCGTGCCATACGGCTGATACAAGCCCGAGGTTTGATCTACAGAGCGCGATGACCACCGTCAAGCACTGATCATTCGGTCTAGCTGAGACCCTGCGCCAGGTGGGCTTCTCTAAGGCGGAATTTTTGAATCTTACCCGAGGCGGTCATCGGGAATGAATCAACGAACCTGATGAATCGCGGTATCTTGAATCTCGCGATATTGCCCTTACAAAACTCGCGGATCTCATCGCCGGTAGCGGTCTCCCCGGCCTTAAGCTGGACCGCCGCCGCAACCGCCTCGCCGAATTTTTCATCGGGAACACCGTACACATAAACGTCCATTATCTTGGGGTGATGCCGCAGAAAGTCTTCGATTTCCTTCGGAGCTATGTTCTCTCCGCCCCTAATGATCAATTCCTTTATGCGACCGGTGATTCGTACGTAACCTTGGTCATCCATAGTGGCCTGGTCGCCACTATGCAGCCAACCATCCTGGTCGATCGCGTCAGACGTCGCTCTTGGATTGTTGTAGTAGCCCTTCATCACGTTGTAACCGCGGCAGCACAACTCCCCCTCCTGTCCCGAAGGACACTCATTCCCAGTAGCAGGGTCCACAATCTTAACTTCCACTTCGGGCAACCGTCTTCCTACGGTCTGGGTTCGCAACTGAACGCTGTCGTGACGGGGCGTCATGGTTATTCCTGGCGACGCTTCAGTCAATCCATAAACAATTGTCAGTTCCTTCATGCCCATTCGCTCGATTACTTTCCTCATGAGTGATTCCGGGCACAGCGATCCGGCCATGATGCCAGTCCGTAAAGAAGACAAGTTGAACGACTCAGTCTCGAGCTCCTCAATCTCGGCGATGAACATCGTTGGCACTCCGTATAGCGCGGTGCAACGTTCGGCTTCGATGTTCTTCAAGACCCGAATTGGATCGAACTGCTCGAGCGGGACGAGCGTAGCAGCGTGAGTGTACGCGCCAAGCACCCCGATAACGCAACCGAAGCAATGAAAAAACGGCACCGGCACACATAAACGGTCCTTGCTGGTCAGCGCGAGGCCTTCGGCGAGCCAGTAGCCGTTGTTGAGGATGTTTCGATGCGTCAACATCACCCCTTTTGGAAAGCCGGTGGTGCCGGACGTGTACTGCATGTTTATCACCGTATCCAGATTCTGAAGCGAGATGTGCTCATCGAGATCCTGATAGGGTACGTTCTTCGAAAGATCGAGCAGCGCGTCGTATTTGAGCATTCCGGCCGGATGGTCTTCGCCGATGTAGATAACGTTTCGCAGAAATGACAGCGAGTCGGACTTCAGCGCGCATTCTTCTGATTGGCGCAGCTCGGGAACGATCTTATAAATGGTTTCGACGTAGTCGCTGTCGCGGAATCCCGCGACTGTTATCAACGTGTTCGCCTCCGACTGTTTGAGGAGATACTCCAGCTCGGAGGACTGAAGGCCGGTGTTGACGGTGACTAGAATCGCGCCGATTTTTGCCAGGGCGAACTGGAGTACAACCCACTCCGGGACGTTTGGCGCCCACAGAGCCACGCGGTCTCCTGCTTCTACTCCGATTGCCAGCAATCCGCGCGCTACGGTGCGCGCAATCCACTCGAGCTGCTGAAAATCGTATCGCAAGCCGCGATCCGGATATACGAGCGCTTCGTTTTTCGGATAGTCCCTGGCGAGGGTGGCCAGCAGCTCGCCGACGGTGATATCACGATATGAACGATAACTGTCGGTCGCGATTCCAGACATCAGTAATGTCCTCCGTACAAGATCAACTACCGAAGGGCGTTTTGCGGCGGCATTTTAGTCCGCCATTCTAGACTCATGCAAAGCGCTGTGAAGGCGGCGGTCTGATTCGAGAGCAAAAAATCGAAGAGGCGCCGCTGGTGAACGCGGCGCCTCTCGGGATAGTTGGCTGACTCGAGATTTCAGTGGTTGTTTGGTCTGCCGGAACTTGGTGCGGCTGGACTGGCACCATGACCCGGACTGGCTCCGCCCCCCGAAGGAGAGCCTATTGAATGCGATGGCGGAGAGGCGCCCCCACCACCACCGCCGCCGGGGGAGCCGCCGTGATGTCCACCACCACCGCCCGGATTACCGCCGCCCGGGGAGCCGCCGTGATGTCCACCACCACCACCGCCCGGATTACCGCCGCCCGGGGAGCCGCCGTGATGTCCACCACCACCGCCCGGATTACCGCCG
>DATFXM010000108.1:0-5165 GCA_035315885.1 Blastocatellia bacterium
ACATATGAGAAGCGCTGAGTGCTGAGTGCTGAGTGCCAACCCCGAAGGGGTTGCGGAACAGAGCCCAGGGTTGCCGTCTGCGGCTACCCTGGGTTAAGTCGTCTAATGGAATCCAACCCCGAAGGGGTTGCAGAGGGTATACGAACCTTGGTAAGAGGACTACCCCTTCTCCACGACTTCGGGGTTGCGCTGTCTTTTGACTTGTACCCGGGGTAGCCGGGGACGGCCGACGGCAACCCTAGGGCTTTGATCTGCAACCCCTGGGGTTGGCACTCAGCACTATTTAACCCTGAGGCGCGATTCGCTATAGTGTTCCTATATGCGACTGCCCTTTAACTCGATCTATTCGCACGGGTTCGTTCGGGCAGCCGTGTGCACGCCCTTCCTGCGGGTGGCCGATCCCCAATTCAATCTCGAGCATACGCTGGGCCTCGCCCGTCGGGCATCTGAATTGAACGCCGCCGTAGCCCTGTTTCCCGAGCTCGGCCTCTCCGCCTACTCAAACGAAGATCTTTTCCACCAGGACGCCCTGCTTACAGCCACCGAAGACGCCTTAGTTCGTCTCGTGGAACACAGCAAGTCCCTTGTTCCCATCCTTATCGTAGGCGCACCGCTGCGCTTCGAGAGAAAACTATTCAACTGCGCCGTAATTGTTTACCGCGGACGCGTCCTCGGAATCGTCCCCAAGACCTATCTCCCGAACTATCGAGAGTTCTACGAAAAGCGCCAGTTCACCTCCGGCCGAAACGCCACCAACCGAGATGTGGTCTTCCTCGATCAACGAATCCCCTTCGGAAGTGATCTGGTGTTTGATGTGACTAACGTCCGGGGCTTCTCGCTTCACGCGGAGATCTGCGAAGACGTGTGGGTTCCGATTCCCCCAAGCACCTACGCAGCTCTCGCCGGCGCAACCGTTCTCGCAAATCTGTCCGCGAGCAACATCATCGTCGGAAAGGCCGAATATCGCCGCGACCTCTGCGCATCACAATCGGGAAAATGCATCGCCGCCTACATGTATTCAGCAGCCGGGCCGGGGGAATCGACCACCGATCTGGCCTGGGACGGGCACGCATTGATCTACGAGAATCACGAGCTGCTTGCGGAAGCCCCGCGATTCTCATCGGACGAACATATCGTAGCAGCCGATATTGATCTCGAGCGCCTCACGCAAGACCGCATGAGACAGACCAGCTTCAACGACTCGGCGTACGAGCAGCGCGACCGGCTGAGCGCAATCCGGCACATCGAGTTTGAGTTTGAGGTTCCCAAAGGCGAGATAAGTTTGATGCGCCGCGTTGGACGATTTCCTTACGTACCGCAAGACCCCGCATCGCGCGACAATCGATGCTACGAAGCCTACAACATCCAGGTACACGGCCTGATGAAACGCTTGGTCAGCACCAGTCTCAACCATATCGTGATCGGCGTCTCCGGCGGTCTGGACTCAACGCACGCATTGATCGTCGCCGCCAAGACAATGGACCGGCTAGGACTGCCGCGCAAAAACATCCTCGCCTATACGATGCCCGGTTTCGCAACAAGCGATGTGACGCTAAAGAACGCTCACGCTCTCATAAACGCGCTTGGAGTCAGCGGGGGAGAAATAGACATCAGGCCCTCATGCATGCAGATGTTCGCCGACATCGGCCACCCATTCAGCAAGGGCGAGCCGGTGTACGACATCACTTTTGAAAACGTACAGGCCGGCGAGCGCACGTCCCACTTGTTTCGTTTGGCAAACCTGCACGATGGAATCGTCCTCGGCACCTCCGACTTGAGCGAGCTTGCGCTCGGCTGGACGACCTACGGCGTCGGCGATCACATGTCGCATTACGCAGTCAACGCATCGGTCCCAAAGACTCTGATTCAATACCTGATCCGATGGGTCATTTCTTCGCGCCAATTCGAACAGGACACTGCCTCGATTCTTCAATCGATAGTCGACACAGAAATTTCGCCTGAGCTGGTGCCCGCCGGGGACAAGCGCGACAAACCCTCGCAGAGCACTCAGGAAAAAATCGGACCATACGAGTTGCAGGACTTCAACATCTACTACGTGACGCGATATGGGTACCGTCCCAGCAAAGTAGCCTTCCTGAGTCACAATGCGTGGGCCGACAAGACGCGAGGCGACTGGCCCGACGCGATGCCGGCTGAGAGTCGAAACGAATATGACCTGCCGACTATAAAGAAATGGCTCGAAGTTTTTCTCTATCGCTTCTTCCAGATCAGCCAGTTCAAGCGCTCGTGCATACCAAACGCGCCAAAGGTCGGTTCGGGAGGATCCCTCTCGCCTCGAGGTGACTGGCGGGCTCCTAGCGACTCGGAAGCGATCGTATGGCTTAACGAGTTGCGTCAGAACGTGCCCGACTAATCGGTGTGTGAACCTTCTGCAAAGGTGCCTCTCCCGCGGCCTGCCATTCTGGGCTCGCCAATTGCTTCGAATAACCATCCGAAGTTAGGTTCAGGTGATCGAGTGAACGTCTTACTCAGAATTATCATCGCGACACTCTTTGCGTCCCTCGGCTCCCCGGTGCTGCCCGCCCTCGGTTACGAGGCGTTAGCGAGGGCGTCAGTGATAACTCCTGCGACCTCGCATAGACGTAAGACGGCACCGGCCAGAAAGAAAACTGCGGCCAGGCCGAAGCAAAAATCGACGCAAAAAAAATCCAGATTGACCGTCGGAGAAATTCGCGAGGCGGAGCAGCGTTTGTATGACCTCGGATACTGGGGCGGACCGGTTGACGGTGTTTTTGATCCTAAATCTCGTCAGGCGTTGATAGCTTTTGAGAAGGTCGAGGGACTTGCGCGAGGCGGCAAACTAACACGTCAAGAGCTCGAGGCACTTCGTAGCGCGAAGCGACCCAAGCCACGGCAGGGCGGGCCCTTTCACGTAGAGGTTGACCTGACTCGTCAGGTGCTGTTCGTTGTAGATGAGAGTGGAGTTGTTTCAAAGGTGCTTCCGGTGTCGACGGGAAACAACGAGTTGTTTACATCGGAGGATTGGACTCGTCGGGCCTGCACACCTACTGGCACCTTCAGGATATATCGGAAGCTCCCGGGTTGGCGTAAGAGCCCGCTCGGAATGATGTACTGCCCAAACTACTTCGTTGGAGGCGTGGCAATTCACGGCAGCCCCTCGGTTCCGGTTAAAGCGGCAAGCCACGGTTGCATTCGAATTCCGATGTACGCGGCAGAGGAGTTCAGCGCAATGATTCCCATTGGCACGCCACTCATTGTTCACTCACCTCCGCAACCTTGTCATGACTGGGACACCGAGTGAGGGGATGGGGAGATGAGGGGATGCGGAGATCAGGAGTGTCGGAGATTAGGCGATGGGTGGGTGATTCAAGTTGACTCCGCACCCATCACCTCATCTCCCACACTCATCATCCTCCCCAAACTAAGCCGAGAACTCCGGATCGCGACCTTCTTGATAAGCTCTCATTGCTTCGTCGTGGTCCGCAGACATCAATGAAATCCGCTGCCTACGCAGGTACTCCTCGAAGAACTGTCCGTGAGGCATGTCGAAACTCATGTTCAAAAGCATCTTCGCCTGACGAGTACCTTCAGAACACATACTCGAATATTTTTGCACCAGAGCGTCTACCTGTTCATCGAAGCTCTCCACACTCACCACGTGGTCTACAAGCCCTATCTCGTAAGCGCGGCGACCGTCAACATTCTCACCCGACAACACCATCCATTTCGCTCGTCCGTGACCAATGTACCGGGGCAGTCGAAAAGTACCCAGGCCCGGAATGATGCCCTCCTTTATCGCCGGCAGTCCCAACTTGCAATCCTCAGTTGCTATGCGAACATCGCAAGCCAACGCGAGCTGCAAGCCTCCACCCAGCGCGTAACCATGCATCGCGCAAATCAGTATCTTCTCCGACTGCTCGAGAATCCTTAGCGCGCGATCCCAATTCTCATAATACTGATGCGGCGTTTCTCCTGCGGAAAGCTGCTTGAGATCAATACCAGTGCAAAAAGCGCGGCCAGCTCCTCGAATAACGATCAGTCGCGACTTCGGATCGTCTCTAATCGCCTCGGCCACGCGATTCATGTCGAGCGACCCCTGATAATTCATCGCATTGAGAATTTGCGGTCGCTCGAGCGTCAGGTAGCCGATACGCCCTTCAGCTTTGAAATGCATCGTCTCAAGCTTCATCATGATCCTCCGAAATAATCCCTCGAAATGATCCTCTCGAAATTTCGAGTTTCGCGTTCAACCTTATACGGATTGGGCAATCCGTTCCGGTCTTGACACTCAGGATTCCGAACGCTGAACTCTCTTGTCGATGACGCGAACAGCTTTTCCTTCGGTGCGCTCGATCTCCCCGCGGCCGACGAGCCTAACGTTGCAAGTTATTCCGAGCGCGCCTTGCACATCGAGGCTCAACCTCTTTTCAAGCTGTACCAGACGTTCCTGACTCTCATAGACATGGTCAGACGCTTCCACGAGGACATCCAGCTCATCCAGGTAACCGAGAGTTCGATCTACGATGAGCTGGTAGTGAGGTTTGATGTTACCCGCCTGCAACAACACCGTCTCGATTTGCGACGGGAATACATTCACGCCTCGCACGATAATCATGTCGTCGGTTCGTCCCACGACTCGCTCCATCCGAACGGTTGTGCGTCCGCATTCGCATTTGTCGCGCATCAGCCGCGTGCGATCCCGCGTGCGGTAACGCACCAGTGGAAGCGCCTGCTTCGTGACGCATGTCAGCACCAGTTCTCCCATCTCGCCCTCGGGCAGCGGCTCGCCCGTATCGGGGTCGATGATCTCGGCGATGAAATGATCCTCGAAGATATGCATCCCCTGCTTCGCAACGCATTCGACCGCCACGCCCGGACCGATCATTTCGGACAAGCCATAGCAATTCAGCGCAAGGATTCCCAGGCGCATCTCGATTTCGGACCGCATTTCGTCCGACCAGGGTTCGGCACCAAACAGCCCGACCTTGAGAGGAAAGCTCCTGATGTCGAGACCGTCCTCGTCGGCGACTTCCGCAATCAACAGCGCATAGGAGGGCGTGCAGCAAATTACCGTGCAACCAAAATCCTGAAGTATCATTAACTGCCGTCTCGTGTTTCCGCCCGAGACTGGAACGACCGCCGCACCCAATCGTTCGGCGCCGTAGTGAAAGCCCAACCCGCCA
>DATFXM010000109.1:0-8528 GCA_035315885.1 Blastocatellia bacterium
CGAGGCAAGCTCGCCTGGAGGACAAGCGGGCTCGAGCTCGAGAATCGAGAACTACCTTGGATTTCCAACCGGGATTTCAGGTCGAGAGCTGGCCGGACGCGCCTACGCCCAGGCACAGAAGTTTGGCGCCGAGGTCATGATCGCGAAAGGAGCCGCGGAGTTGGCCTGCGAACACAACGCCTACGGCGTGAGACTGGACGACGGCGTGACCATCCCGGCTCGCACAGTGGTCATTGCCACTGGGGCTCGATACCGTAGGCCGTCGCTCGCGAATCTCGGTCAGTTCGAAGGTGCTGGTGTCTACTACAGCGCGACCTTCATGGAAGCGCAGCTCTGCGAGGGCAATGACGTCATCGTCGTAGGCGGGGCGAACTCGGCCGGCCAGGCCGCGGTGTTCCTGGCGCAGGCGGCGAGGCATGTGCATCTGCTCGTGCGCGCCAGCAGTCTTTGGGCGAGCATGTCGCGATACCTGATTCGACGCATCGAGGAGACCCCAACAATCCAGGTCAAGACGAGAACCGAGATTGTGTCTCTTGAGGGAAACGGACATCTTGAGCATGTGCGGTGGCGCGACGGCACGGGCGCGGTAACGAGTCAGGATATTAAGCACATATTCCTGATGACAGGGGCCGAAGCCAACACCGGTTGGCTTAATGGCCGTGTCGTGCTCGATGCGAAGGGTTTCATCAAGACCGGATGGGACCTGACGCAGGAAGATCTCGCCGCTGCCCTCTGGCCGTTCGACCGCTCACCGTATCTGCTCGAAACCTCACTTCCGGGTGTGTTCGCTGTGGGTGACGTTCGGTGCGGCAACGTCAAACGCGTGGCATCGGCAGTCGGTGAAGGATCGATCGCGGTTTCGTTTGTCCATCGCGCGCTGGAACTGAGTAAGTGAGCTTCAGGACATTCATATCCGGCATAGGAAAATTCTTCCTGGATGAATCAACTTTCCTATGAAGAGCAGGAGCTAAAATCCCGATAGATTGACGCAGCAGTAAACGTCCCAATGCAAGATAAGAGTGATTGAACTAAACCGCTGCGCGGTAGAACATCGATTTCTCATATTCCGGTTTTGTCCCAGCCAGTTCGCTTTGCCATTCATCATAACAATTCCACTTGAGCAACTAACTCCAACGGCTTAGAAAGGTCGCCTCGACGGTAACAGCGCCTCAAGCTGTGTTGCCGCCGAATCACCTTTACCTGGAAAGGAGTTAGTTATGCTTATGACCCCATTGCGACAGAAGATGATGGATGATCTGCAACTGCGGAACTATTCCGACCGAACCATCAAGGCATATCTCCGATGCGTCTCTAATTTCGCTCGGCACTTTGATAAATCACCGGATGAGTTGGGGCCGCCTCAAATTCGTGAATACCAACTCTACCTCGTGAAGCAGAAGCAGTGCTCCTGGGCGGTGTTCAACCAGACGGTGTGTGCGCTTCGCTTTCTCTATAACACGACTCTGGGTTGCAAGGAGATGATCGAAGAGATTCCTTATCCGAGATTCGAAAAACGGCTGCCGGTGGTGTTGAGCCAGACCGAAGTGGCGACGTTATTGCAAGCGACCAGGAATCTCAAACATCGGGCTCTCCTGACGACAATCTACGCCACCGGGCTTCGGGTTTCGGAAGTGACCAATTTGGTGGTCAGCGACATCGACAGCAGCAGAATGATAATCCAGGTGCGACAAGGCAAATGGCGCAAGGATCGCTTCGTAATGCTGTCGCCCAATCTGCTGACTCTGTTGCGTGAGTATTGGAAAGCTTATCATCCCAGACACTGGCTGTTTCCGGGGCAGAATCCAAGTCGCCCCATCGACAACGCCACCGCGTATCGTGTATGTCAGCGCGCTGCAGAAGCAGCCAAACTGTCGAAGTCTATTTCACCCCATACGCTGCGCCATTCATTTGCAACGCATCTTCTGGAAGCGGGCACCGACCTGCGCACTATCCAACTGCTGCTCGGTCACCGCAATCTGAAAACCACCGCAGTCTATCTACACGTGTCAACGTTGGCGCTGCGCTCCACCACCAGCCCTCTGGACCTGCTTGGCACCAGTTCCTCACCTGAGACGACCCAGACAACTTGACCAGGCCACATCTGGAACTGGCGGATGTCTTCAAGTCTCTCGACTCAGATACAGAATCACTCTCTTGCCAACAGCGTCGTGTGATTCGAGACATCATCCAGTGTCGTACTGCCGCACTCGGTGGGCATGTGGAGCAGTGCACCAAGTGCGGCCATCAGCAGATGTCTTACAACTCTTGCCGGAATAGGCACTGCCCGAAATGCCGAGCCGCAGCCAGAAAGGAGTGGATGCAGGAAAGGGCAGCCGAGTTATTGCCGGTCGAATACTTTCATGTGGTGTTCACGCTGCCCGAGCAACTCTCGGCTTTAGCTCTCCAAAACAAGCGGGTGATTTACGGCCTCTTGTTTAGGGCCGCCTCGCAGACTTTGTTGGAGATTGCCGCCGATCCAAGGCGCCTTGGCGCCGCCATCGGTTTCCTGGCAGTGCTGCATACCTGGGGCCAGACCCTCCAACACCATCCGCATCTGCATTGCGTGATACCTGGCGGTGGACTATCACTCGATCGGTCGCGGTGGGTCGGTTGCCGGAAAGGATTTTTTCTCCCAGTCAAGGTGCTCAGTCGTCTCTTCCGCGGTAAGTTTGTTGCTTATCTCAGGGCTGCAAACGAACGAGGCCGTCTCGCGTTTCACGGTCAATCGAAACATTTGGGGGAAGCCACTCACTTTGCGGATCTGCTGGATAAGGTTGGCAAGCTTGAGTGGGTTGTTTATGCGAAGCCGCCGTTTGGCGGACCAGTGCAAGTGTTGAAGTACCTGGCGCGGTACACTCATCGAGTTGCCATATCCAATCAACGACTGATCGCGCTTTCGGAAGGACAGGTGACCTTCCGATGGAAGGATTATGCTGACGGCAATGCAGTAAAGGAGATGACTCTCGACGTAAGAGAGTTCACCCGGCGATTCTTGCTCCATATACTCCCGAGAGGGTTTGTCAGAATCCGCCACTATGGATTTCTTGCCAACCGTTCTAGAAGTGAAAGGCTGGACTGCTGTCGGAAACTACTGACCCACAGTGCAAACCAAGCAGCGTATTTCGAACAGGCTGATATTGGCCCGGACCAATGCGAGACTGAGCAGGACTTACAGCTTTGTCCGGTGTGCCGGGAAGGGCGGATGAAGATTCTGAAGATGCTTGAGCCGGAGGCAATCCCTCTCCGTGCAAACTTCAGACTCGCTGGCACCGCTGATACTTCTTGATTATGAGAACCATCGCATGCATGTCAGTGAGGTCAGTCGATGCGCAAGAGGCTGATTAGGAGAGGTGTGCACATACCAACTGAATTTTGGTATCGAGGCTGGTGCAGAATCGATTCCCACGCCTAAAACCCGCGAGAGCTAACGATGAGTGACTCGGTCAACCACCCAGGCTTTTCGTTTATTCCGCGTTACCGGATACTCCCCGCACCGAAAAGCCCATTCGAATGCCCATAGCACTTACCCCGCGGCTTAGTTCAATCGATTGTATCCGAAACGCTCAGGGACAGTGTGTCCGTTTACTCCAAGTTCTGCGCCTGAGCGTTTCGGATACAATCCTCTGCATTATCCTGCATTCGCACTCCGACACAATATTCTCCAAAAGCAATTAGGATTTGCCGGGCTTAGCCGACTCGTCGATTCTCATTCTCATTCGAGGCAAGATTTGGTTTTAGTCTCTGCGCTGTTTCGCCTGCTCGACATTTTCTATGGTATAGCGAAAGTGAGATCAGTGCAGATTTCAATCGAAGTGGGCCAAAGCGACCGCTGAGCTTATGATCGTAGACTCTCTGGGGAGCGACGAATCATTTCGCATCAAAGGCGAGGGCCATCGTCGCCCAGTTGCTTGCCGCCATCGAAACCCACTGATCATGTTCGTGAGGAAACCCGCTCTCAAAGTATGGTTGAAACGGTATGGCTCGGCTCTTCACATACCACGATCCGTCTCCCAATTGCGTCTTTAGGAGAAATGCGACCCCTCGCTTAAAGGCCGGATCGGTTGCGCGCAGACCGCCAGCCTCTCTCAACGACACCAAAGCCTGCCCCGTCGCATAAGCGTCGCTCGCAAGGGACGGGAGTTGAGCCCAACCACCGTCGCTTCGCTGTTGCGCAAGAAGATCTTTTGCGCCCGTTCGCATAATCGCTTGCTTGGTATTCAGGCCTACCCATCTCAAACCGAGAAGTTGAAAGACGCGATCCTCAATCGTCTTCGGCTGCGCTTTGATCAACCAACCCGCGGCAAGTCTAACCGCCGCCTGATATTCGGCACGCTGAACCTTTGGAGCGTATAGCTGGAGCGATCTCATTGAAACCGCGGTTGCTTGAATGTCGCTCGATTCGATCGGCGGTCGATGCGCAAAAATTCGCCAACCCCCGTCGGGATGCTGTTGTCCTTTGACGAATCGGGCCATCGCGTCGGTCGCTTCATCTGGCGAGTGATTCCCGGCTGCCAGCCCAAGCAAAATATAGCCGACCGTGTCCGAGTCTCCGGGGATTCCGACGCCTTGCAAGGCACGTTCTCGCCACGCCTCGATGTACGCCGCGATCCTCTTAACTTGATTGCCCGCAGTCTGCTCGTTAACTGGAAGCCCGCGTTTCCGAACGGCCGCAATGGCCATTGTGGTTAGCGTGTTGTTGTGACACGATACACACCCGGACTTTTGAAGGAAGATTGAATCCGATTTCTGGAGAAGCGACACGCTTCTTGCAATTGCCTCGCGGGACGAACTCGCAGGCATGGGCTTGGCAGATGTCAATTTGAACGGCGCGGCCTCCTCAGCACCTGCACTAGTCAGGAGATCAACGATCGGCGTCGAGCCCCTCAGCTTAGCAAAGTCCATCGCCGATCTTCCTTCAGCGTTCTTCGCATTGACATCGGCTCCCCGCGCGATCAGAGTCTTGACCGCTTCAACCGGAATCGCGTCCGAGCTGGCTGCCAGCATCAGAAGTGTGTTCCCGAATGGATCCTTTACGTGCACGTCCGCGCCTCGACGCAACCAGCCAACTAATGCTGTCGCGTCCATACCCGGGGGTGCGCAGAACAGAGCACCCATGTTGATGATCTCGGGGTTTGCGCTGGCAGTCAGCACGTCGATGCACTTCTCGCACTTTGCATACTGGCCATAAGCGAGCGGGCCGGGACCGGCCGCTTTCATGTCCGCACCTCGCTCTATAAGCAGGCGAAGAAGAGCTTCGTCGCCGAGTCGGGATGCTTCGGTAACCGCGGTCATGTCTCCACCAAGACCCGGTGATTTCGCGTTGATGTCCGCGCCCCGATCGAGGAGTAGCCTCACAACCTCCTGAGAACCAAACCGACCGGCCGCGATCAAAAGCGCCGTGCGACTGTCTTCGGAGCGAGCGTTGACATCGGCACCTCGATCCAACAGGAGCCGGGTTTTTTCGAGATCGCTTACCGCCCACATCAGGGGCGTCGCTCCCGCTTCATTTCGCACGTTCGGATCTGCGCCACCTTTCAACAGCAGGCGAACCGATTCTGCGTCTCCGTACAGCACGGCTTGCATAAGCGGCGTAGTGCCGCCCAGCCCGCGCATATTGCCGGAGTTCGGAGCCTGCCGCGCCAGCCTCCTGAAGGTTAGCTTATCGCCGTTGCGCAGCGCCTTCATGATCGGAATCGCCTTCGGATCGGTAGGCGGCGCCGGTTCTTCACCTGATGCTTCGTCGGGCCACTCCGCTCCTTGATCGATCCAGGCTTTCAGCACGGTGATCTGGTCTGGTCGAAGCGCCCCGGTCGGCGGCATCTGCGGACCGTACTGGTCACCGATGAGCTTTAGGTAGAACCTACTGCCCTGACTGTTGCCTGGGGCGATCACCGGGATCGTCCCACCCCTCATCGCGTCGCGACGGCGGTCGAGTCGAAACGCGTTCATCTGCTGCGCAGGTCCGTGACAGCCGACACAATACTGCTTTAACAGCGGCTGGACATCGCGGCGGAAGTCAACTTTGTCAGGGTCCTGATGGGATTGGGCTGAAGTTAAGGTCATCGCGGCGAGTGCCAGCGCAACAACGCAACATTTCAAAAGTCCGAACGCGCTTGCGTACATGATCGAATCCCGCTTTCGTATATTGGGAACTGCGAACCAAACGAGCCGAGTCTATTTACAATTAATCGAGAGCATTGTCAATCGGTGGGTTCGGGCGAGTGCTGTCGACGCGGCAGGAGTTCAGGGAACAAAGCGAGGCAGAAGCACGCACGATAACTCGATCTAAAGTGTGTTGAGGAAAGCGATCAGCGACTTCTTGTCCTCCGCCGAAAGCTTCAATCCGAATTCGTGCCCCTTTACCGCCCGCGTCTTCACTCCGTAAGCCTTGAACCCCGTCGGCACGTAGTCAGCGCGCAGGCGTTTTGGATCGAACCAATCTTCGAGCGTCAGCACCGAGCCGTTGTGCTCGAATGATCCGCGATACCAGACTCCTTTGAGCGATGGCACACGATAGTAGCCAGTCCCCTTTCTGGATCGCAGCGTCAAGCGGGTATCGGTGCCCACCGAGAGCGGCAGAATAGCGAACTTCCTTTGGTGTTGTTCCGGCACATTGAAACCATCCGCGGGCATCAGCATGTTGTTGGTGTAATGCGGCGGGCTGTGACACACACCGCAACTCTCCCGCTTGAAAACCTGTTCGCCGTATCCGGTTTGCGAGTTCGCCTTGTTGGGGTTGGGCGGTGGCTGGAGCGAGTAGACGTAAAGAGCAAGGGCATAGAGCGCCTCGTCACTGTACCGGCCGAGACTCTCTGGCGGCGGCAATTCACCCGCTGGCCGGAATCCATCGAAGTTAGTCAGATTCTCTGCGACATCGATCAGCGTAGCATAGCGCATCAAGTCGCCAATTGACCGGTGCCGGACAAGCCCGGTAGCGTCCAGGTATTTGCGCTCAGCGACGCCGATCAGACTAGGCATCTTCGGCGGATAGAAATGGCTGGTTCCCGCCCGAAACATGGTTCCGGGAGGAATTGACTGCTCCACCTGGACCGCCTGAGCGAGTGACAGGCCTTCGTAATCGTCGGCAGGATTGGGCGTCAACCACGGCGCGCTGTAACTTCTCTTCCGCTCTTTGAGCCACTGAGCGAGACTAACACTGAAGGGGCCGCCACGGAGGGTAGATGTGTGAAACACATTTTCGTTCATATTGCCCTGGGCCCCTGGAACAAGGGTTCCGTCCTCCAGCACTCTGCTATGGCAACTACCACATTCCGTGAAGAAGCCGCGAACATCGCCTTTCTTAACCACGTAGTAACGCACCCATGGGTAGGTACCGTCCTTTGCCGGACGCGGGTACAGGCGCGAGCCATTGAACTCACGCCACTGTTCGGCAGTCGGCGCGATAGACAGTGTAGCTCTGAATGGAGCATCGAAGACGAGCTGGCCAGCCTGGATCCAATCTTCTTTCGACTTGAGCGTGCGAAAGTCAATCGCGTCCTCCGGCTCCTGCTGTTTCAGCCACTCCAGATAGTCGGCTGGTTCGCGGCGCGGCGCGTAAACGGGATAAGTCTTCGGGATCCGCGTCACGGGTATCCGATAGTAGTAGTCCGCTGAAACGTGCTCCGCAGGTCTATCCAGTCCGACCAGCGGAAGTGTTAGTTCATGTACCGCTTCATCGTCCCAAACCCGGGGAATCTCTGGTTTCCAAGCTTGCCATCCGAGGACAGCCAAGCAGAATGACACTACCAGCGCTGCGCGCATACGTTACCTCCTTAGAAGTTGAAAAAGTAATTTCTTGGCCTGTCCAATTTGACCTTTCAGTTTCCAATTAATGGCTCATCTCTGTTTTCACTGCCGAAGCGTCAGCCTCCAAGGGCAACTGTAATTATTCTCCTTTAACAGTCATCATAGGGCGACGCCGTTGATTACTTTTAGCGTGAGTCATGAGCAGGCGTTCACCAGCTAGCTGAAGAATCATTCATGGCTACAGTCCACCAATTAACCCAACTATGACTTCCGGTTTCCAATGGTGTGCGTCATCAACGCGGTCAGTTTGGTTAAATCCACAGGGACCATAAGGTTCCCCTCTCTTTCTGATCGCACAGCCGACAAAAACGTTTCGTAAGAATCATGCTGGTTTGCCGGTAGGGTCGTCGCGTCTGCTTCGAGGAGTTTGCGATTAGGCGCGGCAACCTTTCTTTAATACTAGGGCGCCGGCGGAGAGTGTTAATGATGACGCTGTGCTTCCGCCCGCGACTATATACCGCGGTCAGTTGAATCGCAATCCGAAAGCGTTCTGGTGCGTGTTTGCAATTCTCTTCGCCCTGACAAACCGGCACCAAGACCATGTCATCGTAGAGTTGATCAGAAGGAAGTAGCGTTCGTGGAATGGTTCTTCTGAAAGTCGGAATAGAGCGACACTTCTCGGCGAGGTCTCAATTAATCTCGACCGTTCGGTTGTCGGCTCGTGGATACTTCCGCAAATCACTGTCACCACTCAGGTTAGCAGGCCCACGGATCTGGTCATC
>DATFXM010000110.1:0-48696 GCA_035315885.1 Blastocatellia bacterium
TGTTTCAATGTACAGCCCTCCGTCAGGCCTTCCCCCGAGAGTTTTTCTGAGCTGTGATATGGTGACCGCGAGGTTTGCATCGCCGGCTTCGCCCTCGGGCCACAACCGCCGTATCAGTTCGGCGCGATCTAGAACCCTGCCCCGTCCTTCGACGAGCACCATGAGTGCTTCGAAGGCCTTCGGCGCAAGCTGAACCGCGCCGTCGCCTCGAAGGAGGCGTCTGCCAACCGGGTCCAGCCGAAACACGCCGAACTCATAAAATTCTCGGATTTGGAGCGACATAACAACCGGAAAAGGGCTCTTTAGAAGTTTTTTAAAGCTCGTTAAAGACTTTAATCCAAACCTTCGCTTAGGGTCCGCTATGTGGAGAGCAACCGGTGTTGGGTCGCACGAAAGGGACAACTTAAGGCGGCCCAGCGCCGGGTCATTATAAGACTGGCACTCCGCGACTACAAGACTCTGGACGATTACTTGAAAACGGTCAAACAAACGATCAAACAAACAGACGAGCAGACGGATTCGTGTGAGCCGGATCGGTTTCGCGGCTCCGCCGCGTTCAAAGGGGCCCGATGTTGGCGCAGGCGCAGCCTTGAACGGCACTCGAGGACATTGGAGATTATGCTGATTGCGCTTGCAATCGTCTGGGGTCGGAGCAGTGTGCCGGCGGTTGAGGCGCGCCCTTCCGCGATCGTCGAGGCTACCGCGCCCGACCTTCAGATCACTCACGTCAGGGCGGCGACCTCGCCAGAGAGAGCGTCCTTTTCTGACATTCAGATCAGGTGGACCGCTCAGGTTCCCAAGCTAACAATCATTGAAAGCTTCGATGTGCTCCTGGAAGTTCACTACGGCGACGGGTCTAGAAGTACGTCGCGTTCTGATCAGCTTAAGTCATCGTCCAGGTCGATGATTTTTCAGATTCCCAGTCATCCCCGTCAATCGTCGAGCGGGTCGCTCAAGGACTATAAGGCGGTCATCCGAGCTAGGTTCAGGGTTTCGTCGACGTTGACTGTGACTCAGGAGGTCACGTCGTCTGAAGAAGAAGGTAGCCGCGAGGTGACCGGCTCGTCCAGCTCGACTCAGCCGCAAGTTTTCATTACCGGCGCGAAGCTGAGCAGGTGCGTGCAGGATCGGCAATGCGTTGAATTACGATGGGCCGCCAGTGCCCCTCGCAGCGTGGCGATCCATCGCTTCACCGCAGCAATCGAAGCGGTGAACAACGACGGCACACGCAGCGTCGA
The DNA here is from genome assembly GCA_035315885.1 of Blastocatellia bacterium. GTDB lineage: Bacteria > Acidobacteriota > Blastocatellia > UBA7656 > UBA7656 > DATFXM01. The sequence continues at coordinate 1,239 of DATFXM010000110.1, forward strand.
CTCAAAGACGGTGAGCGGTGCGGCGCGCGAGGTAAGGCTTCGAGCGGGACCCGCAGACTCGCGCCTTGCGTCAATCAGCGTTCGACTTCTTACTAACTTCTCTGCGTTTGATTCGAAGACGGTTATCAAGGAAGGGTTGTTTTCTGAGTCCTGAGATCCAGCCCCGAAGGGGTTGCGTCCGCATCCCGCAAATGCGCGTTTCACCAACCCTATCGCAACCCTTCAGGGTTGCCGATCGCGGCTACCCTGGGAAAGCACACAATGTATCCTCAACCCTGAAGGGGTTGCGTCCGCATCCTGCAAATGCGCGTTTCACCAACCCTATCGCAACCCCTTCAGGGTTGCCGAATCGCCGTGGGCTTTCCCAGGGCTGCCGATCGCGGCTACCCTGGGAAAAGCACACAATATATCCTCAACCCTGAAGGGGTTGCGTCCGCATCCTGCAAATGCGCGTTTCACCAACCCCATCGCAACCCCTTCAGGGTTGCCGAATCGCCGTGGACTTTCCCAGGGTAGCCGATCGCGGCTACCCTGGGAAAAGCACACAATATATCCTCAACCCTGAAGGGGTTGCGTCCGCATCCTGCAAATGCGCGTTTCACCAACCCTATCGCAACCCCCTCAGGGTTGCCGATCGCGGCTGCCCTGGGAAAAGCACACAATGTATCCTCAACCCTGAAGGGGTTGCGTCCGCATCCTGCAAATGCGCGTTTCACCAACCCTATCGCAACCCCTTCAGGGTTGCCGAATCGCCGTGGACTTTCCCAGGGTAGCCGCAGACGGCAACCCTGGGCTAGACGACGCAACCCCTTCGGGGTTGAAACTCAGAACTCAGAACTCAGAACTCAGAACTCAGAACTCAGAACTCAAAACTCAGAACTCAGAACTCAAAACCCAGAACTCAGAACTTCACCTTTTGTCAGGACAGGTCGAACAATCTTCCTGCAAAACAATCGAATCAAACTTCTGCTGTTGTCCCTCATTCAACAAGTCGCGCATCCGGCTTCGCGCCTGCTGACGAAGCATGTCGTACCGAGGCCGAGTCTCCGCACAAATGTTTCGGTATTCGGCCCTCGTCTCTTCCAGAATCGATCTTACGCGCGAGGACTGCTCCGGGCTGAGGATGAGCTCACTACGAAGCGCTTCGAAATAAGCATCCGGATCCCGCAGACTTGTCGCCTGCTTGACCGCCGCCCGCGAGCTCAGAACCCCGCTGAGCGCAAAACCACTCACGCAACCAAGCGCAAATACAATCGCAAGCGCACCCCACGCCTTTAATAACATTCTGTTCTGAGACTTCATCTCGGGTTCTCCTTAACCAAAGTTGCCAGTACGTCCTCGGTGGAAACCGAGCATTGATCGCTTGTAGAGATGGCACAGGTCCCACCGCTCTTCACGCGCTGCGTGCCGATTCCCCCAGCCCCGGTTATAGCTACCGCAAGAGACGGCGCCGATACCTCATTACTTGAGGCGCCGTACCACGCAAGCACCAGCAATGCGACTGCACCCATCGCCGGTATCGCTCGTCGCGCCGAGAGAAGCACCGCGCTGCGCAGATCTATCTGATCGGTGCGCGTAGTCGCGGCGATTCTGCCGCGGACGTTTGCATAGGTAATGCTCGACGCGAGCGCTTCGACCTGATCGTCCGGCATCCGCGTCGAGGCGGTTACGCGTCGGCCCAGTTGGTCGAGCCTCTCGATCAGTTGCTGATCCCTTTTTCGAAACAACATCTCAACACCTCACATGAATTCGCTCAGGACTCGGCGGAGAGCAGCACGCGCGCGATGCGCGCGAACCTTCACCTTGGATATGCCCCACCCGAGCGACTTGGCAATTTCAGACACTGACATTTCCTCGCAATCCAGAAGCGTAAGTACAATCCGATCGTCGGCGGTGAGTTTCGAGAGCAGCTTGTGGGCGAGGTCTCTGGAGATGAGAGCGGATTCGGCATCGGCCTGCTTTGGTCTCAGTAGGCGTACGAGCGCTACAGACTCGTCTTCGGTTAGTGCGGCGGCGTAGCCTTCAGGTCGCCTCCGCGTTCGCCGCAGTTCGTCGTAGCAGGTATTGATGGCGATCCGGGAGAGCCATGCACCGAACGAGGCTCCGCGGTCTTCCGAGTAGTCAGCGAGCGCAAAGAACGCCTTTGCGAAAACTTCCTGGACGATCTCTTCAATCCTGTCTGGGCGGTCAAAGAATCGCGCGGCAACGCGCGTGACTCGGGGCCTGTGACGAATAAAGATTCTTTCGAACTGTGAGCTGTCGCCCGCAAGAATCTCCGCGATGAGTTGTTCATCGCTGAGTTCCTTAGGCTGGAGCGTGGCAACGCAGAGTTTATCGGCGTATTGGCTCATCGCATGCGAGCGAACAATCACATAAAACGCCGCCCGGAGCCGTTTGGTTACAAGGGGCGGGCCTTCGGCTCAGTTTAGAGTTTCGGGTTTAGGGTTCGTTTTGCCACGTGGTTCTTGCCGTTCAAGGTTGACTCGTCGCGAAGTGAATCACATTCGCAAAAAGGCCAGCACTCGAGCGCAGGCGAGACGAACCCGAAACCCTAAACTGGGCCGGAGGCACGGACCCTAAACCCTTCTTACGACGATATCTCCTTCGGCGAGGGCCGCCTCATCGTCATCGGACCGGCGCCGGCCAAGGCGCGCCTCAAAAATCATTCGCACCACTGAAAAAAGAATTGCCCCGAGAGCGGTCATCTCAAACACGATGACCCCCAACGGCCACGGAGAAGCGATAGGCATCCCTCCAGTGACCAGATTAACCCGCCGCGAAGTCCAAACCGTCAGCAGCACCGCTGCTAGAGCGCCCACGATTCCACCTGCTATTCCGAACAACCAGATCCAGCTCTTCTTATGCGACGCTGCGGCAGCTCCGGAAAAGTGGATCGGCTCTGAGGACTGTACCTCTATACAATCGCGTGGGACCCCTTGCCTCAACAACTCCTCCACTGCGCGCGTAGCTTCTTCTGCAGTCTTAAGCCGCGTGCCTATCGATTCGGGATTCTTCTCAGTTTTACTCATTGTTGAAACGGTCCTGAGCTCGGGAATCAGTCCGCTGTTGCAGCGGCGCTCGAACCAATTTCGAGATTACGCCCTTCGAGCCGAAGGCCTTCCTTGTATTCCCATACGGCAATGATCGGGAACAGCTTTACGAACACCGCATACAAGATCACGAAATATGCAAAGGGACCGATGGTCAGCATCACTTCAACCCATGTCGGACTGTAAGTCGACCAGTTGTAAGAGAGTCTGGGATGTGAAAGCGTCGGGACGATGATCAAGAATCGTTCGATGTACATTCCAACTACGACAGCTACCGAGGCAATGACCGTCGCTTTTATGCTCCGCTTGAACGCGAGTATCGGGACCGGAATCAAAAAACATCCGGCGACCATCGTCCAGAAAAGCGGAGCATATGATCCGGTCACCTTCGACAGGAATACTGCCATCTCTTCCGGTTGATTGCCGTACCAGGTCGTGAGGTATTCAGCGAAAGTGAAGTAGAACCAGATCAAACTCATCGTCACCAGCAACAGTCCGAGATTGTTGAAATGCACTGGCCGCAGATAGCCCTCCAAATGAAACACCCGCCTGATCACCGCCATCGCGAGGATCAGCGCTGCGATGCCCGAGAATATTGCGCCCGCAACGAAATAAGGTCCGAAGATCGTCGAGTGCCACATAGGCCTGATCGCCATCGCAAAATCCCACGACACGATCGTATGGACTGATACCGCCACCGGAATAATGATCACAGCCATTACTCTCACCGCACGCTCCAGCCGATCCCATTGAAGCTCCGTGCCCCGCCATCCCAGACTCAACAATGCGTAAACGCCTCTCCTTCGCTTGCCCCTCGACTTGTCGCGCAGGAGAGCCAGATCCGGGATCAGCGGAAGGTACAAGTAAATGATTGAGCCGAGCAAGTACGTGTTGATGGCGAAGAAATCCCAAGCAAGCGGCGATCGAAAGTTTGGCCACAGTCCCCGCACATTCGGGTACGGAATCAGCCAGTAAAAGAGCCACGGCTTCCCGAGGTGGATTATGGGAAACAGCGCGCCGATCATCAGCGCGAATACGGTGATCGCTTCGGCGCAGCGGGTGACCGGTCGTCGCCATTCGGCGCCGGTTACACGGAGTATCGCGGAGATCAGCGTGCCGGCGTGAGAGATGCCGATCCAGAATACGAAATTGGTTATGTCAAACGCCCAGAATACGGGTCTCTTGATGCCCCACACACCCAGTCCCCAGTAGAGCTGATAACCGAATGCCCCGATGGCGCCCAGGAAGACCAGGCCGGCTATGAACACGGTGACAAACCACGGCCATCCAGTCTTCAGCACCGGCTCAAGAAGTTGGGTGTCGATGTCGCCGCCTTGCGCTCGCTCCATTGTCAGTTCAATCGCCCTTCTTCAAATAGATCACCCGAGGTCTTGTGCCCAGATCTTCAAGCAGGCGTTCGCCGCGATTGCTCTTAGACAGGCGAGAGACCTCGCTGGAAGGATCGGCGAGATTGCCGAAGTACATTGCGTGCGTGGGACAAGTCTGGACGCACGCGGGGACCACATCGCCGTCGCGCACCGGACGACCTTCGTCCTTAGCTTTCTCTTCGCCTTTGCGAATACGTTGAATGCAGAAGGTGCATTTTTCCATCACGCCGCGGGTACGAGTTGATACTTCCGGATTGAGTGCCTGATCCAGCGGCGCGTCCCTATGTGGATCGTAAAAATTGAAAAAGCGAACGGTGTACGGGCAGTTGTTTGCGCAATACCGAGTGCCCACGCAACGGTTGTAGACCTGGGCGTTGAGGCCCTCTTCGGTGTGATAGGTGGCATAGACGGGACACACGGGCTCGCAGGGTGCTTGCTCGCAATGCTGGCAAAGCACCGGGCGGAACTTTACCTTCACGTCAGGGAACTCGCCTTCGAAGTAGCGCTCGATGCGAATCCAGTTGATCGATCTGCCGCGAGACGCCTGGTCAGGGCCTACAGTGGGAATGTTGTTTTCAACGCGGCAAGCGACTACGCATGCTTCGCAACCGGTGCACCGATCCAGATCGATCACCATTCCCCATTGAGGTTTGTTTGTCGACATGTTTGGGTTTCTGGTTTCTAGTTCCTGGTTTCTGATTTCTGGTTCTTATTGTGTGTACCGGAAGAATTCAAACCGACATCACAACAACCAGAAACAAGAAACCAGAAACCGAACAACTATCTCCTCGATTCCATGTGCTCCATCAACTCAGTGCCGAATCGAATCAACTGACCGCCACTCCCGACTCTGGTCACTCTCGCGGGCACTGCCAGCGTCTCCCCAAACGGATTCACATTGCGCGGAATCAATTCGCAGACATTTACTCCGCGCCGCGACGCGTAACGCCCGTATTGTCCGTGCCCCTGTCCGTAAGGCATCGCAATCGTATCGGGCCTGATACCCGGATAAATCAACGCCGGTGCTGTAACCGCACCGTTGGCAGTCCGAACTTCCAACACATCGCCGTCTTTGATACCCAGCGACTCGGCAGTTCTCGGATTTATCTCTACCCAGCTTCCCCACATCACCGACGTCATCGGATCAGGCAGCTCCTGGAGCGTTGGCAAAATCGCCGGTTGTCCCGAGCCAAGTGCACCCGGCTCATAAGCTATCAACGTCACGTCGTAGCCCTCTCCGTGCTGGGAATCGCGGGCAAACTCGATCATGCCCGACAGTGCTCGCACAGTCGCAGAAGTTCCCGCAGACGACCTTTCCGACAATGCGATTGGTGCTGCCCGCTCCTGCTCGGTAGGCGACGCCGAGCCGGTTGTTGTTAACACTCCGCGCTCGAGAGTTGTGTCCCACCAGTCCTGTGAATCGTGTTTACCGCTGATCCGCTCGGCGACGCTTTTTATCAGCAATTCAGGAGAGGTCTCCACACTGGAGCCGAATTCGCGAGCTAAGACCAGGAGGATCTCAGCAGCGCTCTTTGTGTCATATGCTCGCTTAACTACCGGGCGGCCGATTGATGCGACGGCGTCTCCCGCTGAGGCGACTGGCAACAGGTCCCAGCTTTCGAGATAAGAGTCTACGGGTAGGATCAGGTCGGCCAGGCTGGCACTCTCGTCCAGGAACGCGGTGCATGCAGCGATGAACGGTACACTTGCGATCAGCGGCTTGAGCTGCGGCGCCTGGTATACCGGATTTGATCCTGCCAGTAGAAGTGCTTCGAGCGGTCCTGACATCTGTGATCGTGGCAAAGGCTGCCAATTGATCGCGGAGGAAGTTCGAAGGAGCTGAAAGGGATCTGCCGCTCGATTCCGAAACGAGAGGCCCCCCGGTTTTTCGAGATTGCCTGCGAGCGTATTCAAATAGTTGATGGCCAGCTTTTGATCGAACCAGTCTGCAGTTTGTTTGTTTGGGCCGGTCAGGATCAGGCCGTCGCCGACTGCGAGCGAAGCTCCCGATCCCGCAAACTCTCTTGCGATCCGAATTATCTGGTCAGGTTCAATCCCGGAGCTCTCGGCGATACCTTCGGGGGCGTAGCGCTCAAGGAAACTCGCCACGTCGCCCGGTGTTGTCCCGTGGCTGCCATCCTCAGGGAAGCCCTGAGGCAGCGGCGGCACATTGCTGACCAGTTTTTCGCGCACGATGACCTGAGCAATTGCCCACGCAATAAGACGGTGAGATCCCGCACGCGCAGGAATCCATTCGTCTGCGTTCGCGCCGGTCATCGACATGCGCGGCTCGATCTGCACGAATTTGCCTCGAGGTTTGTTTGTAGCCCTCCTGAACTCTGCGTACGCGCGCGAATAAAGCACCGGCGAAACCCAGCTCTCGAGAAAGCGTGCGCCAAACGAGAGTAGGTACCTGCAGTTTGCAATGTCGAAGACCGGCATTCGTGAAGGACCCTGCGGTTGCGACTCACTGTGTCCCAGTTGAGCCCAGGCGTGATCAAGGACGTCCTCTGCGATCAACAGCGGAGAACCATACGCTGACATAAACAACTCGGACGCGAGACCTGTGACTCCGCCAGTCGTGTCGACTGCTAGCGCTACTTTGTCCGCGCTACCCTTTGCCTTGATGTCGCGGAGTCTTGTGGTCAGCTCGGACAGCGCCTGATCCCAGCTTACTTCCTGCCACTTGCCTTCACCGCGTTCGCCCGCCCGCTTGAGAGGTTTTGTGATTCGATCGGGGTTGTAGAGAAGTTCGAGGCCGGCCTGACCTCGCGCGCAAAGTGTGCCGCGATTCACCGGGTGAAACGGATTGCCTTCAATTTTGTTCGCGCGGTGCTCGCGGGTTCGAACAACTATGCCGCACCCTGCTGAACAGAGGCGGCAAGTAGATGCTTTCCAATAATCGACGCCAGGCACGAACTCGTCATCGGGGATTAAGACGGGAATCAGCTTCTCTTCGGGGTGACCGCAAGCCGTCAGCAACGAAGCACCCGTTGCGCCGACTCCACTAAGAATGATGAATTCGCGTCGTTTCATAAGCGAATGTTGGTTTCTGGTTCCCTGGTTTCTAGTTTCTGGTTCGTTTATCTTATGACGTCCTTAATCAACACGAGATCCAGCTCAAACGAACCAGAAACCCGAAACCAGAAACCCGAAACCGATACTTATCGATGACACGTATAACAATCAACGCTCGCGTTGCGTGAGCGATGGCAATCGATGCACCAGCCCATCGTTTGATCAACTTCGCGCCGCACTCGATGCGCCTGGCCCACTTCGCCGTGGCAGCTCGAGCACTCAATTCCAGCCCGAAGATGGGGCTTGTGAGTGAAAAAAACGTCGGCGTCCTGTTCAAACCAGTAGACTCGCCGCCACGGAGGTTGTTCGCTCCGTTCCGCAAAAGCCGCCAACTTCTGAACCTCTGCGCTCTCGGTTTTGATCGAGGAATGGCAGACCATGCATAATTCGACGTTTGGTACCGTCGCGTGTGCGTTCTTGTCTGCGTGCTCGTGACAGAAGCCGCATTCGAGCGTCGGGCCTTCAGTGCTCGAGACGTGCTGCCAGTGATCAAACTGTACCGGTTGAATCGGCGCGAAGCTGGTGCTCGATGCGCGCAGAAGGAAGAAGCCTCCGGCCAGCAACACAACGACTGCAAGCGCTATGATTGTGCGCGTTCTGGTCATCGATCTGGTTTATCGATTACCCCTTTGTTGCAGCGTGCCAAAGATGATCGAGTAGATTAACAGCAGGACAGGTTTACTGCGAGATCAAGTTGGAAAGATTCATCGAAAAATAACCGCCGCTCCAGGCTATATGTTGAGAATGTGAGTTCGCAACGAAGCCTTAACGAACATTGTTGCAAAGTCCGGGACACCGATGCCAAGCAGTCCGGTTACGGCCTCGCCTGAAACGATCATCGTAAGAAAGAATGCTGCAAACAGCCCGACCGCGCGCACGGTGGCCACCAGCCCTCGTCTTGGTCCACGCGTTCGGAACAGATAAATCAAGAGCGCAATCGGACCTAGAACAAAGACGACCCATCTGAACCACTTCTGCAGCGACTCGCTGCGATCAAGGCTATCGTAGTAGCACCAGATATGAATCAGCACGCAGGTAACCAGCAGGTCCAGGAAGCTGACGAGGTGCGATTGGAGAGTGCCGTCTTTCCACAGCAAGTCCAACGGCCCGATCGCTGCCGAAAAAACAAAGGCTACCAGAATTGTGGTTCGTTTCTGCCTCGTGAGGTCGAAGGGTCGTATCATCTTCTCAATATAGCTTCTGCACCTTTATCCCGGTGTAGTAGGTCTGCAATATCGCCACGTAGCTGTAGCCTTCGCGCGCGAGCCCGTATGCGCCGGTCTGGCACATTCCCACTCCATGACCCCAACCCCTACCGGTGAACACAAACGCAATCACTCGTCCCGTCTCATCCTTCTCCGGATCAACAACAAACATGTTCTCTCGAAGGCCCAGCACGCTTTTGATCTGGCCGCCGCGCAGCGTCAAATTGCCGTCACGACCCTCGATCTCCAATGCAGTGACCCGACCAGAACCGCTGAAACTCACCGGCACCAAGCGAATGGGATCTCCGAGCCTGCCACGCGAAGAGAGCCTTTTGGTAAGCTCGGCTGCAGGAAGTCGATGTTGCCATGCCGCGACTCGGGAATAACGGTCGGCCGCAGCGCTGCGCTCGCTCATCCCCGACTCGAGAAAGTCTACGCGGCCTCGGGCGTCGAGATGATAGACGAGCGACTCGCCTCCGATCAAAGTGATACTGGTGACCTGATAACTCTCGCCGGCGATATCACGAAACAGCCAGGCGTCCGGTTCGACCTCCAACCCGGGCCTGATCTCGCGCGGGCCGGCATTGGGCGATTTCAAGGTCGGCTGCGCGCTTTGCTTCGATGAGGATGGCCTGTCGAACGGGACGTCTTTTGACGGAGCGTTTGACGATTGAGCTCGATCTTTCCCGCTGACGCGAGACGAATCGCTTTCGACTTTTACATAATGGCCCGAGGAGTTTCGAGCTTCGAGTCCGTCGACGCGGCGGCGCGACGCAACCAGGAGTCTTCCTTCACTGATGCCATCGGCGGTATCAAGCGTGAGGTTTGCGTCTTCGCCTATCTCAGCCGCAGACCTCGTTGCAACGGTGGCGTCCGAACTGCGAGGCACCCCTTCGCGTCTTGCGTTCGCAGTCGAGTCAGCTTTGGAATCAGGCTTCGAGTCAGCCTTCGCTCCAGACTGAGAAGCGGCCTGTGAAGATGTCGATGCGACTGAGCTCCTGAAGCGGTTCATGAACGCGCGCGCCAGTGTCTCAATTGCTGTTGCCCGAGTGATCGAGCCGTCGAGGTAAAGGACAGCATCGGCCGGCAATTTGAGCGCGCCGGTCTTCAGCAGGAAAGCTACGCTGCACCGTTGCTGGCTCGTGCTTCGAGTCCGAGTGCCCACATCGCGCTCAAGACCTTCGAGTATGTAAGCGGCATCGGCCGGAGTTATCAGCACCGATGCTCTTCCGTAACCATAGATCGCCGCCACCGCAGCTTCGCAGAAGCCATCCATCCTGATTGGGTCATGCAAGGTCTGCGGAGATCTTTGTCTGGAGAGCCGAGCCATGTGACCAATCCATGCTGCGTACTCCGTCTCAGCCAGCGGCGAGGCGAGATACCTGAGCGTTACGCGACCGATCGGAACGCCCAGCACCTGTAGCAAGGCAACTTCGCGAGCGATGGATCTGCCGTCCGCTCCAGCAATCGGGGTCGAGGCCCGCGAGCTCACGATTTCCCGCGATGCGACCGCAGTCTCGTCCGCCTGGCATGCGACCCCGCGCAGATAGGCTCGAGCTGTTCCCCCAAAGACGTCTTCGTTGTTCTCGGTATGTCCGCCGCAATTAGCCGTGTACATCGCATCGATTGGCGTCCAACGGTTATCGGCAGTCTTTGACGCGGCGACAAGCCCTCTAGTTTCGTCTATGGCTCGATCGCTTAACTCGTGTTCGGCGGTGACTCCGCCGTAGACTTGCGACCGGGCATCGTCGCGAAGGTCGTAGCCGTCTACGTCGTGATCGCCTCTGTGGTAAAGCGCATAAGAACGCGCGGCTACTGCCTGGGCCTTCAAGGCTTCAATCTCAGGATACCCGATCGGCGAGAGCTCCATCGGAAGAACTCCGCGAAGATAGTCTTCGACCGAGACCTCATTGATAACGTTAATGCGGCCCGAACTGTTGATTGCCACCTCGATGGCTCCGCGATAAGGTTTGCCACCTACTCGAATGAAAGGAGTGACGCTGGGAGGTGGAGATGCTGAGAAAAGCACAGGCGAAGTGCTGATGGGGCGAACGGGAGACGATGAAGCTGCGAGGGAGGAGTTGGTTGCGAGGTTTTGACCTGGGTTTGCCCCGTCTTTCTTCCGCCCTGGCGTTTCTGGGTCTCCGCGTCGCCCCTTCGCTCCGTCGCCGCTTCGCCCCTTCTCTCGGTCCGTGTGAGTCTCTGCGTCCTTGCCTCTGTGATCCGCGAGATCGCTCGAAGGTTCGGCAATCAAGCTCGCCGGATCACTCGCGACTACCGTGCCCGATTCTACGGCAACTATGCTCGGTGGCTTGCGAGCCTGTCCCTTTTCTAATGCCGGACTTCTCGCGGCATCCTTTGGCCTGGCGATCTGGCGAACCTCCACCCTGACCTGTTGCGGAGCGGAGTTGTCTTCGTCGTCCGGCGGTCTTGCAACCGCAGAGTCGCTGCGGCTTCTCAACTTCAGACCGGAAGAACAGGAAAGGGTCACGCTAGCGATATCGGTCATCAACGCGACTCTGATGCCAGGCCCATTGTCGGGATCGGGAGAATCGGTGCCGCGTTGCCGATTGACTTCCGGTGTAGAAGTTTGAGCGAAATGTTGTGCGCGAACGGCTCCTCCCAAAGTGAACACCAGAGCCGTCATCAGCGCTGCTGCCCGGCGCGTCAGTTGATGCTGCATAGGTACTTCTCTCGACCTACCGATCCAGCGGTGTGTAATAAACGATAACCGTGAACTGGAGTGAATCGCCTGCAGTCTGGGGGTAGCCCTCAAAGGGGCTGGCAAGAAGTATAGCTTCGCGCGCCCTGCCGTCAAGCAAAGCGTAGCCGCTCGTTCGGATCAGCCAAAGCTTCGAAACGCGGCCGCTCCGCTCGACGACAAGACCGAATGACGCCGACACTTTGTTCGACAACACGTCCTCGATCCACTTGCGCGGCATGTTCTCTTCGTTGATCCGAATTATCTTGGCACGCACGTAAGCTATGTACTGACCCTGCGCTGAAGTCATTCCAAGCGCACTGGACTCGGACCCTGTGCCGCGTCGTGTGCCCTCGGAGGGTTCTTTTGCGGTGCCCGGCGGGCTCGGCGCCGCGGCGGAGTTCGAAGCAGCCGCGCGCGACGCGGGTACTTCGGCTGGCGCGGGAGTGTTCCCGGGCGCGCGGTCCGCCTGAACCTGTGAAGTAACCGGCGGCTGAACGGTTCGCGGCCTTGTTGCCGTACTTAGGTTGTCGTCTCCCTTTGAAGCCACGGCGTTGGCTTGCAGCCTTCTTTCAAGTTGATTCGGTGACGGCAGCCTGCCGCCGTTCCCTCGCTGCTCGGAAGGTCGGGGAGAGCGCGAAAGCAACTGCTGATCGTTTGTGTTGTTGGGATCGAACTGCAGATGGTGTATATCAGTCCGCTCTATTGGCTCCGGTCTGTTTCGCAGCGCATATCGGTCCGGAGGTGCGGCGAGCTCTGTGAGCTTGACCAGCGGCGCGGAAGAACCTGTTCGCGATTCCGCTTCAATACGCCTGAACGCCAGCCAGTCCAATCTCAAAATAATTGCAAAAAACAAAATGTGAAGGGCCATCGAAACAGTGATCAGCCAGGTGAACCGTCGATCGCGACCCACCAGATAAATGAGTGGCAGGGTCTCCGGGGATTGAGTCCCAATGTACCGATTCAGAGTCGGGAGGACGGTGGGGCTGTCGCTCATTTGTCTCTGTCCAGTTCTTCGATAGCCAGTGAATTGAACCGCTGACGTACCGGCTTCATGTCAATTTCGGTCTGCTTTGGATGTAACCGGTTTGTCAGCAGAACAAGAATCCGTTTCTTTCGAGGGTCGATCCAAACGCTGGTTCCGGTGAACCCGTTGTGACCGATCGCATATTGCGGCAGCGACGGACCCGCCGCGCAATCTGGTGTAGAAGCTAAAACCCATGCCATCGAACGCTGAGTATCTCCAACCAAAGTCAAATTCTCAGTGAATAGTCCCAGCGACAAGTTGCTGAGCAGTTTGCTTCCGGGCAGGTACTGACTCGCCAGGCGAAACACCTCCCGAGCCGTCGAAAACAGCCCAGCGTGCCCCGATACTCCCCGGCTGAATCTTGCGTTGGCGTCGTGCGCTACACCCCAGATCACCGCAGTCTCTTCTGCGGTCGCCGCGATCTCTCTCTTCAGTTTCGCGGGAGGATTGAACATCGTACGTGCGAGTCTCAGCGGCGAAAAAATCTCCTGGCGAGCCAACTCGTCCAAAGGCTTGCTTGAAATGCGCTCGAGCAGCAAGCCTAGCAGGATGTAGTTCAAATCGCTGTAAACGGCCGGCCGCAGCCCATTAGAAGACGGAAGCAACTCGGAAGCCGAAATGGCACCCGGCAGTTCACCGGGATCAGACAATTCGCGATAGAACGGAAGCCATCGCTGAAATCCCGACGTATGAGTGAGCAGTTGTGTGACGGTTATCGAGCGCTTGTCTTCTCGGTCGCCGAGTTCCTTCACGTACAGCGAAGCAGGCGCGTTCAGGTCCAGTTCGCCGCGTTCAGCAAGGATCACCGAAATCAGAGACGTTACCAGAGGTTTTGTCAGCGAAGCGAGATCAAAGATCGTGCTCAACGTGACCGGAATTCGTTCGGGTTGGACTACCGCGTTGCCGAGCGCACCCTCGGCGACGATCTCTCCGCCGTCCGCTATGGCGTATTGCGCACCAGGAAACGTGCCGCGATCGATTTCGCTTTCAAGGTAACTGGATACTCTCTCGCAGACCCGCGCCATAACTCAGGGGAACATTATAACTAGGCCCGTCCGCGATTGAGAAGGTGTGGTTCAGAATTTGAAGCCGCGCTGACGCGCAGCTTCGTAGAGGACTATCGCGCCCGCGGCTGCCACGTTCAGCGACTCGACCTGGGGCGACATTGGAATGCTTACAAACTCGGTTGCCGCCGCGGCTAGTTCAGCGGTCAGCCCCTCGGCTTCACCGCCCAACGCGAGCGCGAAACGACCAGAGAAATCAGTCTCAACGTACAAGCGAGTTTCTTCCCCGGCCGCACTGGGCCGGGCCGGTCTGGTGGCGATTACCCTGATTCCGTGTTCTTTGCACGATGAGACGATCTCCTTCGAGCGTGCCGCGACCGCGATCGGGAGCCTCATCGCCGAACCCATCGAGGCACGAAGCGCTTTCTGATTGAACGGGTCTACGGTATTGCGAGTGGTGATGAACGCTGACGCGCCGACCGCCTCTGAGGTCCTGATCAACGTGCCGAGATTGCCCGGATCCTGAAGGCCATCAGCGATCACGATGAAGGTCAGCGGTTCGAAGACGTCTGCCAAACGAAAGAACGGGCGGCTGACGATGGCGGCAACACCCTGCGGCGTTTCGGTGTCGGCCATAGACTTCATGACCTGTTCCGAAACGTTTGCACCGCGGCAGGGCACCGAGCGGAGGCTGTCGATCAGCGACAGGCCTCGGTCATGTGCTTCGAGAGCCGACGTGAAAGCTATTACGTCGAAGCGAACCCCTGCCTCGAGCGCCTCTTCAATCAGTCGAATGCCCTCAAGAAAAACATATGCGCGGTCCCCTCCCGCTCTGACCCTTCGAAACCGCTTAACAAGCGGATTCTGTCGACTGGTGATTTTCTCAACCAGCATGTGAACCCGTGGTTGATTGCTCCAGGTTGCGAACTGCGGCAGTCGAAACTTCTGGAGGCAACACCGAACTACCCTCCCAACTGCTGCTGCCAAGAGCCCAGCCCCTGATCAACACGTAAGTGGCCCAGCATTCAATGGCAAAAGGTGGAAAACCCAAATAACCAAGCACCGGCATCTCGAAGAGCCTGATTCCTCCGAAGTAGGGAACGGTGTAAGTCCACTTCGTAGCCGCCCAATAATTCCAGAACTCCCAAAGAACGCCGCAAAGGGCGCCGCCCCCGAGCAGCGATATGGTCCTTCGCCACGCGCCTTGGCCGATGTCTCGCAAAATCGAAGGCCTTCCTGCGAGCGCGTTAATCGGATCGAAGAACAGAATAAAGGACAGCCAAACCAGAGGCGCAAACCAGCCCGACAAAACAACGAGCGGCAAGATGGCGAGCGCGGCTCCAATTGCGGAAATGATTCTCAGCGGGGTCCTGGACAATCCAACCGCGCGCCACTTCGTTTTGCGCCTGAAAACAGTTAGCCTCAAAAGGTCCGCGGTCTCAAACATTGCCGGGGAAATGGTGGCGAATGCCCAGTCGTAGCCGATTCGCCGCACAAAAAGGTTGGGCTCAATGTTGTGATAATGCCACCACAGCTCGAGGTTCGAATTCCAGAACCGCGGGGCATTATACAGTTCAAACAGCCACCAATTTGCAATGGAGACTACCGCCAGTATCAGGAACTCGCGCCGGTCGTTGACCAGCAGGGATCGATTTTGAAGCTTATAAACAAGGGCGTCGACAAACAGGATATAGAAGGTCCACATTATGGGAGTGAACCAGCCGCTGACAAACTCGTTGCCTTCGATGAGAAGGGCTCCAGCGGCGACCATGCCGATAAAGCCGACATACCCGTGGGTTCTGAGGCCAGCCTGCAGAGTTCCCTCGTCGATGCGCGAGCTCATTCGGCCAAGTATACTACAGAGGTGGTATTGAATCAGGATACGAGCCGACCCTCTGCGGTGTCTTGTTCTTGACGCGGGTGACTCGGCAAAACAAATTAACACAACGCTCGTCACTCAAAGTGCTTTGACAACCAACTCGAGGGGCGTATCTTATTCAGTCTGAGTCCCGGAATGGCGTCAGCCCAATCGCCGTGCGTCCGTCAATAGGCCCGCGATTACAATGAACACTCCAAAACCAAGCACAAGGGTCCGAGTGGTTGTCGCCACCTCGGTGATGCTGTCCTTTATTTCCTTTTGGCGAGCCGCCGCAATCGTCCTGAACGATCTGGGGTCATCCGCGTTTTACGCGGGAGGTCTCGCCGAGCAGTACGTAGGCAAGGCGGCGCCGTGGTTCATCCTCGCGGTGATGCTTTTCAGCTACGCCGTGCGAATGCTCTACATCGAGTCCTCTTCGATGTTTACTCGCGGCGGCGTCTACCGCGTAGTCAAGGAGGCAACGGGCGGCACCCTTGCCAAGCTCTCAGTGTCGGCGCTGATATTTGACTTCATTCTCACCGGTCCGATATCGGGCGTGGCCGCGGGACAGTACATCGTCGGGCTTGTCTCCAGCACCCTGACCCTCTCTGGCCATCCATGGCAGCCGTCTACGGAGACCGTCAATCATCTCGCCGCAGTAATTGCCATTGGAGTAACGGTCTATTTCTGGTGGCGAAACATAAAGGGTGTACATGAGTCGAGCGACGATGCGCTCAAGATCATGTACATCACGACGGTGATGGTGGTCCTGATGATCGGGTGGGGGCTGATCACCCTCCTGGAGAAGGGCGGACAATTGCCGCCTCTTCCCAAACCCAGCAACCTGAGCTTCTCCGGTCCACCCGAAAATGCGCTTGGCTGGCTGCAGGGCTTGAGCTGGTTTACCAAGGACGGCGACCGTCATCGCATTGCTGCCGGTGCGGGCAGCCTCATCGGTTTCATAGGCATATTGATCGCCATGGGCCACTCGGTACTGGCGATGAGCGGCGAAGAAACACTCGCGCAAGTCAACAGGGAGCTCGAATACCCGAAGCTCAAGAATCTGAAGCGCGCCGGAATGGTGATCTTCATCTATTCGCTGCTGTTCACTTCGCTGGTGTCGTTCTTCGCGGTGGCCATCATTCCGGATGATTCTCGCCCGAAGTACCTTCAGAACCTGATCGCCGGGCTCGCGATGAATTTTTATGGACCCATGTATCTCAGGCTCTTGTTCCAGGCGTTTGTCGTCGTGGTCGGGTTCCTGATGCTGGCCGGAGCGGTCAATACCGCGATCATCGGATCCAATGGAGTTCTGAATCGAGTCTCAGAAGACGGAGTGCTGACGGACTGGTTCCGCGCGCCTCAACGCAAGTACGGCACGACCTATCGCATCATAAACATGATTGCGATTCTTCAGATCGTGACGATCGTTGCCTCCAGGGGCGATACGTTCAAGCTGGGTGAGGCTTATGCGTTTGGTGTCGTGTGGAGCTTTGCGTTTAACGCAATAGCCACGCTGGTGCTTCGATTCAAGCGGCCAGAGGACCGCGAGTGGCGAGTGCCCGGTAATCTCACCCTGGGCCGCATCGAGATTCCGTTTGGGTTACTCGCGATTGGCGTAGCGCTTGTGCTCATCGCGATCACAAATCTGTTTACAAAAGAGTACGCGACGATCTGGGGAGTTGCCTTCACCGCGGCGTTCTTCACGATGTTCACGGTGTCCGAGCACGTGAACCGGAAGAAACAGGATCTAACGCTTGCGAAGTTGGACAGGTTTCAGCTCCAGCACAGCGAAGTGGTTGATCAGCAGACGGTGGGTGCGCGGCCAGGCAACATCATGGTATGCGTCCGCGACTACAACACTCTCGGACATCTCGAGCACACATTGACGCGCACCAACACCGAGGAGAAAGACCTTGTGGTGATGACTACGCGTCTGATCACCGGACCAACCGAACGCGATCTCCCAGACGAAAACCTGTTCACCGATTACGAACAGAGGTTGTTCACGCAGGTGGTTGCGCTGGCTGAAAAACACGGCAAGCCCGTAGACCTGGTTGTAGTCCCGGCAAGCAACGTGTTCGATGCGGTCGCACAAACCGCGGTACGGTTGGATTCGGAGGAAATCGTGGCGGGCATGTCTTCGAAGATGACGACACTGGAGCAAGCGCGCGAGCTGGGGCGGGCCTGGGAACGGCTGCCGGATAAGCCGCGGAGGAAGGTCACGTTCAAGATAGTCGCGCCAAATGGCAAGGAACAGGTCGTGTATCTGGGGGCTCATCAACCTGACTTGACGGAAGACGATGTCAACCTCATTCACAAGCTTTGGCTGCAGGTAAGCAATATACCGAGCCGTCGCCGGGTTCATCATCGCGACGTGGTCAGGGTGGCGCTGGAGAGGCTGGATCGAGATTTGCGGGCTCATAGTGACGTCATGCTCGATTTTTACAAGCTCGAGCAGAAAGAGGATCACAAACACCCTGCTCAACATGAATCAAGCGCTCGACGGAGGTGAGGGCACAGCACTCTTAAAAGGTTCCTATGACTATCGTTGAGAAAATTAACAAAGATATGACGGAAGCGATGAAGGCGAAAGAAGCCGAACGCCTGAGTGCGCTTAGGATGGTAAAGACTGCGCTTAAGCTTCGGGAGACCGAACTGCCCGGCCCGGTCGACGACTCGGAAGCGATCAAAGTACTCACGACGCTTCTAAAGCAGCGGCGTGACTCTGCAGAACAGTATCGCAACGGCAAGAGGGAGGATCTTGCTCGAAAAGAGGAGAATGAGGCTCGAATAATTGAGGGATATCTGCCGGCAGCTGCGAGCGAGCAAGACATGTCCCTGGCAGTGGACGAGACTATTCGAGAGCTTGGTGCTACCTCGCCTAAGGACATGGGTGCGGTCATCAAAGCAGCGCGCGCACGCCTCGAGGGTAAGACAATCGACGGAAAGGCGCTTAGCGATTTGGTGAAGGAAAAATTGTCGAGGTGAAGAAGTGGTCAGTAGGCAGTATGCAGTATGCAGTAGGCAGATAGTTTAGTCGTCGGCAGCGACTCAGAACTCAGAACTCAGAACTCACCATGACCCAGGAGGATCTTAGGAAGCTGTTGGAAGAGGTCAGCAAGGGCAGGATCGATCCAGAAGCCGCCGCTCGAAAACTTACCGCGCTGCCTTTCGAGAACCTCGAATTCGCCCGCGTAGATCATCATCGGGAGCTTCGAATCGGCTTTCCCGAGGTCATCTTTGGCGAAGGAAAAACGTCAGAACAAGTCGCCGCTATAGCCGAGCGAATTCTCGGCAGTAGCTCTAATCTCCTCGTCTCGCGCGCCTCCGCCGATCAATTTGCCCACCTCGCGGCAATTGCCCCTGACGCCGAATATCACTCGGAGGCTCGCATGATCAGCGTCGTACGAGACCGATCAGAGCGAGGCGACGGCACAATCGCGGTCATCTCCGCGGGTACTTCCGATATTCCGGTCGCCGAAGAAGCCGCTATCACCGCCACCACGATGGGCAATCGCGTGACCAGGATCTACGATGTCGGCGTCGCGGGAATTCATCGCCTGCTGGGGTCGAGAGATCATTTTGAGCCGGCCCGTGTGATCATCGTCGTGGCTGGAATGGAGGGGGCGCTGCCTTCGGTGGTGGGCGGCATGGTGTCGGTGCCGGTCATCGCCGTGCCGACGAGCATCGGCTACGGCGCGGCGTTTGGAGGCATAGCTGCTCTCCTGGGCATGCTTAATTCCTGCGCCTCCAATGTCACTGTCGTGAACATCGACAACGGCTTCGGTGCGGGGTTCGTTGCGAGTTTGATCAATCGAAAGCGAAGCTAGCGCTGAGCGCTGAGTTTCGACCCCGAAGGGATTGCGTCCGCATCCTGCAAACGCGCGCTTCACCAACTCTATCGCAACCCCTTCAGGGTTGCCGGAAATCGCCGTGGCGCTTTCCCAGGGTAGCCGCAGACGGCAACCCTGGGCTAGACGATGCAACCCTTCGGGGTTGGAACTCAGCACTCGGCACTCAGCACTCAGCACTCGAGTTGGCAAGACTATCCTCGCTTTGACAGCCATCAGAAGCGACAGGTAGACTCTGCACAGTTATTGGAGACGCTTTATCCCTGGTCTGGCGTTCCCCTTACAGCTTTCCGGGGAGTGCAATTTGGTTCTCGAGTACGGGTTCGGAACACGGCGACGAGCGTTCGGCAAGTGGGGTTGTGTCTGCTTTGCCTGTCGAGGAGATAGATGAAGATCAGCATTCTACGTGACTCGCAACCCGCCGAGTCGCGGGTGGCACTCGTACCCGAATCGGTTCGTAGCCTCAAAAACGAAGGAGACGTTGTTCAAGTTCAAAGCGGCGCCGGTGCCGCCGCGGGTGCAAGCGACGACGATTTTGCCGCAGCGGGCGCGACCGTTCTCCCCAACCGAGACGAGCTCCTCTCAACCTGCGACGTTCTTGCCGTCGTCAACCGGCCCTCAACACCGGACATCGAACTCCTTCAACCCAACACCGTAGTCGTCGGATTCCTTAAGCCCCTCGATGAACCCGATGAGATGGTCCCCTTCCTGGAGCGGGGCGTGACCACAATCGCGATGGAATTGATACCGCGCATCACACGCGCTCAAGCAATGGACGCGCTTTCGTCCATGGCCACAGTGGCGGGTTACAAAGCGGTGTTGATGGCCGCCGATCTGCTGCCGCGAATGTTTCCAATGCTGATCACCGCCGCCGGGACCGTTGCGCCTGCAAAGGTCCTGGTTCTTGGCGCCGGAGTAGCTGGTCTTCAGGCGATCGCAACCGCGCGGCGTCTCGGTGCGGTCGTCGAGGCGTACGACGTCCGCGCCACGGCCGGCGAGCACGTGCGGTCTCTCGGGGCAAACTTTCTGCAAGTGGACCTCGGAGGAATCAAGACAGAAGACGAGGGCGGGTACGCGGTCGAGCTCAGCGAAGAAGCGCTGGAACGCGGCCGGCAGCTCATCGCAGAGCGCGCGAGAGCGGCGGATGTGATCGTGACCTCGGCGCAAGTACCCGGACGGCCTGCGCCGATTTTGTTGCGCACGTCGGCGGTTGACCGGATGAAGCCCGGCTCGATTGTTGTCGATCTCGCTGCGCCAACGGGAGGCAACTGCGAGCTGAGCAAGCCCGGTGAAACGATAGCGCATCGCGGTGTGACTATAATGGCGCCGCTGAACGTGGCAGCTAGTGTGCCGGTGCATGCGAGCCAGTTGTATTCGAGGAATGTTGCGGCTCTTTTGAGGTTGCTTCGAGGCGCTGATGGGGAGGTCAGGGTAGATCTGGCGGATGACGTCGTGGCCCCTGCGTGCATCACTCATGGGGGTCAGATCGTGAATCAGCGCGTGGCCGTCGCCCTCGAGGCCTTTGAAATCTGAAATCTAAAATCTGAGATTCTTTATGACCACCGAAGTAATAATCGCCGGACTATACGTGTTCGCTTTGGCGGCATTCCTGGGCTACCAGGTCATCTCACGAGTCCCGCCCCTTCTGCACACGCCCCTTATGTCGGCGACAAACGCGATTTCCGGCATCTCTCTCGTCGGCTCGATAGTCACCGCGGGCGCGCACTACAACACGATCAGCACGTGGCTCGGATTCATCTCGGTCACCGCAGCAACCATAAACGTCGTTGGCGGTTTCATGATCACCGACCGGATGTTGAGAATGTTCAAGAGCCGGTTGCCCGGTAGACAAGACTCTGATAAGGAGCGCGAGCAACCCCGATGAATGTATTCATCGAGTTCACCTACCTTGCTGCTTCAATACTTTTCATACTTGGTCTAAAAGGGCTCAGTCATCCGGAGTCGGCGCGTCGCGGCATGATCTACGCCGAGATCGGCATGTTGTTAGCGATCGTAGGCACGCTGGTTCACAAAGAAATAGTCAGCTATGAATGGATAATTGCCGGACTGATCATCGGCTCGCTTGTCGGAGGCGCCATCTCGATCTGGGTGCCGATGACCGCAATGCCCCAACGAACCGCGCTCTCTCATGCGTTTGGAGCGCTTGCCGCTTCCCTCGTAGGCATCTCCGAGTACTACCGGCACGCCGGACACGTCGAGACCGTAAAGATGACCGCTCTCGGGTTAGAAGTCATGCTCGGCGGGCTGACCGTAACCGGCAGTCTGATGGCGTTCGTGAAACTGCAGGACTGGATTCGCGGAACTCCTATCACGTACCCGGGTCAGAATGTCGTGAACATGACGCTGTTTGGCGTCATGACTTTGATGTTGATCTATGTGATTGTCGTGCCTTCGGCGACACTCGCCTTCTATTCGGTCGTAGGACTGGCGTACGTATTCGGAGTTCTGCTGGTCCTGCCGATAGGTGCGGCGGACATGCCGGTGGTGATGTCTCTGATGAACTCGTATGCCGGATTGGCTGCCGCAGCGACTGGATTTGCGATTTCAAACAACGTGCTGATCATTGCAGGCACGCTGGACGGCTTCTCCGGTTTCATCTTGTCGATACTGATGTGCCGTGCGATGAACCGCTCGATCAGCAACGTCTTGTTCGGCGCGTTTGGCAGCGAGGCCACCGCCGCGCGTGGACCTGAGGGCGGAGTTATGCGAGAGGTTTCCGCCGACGACATAGCGTTGCAGATGGCTTACGCGAGGCAGGTCATTTTTGTGCCGGGCTATGGAATGGCCACTGCGCAGGCTCAGCATGCGGTTCGGGAGCTTGCTACGCTGCTCGAATCGCGCGGAGTGACGGTGAAGTACGCGATTCATCCGGTAGCCGGCCGCATGCCCGGTCACATGAACGTGCTGCTGGCGGAGGCGAACGTTCCGTACTCGTCGCTGTATGATCTCGAGCAAATAAACTCGGAGTTCCCGGGAGCTGATGTCGCGGTTGTGATTGGAGCAAACGATGTTGTGAATCCCGATGCGCGCGACAACCCTCAGAGTCCGATTGCGGGCATGCCCATTCTCGACGTGGACAGGGCGCATTCGGTGGTGGTGCTGAAGCGAGGGAAAGGGAAGGGTTTTGCGGGAATTGAGAATCCGCTGTTCTTCAAGCCAAACACTGGCATGTTGTACGGAGATGCGAAGGCGTCTTTAATCAAGCTCGCCGACGCCGTTCAACATGTCTAGAATTTCAGATTTCAGATAATTTCAGATCTCAAATTTCAGATTTCAGATCTCAAATTTCAGGTTTCAAATTTCAGATTTCAAATTTGAAATTTGAAATTTCAACGGAACTGCGTATACTTCTGACCGGCTCTACGGTTCAACCTGATTAGCGAAGGGCAGCCTTCGCAAAACCAAAACGTTCCAGGTTGAACGGCTTTCCTCACAGGAAAACGGTCCGACGCTCCGCTCACCGAGCAAGGGTGTCTTGGAAAATCCCAGGAGTTCACTATGACTGGTCCCCTGAGCACTGCGCAGCAATACCTCGAGAAGGGTCTGTCCTTTTACAATAAAGGCTGGCTCGACGAAGCAATTAACAGCTTCCGCATGGCAATCCAGATGCGCGAGAGCAGCTTTCCGCGAGCATACTATCAGCTCGCCCGCGCGCTTCTCGATGCTGGCGACACGCAAGGGGCTATCGAAGCGCTTCGTACGTCAATCACTCAGCAACCCGAAAACCCGGACGCCTATTACAGCCTCGGACTCACACTCGGTCGCCTGGGCAATTATACCGAAGCCGTAGACGCCTACAACAAAGCGATCGAACAGCGAGGTGGCAATCATCCCTGGGCTTATCACAACCTGGGAATCGCGCTCTCTCGTCGCGGCGAATTCGCGCAGGCCGCCGACGCGTTCAATCGAGCAATTCAACAGCGCAACGGCGAATTCCCCAAGGCCTGGCACCACCTCGGTGTCGCGCTCGCAAGGCAAGGCGAGCTGGATCGAGCCGCCGCCGCATTTCGCAAGGCGGTCCAACAGCGCCAGGGCAGCTACCCCGACACTCACTTCGAACTTGGCCGAGTCCTGCTTGAAAAAGATGACCTCAAAGGTGCGGCCGAGGAGATGCGAGCGGCGATAGCTCAACGACGCGGCGGATTTCCTCAGGCTCACTTCGAGTTGAGTCGCGCAATGTTCGCCCTCGGCGAGCTCGACGAAGCGATCGCCGAAGCCCGCAAGGCAATAGCCGAGCAAACCGTTTTCCCCGAAGCTCGGTACGCATTGGGTCGAGCCTTGGCGCGGCGCGGCGACCTGAAAGAATCAATCGACTCTTATCGCGCGGCCATCACCGAACGGGACCACTTCCCTTGGGCGTATCACAATCTGGGCACCGCTCTGGCTCGGCTGGGCAATCTGCATGAGGCGGTGGACGCTTATCGAAAAGCCATCGACCAGAATCCCCAGTTTCCCCGCGCTCACTATGACCTCGGGCTTGCGCTTCAAAGCATGGGTCAAACCGAAAATGCCGCTCAGGAGTTTGAAGCAGCCATACAGCTACGGGCGGGCAACTTCGCCGACGCGCATTACGAGCTGGGAAGGATTCATCTGTCCCAGGAGAAACTCGACCTGGCGGTTGCGTCATTCAAGACCGCGGTATCCCAGAACCCGAATTTCCCCGAAGCGCACCACGACCTGGGTCTTGCACAGCAGCAGAACGGAAACGTGAAAGACGCGGTCGAGGAGTTTCGCACTGCAATCGCGCAACGCGACGGCGAGTTTGCAAAAGCCCATCACAACCTGGGATTCGCACTGAGCGAGCTTGGATCGTACGCCGACGCGGCTGCAGCCTTCCGCGAAGCGATCAGCCAGCAGCCGATCTTTCCACGCGCCTATCGCAATCTCGGCCGGACCTTGTACCGGATGGGAGATTTAGACGGTTCAATTCAGGCACTCAGGACTGCGCTTGATCAGCGCGACGGCGAATTCGCTGAAGCCTACCACGACCTGGGACTCGCCTACTTCAGCAAGGGACAGTTGGACGAATCCATCGGCGCGCAGCGGAAGGCGCTCGAGCAGTCAAAGGAATTCGCCGAAGCATTCTTCTGGCTGGGCACCGCCTACAACGCCAAGGGCGAGGTCGACGAGGCGATAGAGGCATACCAGGGAGCCATCATCAACCGGCGAGGCCCGTATCCGGAGGCGCACTACAACCTCGGTCTTGCTCATGCGCGGCTGGGACAATTGGACAAAGCGATCGAAGCTTATCGAGCGGCGCTGTCGGAGAACGAGAAGTATCCCGCTGCTCACTACAGTCTGGGCGCAGCATTGCTCGACAGTGGCAAGGTCGAGGAGTCGATTACCGAGTTCAGGCGGGCGCTGGAACTGAACGAGGCCTTGCCCTGGGCGCATCACCGGCTTGGCGTAGCGCTCTATCAGATGGGCCAGCTCGAAGAGTCCATCGCTGAGTTGCGCCGTTCGATTGCGTTGCAGCCGGTGTTCCCCGAAGCTTATCTGAACCTCGCTCGATCGCTGTTCGACTACGGCGATCTCACCGGGGTCGTCGACACGTGCGACAAAGTTATCGCAGCTCACGGCAACGAATTCCCGCAAGCCCATCACGCGAAGGGCCGCGCCCTATACGAGCTCGGGGATCTTGACGAGGCGATGGCGGCGTTCGCCAAAGCGCTTGCGGCCGATCCATCGGTGGCCGAAGTCCATCGCGACCTTGGGAGAGTTCTCTACGACATCGGCGACCTCGATTCGGCGATCGCATCGTATCGCGCGGCGATCGAGCGACGTACCGATTTCCCGCTCGCGCATCACGATCTTGGGCTAGCGCTGTACGAAGCGGGCGCCCTCGAAGAGGCTGCGGCGAGTCTGCGTCGCGCGACCGCCGGGTTCAAAGACGGATTCCCGTCCGCGTGGCACAACCTTGGTGTCACGTTGTATGACCTGGGAGAAATCGATGACGCAGTCACTGCGTATCGAACTGCAATCGAGCAACGTGGCGGCCGCTACGCTGAAGCTCATTACAACCTCGGCAATGCCCTCTACGCTCGCGGGGAAGTAGAAGACGCAGTGAGTGCATATGAAACTGCGATCGAGCAGCAGAGAGGCAATTTCCCCGACGCGCACCGGAACCTCGGCAACGCTCTTGCCCGTCTTGGTGATCTGGAGCGCGCTGCCGAAACGCTCAAGCAGGCAATCGCGCAGGGTGATTCAGCGGCGGATGCGCACCATGATCTGGGAATCGTGCTTTACGGGCGGGGACAACTTAGCGATGCGATAGCCGAGTTCAGGCAGGCGCTCGAGCTTCGCGAAGGCAACGACCCCGAAGCTCACCGCAGTCTTGGCCGCGCGCTTTATGAATCCGGGGAACTCGAAGCAGCCCGCGCTGAGCTAATAATCGCAATCAACCAGCGCGAGGGCGAGGCTCAGAAGCGTGAGCCCGAACCCGCAACGGGAAAACGAAAGAAGGGCGACACGGGCGAGGAAGAGAGGCAGGCGCGGAAGGCGGCGGTTCGTCCGGCATTTCCAGAAGCGCACCTCGACCTCGGCCGCGTACTGTACGATCTCGGTCGGAGCGATGAAGCAATAGAGCAGTTCCGGGTGGCTATACAGCAGCACGAGCCGTTTCCGCGCGCCCACTATGAGCTTGGACGCGCGCTCATACGGGCCGGCAGACTGTCAGAGGCGATGGACCAGCTCAAGCTCGCGATAGACCAGCAGGCTGGAGTGTTTGCAGAGGCACATTTCCAGATGGGGCTGTTGTTGTCGAGGCAGGGCAACGCGGACACCGCGCTGGATTCGTATCAGATGGCCATCAAGCAATCGGGAGGCGTTTACCCGGAGGCCTACTACTATATGGGTCTCGATCATGTTCGGACGCGCAACATCGAAGCGGCTGTGGCGGCCTATCGCAAGGCAATCGAGCAGCGCGGCGGATATTACCCCGAGGCGCATCAGGATCTAGGTCGAGTGCTGTACGCGATGGGAGAACTGGAAGCAGCAAACGAAGAGTACTCGATTGCGGTTCGTCAGAGGTCAGCCAATGCGGCAACCGCCGGTGGTGGGAATGGAGCGCCGCGCGGCGAGACAGCTACGATCAAGCCGAAGAAGCAGACTCGGGAGATGACCACCGAAGAAATCGGGGCGGCACTTCGTCAGGCTCCGGCGGCGGCGGACACCGGTAGAACCCAGGAATTGGGCTCGTTCACCACGCGCCCGGAAAAAGAAGAGAAGTAACGGCGAAGAAATGCCGAAGGGGCGAATGGGCTACGCGGAGACGCGCCGGGAGCGCTCTTTTGGGTTTTGCAACGCAACGCAGCAACAAACCCACTGAAACAGAAGAATGATGCCCTCCGTCAGGAGGGCTCTGTTTATAGAAACACGATTGGAATCAGAATGACGCCCTCCGTCGGGAGGGCGTACTTGTAGCACCTCTATTGTCGCTTCTTTGCAGTAAACGTCGCTTCTCCCAGATCGCCAAGTGCGGCCGTACCCTTCATCGAGTTGCCGTCTACTTTACCGTTGTACACTATCGTCAAGTCCTGTCCCTGAAAATTTACTTTGATGGTGAACTTCGCGTCCGTCCCCTTTACCGTGCCCGTGACCGGCGCTTCCCCAAGCTGACCCTTGTAATGACCGGTCAGGTTTTCACCGTCCTGTTTGAAGGTGAACACCGGCGTCCCGGTACCGCCCGCAGTCTCCACCTGAAAATCCCACGTGCCGGTTATATTGGTAGCTCCGCTGGGTTGCGAGGAACCGCCACCGGCAGGCGCCGCAGCCCCTTCCTTGTGGGGAACCGCCGACCAGGAACCGGAAGCAAATCCTCCGAAGTCCGCGTCACCCTTCATCGAGTCTTTATCGACCTTCCCGGTGTACGTGAAAATCATGTCCTGACCCTGGATTTTGGCGGTCATTTTGATGGTGATGTCGCTGCCTTTTAGCTCAATACTATCGATCGGACGCTCGCCGTTGGGTCCCTTGAGCGCACCCGAGAGTTTGTCTCCTTCCTTCTTTATGACGAGCAGCACGTCTCGTTTGCCTTGGGGCGATTCGATGGACATGTCCCAGCTCCCGGCGACCGACGGCCCCTGCGCAAGCGCCGATGTTGAGAGCAGCAGGACACTGAATGCACTAACAGCTAGCATCTTTTTCATCTTGTTAGCCTCCGCTTCTGATGTTTACTGGTTGATTTCTTCGTGATTGTATTTTTGTAGTTTCCGGTAAAGCGTCTTTCGCCCGATTCCAAGGATCTGGGCGGCCCGGGTCCGATCCCCGCGAGTGTAGGCGAGCGTCTGCAGGATCATCCTCTTCTCCAGCTCATCCATAGTCGAACCGACTTCGACTTCAATCGTCTTGCTGGCCTCGGCGCCTTGCACCGCGTGAGGTAAATCGTCGATACCGATCATGCGACCCTGTGCCACTATCACCGCTCGCTCGATCGCGTTCTCCAGTTCGCGAACGTTGCCCGGCCACTCGTAGCGGCGAAGCCAGGCCATCGCTTTCTTTGTTATGCCGGTGATGCTCTTGTTGGACCGCTTCTTGTAGATCTCCAGAAAGTGCGTCGCGAGCAGCGGGATGTCCTCGCGCCTCTCGCGCAACGGCGGCAGCTTGATCGGATAAACATTCAATCGGTAGAAAAGATCACGACGGAATCGGCCATCCTGCACCGCTTGTTCCAGGTCAACATTCGATGCGGCAATCACGCGGACGTCGGTCTTGATGACCTCGTTGCCGCCAACTCGCGAGAACTCTCCGTTCTGCAGAACTCGAAGCAGACGCACCTGCGCCGAGAGCGACAGCTCGCCAACTTCATCCAGGAAGAGAGTGCCGGTGTTGGCTTCCTCAAACTTGCCGATGCGACGGCTGCGCGCGTCGGTAAAAGCGCCTTTCTCATGCCCAAACAACTCGGACTCCAGAAGCGTCTCCGGGATCGCGCCGCAGTTGATCTTTACGTAGGGTTTGTCGGCGCGCGACGAGCGTGACTGGATCAGGTCCGCCATCATTTCCTTGCCGCTGCCGGATTCTCCCTGCAACAGCACGGTGGTGTAGCTGTCCGCCACATAAGCGGCCATCTGAACGCACCGCATGACGTTGTCGCTCTTGCCTACAAAGCCCGCGACTGGTTGTTCACTCTGCGCGTGCTCGAGCTCTCGCCTGAGTCTTATCACCTCGGCCGACAATCGAGCCTTCGAAATAGCAATGGCAAGCTGATCAGCGATGCCCAGCGCGAGGTCGGTATCTTCTTTTCGAAACATCTGCTGGGGCTCTGTCCACAAGAGCACCATCGCACCGAATATCTTCTCGTCGACGATGATCGGCACGATTATCGCGGCGCCCGCCGAGAGGACATCCGAGAGAAACGCCCTGGCGTACTCGTGTTGATCCGGCCCCAGAATCTTGAGCATCTGTCCGCGGCCAACCGTCTTTGGGACCAGTTCGAGTATCGGGAATTTCAGAGACGGCCGCTTCAGCACTTCCGACGGACTCATACCGGCAGTTCGGAGATTGGTGAAGTGAATTTCGCTGTTTGTCGGATCGAGCACCGCCAGGCACGCGGCGCGGATTTGCAGCAGTTCTACGGCGCGATCGAGGATTCGTCCGGTCACCTCGTCGAAATCAGAACCGGTGTTTATGTCGTTGGCTATATCCAGAAGCACTTTGTTGATGTGTGCTTCTCTCTCCTTCTCCGAATAGATATGAGTGTAGCGATAGCCGATTGCGATTTGTTGCGCGAGACTTCGGACGAAATGGATCTCGTCCTCGTTCCAGACGTAATGTTCCCGGCAATGATGCAGACCGATCATGCCCAGGAGGTGAAGGTTGAAGGTTATGGGCACGATCAGAACCGACTTGCTGCTGCCGAAGGCTTCGACGAGTCGCTGCAGAGCCGGCGACAGATCGGCCACTGCGGTATCGCTGATCGCCAGCGGATCATAGAGGTCGATGCTCTCGTGGAGACGTTCGAGATCCACTCGGACCTCGAAATTCAGGAGAGAGGGTAACTCGCGATCATCGACTGCCCGGTACTCGTGGGTGATGCGAAGTCGTCCTTCAGGCGACACGGTGATTACGTCACAGCGGTCCACCTGCATCATCTTGCCGACTTCAGTGACGGTAGCCTGGAGAAAATGATCGAGGTTTATGACGGAGAAGGTTTCAGAACCGATGCGGCTGAGGATGGCTTCACGAGCTTCGTGCAACTTCAACTTGCGCTCGAGCGCTTCTCGATCGGGGGTGCTTGTCATCGTTCATCCGCGCGAAGATCAATCGGTTCCAGCAAGCAGTACTGAATTGCCTGATACGAAACACGAATTATCAGTTATTCACCGCGCGTGTTCAAGCCGCAGACACACTCTCTTAACGTGTGTACGTAAGCGTGCCGCTCTCGCCACCGTCGGGATTGCGGAGTTTGATTGGCACAGCAACTCCGACAGGAAACTCGCTCTTCGGTACGTTCAGCTTGAACGAAGAGAGATCGTCGGCCGCGGGCTTTGCTTCGAACGACTTCGTGCCGACAATCACCTGCATCCCTAGTTGAATGTTTGAACCGTTGACCACGAGCTTCCCGGAGCCTTTCTTGTACTTGAACGATGCGAAGACCGGAGGTACGAGGTGTATCTCAGCGATCAGAGCGCCATTCGCATCAAGCCGGGCGCCGTCGATCACCAACTGTTGAAGCGAATCGATCTTCTGCGCGCCGTCTAAGATCCTCTTCTTGATCAGAGCGGCGGTCTCGGTCGGATGAAGACTCTTAACCAGCGAGGCCACTCCTGAAACATAAGCCGTTGACGGTGAAGTGCCGGTCACCCGATTGTACCAATCACGAGGATCGGCGCTGTCGGAGCAGTCGGCACAGTTGCCGTGAGCGCGCGTAGTCAGGATCGACACTCCCGGCGCGGCAATGTGCACGCTGTGCGGGCCAAATCCGCCATCCGAGATGGAAGGAATAAATGAGTGCCAGATGAAGTCGTTGTAGTCGGAAGCCGCCACTATGATTTCGTTTGGCAACTGATACGCGCCGGGATAAACCTTGCTGTAGTCGAGATTGAACCCGTCGTTTCCCGCAGCGCACACCAGCAATGCGCCCGCATCGTTTGCCGCTTCGACCGCTTCTTTCAAAGCTTGGGATTCTGCCGGAGTCACCTGGTCCGGACGCAGCAGAGTTCTCCAGCTAGCGTTGATTATCGACGCACCCATTGCGATTGAGTAAAGGATCGCACTCGCTGCATCGGCTACGGTTGCTTCGATGTCGTCCGGCGATGGCCCGGTGCGTCTGAAGAATTTCACCGGCAAGATCTTCGAACGCGAGACACCTGAGATCCCGATCATATTGTCCCAGCCCGCGCCGATGATCCCTGACATCTGCGTGCCGTGACCAGTTACGTCCGAAACATCGCCATTGTGGTCGGCTACGTTATAGCCATGAACGTCGTCTACGTACCCGTTGTGGTCGTCGTCAATTCCGTTGTCCGGAATCTCGCCCGGATTGGTGTAGATGCTTCCCTGGAGGTCGGGATGACTTGCATCGATGCCGGTGTCGGTGACCGCCACCAGCACATCTGGACTGCCCAGGGTGATGTCCCATGCCGCATACGCCTTGATATCGGCGTTGGTCGTGGCCTCATCGCCTGCGACATTCCAGCCTTGATTCAATAAGGCCCACTGATCATAGAACGCGGGATCGTTAGGAAATGAAGCGGTCTCGACGCGGTAATTCGGTTCAGCGTATTCGACGTCGTCTCGCTGTTGAAGCTGGCCAACCGCCGCAGCAACGTCAGCGCCGTTGCCAAGCTTGAGTAGAAAGATCCTGTCCAGACCTCGCGACTCGACTATTTCCTTTACTCGAGGCTTCAGCGTCGAAGGCGCCAGAGAGGAAACGATAGGCTCGCCGGTTCCTGCGGTTTTCAACCTGACGGATCGCGAAAGGATCTTCGCTCGCTCGATTAGATTCAACGCGTCGGCAGCCGAAGACGATGGCTTCAGCTTGACTATGACTTCACCCGGCTCGAAATTCTGGCTTACCGGCAGCCGGCTCGCGGAGCTGTTTCGGCTCAGCGGTCCGAAGACGCCGATAAGTACAAGAATAGTGAGCGAAACGGGCAGAAGCTTTTTCATAAAGCAGACTCTGCTTATACCCGAAGGCGCACTCTTTTTTCAACACAATAAATATTAAGGATTAGAGTTGTTTTATGAACTCCACCGCTACTGCATCGCCCTCATATGTGTCCGATTTTTTCACCAGGTTTTTGAACCGGATGATTGCGGGAAGATTGATAGCGCCACACCCGATATTCTCCTTGAAATCGGGATCACGGCTAGTGATTTCCAGGCTGGCCGGGTCACTGACTCTAAACCGCAAGAGCGTGTCACCTTTTTTAAACGCAAGCACCATCCCGTTTCCGCACTCGATTGCAACCAGGACACCACGAATGCTCTGGGTTCCAATTGGGCCAACTACCTTGTCGTCTTGCTTGGGAGATGCCGGCTCACTGGCATCCTTGCGTTTCAGACGGGGAGCAGCGGCCGGCTCCGGCGGGGAGTCCGAAGTGTCGTGTTGGTTCTGCTTTGCCGTCGCGGAGGAATTCTCGGCAAACTCCATCAGTCGCATTGCAGAAGACTTCACCCTCGGATCGACACCGTCGGCAAGCAGCGGCGCCAGAGTCTTCTTTGCTGCCTGATAATCGAGGGCGCGCATTTGAAGCTGCGCGAGCGTCAGGACAAGGTGATGGTTCTGCGGCTCGATTCGGAGGCCGGTTCTTATCGCCTCCGTTCCCTGCGCAAGCGGCTCGTCCGACACCAGAGACATGAACCCAAGGAGATTGTAGGAGGGTACGAAACCGGGCATCAGCTTGATAGCGGTCTTCACCTCGCTCACTATCGTCTTCGCAAGGTCCGGCTGGACAACATCCAGTGAACCGCGACGGCCTTCCATCAGCTCTGAGCGAAGCGCATCGGCGTAGTAGTAGTGCGCGAGGTAGTTCTGAGATCCCTTCGACGTGGCTTCCTTGAAATGGTCGCGAGCCTGAGGGTACTGTCTCCGGTGAACTGCAATGAACCCCAGTCCTTCATAGGCATTAGGCAGGGCAGGATCCAGCGCCATCGACTGCTTGAAGAACGTCTCCGCCTCATCAACTCGATTGGTGTGCAGCAACAGGTCGCCAAGATAGAACTGAACCTCCGCGTCAGACAAGGGTCGGACTGTCGTGTCCTTTTCGGCCTCGAACGTCTTGAACGTGTATATGATGTCGCTGTAGGTGTCATTACTGACGTACTTGCGTAATTCTTTCTCGATCGATGCGGTGTCGCTCTTGAATGCCTGTGCAAAGGCGCGGCTGATGTCCATCCCCGACGTATAAAGTTTGATGAACTCCACAAGCTCGGGTTTGCGGGCGCTCTTGTTTCCGTACACGAAGTAATGCATTAACGCCCACGACTCGGCGTAGAAAATTCCCTGGCGATCGCGCTCATTGTAATCGACAGCGTCGTGCTTAACCTGAAACAGACGTTCCAGCGGAATCAACTTGCTTTGCCTGAGTAACAGAACGTGATTCCCGATTGGCTTCCCTAATAACACTTCGTTCTTGTTCACGTTTATCTCGAAAGTTGAGTAGAGCTCCGCGAGACCTTCTTTTAACCAGAGCGGCCAATCGCGCTGTGCGTAGGCAGTGAGAAGGTGGGTATATTCGTGAAAGATGATTCTGAACGGTTGCTCTTCGCCGGCGGAGATGTTGAGGGCGATTATGTTTTCATCCTCGCCGCGTTGAAAGTAGCCCGCAACGTTTGAGGGTTTGCCGTTATAGAGCGGTTTGAAAGGTTTGAATGCTCCGTCGTTTCTGAAGGCGATCACGTTGATTGGCACGGGCGACTCGTTGTGAATTCCGAACAAGGCGACGAATGCTGCTCGGAACTGTTCGAGTTTCAAAACGGCCTGTCGCGCGTCTTTTTCATCGGCATTGCTGACGACATTGAAGTGCTTTGTACCGATTGCTATCCACTTGTCCTTCGCGTCAGCGGATGAGGCAACGATGGTCAGCAGCACGGCGGCCGCGAATGAGGTACGAATCGTTAGAGCTTTCACGTGATGACTCCTGGTGATGAATGCAGTTCTGAGTACTGAGGTTCCAGGTTCTGAACCCCGAAGGGGTTGCGTAACCTAGCCCAGGGTTGCCGTCCGCGGCCACCCTGGGTAAAACGGGTCAGGGCGGTTCAACCCCGAAGGGGTTGCGTAACCTAGCCCAGGGTTGCCGTCCGCGGCTACCCTGGGTAAAACGGGTCAAGGCGGTTCAACCCCGAAGGGGTTGCGTAACCTAGCCCAGGGTTGCCGTCCGCGGCTACCCTGGGTAAAACGGGTCAAGGCGGTTCAACCCCAAAGGGGTTGCGTCCCCTTGCCTCTTGAATCCGACTGTAAGGTCGAAGACGCAACCCTTTCAGGGTTTGCGACACGTCATGCATTCTGTACCCAGGGTAGCCGCGGACGGCAACCCTGGGCTAGGTTACGCAACCCCTTCGGGGTTGATACTCAGAACTCCCCCTTCGTGGTTGATACTTAGAACTCAGAAATTCCGCGTCTCTTACAACGACGCGAGTTCTGCTTCGATCTGGGAGCGGGAGCGTTGCAACTCGAACAAGACTGGAGGCGCTGCGCGCTCACGACACGGATCAAGCCGGCAGCGCTCGCAAGTACCGTCGATTTCGATTGAAGTGATCGCGGGGTCGCTGGCGAACTTTACTGCACGCTCGACCGCATCGTCGAAACGAAAACCTACAGACACCGACGACGCTGCCGACGGAGTAAGGGTTAAGCGCCTGGCCATCGCTATACAAAGATATCGCGCATCGGTGTCTACAAAGCGCGACAACTGGGCTTCTATCCGCGGTTCTGCGCCAGCATTGCCATTCCCTGAAACGTTCAGATTCTGCAGGATACGAATCGCCAGCCACCGCCTGCAATAGTGCTCGCTTACGCCGGTGCCCCCGGGAATCAACACCCGTGACATGTTGAGGTGCTTGACCAGCCTGTATTCGCCCGCCTCGTTGTTGAACCGCAGAAAGTGAAGCCTGATTCCAAAAAAGGCAGGCACCAGTTCCGTCAGGCGATACATAAAAATCTCCGGAGTCACGTCGTAACGCTCAAGCAACGCACGCAATTGTTGCGGCCGCCAACGGTCCAGCGCAAAGAACTTCTTCAAATCGGTGAGCAACAAGTCCCGATTGACCAGCAACGCCCCGGCAAAGTAGGACGCCTTGAAATCGTTGAGCACCTGCTCGAACGAATCGACTCGTTCGGGAGCCGAAGTCATCGCGCGCTCTTTAAGATCGAGCACCTGATAGCCGATCTCTCGCGCGAGGATGAATTTTTTCTGCAGCTCGGTGAGAGCCGGATTGACCAGCAGAATTGGCCCCTGGCGCGGTTTGGTGACAAGCACCGACCGAAATCTTGCAAGCTTCGGATGATTTGAGAGCTGTCGATCGTCGAGTCGATATCCGAATCGGTCCTCGATGAGCTTGAGTAACCGTTCGTAGTTCGGTGTCGGCGACTGCTTGATTTCCCAGCTTCGCACGAAATCGTCGGCCGCGCGCTCGATGTCGGGAAAATAGTTTCCGTTCAGCTCCTGATATGAGCGCAGCGCCGAGCGATAGAGGTGTTCGACCGTGATATTGTACTGCTCGGCAATTGCCAGCAGCGCGTTCAAAAGCGCGCTGGCTTCGGCTGGCTGCCTGGTCAACAGCTCGAGCACCTGCGCCGGAGAGATACCAAACAAATGATACGGAAAGCCGTGCAAAACCGGCGAACTAAGGAAATCTGAAAGTGGGCTTAGTTGCTCATCCAGTCTGAGCGATACTAGATCGTCGTAGCTTTTCCCGAGCGATTCGGCGATCCGCGCGATCTTTTCGGTTTTGGGATATTTTTTCCCGTGTTCAATTTCGGTGAGATATGAAGTGGACAGTCCGGTACGGTTGCTGAGATCGGTCAATGAGAGACCAGCCTGCTCCCGGAACTGCCGAAGTTTCATTCCAAAAATTACTTTATGATTAAGGCCCATCTACGCTCGTGTTAAATGCGAAACTAACAAGCGCCGTTTCAAAAGTCAACGAGAAGGAAGTTCTGAGTTCTGAGTTCTGAGTCCCTTTCTGGGTTGACACTCAGAACTCAGAACTCAGAACTTCCGTATCCCGGCGGACGAAACTATAATCGTGCCTTCTCAGCAGTCACCCAAACTTTAGGAGCCATCTCATGCAAAGAGCCATTCCCAAGAGAAGTCGTTTGCGCGGATTCGTCATCACACACCTGGGTTTCGCCGCAGTAGTCCTCTCGCTTTGTTGCTCGGTATCCCTCGCCCAGGCGACATTCAACCCGCCTGCCGACATTGAATATCGCAAGGCCAACATAATGAGCGAGGGAGTCCGGATGAATGCCGAGTTGTATTCGCTCAAATCGAACGCCGGCAAACAGCTTCCGACCATCATAATGAGCCACGGCTGGGGCGGAACCGCCGCACAGCTTCGCTTGCAGGCGATGGATTTCGCTCGCGCGGGTTACCTCGTGATAGCTTTCGACTATCGCGGTTGGGGAGCCAGCGATTCGCGTCTCATTCTCGTCGGGCAGGCGCCTGCGAAAATAGAAAACCACCGCTTCACCGCCGAAGTGATGGAAGTTCGCGAGGTGGTAGATCCCTTTGAGCAGACTCAGGACATCTTTAACGCTATTCACTGGGCGATGGGAGAGCCGCAGGTTGATAAGAATCGCGTGGGCCTTTGGGGCACCAGCTATTCGGGTGGGCACGTCGTGTACGCAGCAGCGCACGACCCAAGGATAAAGGCCATCGTGAGCCAGGTCGGCGCGCCCGATTCAAGGCCTAAGGCACAATCGCAAAGCGGCAGCGTTGAAGCGCAAACGCGCGCCGCTTACGAGGAGGCTACTAAACGCGCTCGAGGTGAGATCGGATATCCAGCGCCTCGCGCCCGTGAAATCGGGAATCTGCAAGGCGCGCCGATTCGCGAAAAGATGTTGAGATTCGCGCCGGTGGATGACGTTCCTCAGATCAAGAACTGCGCAATGCTGTTCATCGTTGCCGAGAAAGAAGAACTGTTTCGCAACGAAGACCAGGCCAGGTTGGCTTATGATCGCGCTCAGCAGCCGAAGAAGTACGTAGTGATTCCCGGGATCACTCACTACGGAATCTACGGACCTGCTCGCGAGCAGGCGACCAAACTTGCGATCGAATGGTTTGATGAGCACCTCAAGAAATAATCCGTCGACCCGATGTGAAGTCGGGTCAGCGCGACCTTTTCAATAGACGGACTACAGAGTTGCAACGCCGGTTCCTGGCGTTGAGACTTGTCTTTGTCACTTTTCAATCTGAGCAGCGAGTTCAGCCAGACGCATGACCGTGTTCCAGTTCCTCGCCGTCCCGACGACTTTCAGTAGTCGTTCAACGTTAAGCTTCGAGCGCCCGATTCCGTCGAAGTAGTAGACGTAGCACTCCTTATCAATCACCTCGATTTCCTCGGTACCGCTGTACAGGTTTGGAATGCTGTCGATTGCCTTCCTGTCAGGCTGCTCGTCCAGAAAGAACACTTGTAGTTGGCGCGGATTCCGGGACGCGTCGAGAGCTATCGGATTTCTCTTTATGACTCCGCGCAGCTCATCGGCCGATCGAATAATGACTCGACTCTCCACGCGCAGGTTCTTTGCAACAGCGTCCTCGATCTTTTTGGCAATCCGGGCAGGATCGGATTTCCCGCACTCAAACACGACGTTTCCGCTCTGCACGTACGTTGTGACCTTTCTTAAGCCCAGCGACTCGTAAATATTTTTCAGGTCTTCCATTCTGACCCGCTTGTTAGGACCCAGGTTGATACCCCTAAGCAACGAAACTAGTGCGGCCATGGAATTCCTTTCTTCGCTTCTTAAAGTCTTACAATTCTCCGCGATTTGGTCATAGACGCCATCGCGATTTTGATGTCTCACAAACCAGGTAAGGGTACGCGACGAAAGGCTGAGTTACGAAACCGATTTGGAGTCTGGACCAGGACCCACTCATTACTTTAGACGGCTCACGAAAGGATACTCTCACTGCGCAGACGAGTCGGCCATCGAGCTGAAGCATCGCTGCAATACGAGGGATCGGCACATTGATTGAAGGTAATTGAGAGGCTTTTCCACGACGCATTTGTGCGCGTGGAGATGTATAGCTCCAGGACAGAGGTCTGCAAGCGCGGATGTTGTCCTGGAAAGGAGTAAGACCAATGACAAGTCCTGCAAGCATTAAAGGACATCCCATACATCCAATGCTGATCGTTTTTCCAATTGCACTTTGGGTGTTCTCTCTCATAAGCGATCTGATCTATCTCGCCAGACCGGAACTCCGGGTGTGGAGTGACGTGGCTTACTACACAATGGCTGGCGGTCTGATTGGCGCGCTGCTGGCGGCGATCCCGGGATTGATCGATCTGATGTGGATTCGCGACCGAGTGGTGAAGCGAGTCGGCGTCACTCATATGATTATCAACCTCATCGTCGTTGCACTCTTCGCGATAAACCTGTGGCTTAGAAGTACCAGTGCGCGAAATGTGACTGGACTCGTAATCCTGTCAGCGATCGGAATCGTGCTGATGTGTTTATCGGGTTGGCTGGGTGGCAAGATGGTTTACGTGCATGGCGTAGGAGTCGAGCCGCTTGCGCCAGAGGAACGCAGAGATATGCCGCGTCGCGCAGCATAGTCGGTGCACGTCTGGGTCTCGCGTGATTTGACAGACCGCATCTGTTCCGTCTATCCGCCGGACTCAGACTTTTTGTGGCGGCCATATTTCGACTTGCAGCGATTCGGAGTAGTGCAGCAAAGGTTCAACGTTGGGCGTCGTCATGCCGTGTGATTCCAGCATCGTGGAACGCAGGCTCGTCAGGCTTGCACGATGCAACGCCCACGGACGATGCCAGATCCGCGCCCGATAGAGCTGAGCTCGAT
The DNA here is from genome assembly GCA_035315885.1 of Blastocatellia bacterium. Classification (GTDB taxonomy): domain Bacteria; phylum Acidobacteriota; class Blastocatellia; order UBA7656; family UBA7656; genus DATFXM01. The sequence continues at coordinate 39,387 of DATFXM010000110.1, forward strand.
CTGCGGCGTACAAGGAATACCGCTCGATAAGGAAGAATTCGAGCGAGCCCGGCTCGGCTTGTGCAGTCTCGGGAGCGAACTGCCACGTGGCTTCGAAGCTTGCTTGCGCCAACTTTGAGGAACGCGAAAGTCTGTAGTCGATGGTTTGACCGGATTGTTCGAGCTCTATTTCGGCCTTGAAGTATGGAAGATGAAACGCCTGCCGGCCGACAAGCACCGCCAGCGCATGATTTGCGTCGAGTGAGAAAAACCAGACTCCCGGTACGCGGTTCACATAAACATAAGTTCGCACGTTCAGCTCGTGACAACGGTTGAGCAATGGAAGCGTCGGCGTGAACCTGGGCCTGATGCCCCACATTGTGAATGGAGCGATTGCCACCCAAGCCGTGCCCTCGAACAGATCCAGTTCCAATCCGGCGGGCACCAGCGGCCGAATCAGTTCCGGAGAAATGGGCCAATGAATGAACAGAAGTTTGCCCCAAGTCTGATGCATTATCGACGAAGTCCGCGGGCGCTCGCGGATCGACAACCGGTCGTCGAGACTTGGTGCGTCGTTCGTTTTGTCGGCGACTGCCATCTTGAACGGTGAAATCCCTTTCGCTTCTCTGCAGTGTACTGATTAAATCCCAAGTCACACGCTCATGAGCAACGCGCGTCTGACCTCGCTACAGGGTACTGTTCCCGATCTATACGGTCCAGCCAGCCTGTACAAAGTGGCGCATTACTAATCAGCAAGTGATTCGAATGAGCTCGGCACTCGCGATCACAAAAAATCACCGCGACGTCGCTTGCTGAGCCAGCGAGGCCGCGGTGGTGGAGGATGGGATGTGTTGTGAGGCGTCAACCCTACGCCGTCGGACATTCAAGCCCACGCGGCGAAAGGCTTCTTGCCTATGGCTTACTGAATGTCGTTGCCGAGTTCAATCTGTTGATTGACACCTTTGTCCAATCGCTCTGACTTTCAGCTGCAAGGACCGAAGCAAATACGCGGCCAGTCGTTAGTCGCAGATTTGATTAACAGCCTGCAACCGGCGATGATCGATCCGTGTCGCACTCACCGGAAGTCGTCGTGATCGGTTCGGGTCCCAACGGGTTGACCGCCGCCATCGTGCTTGCGCGCGCCGGACATTCGGTGAGGGTCCTGGAAGCCGGGCAGACGATAGGAGGATGCGCTCGAACCGCCGAACTGACGCTCCCTGGCTTCCTGCACGATGTGTGCTCCGCCATCCACCCGTTAACCGCAGGCTCGCCGTTTCTTCGAACGCTTCCGCTCGGCGATCACGGTCTCAAATGGGTCCACCCACCCGCGCCGCTAGCTCACCCATTGGACGACGGGGCTGCGATTATGCTGGAAAGGGACATTGAGGCTACGGCACAGGGCCTGGGTCCTGACGAGCGTGCTTATCGGAGGTTGATCGCACCAATCGCTTCGAGTTGGGGTACGCTTAGTGTCGATTTGCTCAGCCCACCTGGTGTTCCAAAACATCCGTGGCAATTCGCGCGCTTCGGTATGCTAGCGGCGAGATCTGCGCGCGGTCTGGCAGGGAATCGTTTCGCGACGGAGAGGGCTCGCGCGATTTTCGCGGGGCTTGCGGCACATTCGATTCTGCCGCTCGAGCGTTTGGCTACCTCAGCGTTCGGATTGGTGCTTGCCGCGACTGGTCACGCCGTGGGCTGGCCATTTCCCGCAGGCGGCGCTTCGATGATTTCGCATGCACTTGAATCGATTCTGCGGTCGCTTGGTGGAGAGATAATCACCGGGCATCGGGTCAACAACATCGATGAGCTAGATAAGGCGCTTGCGATCTTATGTGACGTCGCGCCTCGCGAGCTGGTAAGGATCGCGGGGCATCGACTGCCGGCGGGCTATCGACGAAGGCTCGAGCGGTTCCGGCATGGCCCTGGGGCGTTCAAGGTGGACTGGGCACTGAGTTCTCCCATTCCCTGGAAGGCTCAAGACTGCACGCGGGCGGCTACGGTTCATATTGGAGGTACGATAGCGGAGATTGCCGAGTCGGAATCTGCGCCGTGGAGAGGCGAACATGCTGAGAAGCCGTTTGTGCTTGTGGCACAGCCGACTTTGTTTGACGGATCGCGCGCTCCAGAAGGAAAGCACGTGGGGTGGGCGTATTGCCACGTGCCTAATGGCTCGACGTTCGATATGACGTCGCGTATCGAGGCCCAGATCGAGCGTTTCGCTCCGGGATTTCGAGACACAATTCTGATGCGGAGCGTAATGGCTCCGACCGATCTAGAGAGGCACAATTCCAACCTGGTGGGTGGCGACATCAGTGGCGGAGTTCAAGACCTTCGTCAGTTGTTTGCAAGGCCGACCCTCAACGTTTACTCGACACCGGTTCGAGGTCTGTATCTTTGTTCGTCTTCTACGCCGCCCGGTGGAGGAGTTCACGGGATGTGCGGCTACCACGCCGCGCATCGAGCGCTACGCGACATCCTGCGGTGATAACGGGGAGACGGAGAGGAGAGAAGGGGCGAAGGGGCGATCGTCGTGGTTGCTACATAGAGTTGTCACTCAGTCGCTGCTTTTCCGCGCACGCCTGCAGCGTCTCCTAGTCTCCTCGTCTCCGCGTCGCCCCTTCGCCCTTCTCTCCTCTCCGCGTCCCCGCCTCCCGTGTCCGCGATTGAGTCATAATGCCCTGCCACGTGCGGGGTTTTGTTGCTGTGAGTCATTTGGTCGCAACGAAGGTCTCGTTAGATTACGATCGGGTCAAAACCTGATTCAAGCTACCCCTTGTCGGTGACGGCGCCTCCTCTCAAGTCAGCATTAAGCCTCTCGGTGACAGCTACTTAGAGTAAATGTAAGGTTTGGGTACAGTGCTTGCTCTTACTTTCTACCTTGAAACTTATCACCTTCTGCACGGTAGCCAGTCTAGTTTAGAAAAAAGCAGCACCAACCAAGGAGAGATGAAGCTTACCAGTAGGCTCCGAATATACGCACGCGAATTCAAGTTTTGCGCTAAAGGCCTTGCTTCAAAGGATCACCCCATCCTCGCACACGTAGTCCCGATGCGACGGTGCAATCTGGCCTGCGCTTACTGCAACGAGTACGACGACTCGTCCAAGCCGGTCCCGATTGACACAATGTTTCAGCGGCTGGACAAGCTGGCCATGCTCGGCACCACCGCGATCATTATTAGTGGTGGCGAACCGCTGCTTCACCCCGACATCGAAGCCATCATCTCCAGAATCCATAGCCACCGGATGCTCGCTTCATTAATCACCAATGGCTACCTCCTTACAAAAGAGAAGATATCCAAACTCAACCGCGCGGGCCTCGAATATCTCCAGATAAGCATCGATAACGTCAATCCCGACGAGGTCTCGAAGAAGAGCCTCAAGGTACTCGACAAGAAGCTCGTCTGGCTGTCGGAGCTCGCTCAGTTCAGGGTCAATATCAACTCGGTGATCGGAGGAGGGGTAAAAACTCCCGAAGATGCTTTGACCATCGGGCGTCGCGCAGTGGAGCTCGGTTTCTCGACCTCGCTTGGCATCATCCACGACGGGCTCGGCACTCTGAAGCCGCTCAAGGGAATTGAGCGAGACATCTATTTTCATATGCGTAGGCTTGGCAAAAAGGGCCACGCGCGAGTCAGGGCCTTCCAGGACAATCTGGTCGACGGTGCGCCCAACAAATGGAGATGCCGAGCCGGTGCGCGCTACCTCTACATCTGCGAAGACGGACTTGTGCACTACTGCTCGCAACAGAGGGGATACCCAGGCGTACCACTCGAGACCTACAGCAAGGACGATATCCGCCGCGAATACCTAACCAAGAAAGCATGCGCGCCTTATTGCACGATCGCGTGTGTCCACCAGGTGGCGACGTTTGATAACTGGAGAGACCGGCAAACGCTCGGGGTGAAAGGAGCGGTCCGTCGCGAGTCGCTTCAGGCGATCAAGACGTTGTATCAGATCGAGCAGACAGAGAAAGCTTGAGGTCAATCAGACCCAGCTTGCTAATAGCGCCGGCGAAGCAACCCGGCGAGGAGAATGTTTTGTTCAACGGGACTACGGTCCTGGTAAACGACAGAGACAAGCGAAGCGTTGATGGCTTCGCGATCGATTGAGGGGGACTAACGAATGCATAAGCCAATCAAGTACGTGGAGAAGGGAGTAACCTTCGCGGCGCGGGGTGTCTGGACGGTCTTTGACCGGTTGAACCGGATCAGGCCGAACCCTTCTTTCACCCCGAAGTGGTCTGACAAGCCGCTTCTGAAGTCATATCAGAAGACGAAGCCGCCTTTGGGCTGGCCTCGCACGACGGACTCGCTGTGCCCGCGGTGCGTCCCGGAGATTCGACAGCAGATCATCGATGGGCAGTTGCCTCACGACATTTTGCTCACTGAAAAAGTGGGAGAGATAAAAGCCCAGATCATCGAGCGGGACGGAAAGATCCTGATGGTGAAGGATTGCCCGAAGCACGGGCATTTTGAGGATGTGATGTCGATCGACACTGCGTTCTTCAAGCACCTCGAGGAAGTTTTCCCCGGCCGCGACATTCGCGCGCATAACGACGAAGATCTACACAACCACGGTACGAGCACTATAAAGCACGGACGCGGTTCGGTACTGACTGTTGACCTTACGAATCGCTGCAACATGATGTGCGATCCATGTTTTATGGACGCCAATCAGGTTGGGTTTGTACACGAGCTGAGTTGGCAAGACATCCAGACCCTGTTGGACAATGCGATTTCAATCAAGCCTCGGCGTCAGATGTCGGTTCAGTTCTCAGGTGGCGAGCCTACTTTGTCGCCGTATTTCCTTGACGCGATCGGATATTCGCGAAAGGTTGGCTATAACAGCGTTCAGGCGGCGACTAACGGGATTGAGTTTGCGAAGAGCACGGAGTTTTGCCGTGCAGCGGCAGAAGCTGGTTTGCGCTACGCGTATTTGCAGTTCGATGGAATAGGCAACGCTGCGAACGAGCACCGCAAGGTCGGCAACCTTTTTGACGTCAAGCTTCAGGCCATCGAGAACCTGCACGCAGCGGGCGTCGAAATCGTGCCGGTAACCACCATCGTCAACGGGATTAACAACGAACAAGTCGGCAGGATCATAAAATTCGCGCTCGACAACCCGAAGAAGATTTCGTTCCTATCCTTCCAGCCGGTTTCGTTCACCGGTCGAGACGAGGAGATCAGCGACGAACGCCGGCATGCGCAGCGTTACACGCTGTCGCATCTGGCTCACGACGTAAAGAACCAGACGGGCATGGGCGAGCCTACTCGAGACTGGTTTCCCATCTCATTCATGGGAACGTTTTCGGATTGGGCTGATCTTGTCCACGGACCACAAAACGAATGGGGCCAGGTCAACTGCGGGTGCCATCCCAACTGCGGTATCGGAATGGCGGTGATGATCGACAAGGAGACCAAAGAGGCGGCGCCGGTTACTGCATTCTTCAACGCCAAGGGATTCGCGAAAGATCTGGCGAGGGTCAACGATGCGGCGCGCGGACGGTTTCTGTCTCTCTTTGGAGGAGGACTTGCGCTGTTGAAGGCGTATGATCCGTTCAAGGCGCCGTCGCATTTCCGGCTCATTGATCTTCTGAAGAAATTCGACAAATCATTTGGCGCAACCGGAAAGGATTACGGCAAGGTAACCGGCGATCGCACGATGGAAGACATCGAGGTGCGTCGTGCGGACCGCTGGAATTTCCTGTTCATCGCCGGAATGTGGTTCCAGGATTTGTTCAACTACGATTTTCGCCGCACCGAGCAATGCATCATTCCGTACGCAACGCAGCAAGGTGAGATTTCTTTCTGTGCGTACAACACTGGCATTGGTTGGCGGCAGATAGTTGAAAAGATGCACATGACCGCGACGCTGACAAAATGGTATGAGGATTACGGACGTCATGAGATCTTTGCCGGCGGAAAGAACGTCCCGCTCGCGAATCTTGAACACTCGCTGAAGCTGGACACCTCAATCATTACAACCGAAATCCAACACGATCTTGATGAGCTGGGCATCGCAAAGAATTCACGCGAAGAGAAACTGCGAAGGCAGCGTGAACGGATGCAGTCTCAGGACCATGAGCAGCTGGCCAGGCTGTACCGGAAGCACATACTGAAGGAACAGGGACCAGAGGAAGCGTCGCTCGTTCAGCTTCGACTCAAGAAATCGGACTCGCCGGTCGAAATTACTCCCGCGGGTGCCGGGGACTGATCTCAAATCAGGAGTGTCTGACCGGTGGCTGACCGCTTGGCCATCGGTCGACATTTCGGACATCCATTCGGTCGATCCCAAAACAAACCTGCAGCGTTGCTCCACGCGATACTCCGTTGTTCTCCCTCCAGACGTTTTGAGCGGACCTTGCTCGAAGCAAATCGAACGCTTATGATGACCGGTCGCGAGCCGCGATAGACGCGCTCGAAGTCCGAACTCGAAGTGCGAGATCAAGAGGAGAAATCTCAACGGGAGGTACTGCATGCCAGCATTGGAATCGCTCGGCGCGTCGAACTTCATGGAGTATGTGAACACAACTTTTCGAATCATGGATGAGGTTGCGAGCGGCACGGCACTGAAGTTGACTGACGTGGTCGACATCGGTGAAAGCCATGGGCAGGTTCAGTTCTCTCTGCGTTTTCTTGGACCTCTCGATCGTCTGCTTCTACAAAGCACCTACAGGATCGATCACGACAAGCTCGGCGAATTGAGCTTGTTCCTGGTCCCGATCGGGCGCGACGAGTCCGGGTTTCAATATGAGGCCTTCTTCAATCGGTTTGTGAAAAAGTAAAGACCATGCCTGTCACTCTTCGCGATGCGACGGCTGAAGACCAGCAGTTTTTGCTTCGAGTATACGCAACGACCAGAGCTGCCGAGCTTGAGTTAACTCCGTGGACCGCGGACCAGCGACACGCGTTCGTCCAGATGCAGTTCGAAGCCCAGCTTCGGCATTATTCGAGCTTCTACTCAGCGAGCATTCAACAGGTAATTCTCAGTGACCGCGAGCCCGTCGGGCGGTTGTATCTGAATCGCACCGCAGACGAGATACAAATCCTCGACGTCACGGTGCTCCCCGACCATCGAGGATGCGGAATCGGGTCGGCAGTAATTGAAGGTGTGTTGGAGGAAGCGAGGCTCAAGGGCTGGAACGCCAGAATCTACGTTGATAGCGGCACGCCTTACGTGGGGTTTTTCGAGCGCCGGGGTTTTTGCGCAATGGCAGACGATGGTGTGAATACGTTGATGATGTGGCGAACACACGACGACTCTTCGCGCCCGGTTGAACCGGATGCGTAACGTACGCTATTGGTCTCATCTCACATTGCCGTTGTCGCGACTTCAACTGCTTCAGCGACAGATCAACTATGGGTACAAATGATTGATGATCGCCTCGTAGTACTGATAGGAGGCGTCGCTCTTCTGTTTGCTCAAGAAGAGAGAGAAAGTACCCATTCGAGAATGAGTCATCATGTAGGTTCCTTGAGGCAGCACGCTCGCCCGCGATCCACGAAACAACAGGAGAAAGCATTCTTTTCCGGGAACGGTCGTAGCAGGCCTCGGACCCGAATCACGGATCTCAGCCAGATTCAGCTGGAGCTTGTAGGTTTCCAACTGAATCGTGAATGGATCGTTGATCCGATTTGCGAATGCCGCCTTGGTCAGAAAGAACACCGGGTCTGACGTGACCGCCTTCGGAATTTGAAACAGTCCTGTTCCTCGTGTGGGCTGACTGCTTTGAGCCAGAGCGTTTCGCAGCGGCAAGACAGCGCATAGTCCCGCCGCCGTTCCCACCTCGACGAATTTTCGACGAGTAATCCCCATTTATCGGTCCTTTCAAATGATGCCTAACCGCGGCAGTCTAAGTGCTCTGAGATATGCTTTCAATACTTGACCTGGAACGAGGGAAACAGGCTTTTCGCGTGGCAGCGCCGGTGAACAGTGGGCATGCGTCGACTCATCTTGACCAGATGTTTTTTTTCTACGAAACTCCTCGATCTGCAACCCATCTCGGTAGCAAGCTCTCCGGGTCAAAAAGGACTAGCGATTGTCGAACTCCGCTCAAGCCGAAGCTCAACTTCATTCCCACGTTGTGGAACTAATCAGAAGTCATCGCAAGTTGCTTGATGACGCGGTTCGCAATCGAGCGTTCTACGCTGCCTTGAAAAAAGTTGTGAAGCGGGGGTCGGTTGTTCTGGACATAGGGTCGGGCAGCGGGATCTGGGCTTTGGCTGCCGCACAGCTCGGAGCCAAGCGAGTGGTGGCTCTCGAAATGGATCCGCTGCTGGTCGGCGTGATTCGCGAGCTTGCAAAAGAGAATGGACTGGCTGATCGCGTCGAAGCGATCTCCGCAAGCAGCTTCAACGTTCAACTCGCAAGAGAATTCGATGTAGTCGTAAGCGAGACCGTCGGCAACCTCGCCTTTGACGAACAGATCGTTCCGACAATGGCGGACGCCCGAAAGAGGTTTCTGAAACCTGGGGGAATAGTCATTCCGCAATCCGTGTCGCTCGTGGTCGCGCCATCTTATGTTGCACGCAGGCGTATTCCGGCGCGCGTTCCACTAACCTATCGCGGCTTTGACGAAATGGATGTTCACGTGCCGATAGCGGCCGGGCCGCCGCTGGGCGCGGCTCTGAACGTTGTTGGTCCCGCGCGACAGCTTGCCTTCGCGAACCTGTCGTCCGACTCGGAGCCGCCGCTTGATCTATCAAGTTTAGAGTGTGAATGGGCGCTTAGTCGTTTGAGTCGCGTGAACTCGTTTCTGGTGTGGCCCGAGGCCGTTCTGGTGAAGGGCGTCAGGCTCAACGCTCGACGTACGAGTTCGTGGTCGGGCACTGCCTATCCAGTCGAGCCCATCGTAGGGAAGAGAGGCACGCTGAAACTGCAATTTTCCATTACCTCCACGTGCAACTACTGGACGACAATTGTGACCGATGGTTCAGACAAGCGAATCTGCTCTTACTCGCCGGCATATGTCGCCGCGAAACTCGTTGCAGAAATGCGGACGGGCGGGAGCGTCTCGTTCCCAATAAGCACGCGACCACTCCCACCGAGAGACGGCGACTGATTTGAGGTTCATCGATAGATTTGTCACCGAAAGCGAAGTCGTTGTAATCGGGCAAGCTTCCTTACATGGGAGTGTGGAGGGTCAGCAGGGACTCGGAGACTCTGTATCACGAGAACAGGTTTTTGGCGGCGGCTGATATCGGTGAGGATTACGTTAGCGACACCTGTTGACTTGACGAGCCTTTGCGAATAGAATCGGGAACCTCTGCGAGGCGGATTACAAGTCGAACCGCTTGACAACCCTCATGTCCTCGAACGTTGGGAGCGGTGG
>DATFXM010000111.1:0-78776 GCA_035315885.1 Blastocatellia bacterium
CAGCGTACCCAGGCGGGCCTGCGATCCACGAAGACTCGAGCCTTGGACTGGTTCGCAGCGCATTCTTTCAAAAAGACCTCAACAGGGTTTCTGATCCAACGCGGGCGTCCCGTCGCAACCACATAGTCCGCAAGTTTCCGGCGGGCAAATCCATTCCCGTTGGCATAAGATGCGGCATATCGGCGGATGCTCCAGGAATCCAGCAACACGTCTCAGAACGTAGCAGGTAGTAACAATGCTAAACACAAAGCCTACTAGCCGACGCTTTGGGTGGATCGCACGTACCCTCGCACCTGTCATTGCCTGCCTGCTGTTGCCCTCGCTTGTCCCCGCCCAGAAGGAAGGCGCTGCGGCATGGTACTCAGTCGCAACAATCGACCGGGTACAGAAACCTAATCGAGTGGCAACCCGCCCATTGCCTAAACGTCAAAGGGCGCCGCTCATGACGGTTCAGTGGCATCTTCTGAAGCGGCTGAACGGCGGCAAATCGATCGAAGCCGACCCCTCTGTCAGTCTTGAAACGGACGATCAGATCAAGCTTGTGATAACCGCAAATCAAAACGGCTATCTTTACCTGATCAATCAACCGGAAGGCAAAGATGGCGTAGTGCTGTTTCCCGACCTTCGAATCAGCGGGGGCAAGAACTACGTGCTGAAAAACCAGGAGTATGTCGTTCCGAGTTACTGCTCGGACTTTGCAGACCCGAAGGACTGCTGGTTTCAAATGCGGCCACCGGGCGGAAAGGAAACGCTGGTGCTGATCTTCAGCAGACAGCAGATCACCACGCTTCCAAACCAGGTGGCCAAAGCCTTTGGTGTGGTTAAGCGTTCAGCTATCGAGGAACTGGTTGCTAACACCGGTCAGAAAGTGGAAAAGAAAACTGGCGAGCTGTCGATTCCCGGCGGACACAGCGCCAAATACGCGACTCGCGTCCGGAACACAAACCCCGCGGACAACGAAGAACTGATTACAACAATCGAAATCAACCACGGAGAAAAGCCTTCCGTGGGAGGAGCGTAGAATGAAAACTCTCATCAGATCCTTGCTAATTATCGGTATGATAGTCTCCGCTTCGGCGGTTCCCGCGATTGCCCAACGCAAGACCTCGCACATCAAGACCGATCAGAGCAATGCTGAGCTGGCACGTGGTCTTTTTCTCAATAAGCGCGCCGATGCGATGAGCATACTGATTCTTAAGCTCGAAAGTGGAAGTCTGGTTCCGGTGGATCCGGGACACGAATTCAAGGCGGGCGACCAGATCAAGGTTGAGTTTCAGAGCAACTTCAACGGAATCATTTATGTGATTAATATTTCGCCAAGCGGCAAGCGCCGAATCCTGTTTCCCTCCAACAACCCGATGGACAACACGGTGCAGGCTGACCGCCGCTATACCCTGCCTCCCGGGGGCGACACAATCGAGTTTGATAACGAAGTCGGCACAGAAGTCCTTCAGGTGATAATGGTCAAGCAGCGCATTCCTGCTTTCGATACGGCTATCAAGGACTCCGGCGGATGGCTTGCTGAAACAGCAGCCAGCGCCGCCGCTGAGCTGCAGGGTGGCATAACCAACAAAGACGTAACTCCCGCCCTGCCCGATGAGGATCGAGGTAAAATGCAGTCTCGCGACATCATCCTTGCCCCCGGCAAGGACAAAGAGAAGGAAGGCTCGGTCGTGGCTATCCCGGACAAGGCGGGCTCAGGTGGCAGGCTGAAGCCCGGTGAAATGGCTCCATTCGAGATTCGACTAAAACATACGTGATGACAGGTGGGCATCGTCGCAAGTCGGCGATGCCCACCTAGACTTGTTGATGCGTCCATCAATTTCGCGAACCTCCAGCTCAATCCGCCTCACGCTATTCGCTCTAATCGCGCTGGCGTCGCCGCGCAATTTACCCGGTCAGACACCGAAAGGGGATCTGTCGCCGGAGGTGCGGTCGCGTGTTCGCCAGGCAATCGCCGCGACTGCCCTCGTATTGGTTCGATCCTCGGGCGATGCGGGCGAGTCGAGGCCTCGAGGGTCGGCGGTTATCGTTCGCAGCGATGGGATCGCAGTAACAAACCTCCACGTGCTAGTGGATGCGCGATCCGGAAAGCCTTACGACGAGATCGTGTTGAGCCTCGGTCCGGACGAATCCAACCAGCATGCCGTTCGCTACAAAGCGGTAGTCCTCCTTATAGATCGGGAATCGGACCTTGCACTCCTGAGAATCGACAACACCTCAGGAGAAGGCTCGCAAAGTCGCAAGCTAGTCATGCCCACTGTTGAGATGGGAGATTCGGACAATATCAAACTGCTGGACGACATCTTCATAATCGGCTATCCCGAGAAGGGCGGCGTTACAGTGACCGTCAACCGCGGAGTAGTTGAAGGAAAGGACGCGCTCTTGAACTGGATTAAGACGGATGCGCGGCTGATCCACGGTAACAGCGGTGGCGCGGCGGTCGACAGCGCAGGCAGGCTAATCGGGATACCGACCAAAGTAGTGGCCGATGTACAACCCATCGATCGCGATGGAGACGGCTTTCCCGATGACTATCGTCGTTTTGGCGCGGTCGGGTTTCTGAGACCATCGCGTCTGGTGGCGGTAATGCTAGACCGGCTGGGACGAGAACAGGATCAGACCCCGCTATCCGTACCCACCACACCGAAGGAAATCGAGAGTCCGGTAACAGTCACTGTGCGAGGTACCGTGCGTTCGAGCGTCAACAAAAAGCCGGTGGCAGGCGCTCTGGTGGGTCTGGTGATAGCTGGAGCAAAAGTCAGCGAGTCTACTTTGCTTACGTGGGGAAGCACTAACGCGGAAGGTGAGTTCGTGTTGAACAAGCCCGTTCCGCCTGGTCGCTACACGCTTAAGGCTAAGGCGCCGGGTTTGAAGGTTTATACGGGCGAAGTCGAAATAAAAAGCCCAGCCGCACCGCTCACCATTGAAATGTAAGATCTCAAAATGTAAGCCCATCAGGCCCTTCCCGGTTTGATTTTCACCGAGTGAATCGCCGCTGTTTCCTGTTAACCACCAACCGATCCCGGTTTGACGCAAAGAGCGCAAAGGCTCGCAAGGACGCAAAGGTTCTTGAGTTCTTTGCGTCTTTGCGAGCCTTTGCGTGAAACGCGTACTACTTAAACGCGCATTGCGGGGACAGCGGAAATTGCCCCAGTCACAGATTTATTTGTCACGTTTCTTTTTCTTGGCGCCGGAGCCCTTCTTGGAGGAAGACTTCCCTGACGACGCGTCACGCCCACCCTCGGCTGGCAACAACCCGGCGTAGCCTCGAAGGGCCGACGAAACCGCGGTGTCCCCCGTTCCTCCGTTCTCAGAGATACGCGAACGCGCGGCCTTGAGCCGCGATACGGCTTCGGTCAGATGCGTGGCGCCGCCACCGAGAGCTACGTAGACGCCCACGTCCGGATGAAGAAGCGTCGCCGCCGCGTCGTTGTCCGCGGTTGATTGCGGGAAGTTCACCCAGACATCCGTCTCGCCTCGAGCTCCAAACGGTACTCCGGCGATGGCCCACATCACATCGAGCTGAATCAGATGTCTGCCGGGACGATCGAATGCAAACCCTCGCGAACTCCAGTACAACCTCGTCTGGGCGGTGAGGCTGCGGCCAGGCTCGAGGTTTTCGATTTTTCCGCTCTCGCACTCGATGATGAACGTCGGCATCGGTCGAACGACTCCGTTAGGGTTAGTGACGGTGATGTAGCTGTAAAGAGCCTGAAGTCGAATGTCGTTCGGTGCGGGAATCGGGCGGTCGGAATTGTTTGTGAGCGTCCATGTGACGCGCACCGGTTCGCCGAGATGAATCTGCGCGTGATCCGGCTTCACGGTCAGCTCGAGATCTTCAGCAGAAAAGTAATGCCGGTCGGTGTCTGCCTGCGGAACTGTAGAGGAGTGGCCTGACCCAAACGTCATTCCACCGGGTCGTACCGTCGGATCAGGAAAATGGATCAGGTGATGTCGTACGTGATCGTTGAATCCCAGATGAATGTTGTCGGGAAAGACACCGGGTTCGCCTGAAGCCGCTGTTCCGAGAACATCCGCAACGCTGGGCGTCGTGGTCATAATGGAATTGTCGGGCCCGTTTTCCTGTTCCTGGTGAATCTGATTGAAACCGTGGCCCAGCTCGTGGCTTGCGCTGCGCAAGTATGCTCGCGGCACATTGCGCTGCATCTGGTTTTGGGCCGTACCAAAGAACGAGGAATCACCCGACGGGTATCCGTCGTCGCTGAAACTCGCCGAGCCCTCTCGAGGGACACCGATCTGATCGTACATTACCCCTCGCCCGCACCCGAGCCTTGCGGGTACAACGAGCAAATGAAAATGCCATTCCGCGTCGAGATTAGTCGATGGGTTTCGGACGTTGAGCATTAGCGCATGAAGATTGGCGTCCGACCAACAATTCGTGGGATTGACACCGCCAGGCACAGGAATGTCCTTCTGGTCATAGGTCACACTCAAGTCCCAGCCGGCTGTCTTAAACACCGATTTGAAATCTTCGTTTCCCGGCCCTGGGACGCCCGGCACCTGTTTTGGCGGAGGAACCGATCCGATGAGCGTATCGATTTCAACTGTAGCCTTGCGAAAGTAGGTTGAGACCCATCCCATCTTGAACGATCCCTTTTCGACTCCGCCTTGCAGTAGTTTGCCTTCAAAGTACACGCTGGTGTATCCAGCCGGCGCTACCGCAGGGCCCAGGACAAGTTGAATTGTTCGCGTGCCGGGTGAAGGCGGAAAGGTACCGTTGAACTGCCCAGCCGGTGGCTGCGTGTACACGTATTCCTGAGCGGTGAGGGTGAAGACGCACTTCGACGTAAAGGCGGTGGGCATCTCGATCTTAGTAACTTTGAGATAAGAGTAGTATTTGTCGCGCGCGTATATCGGAATTCCCAATTTGACTGGTAGAAAATTGGTTGGGGCGGGCCTGACTGCAACGCTGGCCGGCTCGACGACCGGACCCGGCAGTCCGATCGAGGGATTCAAGAAGCGATAAAGATCTCCGCTGAGCGTAGTCTTTCCGCCCGACTTCTCGACTCGCATAGTGCCGTGAAAGATGCTGGAGCCGGTCTTCGGCTGGAAAGTTATCCGATAGCATCCTGCCCTAAGGTTGATAACGCAAAGGTGAGACGGGGAGCCTGAACCAATCCCACCTGTGCCCGGCTGAGTCGTTATGTCGCCCTGCTGAAGGTCCCCTGCCGCAGTTCTCGCTTCGCCTGCGTCTGCTGGAGAGACTGGCTCCGAAATCGGGACAAATCCGATGAACGCCTTGGTTGACGACGGAGTGGGCTCCGCGGTCGTCGGCTCGGTGGATTCCTCGTGCGAATGAGCGTGTGTCTTTCGATTCTCCATCATTGACTCCTTTCGAGGTTGTTTGTGGACCACTAAACGCCTAATAGACGCCTTATGAACCGCCTAATAGACATGGACGGGAACCGGACGATGAGTAATGCCACCAGCGATCAGTCCTGCGCACAGAGTGCCGGGTTAACGACGCGCTACAGTCATAACTCTTTCAAAACCCTTCGGGATTGAAGCTTCTGTTTGGGATTTATTGTGATACTGCTTTGTAAGTCTGATTCGATGTCAGGTTTTTCGCTCGTACTCGAACTCACAGCCATCGCTGTCCACGAATTTGAGGAAATCGCCGGAGATTGAATACCGGTACGTTGTCAGCGCATCCGTAGCAGTTGTGATTCGGACTTCGCTTTCACTCACTAGCTGATAGGTTCCGGCGTCCCACCATATAAAGTTCTGCGCGGGGCCTTTTTTCGCGAGATACCGCGAGGGTTCGAAGAACTCGATTTCATCAGGATACCGCTTATCGCACTCAGCCGTCGAAATCTTTCGCCATTTTCCTGCGATGCCCATGTCGCTCTCCTTAAGAGAATTTTCAACACAAAGTTGTAAGGATGCAACGCAACACACAGGGTCAGCAGTCGGTACCTTGCCTTTCAGTGGATGATAAATATACTTGTTCGGGCGCGCGACTCTTTCCCCAACAAATCGCGTTCGTCCCGCGCACATCGGGTATCGAACAAGCACGCCGAAGTCAGAACCGAATTTCTCGTACTTTTTGAAGGACAAGAAGAGATGCTGCGTTCATTCAGACCAAAAGCTTCCATCGACAACATCACTCCCGTTACGCCCCAAGTCAGGGTTGCCGCCTTCGCCGTAGTCTTTCTGGCTACGTTGCTGATCGCGTCCGCAATTACCCCGGCTCGCCAAACCGCGGACGATCCGTGCACTCCCAAACCCGGGTGCTTCGTGTTTCCTCAACGCGATATCTCCTTCCTGGTTGATACGTCGGGGAGCATCGCGCAACACGGGCAGGCATATAATTCGACGATCGAAGGTCTGATTCGAGCCGTTAAAGATCCGACAACGTTTCCGCGCAATGGGTCTACCGCGGTATCGGTGGTCGTATTCAACGGAGCAGCAACCGTAGCGGTATCGCTCACTGACGTCACTTCAGAAGCCATCGCACAGGACATCGCATCTACACTCGAGACCTTGAAGTGCTCAGACATTAAGACGCCGGTGTTTCCCTGCCCTTTTGGTCAAACCAGCTATACTGCCGGAATCAAGGCAGCCGACGGCGACGTCAGCAAGAAGCGTGCGCTGAATCCAAAACCAGGCGCTATACGAACGTTTGTTCTCATCACCGACGGTCATCCAGAAGATCCTGACTTCGGCGTCACCGCCGCCGAACAGGCGCGCAACGCCTCGCTTCAGTTGGGAATCCCTTTTGAGTTTAACGCGATCCTTGTGACGCTGGATCCTGCGACCGACGAGTTCCAGGTTGCGAAGAGCATTGTCGATCAATTGGTGTTTCCCGCGCCGACTACCGATCTCCCGGGAGCAACGCTGGTAATTCCTCCCGGCGATTGCGACGTCGATGGCGCGACGTTCGGACCGGACTGCTCGCGTCAGGCAAACCAGCTCGCAGAACTCTCTCGACGAATTATCCAGGGTCCGGTTCCGTCGGTCTCATTCACTGTGACTACCGAGAGCGACACCAATCCCAACACAGCCGTAATTCAGGGCGGCCCGGTGTCGCTGCGACAGGCTATCGAGCAGGCAAACTGCAATGGCGGGTCAGCCAAGATCTCGTTCGCCGATGCGGTGCGCGGAAAGACAATCACTCTCACAAGTCCGCTTCCTCCGCTCAGCGCTCCTGACATCGGGATCGACGGATGCGGCGGAGCGGACTGCACTCCCGCAGTGACGCTCGACGGCGGCGGCAGCATCAACAACGGACTTGCCCTCCGCTCAGGTCGTGACACCGTCCGGGGCCTGCACCTCAAAAACTTCGCGCGCGCTGCGGTGGCGATTGAACCACTGTGTTTGAACGACTCGGTGGGTCACAACATCGTGGAGCTGAACGTCCTCGAGAACAGTCCTTCAGGCGTAATCGTCAGCGAGACTATTCCACAGCGCATCGCACCATCAAAAGTTGCCGAGGTTTCGGACGGGGCAAACACGCGAAATAAAATCTCGAAGAACACAATTACTCGAAACGCCCCCGGTCCCGACGCTGCGCCTGCAGCGTTGATAGATTTGGGAGCAGACGGCCCGACCCCCAACGATGACGGCGACACCGACACCGGACCCAATGGCCTGTTGAACTTTCCGGATTCTCTTTCGGCCGTCGCAGCCGCCGGTGGAACCGTCAAACTTTCGGGCAAGCTAAACAGCCCGCCGGTAGACGGCTCGACGGTCGAGATCTACGCCGTCACACGCCTGAGAACCGTGGAGAGCGACATCGTCATAGACGGTGTTGCCTACCTTGCTACCGCTACGGTGGCTGACGACGGAACCTTTGTCGTCGAGGGCGTGACTCCGTCGCCAAGCGGAGTGTACACGGCGCTGGTGATTGACAACTCGGGAGCCGGGAGTCTCGATGGCTCGGCGAATACATCAGAACTGATGTTTGATTCGGCCAATACCCGTCTACCCCGATCCAATGCTACTGCATCAGCGACAATCCCGTTCGGCAGCGCAAACATCGGCACACCGGTGTCGAAGCCCGTAGATGTCAGCAACACTGGAACTGCGCCGCTGATTATCACCGGCTGTTCTATCGGCAGGTGCCCGGGAGCAAACTCGGACAACAGGACGCAATTCAGCATAATTGGTTGTCCGACCGTTCCGGTGAATCCGGGAAGTACCGTAACCATTACAGTGACCTTCAATGCGACTGCTTGCGGCCCGGCTAATGCGTGTCTGCTCTTGCAGACCAACGATCCGTTCAAGCCGCAAGTTGCGATCCAATTGACGGCGACTGCCACTGCGCCGGGGCGCGCGGTGTTGCAGGGGAGCGATACATTCACATTCAAGCGGCGCGCAGCTCACGGTGCGCCGGTTGCGAATCCGAGGTCGATTACATTCGCGGTGAGCAATCCGGGATGCCAGGCGCTTTCGATCCCGACGGCGAGGTTTACGCGTGGAGGTGCACTGGACACCAGCGGAGTCTTCTCTGTTGTCGTAGACGGCACCCAGGGCGGTTTCCCGGCCACGATCCCCTCTCAAGGGTCGGTGACCTTCCGCGTTTTCTTCAATCCAGTGATTCCGGCGGTGGTCCAGAGCGGCTCCCCGGGAGTGAAAGACGTCCTTCCCGACAATTTCACGGATCAGTTAACGCTTCAGCCATCCGCCGGTGATCCGGTAGTGGTGAATCTGAATGGACGGGTCAAGCGAGGCTTGATTGTGATCGATCCGCACAATCCGGCAAATCCACCGATTGTCACTCTCTGCCGGTCGGGCAATGAGTTCATCGTCGAGTTCTCGGAGTACGATGCGAATCTCAATCCGTCCCTCACGACATATCAATTCCTGGATGGATCAGGCAAGAATGTCGGAAACCCAATCAACGTGGACCTGGCGCAGGCGGTCTCTTCGCGCAATCTGCTCAAGGGACAGAGCTTCACGGTGACTCAGCGCTTCACCGGAGCTAACGACAACGACGACGTTCGATTTGTGGATATCACGATCAGGGACGGCGAGGGCAGCACTACGGTGCGAAGTTCCCAGCTCGGGACATCGTGTTCGTCGAGTCTGGCGGCACCAGCAGGTCAATCGCTTCACGTCACGAGCATGGGGATACGTCCGATCGAGTACGAAATTATTGGCGAACGGCTTGGTGGTTATCGCGTCAAACTAATGCGCTCGGATCCCTTAGTCCGGGGTTCGGTCTCAAACGCGAGTCACTGAGACCGAGCGGGAGCGGAGCGCGACAACCCGAACGAAATTTAATTTAAGGCTCTAGAAAGTTCATGTCATCTCTTGATTGCGGCATCGGGTCAGGATTAGAATGAATGCCGGTAATCGACTAGGGCGCGGTCAAAGCAACGGCGTTCAATGTCGGTACCAGCAACCACCGTTTTCGCAGCCTAATGATGAGTAACGGGTGACAGCGCATGTCGCCCGAAGTAAGGTTGGTCAAGGGACACAAAGGGTCGTCCGGAGCGGGCCAGGCTGTCGGGCACAAGGACCAACCGGAGGCAAATACATGAAACCCAGAATCGCGTGGGCGCTCGCGACTTCTCTTATCCTGGTTTCTGCCCAAATCTCGCTCGCTATCGCAGGTCAAACCGGCTCAAACACCCAGCAAGATCAGAAGACTGATCACGCCAAGCCCGATAATGCTCAGCCCGCATTACCAGGCTCTCCAACGGCCGCATCAAAGCCTGACGACCAGAAGCCAAAACCTGCCGGACCGGATAACCAGATTACGATTGAAACGGGTGTCGTGAATGTGACCGTTAGCGTCACCGATCCGTATGGCCGTTTCGTGACGGGGCTGGGCAAAGATCATTTCGAAGTCTTCGACGATCGTGTAAAACAGCAGATCGCGCACTTCACCGATGACGACGCTCCAGTCTCGCTCGGGATCGTTTACGACGTGTCGGGCTCGATGAAAGAGCGCATCAGCCGCTCGATTCGCGCGCTGCGCCGATTCATCGAGACCTCGCACAACGACGACGACTTCTTCCTGATCGGCTTCAACGATCGCGCTAAACTGGTGCAGGACTTCACAACTTCCGGTGATCGAATTGTCAGCCACCTGATGTTCGTCGCGCCGAAGGGCTCAACGGCGCTCTACGACGCGGCTTATATTGCAGTTGAAAAAGTCGCTCAGGGTCGGCACAAGAAAAAAGCTCTCCTGATAATCTCCGACGGCCAGGACAACAACAGCCGGTACACCTACAAAGAGCTGCGAAATCGCGTCAAGGAAGCCGACGTCCAGATTTACGCGATTGGAATAACCGATCCCGCGAGCGATTCTCTCGCGGGGTTCGGACGTTCGGTGCTCGAGGAGATCACCAGGATGACGGGAGGCCGAGCATTCTTCCCGAATGCCTACAACGAACCCGAACTGGTTGAGATCTGTACGCGAATTGCTTTGGAGTTGCGTCATCAGTATTCGCTGGCGTTTTATCCGACGGACCGCGATAGTGATGCCAAGTGGCACAAACTTCAGGTGAAGGTGAACCCTCCGAAGGGATTGGGACGCCTGTCGTTGTCGTACAGGGATGGCTATCAGTCCTTTAATGAAACGGTCAAGAAGTAAGCTCCCGCCCGTCTCTTTTCGACGCTGCATCCTCTCTGCAAAATCGAATATTTGTGCGTTCAACCGGCAACGGGCACCGTTTGCTGGAGCATCAAAGTCTGGCAACGGTTCTCTAAGTCTTCGCTCCTGGAGTAGAATTCCCGTATGAATCCCAAGAAGTACCGAGTCGTTCTCGCAGTGGTAGTGGCCGCTGCTTCCTTTCTGCCTTGCGTGCGGACGACCGTTCGAGCCGAAGGAAGCTTGACAGGTCAAAAACAAGACCCAAAGCAGGACAAACCAAAGCTTCAACGTTCGGATAAGCCAAAGCCGGAGGAAGAACCCGTCGATGACCAATCGGTCATCCACCTCGGGAGAGATCTGGTAAACCTCGACGTGACCGTCGTGGACCAGGCTAACAAACCGGTCATGGACCTCGTTGAAGGGAACTTCTCGGTGACTGAAGACAAGGTACCCCAGAAGATAGTCTTCTTCAGCAAGGAGCAGGTACCGGTCTCGCTCGTTTTCACAATCGACACGTCGGGCTCGATGAGGCCCAAACTGGATACGGTCATCAAGGCATCGGTGAATCTGGTGAAGGCGAGCAAGCAGGGTGACGAGCTCGCGGTGATCGAATTCAAGGACCAGCCCGAGCTTCTCGAAGAGTTCACCAGCGACACTGCGGACGTCATCGACACGCTGCAGGGGCTCGTAGCCTCGCGCCAGACGGCGATGCTAGACGCGCTCTACCTGGCTGCCGATTACGCCAGCAAAGAGGGGAAGAACCGGCGCAAGGCGGTCATACTGGTGACCGACGGGTTGGACAAGGACAGTTACTATAAGTTCAGCGAAGTCGTCGATCACCTGCGCGAGACTGACGCTCTGATTTACCTTATCGGGTTTACCGGCGATCTGGACAAGGAGAGCGGCTTGTTTAAGAAGAGCGAAAAGGGAAAGGCCGAGGCTTTGCTGACTAAGCTGGCGGAAGAGACGGGTGGAAAGGCCTTTTACCCGAAAGAGCTCGCCGAGGTGCACACGATCGCCGATGCGATATCAACCGATCTGCGAACGCAGTACTCGATAGGCTACTATCCGACGAATTCAAACAAGGACGGCACCTATCGCGCCATTAGAGTCCAGGTCACGGCGGGCAATCGCCGGCTTGTCGCCAGAAACCGGAACGGGAGAACTGCTCCGCGAGGCGATGGTTCGGTTTCAAAACCAAAACCCGACTAGACCTGAAGCTGACCCCGCCCATGAACGACATAGTAAGTCGGGTTTCACACCAAGACCGCAAAGATTTCGCAAAGGGCGCAAAACAGAGGAACCTTCGGGGTCTTTGCAAGCCTTTGCGGACTTCGCGAACGTTTGCACTCTTTGCGTGAACTCCCATTTGGTTGGCAGCAAATTGCTCGGAGAGCGCCGACTTGCACAGTCAAAATCAAGCTTAGACACCGGCCCACCTGTACCGTTCCTTGCTCATTTTCTCACCATTGTGCTATAAGACCTCTTTTCACCGTGACCGGTCGTTCGTGTCTATCATCCAGGCCGCAGGCTCACAGGACACAGAGTTACCGTTCCAAAGTCGGTCGATAGAAACTGACTATACGATAAAGGAGTGAACGTTAAACGCTATATGGAATCGGTATTGGTGACCTCAATATTGTCTGTCCTCTCAGAGACGAGCAACGGCGTTCGAAGTCTCTTCACCCGCCGTAAGTTCAGGGGCGCCCTCCTGTCGGTGCTGGCCCTCTCGCTCGTAGCTCCAAGCGCACTGGCGCAATCGAGTGAGCACGCCGGTCATACCCCCGGCGGCGAGGCGAATCTCAAACTACCGGAATTGTCTCAAGTCAGTTTCCTTGGGGTGAACGGACATTCTCTACTCCTGTGGGGTCTCTTGATTTGCGTGTTGGGGCTGCTCTTCGGGCTCGCAATGTACACTAACCTGAAGAAGCTTCCGGTTCATAAGTCGATGCGGGAAATCTCGGAATTGATTTACGAGACCTGCAAGACCTACCTCATCACTCAGGGCAAATTCATTCTCATCCTCGAAGCATTCATAGCAGTAATCATCATTCTCTATTTCGGAGTCCTGCTGAAGTTCGAGCCCATCAGAGTGATCATCATCCTGTTGTTCAGTATCGTCGGGATCCTCGGCAGTTATGGCGTCGCGTGGTTCGGAATTCGAGTCAACACCTTCGCCAACTCGCGCACCGCGTTCGCCAGCCTCGAAGCCAAGCCTTACCCGATCTACGCAATCCCTCTCCGGGCCGGAATGAGCATCGGCATGATGCTGATCAGCGTTGAGCTACTGATCATGCTTTGCATTCTGCTTTTCATTCCCGGCGATTACGCCGGCCCATGCTTTATCGGGTTCGCAATCGGCGAATCACTCGGGGCCGCGGCTCTGCGGATCGCTGGCGGGATCTTTACAAAGATCGCCGATATAGGCTCTGACCTCATGAAAATCGTCTTCAAGATCAAGGAAGACGACGCGCGCAATCCCGGAGTGATCGCGGATTGCACAGGCGATAATGCCGGCGATTCGGTCGGTCCGAGCGCCGATGGATTCGAAACCTACGGCGTCACCGGAGTCGCGCTGATCTCATTCATCCTGCTTGCGGTGAACCCGAGCGCCGCCGGCGCAAATTACCAGACAGTCCAGGTACAGTTGCTGGTCTGGATCTTCGTGATGCGCATCATGATGGTGATCGCATCGGCTCTCTCTTATTTCATCAATGAGGCGTTGACCAAGTCTCTTTACAGCAAGGCCGAAAAGATGAATTTCGAGACGCCGCTGACCCGACTCGTGTGGATAACTTCCATCGTATCGATTGCGCTTACTTACGCGGTCTCGAAGCTGATAATCCCCACGCTTGGCGACGGCTCACTGTGGTGGAAGCTTTCGACGATCATTTCATGCGGGACTCTTGCAGGCGCAGTGATTCCAGAACTCGTGAAGGTGTTTACATCCACCGAATCGAGTCACGTGAAAGAAGTAGTTACTTCTTCTCGGGAAGGCGGGCCGTCGCTGAACATTCTGTCGGGTCTGGTAGCAGGCAACTTCTCGGGGTACTGGCTCGGCATCGGAATCGTGTCGTTGATGGCGATTGCGTACCAGTTCAGCGAGCAGGGTCTGGGTGTGCTGATGGTGGCACCCGCGGTCTTCGCCTTCGGCCTCGTAGCCTTCGGATTTCTAGGTATGGGTCCGGTCACCATCGCGGTCGACTCATACGGGCCTGTCACCGACAACGCTCAGTCGGTTTATGAGCTCTCGTTGATCGAGCACGTGCCGAATATCGAACAGGAACTGGCTAACGACTTCAAGATGAACGTGAACTTCGATCGCGCCAAGCATCTTCTGGAGGAAAACGACGGCGCAGGCAATACGTTCAAGGCGACGGCTAAGCCGGTGCTGATCGGTACTGCAGTGGTGGGCGCCACCACGATGACCTTCTCGATAATCATGGCGCTGACCAACGGCCTGACCGTGAACAAGGAAGGGCTCTCGCTTCTGCATGCGCCTTTTGTGTTGGGGCTGGTTACCGGTGGCGCGATTATCTATTGGTTCACCGGTGCCTCGACTCAAGCGGTCACTACCGGCGCCTATCGCGCGGTTGAATTCATCAAGGCAAACATAAAACTCGAAGGGGTTGAGAAGGCTTCGGTGACTGACAGCAAGCGAGTCGTGGCCATTTGCACGCAGTACGCGCAAAAGGGAATGTTCAACATCTTTCTGACCGTTTTCTTCGCGTCGCTGGCATTCGCGTTTGTCGAACCGTTCTTCTTCATCGGGTACTTGATTTCAATCGCGGTGTTTGGACTGTATCAGGCGATCTTCATGGCGAACGCCGGAGGCGCGTGGGACAATGCGAAGAAAGTGGTGGAGGTGGAGTTGAAGCAGAAAGGCACCCAGCTCCACGACTCGACCGTTGTTGGGGACACGGTGGGTGACCCGTTCAAGGATACTTCATCGGTGGCGCTGAACCCGGTGATCAAATTCACGACTTTGTTTGGTCTTCTTGCGGTAGAGCTGGCAGTCAAGCTAACCGGTGATACTTCGCCAATGATCACTCATCTCCTGGCGGCCGTCTTCTTCGCGGTATCAGTTTTCTTTGTCTGGCGGTCGTTTTACGGTATGAGGATTCAATCAGCCGCTGAATAAACATTGTTGTAAAAAGTAAGAGGGAGTTTTGAGATGGCGGAACGAGATAGCGTTATAAAGAGGGGACAAATCACGATCCCGCGTTTGATCTTTCTCGCGTTGGTCGGCGGGTTCGTGGTGTTCACTGTCTCGCAGGGTGGCAAGTTTCTGGCAATAGGTTACTGGTTATTGACTCTGGCGATTTGCGGGATTCTATTGTTGATCGCGATAGACTACGGCATCACGATGGAGAAAGTAGAGCTGCATCCGGGGCAAGCCCCGGAGCCTCAGGTTCCGGTTCAGAATTCGACTCAGGCGAGGCTCGAGAAGCCCGTTGCCGAGACGAGAGCGAAACGAAAACCAGGTCGTCCGGCCAAGCGCCGGCGTTGACGCAGGTCAGGACTCATTGAAGCGGTTCGGTGATAGATGGCGGAAGCTGTCGAATCCACAACAACTCTGGCGGGTCTCCGCACCATTTTGGATCAACCCGGTCTGTTGTGGCTGGACCTGGACGACCCACCAAGCGCGGCGCTTGACAAACTGGCAGCGCGCTACGGCTTTCACGAGCTGGCAGTAGAAGATGCCCGCACCACATTACAACTCGCCAAGATCGACTACTATGACGCATACAGTTTTGTAATCGTCAACAGCACCCACTACAGCGACAAACCGTGTGAGTTGACCCTCCGGGAAATCGACATGTTCATAGGTGCCGACTATGCGGTTACGGTGCACTTCGGGCAAAGCCTGGCGATAAGCGAAATAGAGAAGCGGCTACAATCTAGCGCGCTGAAGTTTTCTAGCCCGGACCAGGTCCTTCACGCAGTCATCGACGTTGTGGTCGATCGCTATCTCCCGACACTGGACAGCATCGGCGATACGATAGACGAAGTGGAGGACGAGTTGCTGCTCCAGCCCACCGCCACGCTGCTACAGACGATTTTCGACTTGAAACGAGGTCTGCTTCAATTCAGGCGCGCGGTCTCATCTCAGCGTGAGCTTTTGAACGTGATAATCAGGGACAACAACCCACTGATCAGTCACGACATGCGAATCTACTTTCGAGACGTATACGACCACGCGGTGCGTGCGTTGGATCTGGTTGAGACTTACCGTGATTTGTTAACCGGTGGGCTGGATATATATCTGACGCAGATGGCGAATCGAACTAATGACATCGTCAAAGGGCTGACGATACTGGCGACTATCATGTTGCCGCTGACGCTGGTGACGGGCTACTTCGGGATGAACTTCGAATACATTCCTCTTCTGAAGCATCCCAGCGGAATCTGGTACACGACTGGCGGCCTGGTTGCGATTACGGTGTCGATGCTTGGGTATTTCAAATACAAGAAGTGGCTGTAGGGGAGTACTGAGTCCTGAGTGTTGATGACAATCAACCATCAACGATCAACACTCAGCACTCAGCACTTCTTAAGGCATTCGACTGCCGCGCGCCGCCACAAACAGGCTGTACCATTCTTCGCGCGTCAACTCGACGCGATCAGCTTCACAACTCGAAATTATCCGATCGGGCTTCGTAGTGCCGATTATCGGTTGAACCGGCGTCGGGTGCTTCAACAACCACGCAAGCGCTATCGCATCCGCACTGGTCCCCTTCTCTTTCGCAATCCTGGCCACAAGTTCAGCTGCAGCTCGCTCGCGTTCATCCGTTAAGCCCGGCACCCCGGTAAGCCTACCCTGTGCTACCGGAGCCCACGCTTGAACCAGAATCCCCTGAAGCTTGCAGTAGTCAAGTATCCCGCTCGCTGCGGTGTATCGCTCATTCACGTGATTAGCCATCACGCCATCATCAATGAGATACGAGTGAAGGATGTTCAACTCGAGCTGATTCACAATCAGAGGCTGTTTCACATATTTTTTCAGCAACTCAATTTGTAGCGGCATGTGATTGCTGACGCCGAAGTTGATCACCTTGCCGCTCGCATGAAGCTCGTCAAAAGCTCTCGCCACCTCTTCAGGCTCGCCAAGCGGATCAGGCCTATGCAAGAGAAGAATATCCAGGCGATCGGTGTTCAATCGCTTGAGACTGCCTTCAACCGAACTCACGAGGTGACCATAACTAAAGTCGTAGCGCGCGGGGTCTCCCGGATTTGGATCGTCCTTGTGCCAAATTCCGCACTTGGATTGAAGTGTGATGCGATCTCGCAGTGAGGGTAGATCGCGCATCGCCTCTCCAAAAATCCGCTCCGAGTTCCCATGCGCGTAGATGTCGGCATGGTCTATCAGAGTTATTCCCTGTTCGCAGGCGGTCGTTATCAGTTTGCCTACTGCATTCCTCTCAGAATCGGTGAAAACTCGTGTTCCAGGCGAACCGCCGATCTTCATACAGCCATAAGCGATCCGCGATACGACTAAGCCGCTGCCTGCGATCGTGTACGTGTCCAAGGTTGTGCCTCGCTTTGCTCGTTTTCTACAAACGTCTGATCCAGATGTTCCGGTAACGAACCGGATTCCCGTGATCCTGCAGCTTGAGCGACGCTTTTGGCCCGTGCGCGATGTAGTACGCCGGCCGGTCGTTCCAGGTGTTGCCGTAGATCTCGACGTTGTTCTGAATGAGCACCCCGTTTTGCAGCACCGTCACTCGGGCCCGCTCGGTAACTTTTCCTTGTTCGTCGAAGACCGGCGCCTTGAAGATGATGTCATAGCTCTGCCATTCACCGGGTTTTCGGCAAGCGTTCACCAACGGCGCGTACTGCTTGTACACCGCACCGGCCTGGCCATGGAAGTAAGTCTTGTTCTCATAAGAATCAAGGACCTGAATCTCGTAGCGTTCCATGAGGAAGACACCGGAATTGCCGCGTCCCTGTCCCTGTCCTTTGACTTCCGAGGGTGTCGCCCATTCTATGTGAAGCTGGCAATCGCCGAACTCGTCCTTCGTGGCTACGTCGCCGCTGCCCCCGGCAACTTCCATGTAACCGTCTTTTACTTTCCAACCGGCATCGCCGCCAGTGTTGACGCTTTTCCAACGCGAGAGGTTCGTGCCGTCAAACAGGATCACCGCGTCGTATGGCGGATCGCCCGGGTTTTTTCCAGGCGTCACGACCGGAGGTTCATGTTTTGGCGGTGGGAACGGCCCCACTTCTTGAGTCGTTTGAGTCATGGTCACTCCATAAGCAGTCGCGATGAACAGCATCGCGATTACAATTCTGCCCCAGACATCAAAGGTAAATCGAGCGGCTGCCTTTCTGATCATTGTTTTTCTTCTCCTGAGGAATTTGTAGACAACGCGGTTGGGCCGGTTGACCGAGGATTTCGGATTCGCATTACCTATTGGGCAATCCGGTTGTCGCCCGCACTAGTCACTGCATTGCCAGGTCTACCAGTACTGGAAGGTGATCGGATCCGACAGGCGGCCCAGTCCTTCTGTCGACGACGACGATGTCCTCGGAAACGAGGCAATAGTCGATCGGTATTCTAAGCAAGAGCCCAGCGCCCCACGTATAATGAATCCCTCGCCCGAGAGAGCTATCCCGCAGACCCGATTCACTGATCAGCCTTCCAAAATAATAAGACCAGGGCGAAGTGTTCAAGTCACCGAGGAGTATTTTTGGCCCTGGCTTAGAGGGCCCAGACAGAATCGCGACCCGACCAATTGTTCGACGTACAGGATTGTCTTTCATTGCATGGGCATTTCGATTTGAAGGTGGAAAAGGCAGCTTTACAAAGAAAGGCGTTTTTCGCAAGATACGCCAGCGAGCGTGGTGTTCCGATTCGATGCTGCCGACTAACCGTGAATTGAAAGAGCCAGTGCCAGCTGAATACGCCACGGGCCGAAACAAATGGTTCGGGCGATCCCAGGAGAGCAGCGTTAATAGAATGCGGACACAGTGAATCGCCTCAGGACCAAAGGGGCCTCATCGATCTTTGGTCGCTATAACTTCAGGGAAAGTGCTTCGGCGGTTACTTTTTGGACGTCGCGCTGTATTGCGAGCGCCTGCTCTCCAAGCCACTCCTCTACCTGACTTTTTGCGGTCACCACGGCCTGAGTCCGGGCGTCGCTCTCGCCCTTCAACAACTGCTCCGACTTCACCAGGCAGGCGTAACCCCTCAGCTTTTGCGAGTCCACGCCAAGCAGGAATTGCCCATAGTTGAACCAGTCCATACCCTCGGCCTTCGAGTCACCCGACTGTCGATCCAGTTCAAGCGCCCGCTGATAGTACTGAGCCGCGAGCGGCGGCTGTGAAGCTGCCGCATACAACTGGGCAAGACCAACGTACGCCGTAGCCGCGACGACCTTCTCATCTGCCTCTTCGGCCAGCGAAACCGTACGCTTGAAATATTCGGCAGCCGCAGGAAAGTCATTCGTCGCGGCGCAGTTCCTTGCGAGCTTCAGCGTCACATACAGAATGTCTTTCGGCTGAGCATCTCCTCCCGACAAATCACCAGCCAAGGCTGTGAGATACCTCTGATAGTATTCGATAGCTTCGTTCCTGCGCGCCGTCTTGTCGTAAACCTCCGCGAGATAAAGCAGCGGATTTTTCTGCTTGCTATCCGATTCGCAGGCATGCTTGAACGCAGAGATCGCAACCTCCTCGTCGCCAAACCGGTCGGCAAGCAGCCCCAGATTCACTTGCGCGTCGGCATCGCCGGACAGATATCGCGTCATCTGTTTGTAGTGCTCGTATGCCTGTTCATACCGCTCACTCTGCAGAAGCAGCCGTGCAAGCGCGTTCTGTGACTCCGCCTTGTATGGATTCGCCCGCACCGCGCGTTCCCACGCTGCGATCTTCTGGTCCAGCCCCGCGTTTTTCGGAAGGAGGCGCGCTAGCCTTATGTTGACGGTGGAATCGTACCCGTTCAACGCCGCCGCCTTCGACAGTGATTGACTGTCCTCACTCTTCAGCGAGAATGCAAAGCGCGCCTGATCGACACCGGCGAGCGCCAACAATCCACACGCAGCGATGGGCCGCGCAAAGGTCATCAGCTTGCGCGCCACTGCGGGCGATTTGTCTTCAAGCGTTCGCGTACCCGCGGCAAGTGCGTCGCCGAGCCTGGACTTCGTCTCGATCAGCAACGCTGCGATTTTGCGGTCGCGGAGTTTCCAGATAGCTCCATCAAGCACAAAGTGATGAATATTCACGAGCGCGGTGAAAATCAGAAAGCTTTCGCCGAAGTCGTGGTGCAAGATACTGCTCGCAAGCCATGGCCCCGGCACAAACAGCGCGACTCCACCAATCACCAACGCCGCGTAATAGCGCCAGGGCCGCCAACGCTGCGACGTACCTGCTCCGATCGATTCGCGCCGAGCATAGTAGCTGGTTATCCAGAGATACTGCGCTGAATGCATCACCGCGAGCACGCCGCTGCTGTAGCGCGTCTGCGGTATCTGTGCTCTGAAGAAGACTCCGACGAGCGCCGGAACAGCAAACCAGAGCATCTGAGTGCTGAACAACATAACCGAAGGCAAGATCGCGCGGGCACCGGTACGCCCGCCCATTCTTGCAATCGCCCATCCGCCTGAACAAAGAGAGATCAGAAACAGCGACGGGGCAGCCAATCGAGAAAACCCCTCAGGGATTCCAATCGAGACCAGATACGGGTCCTGCGACCGCCCGGTGTGAAACAACAGGAAAATCATCAGGTACGACGCTACGAACGCCGCGTACAGAGCGTACCTTTCGGCGCGCGACGGGCTCGCACCATTGCGCCGCGCAAACATCATCGCAAGTCCGAAGTTCTGTCCACTGTAGTGCCACGGACTCCACGTTATGTAGACAGTGAACAGCCAGCGAGTCAGGCTGTGAACGGAGAAGGTTGCAATAGCTATTGCAGCCATCAACACCGTCAGGTGGAGAGTGAACACTCGATACTTCCTGAACTCATCTCCGGATCTGTAAGCACGATAGACAGTCGCCATGAAATGCGGATAGTTGACGGCAAGCGCCAGCGCGTAAAAAGCGACCGAGAAGGAATCGTTTGTCTCGGCTCGAAGAAAATATGCGAGCAGCAATAAGGGCGCGGACCACGCACCACACCCGGCTAACAGGTCAATTGCCCTCGAGTGGAGCCAACTTGCTTGCGGTGTTTCAGAGACAGACCGTGACGCAGTTGCGGCGCGAGTTCGTCGTTTTCTGCCCATTCGTGTCAGAGAATGATCACTGCGAAACAATGTCGAGGGGCAGGGTTTTGAATGAAGGGCGGGCCCTTAAAGGAAGCCAGATAATAACACTTAACTGAGTGGAGTTTAAGAGTTTTTGGGTGGTGCCTCTGAGGGGGTTAGCGAGTGTCTTCCTTGTTGGTCATCAGCGGAATTGAGGTTTCAGTTGATGACTAAACACCGGGAACAACACTACCCTTCGGCACTCACCGGTTTTCTGGTTTCAATTTCTCTATGATCATCGGGCGCGGCTCTGGTTCACGTCGATAAAACACCCGAGGGCGCTGGAGGCTTCTCTTCGAAGGGTCTGCGATGCTCTGCTCGCCGGGAACAAAGACCAGCTTCAAGCCTCGCTCACCCTTCAAGGCGTCAGCTTGCATGCGCGGTACTCGGTCCACGGCGTAGTCCAGCCACTCGCGCAACACTATGCTGCCGTCCTTTGGCTCTGTATCGGCGGCTCCGTTCTTCAGACCTTCCTCCACCAGAGCATAGGTCAGGAATCCGTGTCCAAGCTCGGCCGCTTCTAAGGCAGCTTGATACGCTTGAGCGGCCGTCAAAATGTAAATCCCCTTCTCGTATGCGAGCTGAGCCAGCCCTTTTGAATTCATGGGCCCGCGCCTCTTCTCTTCTGATTCCAGAGCCTGCCCGCTGTTGCATGCGTCGATGATCATCACCAGGTCGCCCGCGTCAATCTGCTCAAAAACCGCTTCCATGTCCAGGTCCGAGATGCTATGAGCCAACATCGAATTGAGGCCTTCCGCGTTTAGCGCATCGATCTGACCCTGATATCCCAGATCGTGGGGCACGAGGTAAAAACGCGAATCCTTTGCAGTCCCGTGGCCCGCAAAGTAGAGGACTACCGCGTCCTCGGGCTGCGCGGGTTGAATCCGTTGCCATTCGCTCGCAAGCGCCGGCGGAACGTCCACTTGATTGCCGCCCAATCGGTTCAACACTGCCAGGATGTTCGACCGAGTTGCATCCTGATCCAGAAGTCGGATCGTTTCAACCTTCGAATAATTGCCAAGCTGTGTTTGCGCCGCCTTCACCGTTTCGCCAAACGCCTTTGCATCCGCCACCGCGAACTTGAGGTCATAATTCGAATTCGAATACTGGTTGATCCCGGCGATCACGATGTAAGCCGTTCCCTTGCGCCTGAGCTTTTCATCGCCATGCACGGCGATCGTGTCGTCGGCACTCTTTATGTTCTCGCGGTTGAATGCGTATGCGGTGATGTCGTTCTCGCCGGCGGTGATAGTGACCGTCTGTTCAAGAACCGCAGTGTGATTAGCTCCCAGCACGTCGCCACGCCATGCTTTTACAAGCGCTCCGTTTCTGAACAGGCGGATGTCCCTCGCGCCGCTACCTTGCGGGTGATCCGAATCAGGCGGCGCTTCGGTGATCTCAACTCTCACTCTTATCGTTCGCGAGGCGATTGAACCCGACGCGACGCCTTCTGCCAGACTGAGCTTGACCACTGGTTGCCGGCGATCGGTTCGACTGATGCTCTGTCGCGCCCTGGGCGGCTTACCGCCGAGCGCTTCGGACAGAAGGCCGGGGTAGTAGAACTCATTAAAGAAGAGTTCCACTGGCGCTACGTCGAAGGTGCTTCCGGCGAATCTCCACAGAATGGCCTTCCAGGCCGACGGCGAGCCGTCAAACAGCCCATCGGGGGTGACAACCAGCCATTCGCCGCCCTCGCTGAATGACAACAGCGTAGCCGCCGCTTGCTCCGAGTTTACCGACCATAACTTTGTAGTCGTGTCGTCGCTGCCAGTGGCGATCAACTTCCCGTTCGAACTAAACGCAATCGAAGCGATTGGGCCTGAATGACCTTCCAACTTGCGGACTATCCGCCCGCTCTGAACATCTGTCAGACGAAGCGTCTTGTCGTAACCCCCGGACGCCAGCGTCTTGCCGTCCGGACTGAACCTCACGGCCAGAACATCGGACGAGTTCGAATCGACGGTTCGGATCAAATCCCCCGTTCTCGAATCCCACAGGTTAACTTTCTTGTCGCGGCTTCCGGATGCCAAAAGCGTCCCATCCGGACTGAAGTCAACGCTCGTGACTTCCGATGAGTGCTTGCCGCCAATCCAGAGTTCTTTGCCGCTAGCTGTATCCCAGGTTCTGACGCTTTTGTCATACCCGCCAGAGGCCAACATTTTTCCATCCGGGGAAAACGCAACGGCACTCACAAGGCTGAAGTGCCCCACGAGAGTACGCAGCAGACGGCCGCTCTTGAGATCCCAAAGACCTACCGTCTTATCCATACTTCCCGACGCCATAAGCGAGCCATCGGGACTGAACGCCACCGACGCAACATCGGCAGCGTGACCGGCCAACGTTTTGACCAGCCTTGCGGTCGCGGTGTCCCAGAGTCTGATCGTCTTGTCAGAGCATGCTCCGGCCAGAAGGCTTCCACTCGGACTGAATGCTACTGCATTGACTTGAGTCTTGCCTGCATCGAGACTCTCTGCTGGTCCGCCTGAGGTTGCGTCCCACAGATTGATCCTGTTCTTTGTCGCGGAGGCGATGGTCCTGCCGTCGGGACTGAACGCCACCGACTTCACGGCGGAGAACCGGCCGTCCAGATTGCGAAGCCATTTGCCTGACTTGCTGGCCCAGACATCAACGGTCGTCCAGCTTCCGGCGACCACCGTGCTCCCGTCTGGACTCAACGCGACGCTGGATATAGGAGCTCTTGCACCCTCCAACATGCCGGCAAGTCTTCCGGATTTTGTATCCCAGATTCTGACGGTACGGTCGGCACTTCCCGAGTAAAGCGTTGCGCTGTCTTTGCTGAACACAATCGAAGTTACCGTAGCGGTGTGACCCTTCAGCGTTGAGACTGCACTGCCGCTTGCGGCGTCCCACAACTTGACCTCTGCATCATCACCGGCTGAAGCCAGGAGTCTTCCGTCCGGGCTAAAAGCAACTGCGCGCGCGGCGGTACCGTGTGCCTGAACGCGCTGGAGTTCAGATCCGTCGGCTACCCGCCACAGCCGTACGCTGCCATCGCCACCGGCAGAAGCGAGGCAGTTTCCGTCGGAGCTAAAGGCGAGCGACCGGACGGCGGTCGCGAGACCTTCAATGGTCAAGATCACTTCGCCGGTGGAAGGATCCCAGAGGTTAATCGTCTCATCACGACTTCCGGAAGCGAGAGTACGGCCATCAGGGCTGAAAGCTACAGCATTGACTTCGTCCGCATGATCCTCCAATGACCTGATCAAGCGGCCGGTGTTCACTTCTGTAAGTCTGATGGTTTTATCGAGGCTACCGGAAGCCAGAACTTTCGAGTCGGGACTGAACGCGATTGAGGTCACGTTGTCCCGGTGACCGTCGAGAACTCGCAACATCTGACCGGTGGCCGCATTCCAAATGCGCACGGTCTTGTCCGAGCTTGCCGAAGCAATGGTCCTTCCGTCAGGGCTGAACGCGACAGCACGCACGTTGTCGGAATGGCCGCTTTGGATGACCAGCTCAAGCTTGTCGGTTTTCTGCGCGGGTTTTGGCGCCAGTAGCGGTTGGTTCTGAGAGCCTCTCGGCTTTTGACGGACTCGGGCCTGAGGCTTAGGCACCTGGGCGACGACAACGCCACCCTGGAAAAGGATGCAACCAATCAAAATCGCTGAAGCGACTATCTTCATCAACATACTGAGGTACGTTGGCCAGTCAGTTTCAGATTCTAGCGTACAACGACGGGGCGTGAAACGGCGTCAAGTCAGCTCCACCGGTTATGCGGAAAATTTCTCCCGTCTGCGGACTATTTCGAACGAAAGACGAATCCTTAGACCTGTCGCAGGTCGCAGCGGACCCTAGCTTCTTGCAACCACAACGCCTTTGATTTGAGGGATTCGGACGTCGACTAAGTTTCAATTGCCGGTCAATTCGGTCGTCTTTCGCTAACATTCGTCGTTTAGGCCGGACTCTTGCTTGAGACAATCGACTCTTAGCAAATCCCAAGGAGACCGATGCAATCCCAAGCGCTGACAACAAAGCCGGTACCTAGTTTCCTGTCGCTGCTCAGCGCCCATGACCATTTGAGTCAGTTGTTCCTGTCGCACCAGGAAGCATTGATTATGGATGATTTCGATCTGGCGATGCGGCGGTTGCGCCAGTTCGAGATCGAGCTTCGCGCGCATATGACCGCCGAAGAGGAGCTCCTGCTGCCGGTATATGCGCGTGCGGGTCGGATACTGGGGGGACCGCTCGAGTTCTTCATCCGCGAGCACAAGAAGCTTCTGGAGTTCGTTGAATCCTTTCACGTAGGACTCGATCAACTGCAAAGTGCAGCGTCGGGTCTTCGCCGAGACTTGATCGAGCTGCTCGACTCCGAAGCTGCATTCAAGAATCTGATGAAGCACCACGATGAACGCGAGCGGAACATCTTCTATCCCGCGTTGGATCGGGTCACTAGTGAAGACGAGCGCCGGGAACTGATAAAGCGGTGCGGTGATATGCTTTCGAAGGCTAAGTTGTGAGGGTTACAACCCTGAAGGGGTTGCGGCAGCGATGCTCAGCTCAAGCCACCGGACGCAACCCCTACAAGGTTGCGGAACTTCGGGACAATTTCTCCGGAGGGTAGTCGCCGACGGCAACCCTGAGCTGGACGACGCAACCTCTTCGGGGTTGGAACCGCTGTCAGTAACCCTGGAATGGTCGACTAGCGATTGGTCTTTTGTTGATCGATGTTTCAGAAGAACCCGAGCCCTCGCTTGTCGTAGCGTGTATGCCGAACGCTACACCGCCGCCAAACAGGAGACCTTCGATAGCTCCGAGCACCACCTGCGCGCGGGAGCCGAACGCGACCTGCCCAAACAATCGCGCGAGGACGTCCATCCGGATTTGGGAGTTGGCGAACATCTTCGCTACGATCTCGAGACTGGCGCTGAACAAGTTCCCGCCCAATGACGCAAGCGTGATCCCGGCGATCATAGCTCCCATGCTCGCGCCAGCGATCTTGGACCAAGTGCTCCACCTCGGGCTCCGCACAATCGCCGGACCAAGGATGATTCCTACCGACACGCCGGCGCCGATTGCCGCACCTTCCATCGCCCCGGTTAGCCCGGCAGGAGTCTGGCCGAAGAGCGCCCGGACCGCGTCGACACCAAGTAGATTAGAAGTGCCGCCCACAAACGCACCACCCACAGCGCCCCCTACGACTGACCACCACCTGCTGTGCCGATAGGCGACGTGGCTGGCCCACACCATTCCAAAGCTGACACCCGCGCCACCCAGCCCTCCGATGAAGAACCCGAGACTGCCGAGCACCAGAATGAGTCCAATGCCTTCTATCGGTGCAGCCTTGCGAGCCAGCGACAGCCCGAGCCCAAGCAGAAACCCGCCGGCGAGTCCCGACGCGGCGCCTCCTAACAGGCCTCCAACGCCTTGCCGGACGATTTCAGCGCTGTCCCTTCTCAAACGTACCCACATCAATCCGCCAACAACCAGCAGCGCAACCGCAGGTGACAAATCGCGCAATCTTATTAGCTGCTTGTCGTAGTCTCTGATCATCGCCAGGCTCACTGCACGCCTGATTGGGCCGGAACCGTCGCTGCCGTTGGATAACAGGTCCTGCGCCTGCGTACCTATCGATCTGGCCAGACCGATGCTCGCCGCTTTGCGCACCATCAGGTCTCTATCCCAAAGTGACGCACGCCTCATGATCTCCTGCATCTGCTCGCTCCGAACAACTCTCGCGGCGTCAAGCGCACAGATCCGAATCGCGGGGTCGCGGTTTTCGCAGGCTTCGGCTATCGCTTCGCTCGAACCCGGCGCGGCAAAAATCAGCCATTCGGGAATGACCCGCGCTCGACCGAAGCAACTCGCCACCAGCAGATCCGCCTCTTCATTGCTCAAGCCAAGTTGCTCTTCGAACGGTAGCACCAGCTCCAATGCATCCGCATCCATGATCAACTGATGCGCGCGATGGTTCTCTACGGCACGCTCGATGACCGCCCTTGCACGCTTCAACGCGATCTCATCTTCCGTCAGCCACCGAGTGATCTCCGCGGTCAGGAAGTCATGCGCCAGTTCGATCCAACTTAAACCCTGATGACTTCTCCTGCGGACGATGCGAGACGCGACGAGTTCCTCTACAAGCGATGTAGCCTGACCGGCATCGCCGCTGAATCGACAGGCGATGCGCGACACAAGCTCGGATTCCCGGAGGACGCGACGCTGACCCGAATCTGAAATCAACGCGGTGAGAATCCAGCGAGTGGCTCGCAAGTCTTCAGCGCGGAATCGCCGCAGGACCCGCTCCAGGTATCCCGCGAGAATTCGCGACGCGGTTCCCAACGATTCGTAAAGCTCGAGGGTCAGCCTGCCGTCCCCCGAGCGAGCGTCGTACAGGTTGTCACACACTATCTGAAGCTGAGGCGGATCAACGCCCTTATCATCGCCCAGGTCCGACAGCAGCCGTTCGACTAGTTTCGAGTCGTATTCGCAACCTACCGCACGCGCAGGCTCGGTAATAGCACGCGCAGCCTGTTCACGACTCAGTCGTTCGAGCCTGTACTCGTGATGAAAGACCTCCCTTACTGCCGACTTGAACGCGCTCATTTCAGCGAGCATGTCTTCCCGGATCGCGAACACAAGCCTGATGCCCAGGTCCGATGCCTCAACCAGCCGCCCGGTAGCGTTGATGAACCGATCTCTGGCGTCCTCACCCGCCTGTAGAAAAAAGTCCTCAAACTGATCGAGGAAGAAAATCAGCAGCTCTTCCGACCCCTCGGCGCACGCCGCTTGAGCCATCGGCAGAACGTCGGCCGTCGGCGAATTAGGAAGCTCGGTTCCTGAAACCTGCGCCAGAGCGCTTGCGATTTCCTGTAGCGGGTCGGCAAAGCTCCTGATGATGAACACTCGGTGTCCATCAGCGCTCAATCGGGTCATTAGACCCGCGCGCAACAGGGAGCTTTTGCCCACGCCCGACCGCCCGTGAACGATGAAAGTCCTTCGGGACAGAATCTGAGAGCTGATAAGCTCGATTTCCTGGTCGCGGCCAAAGAACAGGTCAGCGTCTCGCTGCGTGTAGTAGTCAAGGAACTTGTAAGGCCGAGCCCGCACCGATCCTGAGGCGGTCTGCTCAACTGCCGGGTATTCCAGATTCGCGGATCTGGCCGCCCCCAGGCCCATCAGCCCGGGATCGGCCGGCAATGCGACGCCGATGAACGAGTAGCCGTGCTTGGGAATCGTCTTGATGTATCTCGGGTTTGAGGCGTCGTCCCCGATTTGGCGCCGGATGTCCTTGATGCACTGGGTCAGCGCCGCATCGGTCACAAAAACCCCTTGCCAGACTTCGTCAAAAATCCTCTGCTTCTCGACGAGGCGGCCACCATCTGAAATGAGCAGCAGGAGTACGTCCAGGTACTTGGAGTTCAAGGAGACAGGCTCATCGCCCCGCCAGAGCTGGCGATTCGCCCCATCCAGGTAGAAATCGTCAAAGCGGTAGGCCAAGGCCCTCGCCGCCGGATGACTCACTCGCATTTCCTCACAGTTTTCTCAGGGCTGCCTCATTAATTCTCAGCCAGGACGTTTTAGATTGTATCTGTGTTCAAGAGGTTGTGCGAACGGTAGATGAGCCGCGAAGGGGTCAATGGTGTCATCTCAAGGCAAATCCTTTGCATTAACGGTCCTGGTCGTTGCCGGCATATTCCTGTCAGGGCTGGCGATGCTGGCCGCCCTCAACCGCCGCGATGAGCGAGTGGGGCTTCAGACCGAGATCCAGTACGACGACTTCGCTTATGCATTGATAAACGTGTCGAAGGATTATGCACGCGCCGAGGTAAAACCTCAGGATGAGATCTATGTACTCCGGATCAAGATAATTAACCACGCGAAACGCGTTGATTACCTCTTTCGGCGGAATCAGGCGATCCTGGTAGACCACAGAGGCCGCTACTATCACTATTCCCCGGAGGCTCAAGCGGCCTTCGACGCGGGCACGGCCCCGAACACATGCGCCAATCCGATTCCCGCAGGCTCCTCATGCACAACCGATCTCGTATTTGAATTGCCCCCTGACGCTCGCCCAAAGCATTTGAAGTTCGTGGGCTCGAGTCCGGTCACCGAGCTTCTGGACTTTATTTTTTATGGCAATAAGAGAATCGAGCTGGAGGGCGAGTCTAACTGAGTCCGGTACAGATGTAATCGCTATAGTTGTTGTAGGTTGATCAAAGGGTGGTGGTAAAAGATGGCGGTGAGACGTTCTGAGGTTATTAGCGGCAATAACCCCGAGCAGTTGCTCCTTAATTCAGATCCGGCGAAGCTGCCCGGGCATGTAGCGATCATCATGGACGGAAACGGCCGGTGGGCGTCGGCGCGCGGGCTTCCCCGGCTAGCGGGACATCGAGCTGGCGGTGAAGCGGTACGCCGCATAGTCCGCGAATCTGCAAAGATAGGTCTTCGCTGTCTGACTCTTTACGCTTTCTCGACCGAAAACTGGAAGCGCTCTCGATTCGAGATTCGCGCGCTGATGGATCTGTTGATGGAGTATCTGAGACGGGAGTTGCCGACGCTGAAGGAAAACAACATCCGGTTCAAGATGATTGGCGCTCCGGAAGGTCTTAACATCTCGGTGCTGGAACAAATTCGGCGCGCGGAGCTTTCAACGTTTCAGAACAGTGGCATGAAGCTGAATATCGCCCTGAACTACGGCTCGCGTTACGAGATCGTAAGAAGCGCCCGCGAGCTTGCGAAACTCGCGTGTTCTGGCCAAATCAAGCCCGAGGATATAGACGAGGCGATGATCAGCGCCCACTTGTTTACTCGAGAGCTGCCTGATCCGGATTTGGTGATTCGAACCAGTGGAGAGATGCGTCTGAGCAATTTCCTGCTGTGGCAGAGTGCATATGCAGAGTTCTACGTGACGGGGACCCTGTGGCCGGACTTTGATGAGCAGCAGCTTGCGGCGGCGCTGGCCGCCTATCAGGATCGCGAGCGGCGCTATGGGGGCCTCAAGCCAGCTGGCGATGGATCCGATCAGTCCGCAATTAACGAGAATGCGCAGGGCGGCGCGCCTGCGGTAACGCAGATGGGAGACTTCCGGCCTTGAGTCACCCGCAGCAAAAAGTTGCTGGGCCGACCGCCCAGCCGCGCGCCGTCCAGCGCAGAAATCGGTTTCTGGTTTCCAGTTTTCTGTTTCTGGTTTCTAGTTTCTAAATGAAGGCAACTCATCCCGAAACTTCAAACCCGAAACGGGTTTTGTTGACAAGTTTGAGGGCGCTCCCCTAGTATCGTTTCCTTGTGGTCAAAGGGGAATTTCTGACAATGGGAGCGCCGGTTTGAACATCCTGCTGGCCGCATCGGAAGCCGTACCTTACGCCAAAACGGGCGGCCTTGCAGACGTTGCAGGAGCCCTTCCAAAAGCACTTACCAAACTTGGACATCGCGTTCGCGTCGTTCTGCCCAGGTATAACCTGGAGCCGGTTCTGCGCGGGGGTGAGAAACTGCCCGGATCTTTGTTGGTCCCGTTCAAACTGGGCATCAGGCCGACTGATGTTTACGCCGACTACTCCGCGACTGCTCCCGTCTACTTCATCGATGCCCCGGAGTACTTCTCGCGCGGACGGCTGTACGGGGAAAACGACGACGTCGAGCGTTTCGCCTTCTTCAGTCGCGCGGTACTAGAACTAGCCAAGGCTACCGGCGAACACGTCGACGTCATCCATCTCAACGACTGGATGACCGGGCTCGTCCCGGCCTTTCTGAAGACCGCGTACGCAGGCGATCCTTTCTTCGCGTGGACCAGAACCCTGTTCACGATTCATAACATCGCGTTTCTGGGCCATTTCAATGCAGGCGATCTTGGACTGTTCGGACTGCCCGAATGGCTAAACCGGCCTGATACCGGCATCGAGTTCTTCGGCGGGGTGAGCGCGCTCAAGGCGGGTATCGTCTTTGCTGATGCCATCTCGACCGTAAGCACTCGCTACGCTCAGGAAATTCAGACAGCCGAGTTTGGAAATGGCTTTGAAGGGCTGCTGCGCGCGCGCAGTCAGGATCTGTTCGGGATATTGAACGGAGTCGACTACGAAGAATGGAACCCCGAGAAGGATCCGTTTCTCGCCGCCAATTTCAGCATTGACGACTTGAGCGGCAAACAGGAGTGCAAGCGAGATCTAATTCGGACGTTCGGGTTGACAGAAGCCATCGATCGCCCGCTGGTGGCGAGCATTTCGCGACTATCAGATCAAAAGGGCTTCGATCTGATCATCGATATCGCCTTGCGAATGCTGGATCGAGGAATAAGTTTCGTGCTCTTGGGCTCGGGAGACGACTTCTACCAGAGCCATTTCCAGGCCCTGCACGACGCCCGGCCCGCCCAGGTGGGCGTCTATTTCGGTTTTTCAAACGAGCTCGCGCACAAAATCGAAGCGGGGGCGGATATTTTCCTGATGCCCTCAAAGTTTGAGCCGTGCGGTCTCAACCAGATGTACTCCTTACGGTACGGTACAGCGCCCATCGTTCGGGCGGCGGGTGGTCTGGACGATACGGTGGAGAACTTCGATCGCAGCACCGGGCGCGGAAATGGCTTTAAGTTTTACGATTACGACTCAACGCGACTGCTGGAGAAGGTGTACGAGTCGCTGTTGATCTACATCGACCGCCAGTCGTGGCGATCGCTCATTCAGAACGGCATGCGAGCGGATTTTTCGTGGGACGTCTCAGCCAGGCGTTACGCCGACGTTTATGAGCAACTGGCGCGACGAGGCGCCCGCGCGACTGTATAATGATGTCCGCAGCAGGGCACTGAGCGCGAGCACGTGAGTTTGAAAGCTATGCGACGGCCGAGCGAAAACCGTCCGATATAGCAATCTGGTTCGATAATTAGTTGGAGGCCATAATGAGCGAAATAGTCAATGATGTTACCGATCAGAGTTTTGAGAGCGATGTATTGAAGGCAAACGTGCCCGTGTTGGTGGATTTCTGGGCCGAATGGTGCACGCCCTGCAAAGCTATAGCACCCGCCGTTCACAAAGTCGCCGAAGAATATCAGGGCAAAGCGAAAGTAGTGAAGCTCAATGTGGACGACAACAACGATACCGCCCAGCGCTACGGGGTCAGGGGCATTCCAACTCTTATCTTGTTCAAGAACGGCAGTGAGGCAGACCGAGTCGTCGGCGCAACTTCAAGAGACAACATAGCTCGAATGATCGATCGCGTTCTCTCGTAAGCGCACCGGCTCCTCAAAGTTGAGCCCGGCTACATTCGAGCATTGCAATTCACAAAAAGAACCAGGCGCGCGCGGTTGATTCGTGTGCGCCTGTAAATCTGTTTCGACGAGATGATGAAGAACGTCGTTATCATCGGCACCCAATGGGGCGACGAAGGCAAAGGCAAGGTCGTCGACATCCTCGCACCACATTTCGACGTCGTAGCCCGCTATCAAGGCGGACACAACGCGGGTCATACGGTCCGAATTGGTGAGCGAAAGTTTGTCCTGCACCTGATTCCTTCAGGAATTCTTCACGATCACTGTTGCTGCATCATCGGCAATGGTGTAGTCGTGGAACCCAAGGCCCTGAACTCTGAGATCGAAGAGCTTCGGCAGATGGGTGTCGAATCAGAAGGACGGCTCTTCATCTCTAACCGTGCACACTTGATTCTGCCACATCACGTGGAGCTGGATCGGGCTCGAGAAAAGCGCCTTGGGGCAAACAGCGTCGGCACTACGATGCGCGGAATTGGACCGGCTTACGAGCAGAAAGCCGCGCGCACCGGGGTGAGGGCCGGCGACATTCTGTATCCGGATCTGCTCAGGGCTCGACTAGCCGAGGCAATGGCCGACGCCAATTTCGAACTGGCGTCACTCGGCGCCGCACCCCTCGAAGCAGAAGCTACGGCCGATCAGTTTCTGCAGGAGGCGATCAGGCTCCGGCCTTTCATCCGAGATATCGCCGAGATGTTGAACTCTTCCATTCAGGCGGGCAAGGCAGTTCTTCTCGAAGGAGCGCAGGGTACGATGCTGGACGTGGATCACGGCACCTATCCGTTTGTGACTTCGTCAAATGCAACCGCT
This sequence comes from Blastocatellia bacterium, assembly GCA_035315885.1. Taxonomy (GTDB): domain Bacteria; phylum Acidobacteriota; class Blastocatellia; order UBA7656; family UBA7656; genus DATFXM01. Next base: position 32,831 of record DATFXM010000111.1, read on the forward strand.
GGAGGGGCAGCAACAGGACTGGGTTTGCCGCCTCGCTCGATAACCGGTGCGTTGGGAATCACCAAGGCGTACAGCACGCGAGTCGGCGGCGGTCCGTTTCCTACGGAGCTGTTGGACGAGACCGGGGCTTACCTCCAGAAGCGCGGCAACGAATACGGTGCTTCTACCGGGAGGTCGCGCCGCACCGGGTGGTTCGACGCTGCAGTAGTACGATACTCGGTGATGCTCAACGGCCTGGATGCGATAGCGCTGACGAAGCTGGACGTATTGGACGAGTTCAGCGACATCAAGATCTGCGTTGGCTACAAGTACCAGGACGAGTTGCTGACGGAGATGCCTTACAGCGCTGCGTTGCTCGGTGAATGCACACCGGTATACGAGACGATGGCTGGCTGGAAGACCAAGACTGCCGGCATCACAGAGTTCGATGAGTTGCCGCCAGCAGCAAAGGCCTACGTGAATAGGATTGAGCAGCTCATCGGCGCGCCAATCGCTATGATCTCTACAGGCCCCGAGCGCACTGAGACAATCATTCGGAAGAACTCCCCAGTCGGGAACTGGATGGGTTGAACCCGCAAGCTTTCTTTGACTGGGTCCCAGTGCGACGCTTAAGTTTTTCGGCATTTCACCCGCCCAAAGCTAAACCCCACCACTTATAAGTTCAGCCAAAGATCGGCCTCAACTTTTTTAATTTTTCTACTTTTGAAAGAGCTACTAGAATCCCGACAGAAAAAGTCGGATATAGAAAGGCTCGAGTTCTGAGCTCTGTGTTTTGAAGGGTTTTGTGCTGAGGCGCGACTCCCATTTCTCGCAGCACCCGGAGTTCGGAACTTAGGAACCAGAACAAACCTTGACCTTCGGGAGCGAGTATGATGAGCCCAGTGCTTGATTCGTACGACTTCGAAACCGAAGTCATGCACGAAGAAGAAGACCCTGAACCTCAGTCCAATGACGAGGTCCAGGAAGCTGCGGACGAGATCGACCACGCTGACCTGTTGAGGCTCTATCTGCGAGAGGCCAGTCGGCATCCGATGCTCACAGCGGAGGGTGAAGTCAGTGCTGCAAGGCGAATAGAGAGAACTCGACAGAGGCTCCTGCGCCTGATCTCGCGCTCACCGATTGTTCCGATTTATTGCCGGCACCTAAGACAGGCGATAAAGGACGGAACAGAAAGCGCTATCGATTTCGTCGAACACCCTCCGGAGTCGGATCCGTCAACTCCTCATTCGAAAATCGCCGAGGATGCACTATCAAGAGTGGCAACAGCGTACGGTTCGTACATCGAAGCGCTTGCCAGTCTCGAAGCGGCTACGCGGCGCAGGACATCGATATCCAAACTACGGATGGCGCGTAAAGTGGTACGCCGAGCGCTGATCCGAGTCTGGAGATCAATCCGCGAAGTTCCTTTCAGCGCCTCCTGCGAACGAAGGCTTGCGGAGATCATCGACTCTGCGCGAACTCACTCGCTGCAATTCGAGGACAGCGTTGCCGCGCGAATCAGGATGCCAGAAAGGGATTTGCGCAGCGCAAGCTTCGATGTGCATGCTGCCGTCGAGCAAGTGCTTGCAGGGAAGCTTGCGACGGTTGGGGATTTGCGAATCCATGCGAAGCTGACCTCGATTGCGGCGCAGGAACTCGCGGCGGCCAAGCAGCAACTGACCGAGGCAAACCTGAGGTTAGTCATCTCGGTTGCCAGACAGTTCCTACGACGCGGACTTCCTTTTCTGGACCTGATCCAGGAGGGAAATGTCGGATTGATGCGAGCGGTTGAAAAGTTTGACTGGCGGCGAGGTTTTCGGTTCTCCACCTATGCGATGTGGTGGATTCGTCAATCGATGGCTCGCGCTCTGGATACGCAGAGCCGAATAGTCAGGCTTCCGGCATCAGAGTTGAACATGATCAACAAAGTGGCCAGGGCTTCGAGGTCGATAAGCAGGGAGACCGCGTCGCAGGCCACGCGCAACGAGATCGCCGAACGGCTGGACATCGAGCCCGAGCGTGTCAGCGAAGCTATGGCGTTTGCGCAGCAGACAGTGCCTCTGGACGCGCCTGCAAATGACAACGGCGAGACTGCGGTGAACTTCATAGATGATGGCGACTGGGCGAATCCGTTTTCGTCGGCGCTCGAGTGGTCGCGTCGCAATGCGATTCAGCGTGCTCTCGGTCATCTGACTCCTCGCGAGGCTCGAATACTGAGGCTTCATTATGGCCTCGACTGTGCTGAGCCTCTCACGTTGGAGGAGATTGGCGTTGATATGGCGGTGACTCGTGAACGGGTTCGTCAGATCGAAGTGGGCGCTCTTGCGAAGCTTCGCGCGCACGAAGAGAGCGATCTGCTGCGCGAACTCATGGCTTGAGGCTAGTGCTGAGTGCCGAGTGCTCAGTGGTGAGTGCTGAGCGTTGATGGTTGATTCTTAATTGTTACTTGTTGAGTGCAACCCCAAACGGGATTGCACTCAGCACTCGGCACTCGGCACTCGGCACTCAGCACTCAACACTCGATAATCGCTTGTGCGATTGCAAAGTCTCGCGAATGAGAAAGAGATACGTGGATCGAGCGGCCGCCAACCTCCCGAAAGCGTCGTTCCGCAGCTCCATGCAGGCGAACTGACGGTGCTCCGCCATCGTTCGAAACTACTTCGATATCCTTGAACCCGATTCCCCTAGCCCACCCCGTTCCAAGCGCCTTCATTACCGCTTCCTTCGCCGCAAACCGAACCGCGTAGCTCGCAGAACGCGAAGCCTTCCCCTCGCAATATGCAATCTCTTCCTGCGTGAACACCTTTGTGAGAAACCGCTCGCCTCTGCGCCCGAGTGTCTCCTCCACCCGCGATATCTCTATAATGTCGACCCCGGTTGAAAGAATCATCGACTGCTAGGCCCGTCCAAGTAAGCAGGACACACAAACTAAACCTGGATTGAAACGAGGTCCTCCGCCGCGACGGTGTCCGGAAAGATCCGATGAGCCTCATCCAGAAGCGGAGTGACATCAGGAAACCTCGACGAGAAATGAGTAATCAGCAGCCGCCTGGCGCTGGCTTCCCGAGCTGTTCGTGCGGCATCGGCGGCAGTAGAATGCCCCCACTGTCCGGCTTCCGCGCGCAGGTCTTCGGTATACGTCGCCTCGTGAATCAACAGGTCGACACCATTGCCAAGGTCCGTAGCGCCGGCGCAGGGCCTCGTGTCCAGGCAATACGCAACAACCTTGCCCCGCCTGGGCTGACCGAGCACCTGGTCAGGTGTGACTGTTTTTCCGTTGTCTAGCACCACCGCTTCGCCCGACTGGAGTTTGCCGAAGAGCGGACCTTCCGGCACGCCAAGCCTCATTGCGGCGTCCAAATCAAATCTTCCCGGACGCGGCTTCTCTTCGAGGCGATATCCGAGCGCGAACAGTCTATGATCCAATGCGCGCGTCTTAACCACACAGTCCGCGGTCTCGTGCACCGTCGTCACCTCATCGGCCGCGTCAAGCTCCCTCACGTCGAGACCGTAGCTGACAAACATCGTCCTTAGCCGCGCAAGCGTGTCCAGGTATTCCTTGAGGCCGCGCGGTCCGACTATCACGAGATCGCGCGATCTCTGGTCGAGACCCATGGTGGACAGCATTCCCGGCAGACCATACAAATGATCACCGTGCAGATGGGTGATAAACACCGCGTCGAGTCGAGTCGGACTCAAGCCTACTCGCGCGACTTGGGTCTGGGTACCCTCCCCGCAATCAAACAGGAACCACTCGGTGTCGCGCGATACCGCAAGCGCACTCACGTTTCGCTTGAGAGTCGGCTTACCCGAACTTGTTCCCAGCGGAATAACTCGCATAGGGCTTTACGATAGCACAGCAAAGCGCTCAGTGCTGAGTGCGACGCTTCGAGGGCGGTGTCTTTATTTGATATCGAGCGACTGTCATGAGTTGGCGCTGTCAAACTCTGCCAGTCGCAGCCAAAGCAGGACACGGTCCATTTCCTTTCTCTTGCCAACAACATGCTAACGCGAATATCATTACCAAACGCCGACTGGATGCTCGCGGAAGAGTACGGCCCTGTCCCAAAGAAATTGCCCCTTGCCGAGTCCATACAACTCCTCACGTAGCTTTTCTTACCGTTCTGCGCATCGAGGAGGTCATATGACAAGAGCACGAATCGTGCTGCTGTGCACTGCTTTCGCCACCCTCGTTTTGTCACTCCACGCAACATCAAATCGCGCGGGCGCGCAAGTCACACAAGTCACCGCGCAGGATTTCGTGCCGTCCGCAGTCGGTATTCAGCTCCAGCCTGTTTTGACTACCGGTCTCAGTAGTCCGCTATTCGTCGGTAACGCACACGACGGCTCGAATCGCTTGTTCATAGTCGAACAGACCGGCGCGATCAAGGTACTGCACGCCGGATCCTCCACTCCTACTGTCTTCCTGGATATCTCGTTGAAGGTTGTCTCGGGCGGAGAACAGGGACTGCTTGGGCTTGCGTTTCATCCTCAGTTTTCGTCCAACCGGCGGTTCTTTGTCGATTACACTCGGCAAGGCGACGGCGCTACAGTGATCGCGGAGTATCACGCGTCAGCGAACCCCGACGTAGCCGACCCCGCGGAAACGGTCCTGTTGACGATCCCGCAGCCTTTCCCGAACCATAACGGCGGCATGCTCGCGTTCGGTCCCGACGGGTTCCTATACATCGGGATGGGCGACGGCGGATCCGCTAATGACCCGGGCAACCGCGCGCAAGACATAAATCAGTTGCTCGGAAAAATTCTACGCATAGACATAGATCACGCTGGGCCATCCGCACCCTACACTTCGCCGAGCACGAACCCGTTCTTCGGGTCAACGCCCGGCCGCGACGAGATATTCGCATACGGAGTTCGAAATCCCTGGCGGTTCTCCTTTGATCGCGGGACCGGCTCGCTTTACGTGGGCGATGTCGGACAGGGAGCCTGGGAAGAGGTCGACATAGTCACGCTGGGGGGGAACTACGGATGGCGCGTCCTTGAAGGCTTTCATTGCACTAATATTGACCCGACCCTTTGCTCTGCTGGGAGCTTCAGTCCGCCAATTCTTGAGTACGGACATACGGGCGGGCGATGCTCGATAACCGGCGGATATGTCTACCGCGGGTCACTGGGCTCGCTCCCCCTTGGTTCTTATGTGTTCGGGGATTTTTGCACCGGCGAGATATTCCTGTCTGACGGGACGACGCAGAGCCTACTCCTCGATACAACACTCAGCATTTCGTCCTTTGGGGAAGACGAAGCTGGTGAGCTCTACGTTGTAGGTCTTGGAGGGCAAGTCTACCGTATAGCGTCCACTGGTACTCCGCCGCCACCTCCGCCGCCGTGCACTTTCTCGATTTCTCCGAACTCGCTTTCGTTTCCGATCGCGGGCGGAACCGGATCGGTCAATGTCACCGCACCGTCCGGGTGCGCTTGGACAGTGAGCAATCCGGCGCCATGGATAACCCTCTTTGTGACCGGCGGGAGCGGTAATGGGACTGTGACCTTCGGAGTCTTATCGAACAAGAAGGGTGGCGGCCCTCGATCAACGACATTGACGGTCGCGGGTCAGACATTGGCAGTCGAGCAAGCCGGGCCTACGGCAACGTGTGTGACTTCGCTCTCGCCAACGGACAAGACTGTGCCTGCGGCCGGAGGGGCCGGGAGCTTTTCGGTATCTGCCGGAGGCACATGTTCGTGGTCGGCATTGGCCAACGCCGGTTGGATCACAATCACCTCCGGAGCAAACGGTACCGGCAACGGAACGGTTTCTTTCTCCGTAGCGTCCAACCCGGATACGACGATGCGGCAAGCGACAATCACCGTTCAGAGTCTCGCATTCACCGTCAATCAGGCGGGACAGACTTGTTCGTTCTCGCTCAACCCGGGTAGCGCGTCGCTCGGTGCAGGAGGCGGCGCCGGCAGCTTCGGCGTGAACGCGTCGGCGGGTTGCATGTGGTCGGCAGTGAGCAATTTCCCCTGGATCACCGTTACGTCGGGAGCAAGCGGGACCGGCAGCGGCACGGTGAATTTTTCGGTATCGGCGAACGCCAGCTCGACTCCACGCAGCGGAATGATCACCGCAGGCGGCATGACCTTCAGCGTCAACCAGGCCGGCTCGCCTACACCTTCGTGCTCGTTTTCGATCTCGCCTGCCGGCGCAAGCTTCGCAGCTACGGCCGCATCGGGAAGCATTTTCGTCACCACGGCCAACGGGTGTTCCTGGACCGCGATGACGAGCGCTCCATGGATATCGATCACCTCCGGCGCAAGTGGCTCCGGCAGTGGTACGGTCAGCTATACGGTGCAATCGAATCCGAACACAACTTCACGCATGGCCACCATCTCGGTTGCACAACAATCGTTCACCGTTTCACAATCTGGCGCGACAAGCTCTTGTTCATTCAGCATCTCGCCGACGAGTCAGACATTCACAAAAACCGGCGGAACAGGGTCGATCACTGTGACTACTGGGGCGGGCTGTGTGTGGAGCGCCATGAGCGATGTGAGCTGGATAACAATCACCTCGGGCTCTAAAGGAAATGGGCCGGGCTCAATACACTTCTCAGTAGCCAGTAACTCGACTGGCCCTCGAAGCGGAACAATCAAGATCATGGGATTGACGTTCACCGTGTTCCAGTAGCCGGAACGCCGGCGACTTTACCCACGCGTAGCTTCGAATCCGGAGTCGCTTCACAAATTGAAGTCGCTTGTAGGTGCGGGCCTGCTCTGATAACGTCGCAGCCATGATAACGATCCAATTCCTGGGCGCCGCCCAGACGGTGACCGGTTCGAAGTATGTTCTGGACATCAACGGATTCCGGGTGATGGTCGATTGTGGCTTGTTTCAGGGCCTCAAGGAACTGCGCGCTCGCAACTGGCAAACACTACCGCTCGAGCCGGCTTCGATTCACTGCGTTCTTCTTACGCACGCCCACATCGATCACACCGGCTACCTGCCCAGGCTTGTGCGCGATGGATTCCAGGGAGCGATCTATTCCACTCGCGCGACCGCGGACCTGCTCAAGATCATGTTGCCTGACTCGGCGAGGTTACAGGAAGAAGATGCTGAATACGCGAACCGCAAAGGCTACTCAAAACACGCCCCGGCGCTACCGCTGTATACCGAACAGGACGCTCGGCGCACGCTCAGGCACCTCAACCCGGTGAACTACCTCGAGCCCTTGCGCATAAACAAGTGGCTGACGGCGAGATTCATTCCTGCAGGGCACATCCTGGGTTCGAGCTTCATCGAGCTCTCGGTTGTCGAGCAGGGTCGCGAGCCTTTCAAGATAGTCTTCTCCGGTGACGTCGGGCGGTATGATGAGCCTATATTGAATGATCCCTCGCGAGTCGAAGAGGCGGACTATCTGCTCGTTGAATCAACGTACGGCAATCGCGTCCACGATCCGGTAGACGCGAAGCAGCGCCTCGCGGAAATAATAAACGCGGCGTATGAAAAGAAGGGCAAGGTTGTTATCCCGGCATTCGCGGTTGGGCGTACGCAGTTGCTGGTTTATTACCTCCGCGAACTTGAAGACGAGCACCTCATACCTGTGATACCAGTGGCGGTCGATTCGCCTATGGGTGCGGAGGCGACTCGGTTGTACACGAGGCATCACGAAGAGCACGACTCTGACATTGAACGGCTGGAGAAGCTCCAGCGGAATCCGCTTGCGACTCGCAATTTCAGTCTCGTGCAGGGCCGCGCTGGTTCAAAAGCGTTGAACGATCAAAAGGGTCCGATGGTTATCATCTCCGCGTCGGGGATGGCGACGGGAGGCCGCGTGCTTCACCACCTCGAGCAGTGCCTTCCCGATCCGAACTCGACAGTTGTTTTTGTTGGCTTTCAGGCGCAGGGAACGCGCGGGCGCAGACTTCAGGAGGGTGAGAAAGAGATCAAGATTCACGGCCGCTTCGTTCCAGTGAATGCCCGGATTGAAAGCATCGGGAGCCTGTCGGCGCATGCAGATTCAGAAGAGCTGATGAGATGGCTGAAGGGCTTCAAGAAGCCCCCGATAACCACCTTTATAGTGCATGGTGAAATGGATGGCGCGACCGCGCTTCAGAAGCGAATAGAGACTGATCTTAATTGGAAGACCGAGGTTCCAGAGTATATGCAGGTAGCGGTTCTGTAGAGTACTGATTACTGATTACAGAACCTTCGGGGTTGGAGATCGCTGCGGTTGGACTCGGGACTCAGGACTCAGAACTACTTCTGCTTGGTTTCGGGCTTCTTCTCTTCCCCGCCGCCGAACACCTTCTTGAAGAATCCACCGATTCCGCCGCCCTTCTTCTTCTCGTTCTTGTTGGTGTTGGCGTTGGTTGAGGCAATCGCGTTCGAGTCCTTGTGAGAGGCAACAGCACTGTTGGCATTAGACGTCTGCGCTGTTGGCATCGAGTTTACGTTCGCCTTGCTCGTCACGGCAGAATCGCTGTTAGCGTTGACGTTTGCGTTAGCGTCCGCCGTGGGATCCGTCTTCTCGAGACGGGCGTTCTTTGATTTCGAGTTGCTGTTCGGATCCGCGCCTGAGCTATCGGCGAGTCCCGGCTTTTCAGATGTCTCGACCGAAGGCGTCGGGCTCGAACCGAGTGAATTAGCAGGCGCCTGTTGCACGTCAACCGACTCCACCTCCGCCGGCGGCTGAGTTGCCCTGGCCTTAGCCTTTATAAACGCATAGGGAACTCCCACTGCGAGAACTACCATGGCGGCAACTGCCAAATAAATCTTCCAGCTCATTCGACGCGAACCGACTGGAGCCACCGCAGGCGGCAATGCTGTGCTGACTACAGCACTGTCTGGAAGAGTCGCGGCATTTGCAGCACGACGCGTCGCAGCAGGCATTTCCCCAGAGTCAGCCGCACGTGTCTGCCTGAAGTCGCTTCCGCCGGGATCAGTGCTGGAGCCCACCCGGGACCCTGTATCTCTGAATTCAGAGCCGACAATTCGAGTATCACCCCCGCTCACGTCGGTAGGGCGCGGCACGTTGGGAAGCTCCATCACCTTCGTCGTCGGCGCAGCGTAACCCGCGGGTACATTCATCGAGCTGGTAGCCATGCCCTGCGCAGTCATCAACGCGATTCTCATCTCGCCCGCCGTCTGGAATCGCGCTTCGATCTTTTTAGCCAGCGCCCGCATGATCGCCTGCTCGACAGCCAACGGAATCGACGCGGCAAAGTTGCGTGGGGGCGGCGGAGCCTGCTCGATCTGCGCCTTCATGAGCTCGTATTCGCTGGTGCTGGTGAACGGGACTCGCCCGGTCAGCATTTCGTAGAGCAGAACTCCAAGCGAATATACGTCCGACCGTGCATCGCTCTCTTCGGCTTTGATCTGTTCGGGCGACATGTACTCAATCGTGCCGACTACGTTCCCCTGACGCGTGAGTCTCGCGCTTCCCAGCACTCGAGCGATACCGAAGTCCATGACTTTTATAGACCCGGTTTCTGTGAGCATTATGTTGGCGGGTTTGATGTCGCGGTGAATGATGCCCATTCGGTGGGCATGATCGATTCCGTCAAGAGCCTGACAAAACAGTGGGATCGCCCTGTCGCAGGAAATCGCTCCGAACTTTCGAATGACATCGTCCAGCGACTCGCCTTTGACGTATTCCATGACCATGAAATAGTCATCGCCCTCTCGCAGAAAGCTGAACAGTGTTGCGATGTTTGGATGATTGAGTCGAGCGAGGGTGACTGCTTCGGTCCTGAAGCGCTCGACAACGTGAGGCTGGCTGGAAAGCTCAGGCCGCAACATCTTGATGGCGACTTCGCGCTCGAGCATTGTGTCGATGCCGCGAAACACGGAGCCCATTCCGCCCTCGCCAATTTTTTCCGTGATTCTGTATGGACCGACCAGCCTGCCGATCATTCGTGAGCCTCAAGGATGAGCTGCCGATCAATGACTGCGATGCCCGCAGATTATAAACCGGGCTCGATTACCGTTTCTACGCCAGTTTGGGGCACTATAAGTACCAAACTCGCGAGAAAGAAAACTTCGGGCACCCCGTCCAGTGATGAGACTCGCAGTATCACCACGGAATCGGGAAAAAAATCCAAGACAACAAAAACCCGACCGCCAGGAATGAGCCGAACACCTTCAGCCCGTGCAACAGGCGTTGCCGGTTCGTGTGCGATCGCGGATCAACCGCGGCCATGACGGTCGCGGCGATTGCGGCATAAAGCGATAACATCAAAACGTGCATTACCGCTTCCTTCCCGACGCGATGTCGAACGCGTCGTGAATCACGAGGTAGTTCAACAGTCCCGCAAGAAACGTGAACGTGTTGCCGTAGTCAAAGGTGGCTACCTCCGGCCGCGCCACAGTGCCAAAACCCAAAAGATAAGCGCCGATATAGCACAGACCCGAGCCGATCTGAGAAAAGAACCACAAGACGGAAATCAGATCGTATTTGAGACCCGAGGTTGGATCGGCTGTTGGCCAGAAGAGCCTCCCGTTCAGAGCCAGGCCAAAACAGAAAGACCCGGCGATCGTGACAAAGAACAAGAGGGCGCGTCCGAATCTGCCGAGCACCAGATGGCCCGCGCCCGGGATCAGCCAGGCGGCGATAACTGCAAAAGCGCGCCGGGCCACCGGAAAGCGTCTGGGTTCGTTTACTATCAAAGGGCGCTGGCTATAGGCAGGCGCTATGTTGTCAGTGAGGTTGTCTCTGGGATGCAATCGGTGCTCCTGCGAAATTGTCCGACGGAGAAATTCTAGGGGGGGCCACTACTGGTGTCAAACCATTCGGGCTCTTGAGGATCGGGGCCCGGCAAACGTCGAGCTTGATTTGCCTTACGGGCTGGGATATGATCACCACAACTTCAGCCGGAAAGGTGTCATACGAAGAGAAGTATGGTGACTATCGTGGGCTGGGTCTCACGAACAAGAAAGTTAATTCCCCCCGCGGGATGATCTGCTCACCACTGTGCGGTGATCTCCCGCCGTCGCTTCGCAAGGAGGTGCAGGATGGGAGAGCGAATAACAAACCGCCAGGCACTTAAACGAAAAGCGGAAAGTTTAACCGACGCCGAAGTAGCTGAAGTACTGGACTACATAAACATTATGGAGTCGCTGAAGGAGCAGGCGTCCCGTCCGGACCTGTTCGATGATGAGCTTATGAACGTTCTTGCGGATGCGGTGGAAAACCGTCGAGCTCAAGTGGTTGCGGAATGGGAACGAGTCAGACGAAAAGCAGACAATCGGGCAGCAATGTTTGCAACCGCACGAAGGTCGTTGTGAAAGCAGTAGGCAGTATGCAGTATGACAGCGAGAGACGCAGGTTTGGAATTACCTAACCCTGACCTGGTTTAGTCTGCGTTGATTCTCCTCCCTTCATTCTGACGCGTCGATTGAAAGCGAAAATTTCCAAAAGCTGATTCTTAAGTCAGCCTTGCCCAAACTCCGCCCGAACATCATCGACAGAACCTTGCGGCGCTCAGTACTGTCAGCCAACCCTTTGTCAATGAGCAGCAAAACCACAATGGCCTACGCGAAGGAGATGCTTATTTCGTTAATGCGCCCGCCTCGACAACATGAAAAATTGCCGCGGAGCTTCTATAATTGGCGACGAATGCCTACAGCCCTGATTTACGATGACATCTACCAGGCTCATCAAACCGGACAGCATCCCGAAAACGGAGATCGCCTCCGAGTAATACTGTCGGCCCTCAAGGACGACCAAGAGCTCTGGGATAAGCTTCAGCACGTCTCGCCTCGCGCAGCGTCCGATGAAGACCTGTTGCGCTGTCACGAACAGCAAATGGTCGAGCACATCCGGAGCTTGTGCCACCGGGAAGTGAGATTTCTGGATCTGGATACCGTCATCTGTCCCAAATCTAATGAAGTCGCTCGTCAGGCGGCCGGCGCCGCATGCTCGGCCGTCGATCTGCTGTTCAACGGCCAGTCTCAAAACGCCTTCGCGTTCGTTCGACCTCCGGGCCACCACGCCACGTACTCACAGGCGATGGGATTCTGTCTGTTCAACAATGCGGCCGTGGGTGCCCGTTACGCGCAGGCTAAATACGGAGTCGAACGTGTTCTGATAATCGACTGGGACGTACATCACGGCAACGGCACCCAGGACATTTTTTACAGCGATCCCTCCGTCTTTTATTTTTCCACGCACCAGTATCCCTACTACCCCGGTACGGGGTCGACCGGCGAGCGCGGTTCTGGAAAAGGTGAAGGCATGAACCTTAACGTCCCGCTGCTGCAGGGCACATCCGCCAGATCGCATCGCGAAGCCTTCAGCGACGCTCTTGCTGAGATCGAAAAAAGTTTTCCGCCCGATCTTGTAATCATCTCCGCCGGATTTGATTCGCGAAGGGGCGACCCTCTAGGCGGGCTGATGCTCGAGGACGACGATTTTGCTGAGATGACAAAAGAGGTAAAGAGTCTCGCAGAGAAACACGCCGGGGGTCGCATCGTGTCCATTCTGGAAGGCGGGTATAATCTCGCAACTCTGGGCCATACAGTAAAGACTCATGTCGTGGCGTTGTCGTCGTAGCAGATTCTTGACTCGATGCTCTGAAGTCAGACGGTCATCGGACCGTCGGGAGGCAAGTATGTCCAATCAAAGCATCACATCAGCTACCGATACTCTATCGAAGTTCGCAAGAAAAGCCGCGATTCTTGGCATTGTAGCAGTCGCGATCCCGCAAGCGCTGGGCCAAAACGAACACAACCCTGCAGGCCACTCGCGACCGGCGATTCTAATCGACGGAATGGGGGACGTTCGTCATCAGATCGCTACAAACAATTCGGACGCGCAGCGGTTCTTCAATCAGGGTCTTGCTATGATTTACGGATTCAACCGGCCCGAGGCATTGAGATCGTTTCAGCACGCAGCCGAGCTGGACCCGAACGCAGCAATGGCTTATTGGGGAGTCGCGTTAAGCCTCGGATTGCACGTCAACATGGATACAGACGGAGACGTGCAACTTAAACTCGGCTACGAAGCGATTCAAAAGGCTGTGGCGCTTTCAGTGAAGTCGCCCGAACATGAGCGCGCTTACATCGAAGCGCTTGCCAAGCGATTCTCATCCGACGAAAAAGCGGACGAGAAAAAGCTCTCTGCTGCGTACCGCGAGGCTATGCGCGGCCTTTCGCGCCGTTATCCTGACGACCTTGACGCCGCGACTTTCTATGCGGAGAGCATCATGTGTCTCAGTCGATGGAACTATTGGAACGCGGATGGTACGCCAAAGAACGGCACGGACGAGATGGTAGCAATACTCGAAGAAGTATTGCGGCGCGATGCGGACCATCTGGGCGCCAATCACTACTACATCCATGCGGTTGAAGCATCCCCGACTCCCGAACGCGCTCTTCCCAGTGCGGCGCGTTTGATGGGTCTGGCGCCGGCTGCCGGCCACCTGGTTCATATGCCGGGCCATATTTTCATGCGAACCGGCAACTTCACCGAGGTGGCCTTCACGAACGAGCGCGCGGTGAAGGCCGATCAGGACTACATTAAGCTTGTAGATGCTCAGCCAAGCGCTTACACGATGGGATACTACCCTCACAACATGCACTTCATCGTTGTAGCTCGATCGATGCAAGGTCGTTTTGAAGATGCGAAGAAGATGGCCGACCAGCTTGCCGCATATGTGGCGCCGGGCATAGCTGTCATGCCGAGCATGGTGGACTACTTTGCGCCCAATCAGATTTTTGTGCTGATGAGATTCAACCGGTGGGACGAGATTCTCAAAGTGTCTAAGCCGAGTCCAAGACTTCCGGCCAGCGTAGCCTATTGGCATTTTGCGCGGGCTTCCGCTTACGCGAACAAGCGAATGCGCAACGAAGCTACCGCGGAGCGCGCGGCACTCGCCGAGTGTCGTCAGAAATCCCCGAAAGGTGCGATACTCAACTTCAACCTGGTGGATAGTCTGATTGAAATCACCGAACACATCGTGGATGCGAGGCTGGCGCCGGACGCCGCGCGCGGAATCGAGCACTGGAAGAAAGCGGTTGCCGTTCAAGACACATTGGCCTACGACGAGCCGCCGGCGTTCTTCTATCCTGTGCGAGAATCGCTCGGGGCGGCGCTTCTGAGAGCAGGTCGAGCGCCCGAAGCCGAAGCCGTCTTCCGCGAAGACCTTCGGCGAAATCCACGTAATGGGCGGTCGTTGTTCGGGTTGATGAAGAGCCTCGAAGCGCAAAACCGCTCGTTTGATGCGCAACTTGTCGGTCGCGAGTTCGAGCGCGCGTGGAAGTTCGCCCAAGTAGAGCTTCGTATCGAAGACCTGTGACCGACTAGCACACTCATGATGATTTAAGCGGGCTCGCCGGTGGCGTTTGTCGACTCCTAACTGGCCCGGCATGAACCTTGAGCTTACAAATAACGCGCTGCTTGTGCTGCAAAAACGGCTGCTCGCTCGCGACCAGCAAGGCGATATTTGCGAAACGCCCGAGCAAATGTTTCGTCGCGTAGCCACGTCGATAGCGTCCGCCGATCTCCGCTACGGTGCATCAAATGAAGAACTCAGTCGAACCGAGGCTGACTTCTTCGACGCGATGATCCGCCTCGAATTCCTTCCGAATTCACCGACCCTGATGAACGCCGGGCGCGAGCTTAGCCAACTATCTGCTTGTTTTGTTCTGCCGATCGAAGATTCGATGGAGAGTATCTTTCGGACGCTTTCTGATACCGCGCTTATTCAGAAGAGCGGCGGAGGAACCGGATACTCGTTTTCTAATCTGCGGCCTCGAGAAGACTACATCCAATCGACACAGGGGCAGTCGAGCGGCCCAGTCTCCTTCATGCGTCTGTACAACTTTGCCACTGAAGTCACTAAGCTGGGCGGCAAGCGCGCAGGCGCGAACATGGGGATTCTCAGGGTTGATCATCCGGACATCGAAGAGTTCATCGCGGCGAAGACCAACGCTCTGGAGTTGAACACCTTTAACATCTCTGTCGCAGTGACTGATGAATTCATGGAACGCGTCCGTAGGGGCGAGTCTTACGAGTTGCTAAACCCGCGAACAGGGCTTGCGACGAATAAACTGGATGCTCGATTTGTTTTCAATCAGGCGGCCGAGCACGCCTGGCGTAACGGAGATCCGGGTCTGATCTTCATCGACCGGATCAATCGCGACAATCCGACCCCGGCGCTTGGAGAGCTCGAGAGCACAAACCCATGCGGCGAGCAGCCTTTGCTGCCGTACGAGTCCTGCGTGTTGGGATCGATCAACCTTTCACGCCTGGCCGTCGACGGACAAATCGACTACGAGAGATTAAGCGCAATCATAGAAACGGGGGTTCACTTCCTCGATAACGTTATCGATGTAAGCGAGTATCCGATACCGCAGATCGCCGACATAACCAGACAGAATCGCAAAATCGGGCTTGGAGTGATGGGATGGGCGGACCTTCTGATCCTGCTGAAGATTTCATACAACTCAGAGGAAGCTGTTCGACTCGCTGAAGATGTGATGGGTTTCATTTCGCGTTGCGCTATCGATGCTTCGGTTAAGCTTGCCGCGCGAAGAGGTCCGTTTCCCAGAAGGATTCATGAAGCCATTTATAACAACACCGGATTGCCAGCGAGGAGGAACGCGACTATCACGACCGTGGCGCCGACTGGCACCATCAGCCTGATAGCCAACTGTTCGAGCGGGATCGAGCCCATTTACGCGGCAGCTTATTGGAGGCGCTCGTTTGAATCTGAGCGCATGCTATTCGTTCATCCGCTGTTCGAACAATACGCGAAGGCGAATGGAATCTATAACGAAGCGATGATGGAGAGAGTCGCGTTGACTGGATCGTTGCCGGGCATCGAACGCGTACCGCTCGAGGCTAAGCGGTTATTCGTCACCGCGCACGAGATCGCGCCCGAGTGGCACGTTAGAATGCAGGCCGCGTTTCAACGTCACATTGATGCCGCCGTCTCAAAGACGATCAATTTTGCCCACACTGCTACGGTGGAGGATATCAAAAGCGCTTACATGCTGGCGTGGGAATTGGGCTGCAAAGGGATCACGGTTTATCGAGACGGCTCTCGGGAACAGCAGGTATTGAGCGCCGGGATGGGAGACGCGGCCGATGTAACTTTGTCACCTGCAGCGCGCAGGGAGATGGAGCTGCCTGAGAATCGATTACTTGCCAACAATATGTGCCCGGAGTGTGGGTCGGTCTTGCGTCACAACGGTGGATGTCTGTACTGCACGTGCGGTTATTCGGTGTGCGTTCAGACGTAAGGAGAGTGCTGAGTGCTGAGTGCCCGCGCAGCGGGCGACAGAATGTAGCCCCCGGTGAGTCCGCGAACCGGGCGTCGCGAACCGGGGATAGGCGTACCCGCAAAGCCGTGAGCCCGCTCAGCGGGCGACAGAATGTAGCCCCCGGTGAGTCCACGAACCGGGGTAGGCGTACCCGCAAAGCCGTGAGCCCGCGTAGCGGGCGACAGAACCCTATCCCCCGGTGAGTCCACGAACCGGGGGTTCGTTGCCAATAGCCACAGCCCCAGGTCTGAACTGCCTTCACGCCGTTCCACTCATCAGGCCCGATCGCGTCCAGCTTAGACCGCGCTGCCCCGGGTTCGCGGACTCACCGGGGGATACGGTTCTGTCGCCCGCTTCGCGGGCTCAGGCCTTTATCGACACGCCTACCCCGGGTTCGCGGACTCACCGGGGTATACGGTTCTGTTGCCCGCTTCGCGGGCTCAGGCCTTTATCGACACGCCTACCCCGGGTTCGCGGACTCACCGGGGGCTACGGTTCTGTCGCCCGCTGCGCGGGCTCAGGCCTTTATTGACACGCCTACCCCCGGTTCGCGGACTCACCGGGGGCTACGGTTCTGTCGCCCGCTTCGCGGGCTCACGCTAGGCGACTTTCCCAAGGTAGCCGCCGAGGCCAACCCTCAGCTGCGTTACGCAATCCCTTTTGGTGTTGCCATCAGCACTCAGCACTCAGCACTAATACTCAAACTTGTACTTCGCCTCGTCGGCAAGCGCGGGTCTGCTTGCACTCACAATATCGATGAACCTGCCAAGCTTCTGCTTCAAATCCAAGCTGACTTCCGGGCGTTGATCGTACAAGTTGTGAAGCTCCGCCCCGTCGTTCTTCAAATCAAATAATTGGAATGCCGCCGCCGCGCGATCGTAGATCAGCTTGTAGCCATCCTGCGTGATAATCATGAACTTCTTGTCCGTGGGCTGCGGGTACTGTTCTGGCCGGAGGTTCGGGAACTCCTTCTCGCGCAATGTCTGCTCACCAAAAATCGGCGGATGCACGAACGGCTCTCCCTTCATCAGCGCAAGCAGACTCACACCGGTGTATTGCTCCGGACAAGGCGCCCCAACCACATTCAAAATCGTAGTCCCAAGGTCAACCGATGTGACGTAGTCCTGAACGCGTCTCGACGCAAGTCCCGGCACGTAAAATATCATCGGAATATGAGTCTGATCGCTGTAGAGCTGAGACGAGTGCCGATAAACGCGACGCTCTCCGAGAGACTCGGCATGATCGGCCATCAGCACAACAGCCGTGTCATTCAAGTGGCCGCTCTTCTCCAGCCACTCAAACAATCTGCCAAAATAGTGATCGGTAAACGCAATTTCACCATCGTACAGATCGGTATTTCCGGAGCCAAAGTTAAAGTCACTATGCCGGGCGTACGGACGGTGAGGATCCACCGCGTAGATGAACGCGCAAAACGGCGCTTCTTTGGGGACGTTGCTTAGCGTTTCGATAGCGATGTCGATGCTTTCCGGAAGGTCTACGCCTTTAGCGTTGGAATCAACGTGCGCCCCTTTCACGTACCGCTTAAGCATCGGATATCGCCGCTGGGGAAACAACATTACGTTGTACCCGTTGTGACCCAATACCTCCGTCCAGCTCTCCACGGTAGCGTCCCAGTAGCTGGACTTCATGAACCTCGCGGCAGATTCAAAGGTGTTCGCCGAAGGACTGAATGCATTGTCGAAGACGATCGAGCGCAAGGCGAACCGATCAATCTCCGGCGAGGTGTTCCGCCCATAGCCATACACGCTTAAGTGATCTGCGCGGAGCGCATCTATGAAAATATAGATCACGTTCAAACGCTCCCGCACCGGACCGTCAGGCGCGTGTAGCGACGTTCGCTCGCGGAACCATTCAGTGCGCTGCTCTTCGCTCAAATCTCCGCCGATTGAATTATTGTCGATGCCGTCGCCAATTATTTCCGCTCTGTCCGGGTTGATCGCCGGGTTGCGATCGTCGGTGTCGCCCCCGGCAAGCACGCTCGAATACCCGTCGCGATCGAAATCGAGCACCCATTGAACGATCTTGAAATGCTGCTTTGCCTGCGTAGTCCGAGTCATCAGGTGAGTCTTCAGGTTCTGATTGGATCCGAACTCCGCAAACGTGAACACGCTGCCGGCCAGAATCAATGCGACGAACAACACCAGCAGCCCGCGCGACAGGCGCCCACTAAAAGCCCGTTCGTTGGCTCTTGTAAAATAACCAGAACCTATCAGCGTTATCGCCGACCCAAAGCAAAGCAGAAACATCGAACGATGCAATGTGTATTCGTAGAGCTGAACTTCAACATGCGAATCGACGTAGTAGGCAAGCCCGATGACAACGCAGAGTCCCATGAACCACAAGGCTTTGATGGCTGGAGACATCTGCCGAACCGCGCGAGCCAGCCTCCAAAAAATCCGGCACGCAACTAGAAGCCCGAGGAGAATTGCAACAATTAGAATCGCCTGATGCTTAAGCAATCTGCCATAAAGGTAAGGCAGCTTCTGCGCTTCGATGATCAACCCGGATACGTAAGCTTTCGATTGCGTTTGCACAATAAATACCGCGACGATCACCGCGGCGGCTACTGCTGCCGCGGCCACCTCGACTCGTCGCTCGGTGCCGATTCTGCCGGTCAGTAGCTTGCGAGTGAATGTTTGAAGCACACTTCCAGCGAGGGCTACAACGCCGATGATCAGTCCGATTGCCGCGCCGCTAACGGGACACAACGAAAAATACGCCGCGAATATCAGACGTTCTCGAAAGGAGTTGAACTCGGGCGAGAGATGCACCTGCAGGTCAATGATCTCGATCACCGCTAGCAACAGCGCGGCGAGCGACCCGGCCAGCGAGTAGCGGGCAAGCGAACTCGCAATCCTCGCGGGGGTGCCGTGCCGGCTTGCTTTGCGCTTCTGAAGATGTTCTGGGTTTAGAGTTGCCGGGCCTTGTACCATTCGACCGTACGACGCAAGCCTTCTTCGAAGGGAACCTGCACGCTGTATCCGAATCCGCGCTGCGCGGCTTCTATTGATGCCTGGGAGTCTCTCACATCACCGGCTCGCGCGGCCTCGTGAATCGGATCCACATCGGCACCAATAATGTCTCGTAATCTCTCGAGCAGTTCCAAAAGTGAGTATCTTCCTCCACATGCAACGTTGAACGCGCGTCCGCTCACGTCGCCCGCTTCGGACGCCAACAAGTTGGCCTGAACAACATTTTCCACGTAAGTAAAGTCGCGTGACTGGTGACCGTCGCCGTACACCGTCGGGCGCTCGCCCTGGAGCAAAGCGGTCACAAAACGTGGTATGACCGCGGCGTATTGTGACTCGGGGTCCTGTCTGGGTCCGAAAATGTTGAAGTAGCGCAACGCTACCCCTTCAAATCCGTAGACTCGCTTGAATACCGAAATGTAGTGCTCGGCCGCGAGCTTTGAAAGAGCATAAGGTGACACCGGGTCGGGACTCATGCTTTCGCGCTTTG
Organism: Blastocatellia bacterium; assembly: GCA_035315885.1. Taxonomy (GTDB): domain Bacteria; phylum Acidobacteriota; class Blastocatellia; order UBA7656; family UBA7656; genus DATFXM01. Next base: position 52,512 of record DATFXM010000111.1, read on the forward strand.
GTAGCTCAAGCGTCTCGCCGTAAACCGAAGAGCTCGATGCGTACACGACCCGGCGTACGCTCGCGTCTCGTGCCGCCATCAATACATTCAAAGTTCCGGTTATGTTCACTTCGTGCGTGGTCAACGGATCAGCAACCGACCTTGGCACCGACCCAAGCGCTGCTTCATGAAAAACGATTTCTACTCCCTGCATTACGCGGGACACCGCGGCGCGATCTCTGATATCGGCCTTTATGAATTCAACGTCATTCCTGATCGGCTCCAGGTTTGCCTCTTTACCTGATACCAGGTTGTCAATTACTCGAACACGATGACCGTCGCGCACCAGCCTCTCGGCGATGTGACTTCCTATGAATCCCGCGCCGCCAGTCACCAGATAGGATTTCTTCGACATTGAGCAATGACCCGGACTTCTGCGATGGAATTAGCTCCTCGTCTTACTTCTTTACGACAAAGTTACCGATAGCAAGGCAGTCGATGCCTGAACAATAAAAACCCCTTACCGCTTCTCGAGGAGTAGATACGACGGGCTCTCCAAAAAGATTGAACGACGTATTCAACAACACCGGAGCACCAGTCAACTCGCCAAACCTGGTGAGTAACTTCCAGAATGATGAATTAGTCTTGCGGCTGACGGTGTGAACGCGAACCAGATCGTCGCCGAACACCGCCGCAGGTATCACCGGCTGCTTACCCTCTCTTATTCTTGTGACGCCTTGAAGAAAATCCGTCAGACCGCTCGATTCAAAGAAGTCGGTTGCTCGCTCTTCTGGAACCGCCGCCGAAAACGGGCGGTAGTCTTCACGGTGCTTGATATAGGTATTGAGATTATCACGCATCATTTCATTGGCGGGCGAAGCCAGAATGCTTCGAGCTCCAAGAGTGCGCGGACCAAACTCCATCGCGCCTCGAAACCATCCAACGATCTTGCCCTGGCTGAGCTGAAGCGCAACTTCAGAAACAAATTTATCCTCGGTCAAAAAGTATTCGTAGGAGATCTTGCAGTTGTCGAGTACGCCCTTGATCGCATTGTCGTCGAATTGCGGGCCCAGGAAAGCATGTTCCATCTTCTGATTCGAGGCGGCGCTGTTTTGCTGATGCCAGACCTGCAGGGCCGCGCCGATTGAACAGCCGGCATTGCCGGCGGCAGGTTGAACGAAGATGCGCTTAAAGCCCGCTCGACGTTCGACCGCGGAGTTCGCAAGACTATTGAGAGCAACGCCTCCTACCAGGCAGAGACTCTCTTCACCCGTAGCCCTGCGGTGCCGCGTGGCGATCTCGCACAACACGTCTTCTAAGTGAGATTGTACGGACGCGGCAAGATTGCGATGCTTGTCCGTAAGAGGATCGTCTTTATCGCGAGGCTTCAGACCGGCGCTCTCAAAGAACTTCGACGACATTTGAGGACCGGGTCTGAACGACTCACTAAAGTAGCTGAGGTCTACGGTGGGAAGACCTTTCGAGTCCACCGTGAGCATCTCCTCGAAGTACTTCAGGTATTCCGGCGTACCGGTTGGCGCGAGCCACATTGTCTTGTGCCAGTCGCCGTCTCCGAAACCCATCGCGGAGGTCACCGCGTTGTAGACCATCCCAATCGAATTCGGGTATTGAGCTTCGGCGCCGCGCACGATCCCGTCCCTCGAGCCCACGAAGAGGACCGTCGAGGTCATATCGCCTTTGTTGTCGGCGGAGACAATGGCCGCACGATCGAAGCCCGACGCATAGAACGCGCTCGCGGCGTGAGCAAGATGGTGATCGACGGTCACGAACCGTCCCTTGCCCATGAGTCTCTCTTCGACCATTCGCCTCGTTCTAAGACGCTGCTTGAGTCCATTCAGACTGTCTACAAAGTATGGTGGGAACTCCTCGATTGGCGAAGCAGCCGACAGTTGAGTTGCGCGCGAGGACTCAAATGCGACTTCGCGATGAAACAACTTGTGAGGTTCCAGATAGTATGCGACGCAGTCGAGATTGTCGAATTTGATGCCGCCGCGTTCGAGGCAGAAGTCGATGGCGCGTTGAGGGAGTCCGCCGGCGTAATTCATGCCGACGTGGCGTATGCGGGCGAGTTTCTCTTCTTCGATGGCTGCTACAATGCGCCCGTCCTGAATGAGCGCGGCCGCCGCGTCTCTCTCCTGTCCGGAGATGCCAAGAATATTCATTTAGTGATCCGTTCCATCGTTAGGACGAACACATACCATAAACATTCGAGGCTGAGATTTTCAAGACGGGTTTAGTGTTTAGGGTTTCTGTCCACTCATCTCGCCTAAACTCAAAACAGAAACCAGAAACCATTTTCATGCTAATTCGCTCGGTTTCAGGCCCGACCTGATCGCAATCAGCAACAACACCAGAACTGCCAGCGTAAGCAGAATCGACAGAGCTGAGCCGAACGGCTGATTCAATTGCGCAAACTGGTTCTGAATGAGATTGCCAATCATGACCGACTTCGCACCTCCCAGAAGGTCAGGAGTAATGAACGCGCCAAGCGACGGGATGAACACCAATACTATGCCTGCAATTAACCCCGGTCGCGACAAGGGCAGAGTCACTTTTGCAAACGTCCAGAAACGGTTCGCACCAAGGTCTTCGGCGGCTTCCAGCAAACGAACATCCAACTTCTCGAGGGCTACGTAGAGAGGCAGAACCATGAACGGAAGCTCGCCGTATACCTGGCCAACCAGTACTGCCAGGTCGTTGTACAACAGCTTGAGCGGCGCACCGGTCAACCCTGCAGACATGAATGCTGCATTCACCAGGCCTTCACTTCTTAGCAGCAGCATCCACGCATAAGTGCGTATCAAAAAACTCGTCCAAAACGGGATCACCACTAACACCAGAAGCACTCGCTTCCACTTCTCCGCCGCGCGCAGCGCAATGTAGTACGCAACCGGATAACTGATCAGCAAACACAGCGCGGTAGTGCTTATGGCTACCCAGATCGTCCGCCTGTACGCGCTGAGATAAACCGGATCAATCGCCCTCGCATAATTTGAAAAACTGAATTCGTAAATGGTCTTGCCGTAAGGCCCGCGCGACGCAAGACTCACAACGATGATGATCACCAGAGGCGCAATAAGCAGAACCAACAGGCAAGCCACCAGGGGAAGAATCAGGGTCGCGCCGCCACGCCTCTGAGAACGCTCATTGTTATGCTCTCGCAACATTTCTATTCGGGGATGATCAGCGTGGCTGCCGGGTCCCAGTGGATAGTGACGCGCTCGCCGACTCTGCCATCGGTCGATTCAAACTGGACGTCGTTTTGTTCGACAACTGTTAGGCGCTGCCCATCATTCAGCTCGACCACCCACTGCGTGCTTTCACCGAGGTAAACTCCTGAATCAATCTTCGCGTCGAGCATCGCACCCGGTTGCGCGGATGAGGCGGATCCAAAACGAATCTTTTCGGGACGGATCATCACCCGGACCTGGCGATCGGGCAACGCCTCGCTTTGTTGTACGAGAATCCGCGAGGCTCCAATCCTGATTGAAGCAAAACCGTCGACAACAGATTCGACCACACCGCGCAGGATGTTGGAGACACCGATGAACCCGGCTACGAATTCGTTTTGCGGGCGTTCGTAGATTTCCGCGGCGCTGCCGGTTTGCTCTATTCGGCCTAAGTTCATCACCACGATGCGATCACTCATCGTCAATGCTTCTTCCTGGTCGTGAGTCACGTACACAAAACTGATGCCGACTCGCCGCTGCAGCCGTTTCAGCTCGACCTGCATCTGTTTTCTGAGCTTCAAATCGAGCGCGGCGAGCGGTTCATCAAGGAGCAGCACCCGCGGCTCGAGCACGAGCGCACGTGCAAGCGCGACTCTTTGCTGCTGGCCTCCGGACAACTCGGCCGGTTTGCGCGCTTCCATTCCTTCCAGGCGCACCATCGCGAGAGCTTCGTTTACTAACTGCGCGATCTTGTCGCGTCGTTCGCCGCGCCTTTCGAGCCCAAATGCGACGTTTCCGAAAACATCCAAATGCGGGAATAGAGCGTAGTGTTGAAATACGGTGGTCACATTACGACGATAGGGTGGGACAAGCGTAACATCGGAACCACCGAGGACCACAGATCCCTCGTCGGGAGTTTCAAAGCCGGCAATCACTCGCAACAACGTGGTCTTACCGCAACCCGACGGTCCCAGCAGCGTGAGAAACTCTCCGCTTCGCACTTCCAGAGAAACGGAATCCACGGCGGTGACACTCCCGAACCGCCTCGTGATTTCTTTGAGTTCTATCTCGTAGCCTTGCATTCTTTTTCGATATGACCTTCGGCTCGATACTTCGCGGCGAAGACTCTTGCCAAAGCAATCGCAGAATAGTTGAGGGAGTGGGGTGAATCAAGGAGCTGTCAGAGGCTCGAGAATGTTTCAAAGTATTCAGACTCTTGTTGCAAAAAAGCAGTCCTAAAAGACGTCTATTGTTGATAGGGAATAAAAATCGGACTGAAGTTTTAATCATTAAGAGCTCACTCTTGGAGAATATAGGATGAAGCTATTGGCGTTTTTCAGAAATCACACACACTACTGGGGCGTTCCACACGAACGGGCAATTGATAACAAGGTGGTTATGACCTGCTACGAATGCGGGGCCGAGCGTCAGGTAAGAATCGAATTGCGGCCTTCTCCTGTCAACGTGGTAAAGGACGACCTGGCGGCATGAGAGTTCTGAGTCCTGAGTTCTGAGTGCGCGGACGGCAAACCCTTGGCCTGCGACTCAGCAGTCAGGACTCAGAACTCAGAAAGGTTCCCCCACCCAAAATTCAACCCCGAAGGGGTTGCAGGATCTGTACAGGCTTCCTGATACACATGGTCTTCTGCAACCCCGTTGGGGTTGTTTTTTTATGCGTGACTTTCCCAGGGTAGCCGCAGCCGTCAACCCTGGCTGGATGACGTAACCCTGTTGGGGTTGGCACTCAGCACTCAGAACTCAGAACTTTCCCCTCGAGCCTGTAGCCCGCACCGCAGGCGGAACAACTCACTCGACCCTCCTCCGATACATCCAGCCTGATACCGCATTGACACATCCACCCAACTACCCGGCCGGGATTCCCAACCACCAGTGCATAGTCCGGTACGTCACGGGTGACAACAGCTCCGGCACCGATAAACGCGTACCGCCCTATCGTGTTCCCGCAAACAACCGTGGCATTCGCGCCAATCGACGCGCCTTTCTGTACCAGCGTTCTCTTGTATTCATCCTTGCGCGAAACATGACTCCGCGGATTGACCACATTGGTGAACACCATCGAAGGTCCGCAAAACACATCATCTTCCAGCACGACCCCGGTGTACACCGATACGTTGTTCTGAATTTTGACGTTGTCTCCAATAGTAACCTGCGGCGAAATCACTACGTTCTGGCCGATGTTGCATCTCTTGCCAATCCTTGAGCCAGCCATCACGTGGGAAAAGTGCCAGATCTTGGTTCCTTCACCGATTTCGCACGGCTCGTCCACATAACTAGATTCGTGCACGAAATAAGTCTTTTCCATTTTTCAGCTCCAGCTAACCGACGTTCATCGGAACCAGCAATCAAGCCGATATTATTAACTACGGTTCTGACAACCTGACTGGTAGCCCACCGCTGCTCAGCGAGCGCTCCGCCGCATCGAGCACTCTCAGTACTCGAAGACCACTCTCGCCGTCGGTGATCGGTGTTGAGCGCGATGCGATGCATCGAAGAAACTCTTCCGATTGCCTTCGCAGAGGCTCGAACGGCTCGAGCATCTCGGCCGCTCCTTTATTCTTTCTGATCACCGCTTCTCCGTTTACGATGTCCACTCGTTGATCGTAGACGACGAGCTTATCCTCGCTTCGAACATCATCGAATACGGCCATCCGCTTCGACCCAACTACGACGAGCCTCTGCTCTTTATACGGATGCAGCCAGCTTACAAACACGTGACCGCGCACACCCGACGCAAACTCGAGATTGGTCACGGTGACGTCGGCAATCTTCTCCTGGAGATACGCGCCCCCGGTTGCTGCGACTACCGAAGGCATCGCACCGACCAGCCGGAGGATGATCGCTATATCGTGAGGCGCGAAGCTCCAGAGTATGTTCTCTTCACGTCTCACCTTTCCCAGATTAAGGCGGTTCGAGTAGACGTACCGGAGCTCTCCCAGGTGCCCGCGATCAATCAGTTCGCGCAAGCGCAGCACCGCAGGATGGTACTCGAGCAGGTGTCCGACCATCAGCACCGCCCCACGTCGTCGTGCCTCTTCCACGAGCTGCAGTCCGTCTCCAACATCCAGCGTGAGCGGCTTCTCAACCAGCACATGCTTGCCGGCGTCCACTGCTTGTCGCGCGAGCCGGTAGTGTGTCTCGGCGGGCGTGGCGATCACTACGGCGTGAATGGACGAGTCGAGAAACACCGCGCCCAAGTCGGTGGTAGTTCTGATCCCGGGGAACAGCGAGCTTACACGCTGAAGGGACTGCGGACTGGTGTCGCAAACCATCTCGAGCGCACCGAGCTGGTAAAAATTGCGAACGTGATTAATTCCCCAATATCCTGACCCGATAACCGCGACTCTGTTTGACGGATCACCAATCCTGGAACTCATCGCGTCGCGTCTCCTGAAGCTACTCCGGCAAGGCTTGACCGCAGCGCGCGCAGAATCGCGCTGTGGCAGGCAGTACGGCGCCGCAGGCGACGCACAACTTTTCGCCGGCAGAGGACTGGGTCACAGGTTCTGTCGGCGGCGATTGCTGCGGAGCGGTGGCGGGACGTTCAGGCACCGGAGGTGGTTCGACCGCCGATGGCGGCTGACTATATGGAGGCGGCGCTTGCTGAGCGCCCGGCGCTGCAGGCTGATACGCCGAAGGACCCGAGTAGTTGTAACCGGCAGGCGGCGGATACCCTTGCGGTGGAGCGTACCCTTGCGGTGGAGCATACCCTTGGGGGGTTGGTGGCTGATAAGGCGCAGAAATCGGCGGAGCCCCGTAGCCTTGCGCCGCAGCGCTTCCTGTATTGGCGAAAGACCGCGCTCCAGAAACGCCGAAACAATCGCGAAACGCCACCGCCGCAATCGTATACTGTAGCGGCATCGTTATCAGCAATCCTAGATAGCACAAATAAACACCTGCCTGAGCGATCAGCGACACCAGGAACGCAAACAGCACGAACATCCATAGATCACCGCGCGTGGTGTCGCGGCTGGTTTGCATCGCTTCTACGATTCCCATGTCCCGCTCTACGATTAGCGGCAGAGTAAAAAAGAGCGCACCTGCTACGATGAATCCCGGCAGAATGCACATCAACGAACCTAACATAGTAAGGAAGCCAACCAGCAGAGTCGCAACCAACATCTTTGGCACTTTATCGCCCGACGCAAAAAGGTCTCGCGTACTTATCGTCTCACCCCGAAGCTGCTTGAATGCACTGCGGAACATTCCCGCTCCCAGATACACGTGGGCGAATAGTGACAACAACGTCACGAAGAGGATGAGACCCACGGCAACCAGTGGTACGCCGGGTCCTGAACCTGCAGCGGCAACAGTGGGCATGAGAAGTGCAAAAAGGAAAAACAGGATCAAAACAGGCAGAAATCCCACGACGAACCAAACCAGCACATTCACCACCCAGACCTTCCACTGGGCGCTGAACATATTCCAACCCTCGCTGATCCAGTCTCCGAGCCGGACCTTTGGCAGATAACCGACGCTATTATCCATGTTTGCTGTTTACTGTTGAGTGCGATTCGGATCGTCGAAACCGAACGTGTCCCGATAAGCCACCGCCGCCGTGCATATCATCCACGGAAGAGTGATCAATCCCCCAATACCGCACGCAAAGAATCCGCCCGCAGTGATTGCGGCCATCACCAATCCTACAAGCCACCACTTAAACCAGTCCGGTGTAAACACCGTTCGAACTGAATCGTTCACTGCGTTCACAACATCGCTTCGTTGCTCGATCAGATTCGGCATTGTGAGACTAAGCATGATTGCCAATATCGGACTCGCGGCATAGTGAACGAGTTGAAAGGCCGAACCGGCCGAGCCCAGTCCCGCCAGCGCCATGTGGGCCACGAAAAAGATCAGAAACGCCAGAAATGCATGACCAAATCGACCTTGCCAGTTGAACAGATCAGACATCACCGGCTGCTCGCCGCGCATCGTCTTGAACGCCATCACAAATAACCCTAGCAGCAAAGGTCCCGCCAGGATTCCAAGCGTGCACAAACTCAGGAATGAGCCCAGCAACGTCGCAACCGACATCAGCGCCCAGTTCTCTTTGTAGACCTGCCAGCCTCCACTCAGCCAGCTTCCAAGATCCACGTCCGGCCTTCCAGTTGGTTGTGGGGCGGGTGGCGAATAGGTGACTGGCGGCGGCGGTGGATTATAGGACCTCAGCGGTGGAACGTATGCCGGACCGGTTGTTCCTCCCGACTGACCAGTGTTTGGCGGCTTCACCGGCGATGTCGTAGTGCCGCCTCCAGGGTTCTCCGGAGACAACAGCCACGTGGTGGCCTCTTCGCCACTCAATTCCTGTGGCATTCCACACTGGCGGCAGAACTTCTCTTCCTCTGCCACCTGCCGTCCGCAATTCGCGCACCACCTCGCCATCCACTCGCTCCGATCAGATTCAACTCTCCAAATGCTTACTTACCTCCAATTCGAACTTCACGAGGTCCGCTAACGATCCGTCCAATATCGTAGTGAGACTCGCGGCGAGCATCAAGATACTCTCTGATCCGCGCGGCACCCGCGGAATCTGCAATCACCACCATCCCGATACCCATGTTGAACGTCCGGTACATCTCGCGATCGGCTACGTTACCCAGCTTCTGCAGCAGCTTGAACACCGGCAGAACCGGCCACGAGCCACCATCTATCTCCGCGCATGTATTCTCGGGAAGTATGCGCGGCACATTTTCGAGCAGCCCGCCGCCCGTTATGTGAGCAAGGCCCTTTATGAGTCCGGTGCCCAGCAGTCCGTCGAGCGAGTTCAGATAGCTTCGATGCGGCTTTAACAACTCTTCGGCGACAATGCAGCCCAACTCTTCAATGTACGTGTCGTGTTTGTATCCGGCGGTCTCGAACAACAGCTTGCGCGCCAGGCTGTAGCCGTTTGTATGAAGGCCCACTGAAGGCAGACCTATTAACTCATCGCCCGCAACGATCCTCGAGCCGTCGATCACGTGGTCTTTGCCTACTACGCCCACGATGAATCCCGCGATGTCGTATTCGCCCTCGGAGTAGAAACCCGGCATCTCCGCGGTTTCGCCGCCAATCAAAACGCAACCCGACTCCTTGCAACCGCGTGCGAGCCCTTCGACTAAGCCGGCCACTGTGTCGGTCACGATCCGCGATGCGGCGATGTAATCGAGAAAGAACAACGGCCGCGCGCCCTGCACCAGGATGTCGTTAACGCAATGACAGACCAGGTCGTATCCCACGGTGTTGTGAATGCCGGTCAGGAATGCAAGACGTAGCTTTGTGCCGACTCCGTCAGCCGACGAAACAAGCACCGGCTCTTTGAGCCCCGAGAAATCAGCGCGAAACATTCCACCAAACGAACCGATTTCCGTCAGCACATTCGGAGTGAACGTAGCGCGAGCCAGTTGTTTGATCTTATCTTTCGCTCGATTGCCTGCGTCTATGTCTACGCCGGCGTCGCGATAGGCTATTTGTTCGGTCATCAACTGTTCCTGGACTTGAGCTCCCTCATTAGCCGCGTGACGCGATCTTCTTCGAGGCGTCTGCCTTCTTCGTCCCGACTGAACTGAACGTTAAGGTGATCTCCCTCGCGAGTCCCTTCGGGCAGCAGCGACAAAGGCACATTGATTCTGATTCGATCGTCGTCGTAGACCAGCAACACTGCCAGTTCGCCTTCGATACGATCCACCACCAGTTTGTGCGAAAGAGTCATCTTGCAGCTCTGGCGCGCGCGGGCCGAACGTGCTGCTCTGAGCCGCTGCCCAACTTACCCGCCACCTCATCGCCAGTCAAGTAAAGCTGATTACCCACGACTGGCCGTTCAACGCTCACTTCAATCCGCTCGCCATCGCTGGTAGCGGTGACAGTGCCCTCCAGATCGGTCCGATAGACGTTGATGCGGCTGCTCTGTCTCTCGAGCATCCTGACAACGGATGGATGCGGATGGTGATAGTCATTGCCCCGCCCACAACTGATTGTGAGCAGAGTCGGCCCAACCGCCTCGATAATCTCCTCGGTAGTACCATTGGAGCTGCCGTGATGGGCCGCCTTGAGCACGTCGCAGTGAAGTTTTTCCTTCTCCTCCGAGATCATTTGCTTCCATGCCGGCACCTCAGCATCGCCGGTGAACAGAAACTTCGTCTGACGATAAGTCATCAGCACCACTATCGATGCATCGTTCGGCTGGTCATCCAGAAAACTGGCTCCCGGATTGAGTATGTCGAGAGTCGCATCTCCGATCTGACGCGAGTAGCCCCGCTTAGGCGTGACATACCTGATTCCTCGGTCGTGGATCTCCTGCAGCATATCGGAGTAGGTCTTTGTCGGATGGTTGAAGCCCGAATCCCAGAACTCATCTACTTTAAATGAACGCATAACGTCCCGCATCTCGCCGATGTGATCCGAGTGCGGATGCGTAGCGATTACCAGATTCAAGGTCCTGACGCCGTAACGCTTCAGCAGATCCACAGTCGGCGACCCGTGTTCTCCGGAGTCAATCAATATATTCTGATTGTCGGGCAGTTGAATTAGTTCGCTGTCGCCTTGTCCTACGTCCAGGAATCTCGCGATGAATTTGTTTGTAGAAGGTTCCGGTACCGGACGATAGCGATTCCATCGCTTAGCAATGAGCAGGCCGACTGCCAGCGCTGCCATCAACAGAGCGACAAATAAGAGTGTTCTAGTGGGTTTCCTCATCCGAGGGGTTATCGATGACCGGGGCTTGCTCGCCGGGGGCGGCTTAAACTCCGAGCTTAACTACGAACCTAACTCCGAGGCCAAACCGAATCGGGCAGAAGCGATCCCTCTTCACGTTCGCTCTTTGTCCGCGCTGCGGACGTGACCTTAATCGGATATTCATTGGTGTAGCAAGCGGTGCAGTGGCGCGTACCATTTGAATCACCGCAGGCGCGCAGCATACCCTCGAGGCTGAGATATCCGAGGCTGTCGGCTCCAATGAACTCCGCAATCTCGTCAACCGAAAGGTTCGAAGCGATCAACTCCTCGCGAGTGGGCGTGTCGACGCCAAAAAAACAAGGAGCAATTGTCGGAGGACAACTGATTCGAACGTGAACCTCTCGGGCTCCTGCGTGCCGCACCATCTGAACGATTTTCTTGGACGTAGTCCCTCGGACGATAGAGTCGTCTATCAAAACAACTCGCAAGCCTTCGATCAGATCGCGCACCGGGTTGAGCTTAACTTTCACGCCAAAATGCCTGATAGATTGCTTTGGTTCTATGAACGTGCGTCCGATATAGTGGTTGCGGACCAGGCCGAAACGGAACTTCAAACCCGACTCAGCCGAATAGCCGATTGCGGCCGAAACACCCGAGTCCGGTACCGGTATAACGATATCCGCATCAGCCGGATGTTCCCTCGCAAGCTGCTGGCCCATCTTGTGCCGGCTCTTGTTCACTGACCTTCCGAAAACTATCGAGTCGGGCCGCGAGAAGTACACGTGCTCAAAAATGCAGTGGGAAGGCTTGGCCTTTTGCAGCGGAAAGTGGGAATGCAAGCCATCGCGATCGATCACCAGAATCTCTCCCGGCTGCACGTCCCTGAGATAGGTGGCATCGATAAGGTCGAAAGCGCACGTCTCGGATGCCAGCACGTAGGCGTCCCCGAGTTGTCCCAGACATAACGGACGAAATCCGCGAGGGTCGCGCACCGCGATCATGCTGTCTTTAGTAAGAAACAGCATGGAATAAGCACCTTCGACCTCTTTGAAGGTGTCGGTGAGCGCACCTATCAGGTCAGCCGATCGCGACCGAGCAATCTTATGCAGGATGACCTCTGTGTCTGACGTCGAGGAAAAAATTGCGCCGTCCAGTTCGAGCTCCGCACGGACTTCGGACGCGTACGGCAGGTTGCCGTTATGACAGAGTGCGATCTGTCCTCGATAGCCATCGACCAGGAACGGCTGGGCCTCGCGGAGAGAGACGCTGCCGGCGGTTGAATAGCGCACGTGACCGATGGCCGACATACCTGGAAGGCGCGCGAGCTGCTCGTGGCCGAAGATCTCGCTCACATACCCCATCCCTCGATATGCGAAGAGGCGGTCGCCATCGGATGAGACCATCCCGGCAGATTCCTGTCCGCGGTGCTGAAGCGCGTAAAGCCCGAGATAGGTTAGCCGTGCGGCTTCGTCGTGATTGAAAACACCAAATACGCCGCACTCATCTCTAAACTTGTCCATATGCTGTGGTCGGTAGCCCGAGGTCGGAAGAGTCATTCTAAGCTCAATCCGAACGCCGATCAAGGAAAGGCGAGTGGGCGAAGGGGCGACTGGGCGACGAGGAGAGGAGAGACGCGATGACGCGGCGATAAACAAAGGGGCGAAAGGGCGACGTGGTGACACGGAGATCCCGAGTCCTGTGTACTGTGTCACGCGCGGTGGCTCCGTGTCGCCCATTCGCTCCTTCGCCCCTCCCCGCGTCACCGCGTCTCTCCTCTCCTCGTCCCCCAGTCGCCCCTTCGCTTCTCTGCACCCCCGCAGCGAGGAGTTTCGTATCTTATCAGAGAGGCAGCATCCACCAGGATCATTGAACTTATCCTTTTTTCAATCGTTTAGTTAATCGGGCAGGGTTCGGTTCGTTAAGCATGTGAGACTTGCTTGAACTCAGGTTGGCTCTAGGCTTGCTGAACTGGACAGGTTCGCGGGATTTGGAATGAAATATACGGAATCTATTAAGCTGGCGCTGCTGGCAATCGCCGCTCACAAGCTCCGTTCCTTTTTGACACTGCTGGGCATCATCTTCGGTGTGGCAACTGTCATCGTCGTGGTCTCTCTCATCGAAGGCTTCAACAAGTACTTCAACGACAAAATTGCTGATCTCGGCTCAAATGCGTTCGTCGTGAACAAGATGGGTATCGTGACCAGCATTCAGGAGTGGATCGAACGGAACAAAAAGAATAAAGACATAAAACTCGACGACCTGCGGGCCATCAAAGAGAATCCGACATACATCCGCGACGCCGCGGGAATGGTCCGTCGCCGCGGCGAAATCAAATTGGAAAAGCAACTGCTACAGGACGTCGAGATCTACGGTGTCTCGTCCAACATGATCGAAATCGATTCGGTCAAGGTCGACCAGGGGCGCTACATCGGCAATCACGAAGAGGAACACGGCAGATACTCCTGTTTCATCGGACACGATATCGTCAAGAATTTCTTTGCGGGCCTCGATCCGCTCGGCAAAGAGATAAAGATCGATGGGAGACCGTTCACCGTAGTGGGCACCGCACAGGAGATGGGTACGGTATTCGGCAATCCACGCGACAACTTCGTGCTCATGCCGATCTCGACCTACCAGAACATCTATGGCTCACGTGGTTCGATAGCGCTTCGAGTTGCGGCAATCGGTCCCGAAAGCGTTGAGAAAGCCCAGGACGAAGCGCGAGTGGTGCTTCGAGCCCGTCGCCATTTGACCTACAACGACCCGGACAACTTCGGGATCGTCACTTCCGACGCATTGAACAATCTGCGGCAGCAGGTCTTCGGTACGATCTCAATAGTTGCGATCGGCGTGACCTCGGTAGCTCTCGTTGTAGGCGGCGTAGTCATTATGAACATCATGCTGGTATCAGTAACCGAGCGCACTCGCGAGATCGGTATCAGAAAATCGCTCGGCGCCAGACGAGCCGACATCGTCCACCAGTTCCTGGCCGAGTCCACCACCCTCGCGCTGATCGGCGGAATGATCGGCGTCTCGATAGCCTACGGTCTTAGCAAACTTGCAACATTGCTTTTCTCGTTGCCGACTGCCCTTCCGATCTTCTGGACGATAACCGCCCTGACCGTATCGGCCAGCATCGGATTGTTTTTTGGTATTTATCCGGCGTGGAAAGCGGCAAAACTCGACCCCATTCAAGCACTGAGGGCGGAGTGAAGACAGATGGCCAGGCAAGACACCAGTGAAAGTTTTCGAATGGCGCTCGAGACCCTGCGCGCGCACAAGTTCAGATCGTTTTTGACCGTGCTCGGCGTCGTCATCGGAACCGTGACCGTGATGGTCATCGCCTCATTCATCTCGGGTCTGGATCATAAGTTTAAACAAGAGATCGAGGTCTTCGGCACCAACACAATATTCATCTACAAGTTTGATCCAGGCATTCACGTCGGGCGCCTGACTCCGGAAGAGCGAATGCGCAAGCCGTTGAGCTACGAAGACGCAATGGCGATCAAGGAGCTCTGCCCTTCGGTCAAGTACGTGGCTCCTTTCCTCGGGCCGGATGATATCATAAAAGTGCGATACCAGGATCAGGAGTTGTACGTCACGCAGGTTCAGGGTACCACGCCTGAATACGAACGAATGTCATCGGTGCACGTCGGCGAAGGACGCTTCTTCACCGAGGCCGAGAACCAGCACCGCGCCGAAATCTGCGTGATCGGAGCCGACATCGCTGACAAGTTCTTTCCACAGCGAAACGCCCTCGACCGTCAGATCCTGATAAACGACAAACCACTCACGGTGGTCGGCGTAGTCGAAAAGCAGGATTCATTCTTTGCCGGGGAAAATGACGGAGGAAATCAGAACCGCGCGGTGTATGTGCCCTACGAGACTATGCACAAGATGTTTCCTCAGGAGAAAGATCATTTCATCATGGCACAAGCCGTCGAAGGCGGAATGGATCGGGCCCAGGACGAAATTCGACAGATCCTCCGCCGGCGCCGCGAAGTGCCGTACGACAAGCCCGATAATTTCGGTATCTCCACTCCTGACGCAATCACCGAGCAGTTTCATCAGATCACCGGTGGAATCGCGATTCTGATGTTCGCGTTTTCAAGCGTTGGCCTTTTGATCGGCGGAATCGGCGTGATGAACATCATGCTGGTCTCCGTCACTGAACGCACAAAAGAGATCGGCGTTCGCAAGGCAATCGGCGCGCGAAAAATGGACATTCGAAAACAGTTCTTAATCGAGGCAATGGCGTTGACCGGCTCGGGAGGATTGCTGGGAATAGCCATCGGATGGGCTCTTGCGCTGCTGGTAAACCTGATCCTGCCGGTGTACGTCCCGATGTGGGCGCCAATAGTTGGCATCACCGTGTCGTGCGGGATAGGTTTGATATTCGGAATGTGGCCCGCGATGAAGGCCTCGCGACTCGATCCCATCGACGCGCTGCGTTATGAGTAGTGGGTCTCAGCCCAACATCGCAAAGCAGGAAGCGGTTGATTAATTGCCGTCAGGTCCGTTCGGCCTGGCGGCTTTGTCTTAAGAACCCGCCCGCCTTGAAAACAATCCTCCAAACCACCCAGCCCAGAAGCACCCAGGCTATCGAGGCGAACGTCAGAAAAAAATAATGCGCAGGCAATGTGTACCTGAATTCGGTGTGCAACAGAGATTGAAGCGCGAGATAGTAAAGCGGTATCAGCGACAAAAACAAAGTCCTGCGCCGGCTCAACGCGAGGGACAACAAGAAGCCCGCTGCCAGGAACGCCTGCTCGCTCTCCTTGATGACCCGCTGGAGCAGCCTGGCGGCACGGCGGAAAAACGAAAGTGACGAGCCCAAAGCGGGCAGACGCCTATCCGACTCGATGTCCTCTCGCGAAGGAATAAGGTTTCCATTCTTTTGCTCGGCCACCTCAGCCGCCGCGTCTGCGAATACGCGGTCACCTGGACGCAATATGAGCGGCGCCCCGGCCGAGAACTTGAACATCCCCAGCATTCGAAGCCCGACAACCTTTGCGTACCAGAACGGATGCTTGAAAATGATGTCGAGACCCATCCTTATTCTTGCGCGATCGCGCTCGATGAGATCCGGATGCCACCACATACCCGCGTATTCAGGGTTGTTATAAATGTCGGCCTCCCAGCTTGCGATTTCCACGTCGTTGGTTGGCACTCGGAAGGGATTGCCTCGCGCGTCGCCGATACCTTCCAAGAGAACGATGCCGGTGTTGGAGGTGATCAAAACAAACCGTCCATATTGCTTGTAGTTCCTGATCGTTATGGGAGCGATCAAGAGGAACGGTAGGATGGCGAGCACCCAGACTCGCCGAAATGCTTTGCGCGGGAACGCGCTCGTAATTGGAAACAGAACTGCAAGGAAAGGGCCCATCAGCAGAGCATTCGGTCTGAGCCAGATGGATATTGAGATCAGGGCTCCGGCCAGAATCATAGCCGGTATCGACCGCTTCAACGCGTAGCGTTGGCTCGCAAGGATGTAAATCGCCCCCAGCAACGGCAACGCGCACAAGGAGTCGGGAAGGATCACGTTCGAGTAATACGACAGGTGGTGGGAGATCGCCGACAACACACCAGCGACAGTACCTACGCGCCACGCAACCACCTCGCTGGCGATCAGAAAGATCAGAACCGGGGAACAGGAATTCAGAACGTTTTGTACGAGCTGTACAGTGAAGAAACTGCCGCCGAACAGTTTATAGACCAGCGCCAGGAACATAGCGTATCCCGGTGCGTGGGTAAGCAGCCGCTCGTCGTTGTCCGGAAGATTATCGAAGAGCAGAAGGCCGTGTCCTTGAACGATCGACTTGGCCTCCCATTGATATGCGGCCGCCATCCCGCCCTGTTCTTGCGCGCGCGTATGCATAACCGGGGCAATGTCCGTTGCGTGGAGCAATTTGACAGAGAAGGATAGGACGAAGATGCAGGAGCATATTGCAAATTTCGCCTTGGCGGAGAGCCTTTGATGAATCCCAAGGACGCGGGCAGAAGTCCTGACTAGAGAGTTGTGGGTTTCGGCTATGGAGTCGCGGATTCTCAGTACGTGTAGTGACATTCGCTACGACGCAGCCCTGGCCAATACCAGCTACGCATTCGATTGAGGCAACCTCAACACAACCGCGCCAACTCGGACTCAACTCTCAGACACTCAGAACTCAGCACTACCTTATATGGAACTGTGACTGTGTCTGCGCACCGTTTATGAGCTCTGTTCTTCGCCACGAGCTCTCGTCGTTGAGCGTTTGCCAACGGCGCTCCTCTTTGATGTAGTTCCAGTCCTTGTCGTTCTGATAATAGATCTGGATGTCGCGGGCCTCCAGGATGTTCAGTATTTCGTTGTCGTGGTAGTTCGACTCGTCAAAATCGGTGATGGCTTTCTGCGCCATCTCCGAATAGCGCTCATTGAGGTTCAGCAACAGATCGTTCACGCTCTGCTCCAGCCTCAACACCTTCAGCCCAAGCCTGCTTGCTTCGCGTGTCGTTATCGGATAGCTGTGCGAGGGGTAGCTGGAGTTTAAGATGCGGCTTATTCGGTCGCATTCAGCTTCGTCCTTGATGTGGTAAGAAAGAATTTCTCGACACAGCTTTATCGATAGAGAGCTCGAGCGATCAATTGCGCCGACTACAAGAGGATGAATGTACTTGAATATGTCCGTGTACGGGTTGGCGTGGTGATCGCGCGCGTTCTTGTTCCACAGAGCCACTATTCGTCCCAGCTCATCCTGGCTTACGCTGACGCGCCGGTTGTCTCGCTCATCGAGTGGCGAGAGGTCGTGCCGTAGAGACGAGTCGATTGCAGTCAGATGCGCAAGGGGACCCATGCGGATCTCATCCGCACCGAGCACTACCATCGTCGCCGCTGATGCGCACTCAAGAGGTACGAGCCCGACCACGCGTTTGTAGTATTCGCGGATGAGATTGACGATGCGCAGTGAGGCTTCGACGTCACCGCCGCCGGACTTGATGAAAATCGATATCTCTTCGCCGGGCCCGATCCGTCTCAGGATGTCATAGAAAGCGAGCACATCGTTGTCGCAGACGCTGCCGCGATCCGAGGTCCAGTAGGTCAGCACCTTGGAGCCTATGCTTTCCTCGAGTTGGGCGACTATCCGTTGGGTATCGCTGAATCTCAGCGGCGGTTCTTTGACCTTCTTCTGTGGGCTTTCAGTCACGAGTCTTCCTCAATTCTTTCTCGTTGGGGATGCTCTTACGGGGGCGAGACATTATACCAAACCGGATGAAGGGAAGCGTCTCCGCGTCGCCCTTCGCCCCACGCGTCACCGCGTCACCCCGTCCGCGGGCCCCTTCGCCCCGTCACCCTTCACGTATACCGGCCTCCTAGGCGGGAGCAGGTACAGCATCGAGAGGCCGACACAAAATATCAGTGAGAGCTTGCTGAACCAGAACGACAATAGAAACGCGCAACTGTAAAGCAGATTTGTGATGCAGTACTGCCTGGTTAGCCGAGCGATAAAGGTTGGATCCAGGTTTGACTCCATCAACCGGTGCCTGCGACTTGCATACAGCCACATCAGTGTCCACGACATAGCCGGCAGCAAGAGCGCAAAGGTATAGAGCGAGACCGCGGGCTGCCGCTGCTCCGCATCATTGATGTACGCTGCCAGCACCGCTGTTGGAAACGGGAGGAAGGAGATGCACATTAGAAACAAAACGTTTAGTAAGACAAAGTAATGATCGCTCTCTTGATACAGGCTGAAAATGTAATGATGATTCGCCCAGTAGATCCCAATCATCACGAAGCTGAACACGTAGCCGAAGTAGGAAGGCCATAGTCGGAACAGCGCCCATCCAAGACCGGGCGCTGTCACATCTGTGTGCACCTGCGGAACTCTGATTTCGAGGATCAATAGCGTAATCGCGATGGCAAAAACTCCATCGCTGAAGGCCTCAACGCGCTGCGTGGTCAAGTACCTGGGCGGAGCCGATTTCCGCATCGTACTCTTCTCTCGTCGATCTCAGCGGTCGCCGTCGGGGCCACGGCCGCGACGTCCGCCGCGATGCCAGTCTCTTGTCTCCTGCTTTATCTCCTGAAACCGTTGCCACTGCTCGTCGGTTAACACCTGCCGGAGCTGCTCCTCCGTCTGAGCGCGGATCTCTCTTATCCGCGGTTCAGCCTGTCGCCGCATATCCATGAGCTGCTGTTTGGCCCCGTCAAGAATCTTCTCTACCTGTGCCGATTGCTCAGAGCTCAGGTCGAGCCGTTCAGTCACCGAACTCAGCGCCCAGATCAAAGGACCGTCGCGTCGCCCCGCACCCGGATGATAGCGCGCATTATACAGGTTTATCAGCAGCGCGCCCGCTACAAGTCCGAGGGCGAAGATACCGAGCGCGGCAAATCGAACCTGCCAGCTATTCTTAGTTGTCGTGTCCATAACCGTCCGGCGATTCGTATAGTGTCGTCAACACCTGGTTATCGGTGACATCCGCAGACAAGTCACCATCATCCAGGATCACCCATTCTTCCGAGTACAGGTCGTCTCGCGTGGGCCGCACGTTCACACCCGGATTACTTCGGCTAACGTAGATGCTTAAGATCCCGAGAAGGACCACGAGCAGGACCATGGTTGCCAGGACGCTTCGCACTGATCTCCAAAGTAAGGGGATCGCGATCTTCTGCTGAACCTGCTTGTCGCGAAGCGCAGCCATCACTCGTTTAGTGAAGAATGCCGGCGGCTCCGCCGTGCGTCCTGCACGAGCCGAAATCAGTTTGCCGGATATCACAAACGCACGGTACGCTCGCAGGCATTCCCCGCATCCGGCTACGTGCGACTCTATGGCCTCGCGTTCCTGCGGCGTCAGCTCGCGCGCGCTTACCCGGTCAAGCAACTCGATGATGTGTTCACCAGTCATCGCTGAGCCTCATTTATCGAATCTCCAATCTGTGACATCCGATCTGAGATAGCCAATCTGCGGCATCCAGTCGCAGCAATTCAATTGGTGGCAGTCATCGCAGCCAGTCCGATGAATACCGGATAATCACCCGCTTAATGCCTCGGTTGTTTTCTCGAGAAGCTTTTCCACCGCGTGTCTGAAGCGACGGCGCGCCCGCATTGCCTGCACCTTTACCTTTGATTCGGACCAGCCGGTCATCTCCGCAGTTTCCTTTACGGACAACTCCTCACCTTCGGTCAACATCAATACCAGGCGATCGTTTGGTGACAGCGTGGAAAGAACTTTTTCTGCGAGGTCAGCCGCTACCACGTGGCTTTCTACCGAGCCGGGCGTGGAGACGTTGGCAGCCGCCGAGCTCCTTTCGAACCAAAGCGTCTCATCTTCGGTCAGCTCGGAAATCAGGGACTCCGGCTTCGCTTTGGCGCGGCGCAGGATGTTTATACAGACGTTGGTAGCGATTCTGGAGATCCACCCTTCAAATGATCCGCGTCCTTCGAACGAGGCCAGTTGCGAATAGGCGTTCAGAAACGTCTCCTGGGCCGCTTCTTCCGCAAGCTCCTGCCGTCGAAAAAAGTGGCCGGCAATTCGAAAGACTCTCGGGCTGAAACGGCGGACGATCTCCTCAAAGGCCGCCTCGTTTCCGTCGCATGCGAGGCGCGCCAGATCAAGCTCCGACGCCTGACCATAATCCGTCTCCAGGGTGACTCCTGACGCAACGCTCAAAGTTGATGGCGGACTCTGCTGTCGTCCGCCACCGTGGTGTTATGCGCTCAGTCTTGTGAGGACGTGCCGGACTTTCGTGATCGGAATTCCTCTCTCTTGGTTCGTTCCTGCTGCCGGAGCTGATCCAGCTTGGCCTTTTGATCGGCAGTGAGCACCGATGAGATCTCCTGCCGCATCTTGAACCGGTCGGCCATCAGCTTGGCCTGCAACGGTGCGATCTCGGTCAGCTTCTGAGCGATTGCCGACTCATCTATGCTCGAGCCATCGGTTGAATCGTGGAGCGACTTCATCGCGGTTCGAACCTGCTGCCGGATTGGAGCCGTACTATCGAAGTGACTCTTACGAATCTGTTGAATCTGAGCCTTCTGATCATCGGTCAGATTGAGCTGGCGGAACTCGCGAAAACTGCTCATTCCCCGGCCGTGTCTGTGAAACTGTCCGGCTCCGGCCTTCTGGTCGTCTCCAGGGGCAGTCGATTGAGAACGCGCAAGCGGGGCAGCAATAGCAATCGCCATCACGATCGCCGCAATCCCCCCAACACGCATTGCCTTACTAGTCATATACCTACCTCTTCATGAATCTGAATCTTGAACCCTTTCGAAGGTCGCACACAACTACCAAGACACTTTGGTGCCGGATAAGGTTACAACCTAACCCCAGAATTAGTGCTCGACTTCATTTGCAGCGAGACCTGAGGCTGGTCAAAGCAGGTCGAGAACTCACGCCAGCAGCCGGACCAGAATCGCCGGAACCGATACCCGCCCACCTTCAGGACGCGCCTGTGACTCAGGTAAACGACCAGCACCGTACCGAAAAACAGAAACCGGTGACAAAACTCCATTGCTGCAGCTACCAATCGCGGAGAGCCGCTGCGTATCGCGCTGATCACTTCTGCTTCGTATCTCAGGTGAAAGGCTTCGTCCTTTAGGATCTTTTCGCAAATGCTTTCGAGCAGCGCCGAGTCGGTCGCGTTCTTCAGGGCGCGATAATATGTGATCGCCACGATCTCCGCGGTAATCAGAACCATTATCGACCACTGGTAAGGGGCTCCCTTTCGGAGCCGGCGAAACACCCAATCCGACCAGTTGCGCGTCTTCAGTGAGATTCCGTGCAAACCCATGAATTTCCCGAGCAGCAGTGAATGATTCTGTTCCTCGCGAACAAACATTCTGGTAATGGGAACGACGAGTTCCAGGTCGTTCTGGTCGGCGAACGCCTTGGCTGCCTTTAGCAGGCCCCTGCCCTCAGACTGTTCTCCGAGCTGGAATGTGGCGATTGAATCTCCTATCAGAAAGATTTCTTCACTTGTCAGAAAATCGGGTTGATCGAAGCAAATCTTTCCGTTGTCTTGTGCGTTGCTTGAGAAGTAGACAAACCAAGCCTCAAAGGAGTTTAGCATCGAGATCTCCTCTCTGGAGTTGAGCAGCTCCGGCCGGGCTGCCTGGCGAGAAACAACGGTCGGCTTTGATGCGAGCAACGCGATAGAGTTGCTTTTGAGGGATTGTTGCGGTCAGGCGGGAGTGAAGTTCTGAGTCCTGAGTCTGGGGTAAACCACTCAGGACTCAGAACTCAGAACTCAGAACTTATTAAGCTTTCGCGGTTCGTAGTACGGCTTTCCGTTCAATTTCTTAACCTCGTCCCAGAACGTCGTACCGTAGTCCCGTTGTGCATCCGACAACGCCCAAGCTTGCCGTTTGTAGTTCCAGTTGTCGGGTGACAGCCTCTGCGCCTCCTTGAAATGCGGGATGGCGTCGGCACCACTGCCGATCTTGTATAGATACTCGCCCAGACCAAACTCTGCGTCTGCCATTGCGCGCTCAGGCGTCTGCGCCTTCAACCGCTTCTTCAATTCATCTTCACCTACGACGTAAGCGCTGCGATCGCCGTTGGTGACCCAATCCCGAATCGCCCTCAGGTACTCGTCCGCATCTACTCCGTGCATGGCTTTGAACCTGTTGTCGGCATAAGCAACTTCGGGAGGTCGCACTATCACGCCCTTCTCATTGATCCACACCGCGGTCGGCACATTCACCATGTTGTACAGATTTGTGATCAGATGTTTGTCGTCGATGAGAGCGGTGTACTCCGGCTTTGCAGCATTGATCCACGGTAAAGCGTCCTTTGCCCCGCCGGTGTCCTGAGCTACGGCGATGATTTCAAATTTCTTATCCTTCAGTTCGTGAAAGAGTGTCTGCCAGACTGGCAGATCGAGACGGCACCCTCACCACGAAGCCCAGGTCAGGAGTATGACCTTGTTGCCGCGAAACTCCGAGAGCGAGTGCAGCTTGCCGCCGGCATCGGGCAACGAAAAGTCAGGCGCATCGAGGGACTCCAGATAGCCGTCGTGCGCCTGCGCCCGCGCGCCGAAGTACCACACCGCGTTCTTCTGGTCGCGCGCCACAGGCTGGCCGATGAGCGACGCAAAAGCGGAGAGATTGAATAACTGTGTGCTGCCACGCTTGGTAATGAACTCGCTCTTTCTGCCAGCAGGCAGCGGGAAGCACAGTTCGTCTCTGCATACTCCCTGCGGCTTGATATGAAAACCAGTAGCGGCTGCAAGGTCCTGAAGGCTGATCCAAAGCGCCTTACCGTCAATGGTGGCGGACGCAGCTTTGAAAGGCTTGCCGTCATAGATGATCGTCTGAATTGCGCCGTCTGCCGCGGATGCACCCCGCGTAAAGGTCGCCGACACGACAAGCGCAAGCCCGATAGCTAGCACAGCTCGGAGCATGCCTTAGTCCTCCCTTCTTTACCGATCTGATTGAGGGTGTTAGTGAGCACCGTCGCACATCATGATGCGTAACAGTCGGATAATCAAGATTGAGGAGGAAGAGGCGAAGGGGCGACGCGGTGACGCGGGGAGGAGAGACGCGGAGAGGACAGGGGGAGTGGAACGCGCGCGACGCTGCGGCATGGCGAAGTGAATATACTGCAACGCGCCGTCAGCGACGATGACCAGCCTTTGACTGCTGCATCGGCCTGCTCTTCAGACTCGGATAGTCTTGGAATCTTACTTGACAGTGTATCGTATGACCGTAGTATTATGATCGTAATATTATGAGCGTAATATGATGATCATAATATGACGATCATAATGGAAGGCGAAAGACAGATGAGCGACTATGTAACTCGGACGATTCTGCGTACGTCGTCGGGGCAGACTTCCTGATCGACGGCGGGGTCACGGCCATTTCGGGCGTTGGCGCCTGAGCCTCGTTGCACGCGAATGACCTCATGGCCAAGGAGACCACATGAAAGACTTGTTAACCAGCGCCCTTGACGCGCACGGCGGCCTAGCGCGCTGGTGGGAGATTGAAGCCTTCCAGGTCAAGGTGTCCATTGGCGGCGGGCTGTGGCGGCTCAAGGGGCTTCCGGACGGTCTGCGCGACGTGACACTGCGTATCCAGGCTCGCCGACCGATTGTCACGATCACGCCGTTTGGTGGCGAGGCCCGAACCGGGCACTTCACGCCATATCGCGTATGGGTCGAGGATGCCAATGGTAGCGTCGTTGAGGAGCGTGCCACGCCACGGGCTTCGTTCGCCGGGCACGTCCTAACCACACCCTGGGATAAATTGCACGAACTCTACTTCGTGAGTTATGCACTGTGGAACTACCTTGCGACTCCGTTCGTATTCACCGAACCCGGCTTCGAGACCCGTGAGATCGGGCCACACGAGGAAAACGGCGAGACGTGGCATCGCCTCCTCGTAAAGTACCCCCCAAGCATCCCGACCCACTGTGCCGAGCAGGTCTTGTATTTCAACGCGCAAGGATTACTCCAGCGTATCGACTACTCCGTGGATGTGGTCGGCGACATGGTCGCCGGTGCCACCTCTCACTACTGCTTCGATCATACCCCGTTCGGTGGCATCGTCGTTCCGACCCTCCGCCGGGCGGTCAGCCGCACTCCGAAGGGTGCAGTGCTCTCGGGTCCGACGGGCGTACTGTTACAAATGAGCGACATCAAACTAATTCCGAATGCTCCAAAGGAGAAAAGCAATGACCGACAGCTCACAACTGTTCGCTGATGTTGCCGAAGACGCGCGCGTTTCGGAAACGCCGCTGGTCGATAAGGGCTTTGCGTCCGTGCGGAAGATCGGCAACGGACTGTACGCGACGATTTCCGATCTATCAAAGGGAAACACCACCGTGTGTAACGGCGGCTTTCTGGTGGGGCGGGATGCGGCACTCCTGGTGGAAGGATTCGCGACGCCGGCAGGCGCGTCCTTTCAAATGGACGCGCTGCGCATGGTGAGCCAGGCGCCGGTAATGGGGGCGCTGGATACGCACTATCATTTCGACCACTCGATAGGGAATGCCTTTTACGGTGCCAGGGGCATAGAGGTATGGGCGCACCCAGAAGTGGCGAGGCGAATTGTGGATAGCTACACGCCGCTCCAGGGAGCCGATCGGGCGGCGGCGCTTGGGCCGTTTGAAAAGCTTCAGAAGGATGCCAAGTCCGAGGTGGAACGCGCGCACGCGCAAAGTGATTTGGATGCGTTCACGACGGTATTTCAGCTTGCGAATGCGAGCGTGCTGGCGGTGCCGAATCGTCCGCTCGATCCGGCGAAGCTGCCGATGAAGGTCGAGCTGGGCGGACTGACTGCGGTGATTGAATCGTATCCGGGGCACTCCGGAACTGACATGGTGGTCCGCGTGCCGGAACAGAATGTGGTGTACACGGGCGATTTACTGGCTAACGGGTGGTATCCCGTGTGCCTTGACGAGAAGACGACGGTTTCCGGGTGGCGCGCGACGCTGAAGACCTTTGCGTCGTGGGACAAGGACACGGTGTTCGTGCCGGGGCATGGGCAGCTTTGCGGGCAGCGCGGTATCGCCACGGTGCTCGAGGTCTTTGACGACATCGCCGAGCAAGCGGGCAAGATGTTCAAAGCGGGCGTGCCGGCGGCAGAGGCACAGCACCGGTACGTCGTGCCGAAGAAGTTCAAGGATCTCTTTGTGTTTTCCTGGGGATTTACCATCGGCCCGGCGATCACGCAGCTTTACGCAGAGTGGCGGGAAAAGCAATAGGCACACGAAGGGACATACAAATGAAGGGTGCAGAGTTCTCGGGTCCGACGGGCGTGTTGTTACAAATGAGTGACAGCACACTGATTCCGCATGCTCCACAGGAGAAAAGCAATGACCGATAGCGCACAACCGTTCGCGGCGAAGAAGTTTGTAGAAATCAACGGCCGAAGCATGGCCTATATCGACGAGGGCGCCGGCGCTCCCATCGTGTTCGCGCATGGAAACCCAACCTCATCCTATCTGTGGCGCAACGTCATGCCGGCCTGTCGCGGCCTGGGCCGGCTGATTGCCTGCGACATGATCGGGATGGGCGAGTCCGAGAAACTGCCCGACTCTGGCCCCGACCGCTACACCTACGCCGAGCAGCGCAGCTTTCTGTTCGCGCTGTGGGAAAAGCTGGGGGTCGATAAGGATGTGGTGTTTGTGCTGCACGATGCGGGTTCCCTCTTAGGCTTCGATTGGGCGCGCCAGCACCCCGAGCGTGTCCAGGGTATCGCCTACATGGAGGCGCTGGTTCAGCCCATGACCTGGGCGGATTTTCCTGACGATGTGCGATCCCTCGTCCAGGGATGTCGCAGCAACGACGGCGAGACGATGGTGCTCCAGAAGAATCTGATCGTTGAACACGTCTTGCCGGGAGCGATCTTGCGCAGGTTGAGCGAGGATGAGATGGCTGCCTATCGCGCTCCATTTGCCAATGCAGGGGAAGATCGTCGTCCAATGCTGACGTGGCTACGTCAAATTC
>DATFXM010000112.1:0-33758 GCA_035315885.1 Blastocatellia bacterium
GCGGTGAGCTTCGACGATTCATCAATATTTTCATAGAGGGCGAAGACATCCGCTTTCTGCAGAACCTTGACACCCCAATTCGGGACGGTGCGGAGGTGTCTATCGTGCCCGCCATTGCCGGCGGATGACCTGCTTGCGTCACCCGAATTTTCTACTGAGCGAAGTTTTGTAAGCGCAAAGGTGCAGGACGCGATGAGGCATCCGTGCGCCTGATCAATGGAGGAGAACCGATGTTTGAGTTGAAGGACAAGGTCGCAGTCATCACTGGAGCGTCGCGAGGAATAGGCGCGGCTACCGCTCGAGTGTTCGCAAGGGCCGGAGCGTCGCTGGTTCTGAACTATTTCAACAGCGAATCCGATGCGATCGAGTTGCTCGACGAGGTGCGACGCGCGGGCGCTCGGGCAATTGCGGTCCGCGCGGACGTCTCCAGGTTTGCGGACGTAGAGCATTTGTTCGACGCAGCGATAGTCGAGTTTGGTCGCATCGACATCGTAGTGGCGAATGCGGCTATCTGGACGGGCGGTCAGATTGAATTGCTCGACGAACGGGTTTGGGACGAAACGCTGGACACGAACTTGAAGGGAGTCTATGCGTGTTGTCACTTTGCTGCTGGGGTGATGAAGAAGCAGGGAGGCGGGCGGATCATCGCGGTATCATCGACTGCCGGGCAGAGAGGGGAAGCATTTCATTCACACTATGCGGCTTCGAAGGGCGGCATAATCGCGCTGACCAAGTCGCTCGCGTCGGAGCTTGGATCCGCCGGGATAACGGTGAATTGCGTAGCGCCTGGTTGGGTGGACACCGAGATGTCCGCGGTTCCTTTGCGGGACTCTCGCGAGTTTGCGAAGATTCTCGGCTCAATCCCGATTGGCCGAGTCGCGAATGCAGACGACATTGCGGGACCGATTCTGTTTCTAGCATCGGACCTCGCTCGGCATGTGACGGGCGAGGTGCTCAACGTAAACGGCGGCTCAGTGTTGTGCGGGTAAGTTGGTTTCTGGTTTCTGGTTGGGAAGTCTTCTCTACAGTGCTCTAGAAACCATAAGCCAGGAACTACAGGACCGTATTAGCGTCATCACTAGTGCTGAGCCCAAGCCTGAAAAGACTAAGCTCCGAACCCTCCTATGGAGGGCGGGGACCGCGTTCCCGTGCGATCAGCTGACTTGCAATGAAGTGTTGCACTAGCGATTCGACTGATACGGTCCACTAGGAACCAAAAACCAGGAAACCGGTAACCAAAAACCAAAATGATCGTGATGAAATTCGGTGGGACGTCGGTGCAGGACGCTCCCGCCATCAATCGAGCAATTGAAATAGTTCGGGACCGTCTCGGCCGTCGTCCTGTAGTGGTGGTGTCGGCGATGGCACGCGTCACCGATGCCTTACTTGGCATCGGACGTACGGCTCGCGATCAGCGTTTCGAGGCTGCCGCCAGGTCAATCGGTGAGCTTCGCGAGAGGCATCTCGCAACTGCCAAAGAGTTGCTCGGCACCAATCGCGTGAAGGCCACTTATTCACTCGATTGGCTTGAGACATTGATGGCCGGCCACTTCGGGGAACTTGAAAGTCTCGCGCGTTCGATCGCGACTCTCGGCGAATTGACGCCGAGGAGCCAGGACGCGATTGCTTCGTTTGGCGAACGACTGTCTTCCGCAATTATCGCCGCCGCGGTTGAGGCTCGGGGAGTCGGAGTGAAACTGGTCGATTCGCGCGACTTCGTAGTAACAGATGACAACTTCACTTCGGCAACGCCTGACATGGAAGCATCGGCTTTGAAGTCTATCGCGGTGCTCGGGCCGATCCTTGAGGCCGGACTGGTGCCGATTGCACAAGGGTTCATTGGCGCGACCGCACAGGGCGTCACCACAACAATCGGGAGAGGCGGCTCTGACTATTCTGCGGCAATCGTTGGTGCAGCGCTGGGCGCCGACTCGATAGAAATCTGGACGGACGTCGACGGCTTGATGACTACCGACCCTCGCATTGTTCCGTCGGCGAGGCGGATTCGTGTCATCTCGTTCGCTGAGGCGGCCGAGCTTTCTTATTTCGGCGCCAAAGTGCTTCACCCAAGCACGGTGTTGCCTGCCGTGGAGAGAGGTATTCCGGTGCACATCTACAACACGCTGAACCCTGAGTGCGAGGGCACGTTGATTGTTTCCAGGCCGAAGCCTTCGCGAAATCTCATCAAGTCGATTGCATTCAAGCGCGGGGTCACGATAGTCAACGTATCCTCGACGAGAATGCTCGCGGCTTATGGTTTTCTTCGAGCGATCTTCGAAGTCTTCGACCGGCACCATACGCCGGTCGATGTAGTCACGACATCCGAAGTGTCGGTCTCGATAACACTCGACGACACCAAACACCTTGAAGCAATCAAGCGAGACCTGAGCGCGATCGGGGATGTCAGCGTCGAGCGAGGCAAAGCGATAGTGTGTGTTGTCGGGGATAATCTGAAATTCACTCCGGGCATTGCGGCGCGAATATTCAACGCCATCTCGAGCACAAACGTAAACATGATCAGCCAGGGCGCCTCAGAGATTAATCTCACCTTTGTGATCGACGAGTCGGACTCGCAGAGAGCAGTGGGCGCGCTTCACGATGCGTTCTTCACCGACCTCGACCCTGAGATGTTTTCTTAGTTCCGAGTGCTGACAGAAGCGGTTTAGGGTTTCGGGTTTAGGGTTCGTTTGAATGAGGTTTGTGTGACACTCGAGACCCGATCAAACGATCCTAAACCCTAAACCGAAACGCGAAACCCGAAACCCCTCCTACCGGTACTCAGCACAAAAATCCACTGCAAGACCCTCATACACGGCCGTTCACTAATCGCGCCGAATTTCCGAGTTCGGTTACTCAGAACTCAGAATTCAGAACTCAGAACTCAGAACTTCGCTGTCCGGAGGAAGAAGTGAAACCGAAACTGGTCGTGTCTTTCTTGCTTATTGCCGCCGCGTTGATCGTTGCTTACGTCGCGATCAGTAAAGTATCTGCGAGCGCAACACGGAAGCCCCTCGCCGCTGCTGGAAAACTAACTCAAGGCTCGCTGCAGGTGATCGATCCGGAAAAAGGCGTCGTAGCTGCCGAGTGTCCGCTGAAACATACAGACGTTAAGGCTGAGATCAGCGGGTTCCTTGCACGTGTAGTGGTCACGCAGGAGTTTGAGAATCCTCTCAAGGACAAGATCGAGGCGGTTTACGCTTTTCCCCTGCCGCAGAACGCAGCGGTGGACGATATGACCATGCGAATCGGCGAGCGCTCGGTGCGCGGCAAAATCAAGATGCGTGAAGAGGCCCGCGCCATCTACGAGGACGCGAAGAAAACCGGTCACGTCGCAAGCCTGCTGGACCAGGAACGGCCCAATATCTTTACTCAGTCGGTCGCGAACATAATGCCCGGCGAGAAGGTTTCGATAACCATCAGCTATGTCGAGCAATTGAAGTATGGCAACGGGTCCTACGAATTCGTGTTCCCGATGGTTGTCGGGCCGCGATACATTCCGGGACAGCCGACGGGCAAACAGGGCGGGGGTTGGGCTCCCGATACGAATCAGGTGCCTGATGCTTCGCGAGTCACGCCTCCGGTTGCGCCCGAAGGCACTCGCGCCGGTCACGACATTTCTCTCGAAGTTGCTGTCGACGCCGGTGTGCCTATCGACACTTTGAAGTCGGTTATGCACGATGTCGATGTTGAACGGGCGACCGACCACAGCGCTTTTGTGCAGTTGAAGGACAAGGCGGAGATTCCCAACAAGGATTTCATTCTCAAGTATGATGTCGCAGGCAAGAACATCGAGGATGCCCTGCTGGTCCATCGAGCATCGGACAAAGGCTTCTTCTCGATGATCATCCAGCCGCCTGAGCGCGTGGCTCCGGCTGACATCACGCCCAAGGAGCTTGTGTTTGTGCTCGACACTTCCGGTTCGATGTGGGGATTTCCGATCGAAAAAGCGAAGGAGTGCATGAGGCTCGCCCTCGATGGCCTCAATCCTCGTGACACCTTCAATCTGATCACGTTCTCCGGTTCGACAGAGATTCTGTTTCCAAAACCCGTGCCTGCGACAGCGGCAAACATCAGCAAGGCGCAGGAGTTCCTGGCGGTCAGAAGCGGCGGTGGCGGCACTGAAATGATGCAGGCGATCCGAGCCGCGCTGGACCCCTCCGACGTACAAGATCACGTTCGGGTGGTGTGTTTCATGACCGACGGCTACGTCGGCAACGATATGGAGATCATCGCAGAGATCCAGAGACATCCGCAGGCGCGGGTCTTTTCGTTCGGCATTGGAAATGCGGTGAATCGTTTCTTGTTGGACAAGATGGCTGAGCAGGGTCGAGGCGAAGTCGAGTACGTGACCCTGGCCGACGATGGCTCTGCGGCGGCGCGCAGGTTTTATGAGCGCGTGCGGAACCCGCTGTTGACCGACATTTCCATCGACTGGGGCGGGCTGCAGGTTCAGGAGACTTATCCAAAGCGAATTCCCGACCTGTTCGACGTAAAACCGGTTGTCATCAGCGGCAGCTACGTTGGTGGTGGTCGCGGCACGATCAAGCTTAAGGGAAAGCTTGGCGGGCGGGACTTTGTTCGCGAGATTCCGGTCGAGTTACCTGCGTCTGAGCGGCGGCACGACGTCCTCGCCACGTTGTGGGCCCGGAACAAGATTGACGATCTGATGAGTCTGGATTACGGCGGACTGCAGCGCGGCGAGACGCAGCCCGAAGTCCGCGATGCAATCACGCAGCTAGGCCTTGAATACAGGTTGATGACCCAGTTCACGTCGTTTGTTGCGGTCGAAGAGATGACCGTGACCGATGGAGGTCAGCCTCGACGCGTCGACGTCCCTGTCGAGATGCCGGCAGGCGTCAGCCGTGAGGGAGTATTTGGCTCGCGAGCGAAGGATCAGCCCTTCGAGAGACTACAGCTTTCAGCAACCCTGCAGACGCGGGCGTCGGCGCCGGAAGGACCTCATCGGGATAGTAGGAAAGCAAAGCCAGAGCGGAAACCGGGATTGGGCTCTGGGAGCGGACCTGGGGCCGGAGGAGCCAAAGGCACTGCGCAAGCAGGCGGCGTGGGAAACACGCCGTCGGGCGTAAACGACTCGATAACTCCGCCGCCGCCGAAGCTCACCGCGGAAGAACAAGAGAAGCGCCGTGTCCTATCAAAACTCCATCCGTCCCTGGCCGCGATCGTTCAGCGGTTGAAGGACAAGAATTCGTCGCCGGGTCCCGAAGAAGTCAAGCTTGTCCGCAACGGAAAGGTTGAAATACAACTCTGGCTTGAGGACAAATCCACGGGAACGCTGAAGCAGTTGAAGGACCTCGGATTTGAGATTGTTGCGGAGCCTAAGTCTGGCAGGATGCTGATCGGACGGATCCCGATTGCGAGCCTGCAGTCGCTGACGCAACTTACCGCGGTGAGATATGCCTCCCCGACAGTAAACTAAATCCTCTCTCAACCCGCGGTTTTTAAAAGGCAAGCTCAGCACGCGAGCTTGCCTTTCTTTTCTGTGGTCGCCCATAATCGTGGTTTATGGCTGATACGGTCAGGGTTCGTTTTGCACCTTCGCCTACCGGTTATCTTCACGTGGGGGGCGCGCGCACCGCGTTGTTCAACTGGCTCTATGCGCGCAGTCATGATGGCGTATTTGTACTTCGCATCGAAGAT
This sequence comes from Blastocatellia bacterium, assembly GCA_035315885.1. Classification (GTDB taxonomy): domain Bacteria; phylum Acidobacteriota; class Blastocatellia; order UBA7656; family UBA7656; genus DATFXM01. Next base: position 5,659 of record DATFXM010000112.1, read on the forward strand.
ACCGACATTCAGCGTTCATCGGAGGCAATGGTGCAGGGCATTCTGGACGGGATGCTTTGGCTCGGACTTGATCCAGACGAAGGGCCGTTCTTCCAGTCGTCGTTTGTCGCGCAACATCGCGAAGCCGCGCGTCGCTTGGTCAAAGAAGGCAAGGCCTACTACGACTTCACTCCAAAAGAAGGCGGCGACGATCGTACGGTCGGTGAAAGAATCGCCGACCGCGCGCGAGCGCAGGGGGTGGGTAAGGAACGAAACCCTTATCGTGATCTTCTTGTCGCGGAGGCATTGGCGCGCGTCGAAGCGGGAGAACCTGCCGCGATTCGGTTGAAAGTGCCTGAGGACGGCTTCTCAGCGTTTGAAGACCTGGTGTACGGACGCCAGGAACGAGCTTATTCAGATATCGAAGACCTGGTGTTGATAAGGTCGGACGGGCATCCTTTATATAACTTGTCGGTGGTAGTGGATGACATCGAAATGCGGATTACGCATGTGATTCGTGGACAGGATCACCTAACGAATACGCACAAGCAGGTCTTGCTGTATGAGGCGCTGGGAGCGCCTGTCCCGCGTTTTGCACATCTACCGCTTATCTTTGCACCTGGTCGTGAAAAGCTCTCGAAGCGCAAGCATGGCGAGGTTGTGTCGGTCACGACGTATCGGGATCGTGGTTTCTTGCCCGACGCGCTGGTGAATTTTCTTGCGTTGTTGGGCTGGTCGCCGGGCACGGATCAAGAAATACTGTCGCGCGATGAATTGATCCGGCTTTTTTCGCTCGAGGCGGTCAACAAATCGTCCGCGGTCTTTAACTTTCACGAAAGCGATCCGCACGACTGGACCGATCCGAAGGCATTGTGGATGAACGCCGAGTATCTTCGCGCGATGCCCATAGGCGAGCTCGCGAAACTTGTCGCCGAGGAGTTGAAGAGAGCGGGAATCTGGCGCGAAGAGTATGCGGGCGACAAGAGAGAGTGGTTCGAGAGTACTATTGATCTTCTGCGGGCGCGGTATCGGACGGTGCCCGATTTTGTGGAGCTGGGCCGGCCCTACTTTTCGGATGACTTTGAGTACGAGCCGCCTGCACTGAAAAAGAACTTAAAGGATGAGCGTCTGGGCGAGCTGCTACCGGCCCTTGCGGACCGCCTGGCCCGGATCGGTGAGTTCACTCACGAGTCGACCGAGGCGGCGCTTCGAGAGTTTTCAGAAGCGCGGCAGGTAAAGGCCGGCTTGCTAATAAACGCCGCGAGAACGGCTCTGACAGGCCAGTCGGTTGGGCCTGGGATGTTCGACATAATGGTTGCTCTCGGTAAAGAAAAGACGGTGTCCAGGCTGCGCAACGCGGTTGAGAAAGTGGGAGCGGCAGTTTAGGAAAGCCGGAGAGCTTAATACCCAAAGAGGTAGAAAACTGGTATGTCGAGGTAATTTAGCATTTAATCGAACAGGATTAGTAACGAAATTTTGTTTGCAGTAGATTTCGAGAATTATGGCCCCGGATCCTCGAAACCTCATTTGCAGCGGAGTTGAACCTGTAGATACCCTTCAGGGCGGGTTGACTGAAGGCGCGCTGTACCTGGTGCACGGTTCCTCACAGGAAACCTCGCTGTTCGCATATAGATTCCTCATTGAGGGATTGAAGCGCGGTGAACGCGCGGCGCTGGTGATGAACTACTCACCGGAAGAAGCCGTCCGTCACTTCTCGCTCCTCGGTTACGATTGTCTCGAAGACGTCTACAGCGGCCGCCTGGTCGTACTCGAATACACGGAAGAAACAATTCATCAGATTGCTGCGTTGAGCGAGTTTTCTCCAGTTCTCCGAGAACTCGAATGGCTGCTCGGCGAGACCAAACCCGCACGCATCGTCTTAGACCCGATAACCACGGTTCTCGCGCGGAGAGATCAGCATCTTGCAAGCCGCTGTGAGCAGTTTGTTGAATGGGCTTCCGGTCTCGGTGGAACGGTTCTATTGATCGCGTCCGTTGCTGACCCCACAGTAACCGATATCCTGAGGCCTCTCGTAAGCGATTCGTTTCGTTTCCAGCTTAGGAACCTGGGTCAGGGATCAGAGTGCTGGCTGGTTTTCGAGAAATCGGATTTAATCGCTGACGTCGCCGTTGAAGTCGACGCCTCGAGAGGAATCTTCGTCTCGAACCGAGCGGGCACCGCTCCGCATGCTTCGGAAGACCGCGAGTCTTCAGCAACCGAACCGCCGGCAACAGGCGAGCCCCGGCCAACCGGTGAACTCGAAATCGATTTGCCCCCAACAATCGAGCTCGAAGCAGTAAACGAAGGCCCGTTAGTCGATGTCGAACCGGTTCAGTCCCCTTTTGCCGATTCGGTTGAGAGCTCGATTCTGTCTCAGAGTCAGGAGCATCTTGTACCTGGCGAGAATCTCGAGCCGTTGAGGTTAGCGATGATCAATGAGGACCAGGCGTCTGGCGCCAGCGATGAGTTCGGCGCATTCCTTCGAGAAGTGATGAACGCGGCCTCGACGCTGGATTTGAGTTACCTTGACCGCGAGCCTCAGCCTCTGAAACCCACGTCGACCGCTGCTGAGAAGAAACGCTCTTCCGCAGGCGAAGCGGCGTCCCCGGTTCGCGCACGCGCGGCAGACGCAAAGATCGATGCCGCAAGTGCCTCTCGTACTGCGGAGACTCTTCTGCAAACGCCCACCAGCAAGCCTTCGACGCAACCGGAGTCACGGACGATAGATCGACGTGAAAAGCGAAGTCCGAAGGCCAGCGACTTCAACGTCCTGATTGTCACCGATGACCAGCGGTCGAGGGAGTTGATTCTTCACTCTCTGTCCGAGTACTCGACACAAATAGCTCAGGACGGAATCAGTGCTCTTGCGCGGCTTATTTCGTTCAAGCCGGATCTCGTCGTCCTGGACGCCGACCTGCCAGTACTGGACGGCTTCAAGGTGCTCGAGCACATACGCGGAAGTCTGGACGTACCGGTGATACTGGTTTCTGGTTCCAGGCTGCGGGCAAGCGATCGCGTTATGTCGTCGGAACTGGGCGCTGACTACTTTCTGACCAAACCGTTCAGTGCGAAGGAACTCTCGAATCGCGCGCGACAACTGATCGCGCGTCATCGAAGGATTGATTCGTGGATTTTGACGAGCCGGTCCGAACCGGACGCCGCACGGTTAGCCAGAAAGGAGACGTTCACCAGTTACCAAGATTTTGCTGCGGAAGTTGAGAAGCGAGTTGAAGCAGCGTTGCGCGGGGGCTCGCCTTTCTCGGTTGTGGGCTGCCGCCTCCCGGGCGACCCTGCGCTGAAGACAGATCTCGCGCCTCAACTTTTCGGAATAGTGCACGAGCTTGCGCGAGAGACTGATTTGACCACGAGCAACGCGAAGAACGATCTGCTGGTGCTGTTGCCGGAAGCGAATGCATCCGGGGCACGCGCCTTTGCGAGCCGGCTCCGGGCAAAGTTGCTTGAGCGAATAAAGCAGGAGCCCGAATTCTGGATAAAGACGTTTCCCGATTCTGCGCTTGCAGCGCGGGCGGCCGGAAGCTCAATTCCAGAGAGCGACGCGCAGTTACTTCGACGTCGCGCGACCGATCATTCGAGCAAATCCTCAGCCAAGCCATCTTCAGGCGAATCAGGGTTCAGGCCGTCGGCGATGACCGCCGGCGGCGGCACCTTTTGAAGGCTTACCCGGTTTCCATTTGAATAATTCTTGCGACGGTCAGCGGACCGCTGACTCCATCCTGGAATTGAAGCCGTACAAAAAATTGGAGGTCGCCACCGTGCCCGAGTAGCGACCTCACTCCAAGTTCAGAACAGAATGGTAGAGATTCTAAGGATGTGCGGCATTGTCTATAGCAATCTCGGTTCCGCGACCCATAGAAATCATAAAACTCAGTCCTGACAAGCTCTTAGTTGTTTTGCTACCGTCAGCTTCACCCCTCCGCTTTCCAAGTTTCTGGAAGATTCTACGAAAAATTGGAAATTGGAAGCAGTCAGCCAGGGCCGTGTAATCATAAAACCATTAAGGTTGGACCATCTGGGGAACCTCAGCGATTGATCCGTTTGAACCTCCGAGCCTTCAGCTCGTAACGTGGAAGACTGCCCGGCGGGACAACTTCCGCCGCAACCCGAATGTTGAACTGACGCTTGAATCCTTCGATCAGCGCTCTACGGACTTCTTCCGGGCTCGCTCCGTCCAGGACCTCGATCTTTACCAGAAGGTCGTCCATACCCTCTACGCGGCGTACGTCCACTTCGTATTCGACTACCGGGTCAACTCCACGAATCAGATCGTCGACTGCCGCGGGATAGAGGTTCACTCCGCGGACAATCATCATGTCGTCAGCTCTCCCCAGGACCCCACCCTTTATTCGGGCGAACGTGCGCCCGCACTGGCAGGGTTCGGCTGTCCGCTCGACGAGATCACCCGTCCTGTATCTGAGCGCAGGCATACAGGCTCGTCCGAGGCTGGTTATCACAAGCTCCCCCCGCACTCCGTCGGCTACGGGCAGGAGACTTACGGGATCGATCACGTCGAAGACAAACTCGGCTTCGTTGAGATGAATGGCGCCAGCGCGAGCTTCGCAATCAAATCCCCACGCGCCGGCCTCAGTCGCACCTGCATGATCAAAAGACAACGCACCCCAGCTCCGCTCGATCGCGCTTCGAACGTTGGGAAGGCTGGCACCAGGCTCGCCTGCGTGAATTCCGATCCTCACTGCAGAGTTTCTCAGATCAATTCCGTTGTCTTGTGCGACCTCGGCCAGACGAAGAGCATAAGTCGGAGTGCAGACGATCACTGTGCAGTTGGTTTCGATGATCGTCCTAAGACGTTGTTCGGAATTCATTCCGCCGCCGGAGACCGCAAGGGCCCCGATGTGCCACGCTCCCGAGATTGCGACCCAATGACTGATATAGGGGCCGAACGAGAACGCGAGGAAGATAACGTCGGAACTTGTGACTCCAGCCGCTTTGTAAACGTAACCCCATGACCGAGCCCACCAATCCCAACTCTCGAGTGTGTCAAGGCACTTCAAAGGCTTGCCCGTTGTGCCCGAGGTCTGATGAAAGTGACTATAGCGCGATACGGGGTAAGTCATGATCCGGCCAAACGGCGGATTCCCCTGCTGGTCCCAGACCAAATCGCTTTTTGCAGTAAGGGGCAGCCGTTGAAGGTCATCTACAGTTTTGATCTCCGCCAGTTCAATTCCGCCCGCTCGAGCTTTTTCTTGATAAAACCGATTTGGCGAAATCTCTTCGATCAGTGTTCTGAGCTTTCGATTTTGAAGCTCGTGTAGAGACGCAGGGTCGAGCGTCTCGACGAACTGATCGTAATATGAAAACCCCCTGGCGTTTGTCTTGCCGTTCATCTCGAGAGGTCTCCGAGCAAGTGCTGGACGAGGGTGATTGCCGCGATCGCAGCGGTTTCTGTCCTCAGGATCCTGGGACCAAGGCTGACAGGAATTGCGTTCTGCTCCTCGAAAAATTCGAGCTCGCCGTCACTCCAACCTCCTTCCGGTCCGATGAACACAATTATCGCCGAACCGGACGCTCCGCTCAGTGCCGCGTCAACTCGAGCGCCTCCTCGCTCATTGAACACCAGCAGCGTCAACGCTGGGTGCGATCGGCGAGCGTTTTCAACGGCCGAGGTTACCGAGGATACGGGCTGCAACTGGACCAACGTCCGTCTACCGGATTGCTTCGCTGCCTCCAGTGAAATCCTCCGCCAGCGTTCGATGCGATTTGCCGCGCGTTCTCCTGCCGGCATTACTTCGCCGTGCGACGTTGAGACAGGCACAATCTCACGCACGCCAAGCTCTGTAGCCTTCTGAACGACGAGGTCGAATCTCTCGTTCTTTGCGAGCGCCTGAGCAAGAATGATGTTTGCGGGAGATTCAGCGGGGCCCTCCAGGACCGATTCGACTTCAAGCCGGGCGCCCCCTCCATCGAGACTCGAGATTCGGCTGGCATATTCGGTACCGCACCCATCGAACACAAACACTTCATCGCCCGGTCGCATTCGCAGCGCACGGACCAGATGATGAGTTTCTTCAGCCGACAGTATGATTGTCTTACCGTCGATCTGGTTCGGCGGCGCGTAAAACCTTCTCCGATGCATCTATCAAACCTGTTTCTCGGCGATGATAGCGCTCCACTCGCTCGACGAATTCTGTTCGAGAACACGCATGTGGTTCTCTTCGACCGCTTCTGCTACTGCCGGAACAAGTGTGGTGAGTATACCTGAGAGAATTATTATTCCACCCGATCGGAGAGAAGATGCAAGATCTCGAATGTTATCGACGATCACTTCGGCGGTAAGGTTCGCGACTACGACATCGAATTGTCTACCTGCTAGCTTGTCGGTCGCCCCGGTCATGATGTCGATTGCGTGAGAAACGCTGTTGATCGATGCGTTATCGAAGGCTACTGATGTCGCAACCGGATCGATATCGATTGCCGTGATACGACTGCCGGGTTCGAGCAGAGCCGCGGCGATTGCCAGGATTCCGGTTCCGGTCCCGACATCCAGCAACGACTTTCCGTGCCAGTATCGCTCAATCGCAAGCAGGCAGAGCCTCGTTGTGTCGTGAGTGCCCGTACCAAAGGCCATGCCCGGATCCATCTGCACGAGGACCCTGCCACGCTTTTCGCTTGGGATTTTCCAGGACGGCGCGACCACCAGCCGCTCGCCGATCTCGATTGGCTCGAAGCCTTCTTTCCAACGTTGCATCCAGTCTTCATCCTCAACTCGAGACCAGTTGACGGTCTGCAGACTGCCGGCCCAACCGGATGCGACAAGACTGGCCTTGACGAGCGCCAGCACTTCGTGGGGATTGTTGCCACCGTCGAAGTAGGCGCCGACCTTCATGCTGTTCGGATGTTCGGCCAGTATCACTGTGCCGATGCTGCCGGCCTCAAAGAGAATCGAAGTGGCCTGTTCATACGCCTCAGTCGCCACTTCAAGTTCGATGAGGAGCCAGCTACGAAGAGACTGATCGCCGGAATTCATCGATCGATTCCTCGAATCCCGAGTTCATCCAGTACACGAGGGTCATCTCGCCAACGCTCACGCACTTTGACAAAGAGCTCGAGGAAAACTTTTCGGCCCAGCATCTGTTCGATTTCCGCCCGCGCTGCGGTTCCTATTTCCTTCAGTCGCTGGCCGCCGCGACCCAGGAGTATCGGTCGATGGGATTGGCGTTCTACAAGGATCGAACAATGAATTCGAACCAGGTCGCCTTCTTCCCAACGCTCGGTCGTGACTGCGGTGACGTAGGGTATTTCTTCTGCAGTGACCTCGAGAATTTTTTCTCTCACCATTTCGGCTGCGAGAACTCTCTCGGGTTGATCAGTCATCTCGTCTTCGGCGTAGAGGCGAGGCCCTTCCGGCAGATATTGCATCGCAAGCTTCAAAAGAGTTTCCAGACCGTCGCCCTTCAGTGCGGAGATCGGAATAACTTCGGCGAACTTCATCTCGGCAGAGTAGCGGTGGATCAATGGCAACAAAACGCTCTTGTCTTTTAGGGCGTCGACCTTGTTAAGGAGAAGGAACGCGGTGCGGCCAACGCGATTCAACAACTCGAGCACGAACTGATCGCCCGAGCCCATGGGTTTGGTTGCGTCGATAATCAGCATGGCAAGATCGACGCTGGAGAGCGCGTCCATCACCGTTGCCATCATCCTTCGGTTCAACTTGTACGCCGGTTTATGAATGCCGGGAGTGTCCAGGAGCACTATCTGGCCTGCGGGTGTCGTGAGTATCCCGGTTATGCGCGTCCGAGTGGTCTGGGGTTTGTCCGAGACAATGGCGAGTTTCGAACCGATCAGTGCATTGAGCAGAGTGGACTTGCCGGCGTTGGGTCTCCCGACCAGTGCCACCGTGCCGAATTTACCGGGCTGTTCGGTCATGTCGGTTCCGGCGCGGTTCCCGGGTCAGCATCTACTGCGCGGAGTCGAGCTCGGTTGACTCGCTTGCTGTCCGCGTCCAGAACCTCGAAATGAAGTCCCTTGTATTCGAGCTGTTCGCCGGCAACCGGCAGGTGACCCAGGCGGTTGATGATCAACCCGGCAACCGTGGTGAAATCGTCGGCTTCCACTTCCTTGCCCAGTACCAACTCGACCTTGCGGATTTCGGCGGTTCCGTCCACCAGATATGACCCATCCGGCGCTTTAACTATATCGGTATCGACGGCCGGTTCGTCTTCGTCCTCTATTTCGCCCAGAATTTCTTCAATGATGTCTTCAAGGGTCACAAGACCCGCAAGGCCTCCGTATTCGTCGATGACCAGCGCCATCTGTACCTTTGCCTTTTTCATTTCATCGAAGAGCTGGCGCACCGGTTTGCTCTCCGGCACCGAGTACGCAGGACGCATGCAGCGGGTGACCGGCAGCTTCAGACGGTCGTCCTGGCAATAGGCGAGCAGGTCTCGCACGTAGACGATGCCCTCGATGTTTTCGATCTCATCGCGGTATACCGGAATGCGTGAGTAGAGAGATTCCATTATCAGGTCGCGGGCGTCATCGACTGTAGCAGTCGACTGAATCGCAACGATCTGAGTCCGCGGTCTCATGATGTCGCGAACAAGCGTATCGCTGAACTCGATGATGTTTTGAATAAGCTCGCCTTCGGACTCCTCGATTATGCCTTGTTCTTCGCCCACGTCGATGAACGCCTGTATCTCGTCTTCTTCCTCCTGCGCGGTCGGTTCTTCGTCGGACTCGGAACGCTGCGCGCGCCTCAGCATCGAGCTGATGGGAGCAACCACAAACGACAACGGACGATAGAACAAGCGAAATACCGGCAGCAGCAGCCAAAGGGTCTTGTCGGGACGATTCTGTGAAATGAGCCGCGGTACGAGCTGCCGAAAAACCGCTATGACGAAAAGCACGATCAGAAGGGTTCCACCTAGCGAGGCCGCCGTTCCCAGCGGCGCGAGCGCAAGCGTCAACAGCACTGCGATTGCGGCGATGGATAGCTGTGTTCCGAGGATCAGTATCAACTCGAAACGCTGCCGGTGGTCCAGCAGCTCTCGAAAGAACTTAGCGCGAGGGCTCTCATCCTCGGCAGCCATCACGCGGAGGGACACTTCATTCAGCGATTCATAGGCGCTGTCGATCGTAGACAGAAACACCAGCACGACGAGCACCAACCCCGCAGTGATAAAATCGATCAACATAACAAAGCACCAGAACGCTTCGTCACCCCGCGACGTTCTGGTCGAGTGACTGATCTGCACTCACACGCGACCTATTACACATCCAGGAGCTTTCGTCTTAGCCTTAGCTCAAGTCTGTTCATCTCGCCATGATCGGTCTCGTGATCATAACCGCACAAATGGAGTACACCGTGAATCACCAGCTCGTCGATCTCCCTGTCGAGTGGATGCCCACCCTGTCGAGCCTGCCGGACCGCGGTATCCGTGGAGATTACGATGTCGCCGAGATGCCAACCGCTCGCGGCGCTTCGGTCCCTGACGCTTGAATTGTCCTCAGAGGGAAATGAGAGAACGTCGGTTGGTGAATCGGAGTGTCTGAAGTCCCGATTCAACCTTTGGATCACCTTGTCCCTTACGAAGGCCACTGTGAGTGAGGCGTTGTGTTTGTTGATTGCCTGAAGCGCCGCGGTTGCGATGGCGGCGATGCGCCGGTGGGGGACGCGCGTGAGGCGTTGCTTGTTTACCACCTCAATCACCACCCGCCTCTTTTAACCCGGCCTCTTTTAAGCCGCGCTTGCCATGCCGCGGCGAAGGCATCATCACTACCCGGTCGGCGTCCTCAGGTTTGGACGCCGCGGGCATCACGCTCACCGGACCAGGCCTGCTGAAGTCGTATCCAGGATACGCGATGCGGTGATGATGTATGCCCATCAGCACCTTTACAAAACTGTCCGCAACCTGCGCGAGTTCTCGCAACGTGATATCGCATTCGTCGAACTGCCCGTCGTCGCGAATTCTGACGATGATCGTGTCAATCATGTTTCGCAGCTTGGGCGGCGTCGGATCAGGCACAGTTCGCGCAGCAGCCTCAACTGAATCGGCGATCATGATTATCGCCGCTTCTTTGCTTTGAGGCTTTGGACCCGGATAGCGAAACTCCTGCTCGAGCGCGGTCGCGTTCGCGTCTTCAGCTTCTTTTCGGGCCTTGTAGTAGAAATACTTCATCAGCCCGGTTCCGTGATGCTCAGGAATGATCGAAATGATCCGCGGAGGCAGCTTGTGTTCGCGTGCTATTTCAATGCCTTGCTTGACGTGATTTGCCAGAACGATCGAGGACATTCGTGGTGAAAGCCGGTCGTGACGATTGTCCATGTACGACTGGTTCTCGACGAAGTATGACGGCCTTACCGTTTTGCCGATGTCGTGATAAAGGCACGCCACCCGCGCAAACAACGTATCACCGTCGATCGACTCCGCGCCTGCTTCGGCCAGCAACCCTACCACGATCGAATGGTGATAGGTGCCGGGAGCGCGCTCGGCTAGCTGTCTCAACAGCGGAAGGTTCAGGTTTGAGAGCTCGAGCAGTTTGAAACTGGTGGTGATCTCGAACAGCCACTCAAACAGCGGCAAGAGAATTGATGCCACCATCGCCGCGAGCATGCCGCTTCCGAACGCGCAGAAAGTATCGAACGAAAGCACCATCGGCGCCGGCCTTTCGGAGCCGCCCAAAAGATCCAGCGCGAGCGCCGCTGAGGCGTTGACCAGACCCATCCACACGCCCGCTCGCACCAGCGAAGACCTGTCCCGGCAATGCTGCAGGTGATAGATCGCCGCGGCGTTTGAAACGAGTGTGTAGGCCGCAACGAATACATTTCCCGTAAGCACCCCAATGAAGACCGTCAGACACGACGAAAACACAAAAGCCGCGTTTGCGTCGGTCAGGATTGTCACCAAAACGGCTCCGACGGCCAAAGGCGCAAGATAGAAGTAAGGCATGTGCTCGTTGAACGGCGAGCTGGATGCCCAATGGCTCATCGCGGAGCCCATCACAAAGAAGATTCTCGCGAGCCCTACGGTTACGAAGAAGCACACGATCTGAAGCAGAAAGTGTCTTCGAACTCTCAGATGTCGCCGCTGATACCGCAGCAGGTACTGCCATAACACCAACACCAGTACGGTGACGATCACGAAGGTGCCTGCAAATTCCACCAGCCGCTGACCGATCGGCCTCCTCTTTGCCGCCGCTGCGAGTAGAGCGGCTTTTATGGGAGTGACGGTTTCGCCTTTTGAGACCATTGGCCGCCCGCGTTCGACGCCCACCATGACTTCGGCTTGCGCTTCGCGCGCGGAAGATCGGCGGCTTTCGGTTTCGGTTTCGTTGTACTCGATATTTGGAACAACGAGCGACCCGAGAATGTCCCCGAGAAATCGGCGTTCGCGAGCGTTATAGGACGCCGGCCAGATCATTCTTTCGGACTTAAGCGAAGCGCTCGCGGTGAGCTTGTCATGAATAGTCGAGAGGTCGGTAACCATGACCTCCTGGCCACTTCGATCACGCCGATTGATTGCATTGGCGCCTAGCTTCCGGAGTTGGCTGCGGCTGCCGACGATCGGGCTCATCATCGCCGACTCCAGATGCTCGATCATCAAATCTTCCAGCTCGGAGCTGAAGTGATGCTTCGTCAGCACGGCGAGCTGTTCGGGCTCGAGAGTCACTGCGGTTCGATCCTCGATCCTCTTCATCATTTGATCGGGGCTCGAGCCGAGGTCTTCGCGTGCCGCGTCAAACAACTCGGAGATCGTGGCAACCGCGTCGCGACCGGCCCTCGAATTGAAATCAAATACCGGCAACACTGCTGCCGACGCCTGCTCGCGAAGCCTCTTGGTCTCGGCCGGGTCAGGAATCTTCAGGTCTTCGGCAGCGATGATATCTTCAGATGCAATGCTCCCTGCTGCGAGCTGGTCAACATGAGGCTGCTGGTATCCTCTTAACAGCAGGAGCGAGAGAGCCAGAATAATGATGAAGCCCGACGAAGCATCCAGGACGGACTGGTCGGTGAGCCTCGACGAAAACGACCTGACCTCCCTGGCAACTCTTGCTGCCGGACCCTGGCGAGTTTTTGAGGAAGGCTTAGCCATAAGCAAGTTCTGAGTGCTGAGTTCTGAGCGCTGAGTCGCGGTTGAGAGTTGACGTCTGCCCCGCTGACCACTCAGACTCGGAACTCAGACTTGTAACTCGTAACTCAGACTTATAACTCAAGACTCAAGTTGAATCAGTTCGTCTTCATCTACACTAGAGCTTGTCCTCGAATTTAGTTTTTGAGTGCTGTTCGTAAGCTTGAACGATCAACTGCACCAGGTGGTGACGTACCACGTCGCGCTCGTTAAAGGTGACAAACTCGATGCCCTGCACCGCTCCTACGACACGCTGTGCCTCGACAAGACCTGACCGGCGTCCAGCCGGAAGGTCGATCTGGGTGATGTCTCCGGTAATCACCGCTTTTGAACCAAAGCCGATCCGGGTGAGAAACATCTTCATCTGCTCGGAGGTCGTGTTCTGAGCTTCGTCCAGGATGATAAACGCGTCCGACAGAGTACGCCCGCGCATAAACGCGAGCGGCGCGACCTCGATAACCCGCTTTTCAAGCAGACGTGTCACCTTCTCGTAGTCCACGAGATCGAACAGCGCGTCATACAGCGGGCGAAGGTAAGGATCCACCTTATCCTGCAGGTCACCCGGCAGAAACCCAAGCTTCTCGCCCGCCTCGACCGCCGGACGCGCAAGCACGATTCGGTTCACACGCTTCTGCATTAGCGCTTCGACGGCTTTCGCAACGCCAAGATAAGTCTTGCCGGTCCCCGCCGGGCCGATGCCGAACACGATGTCGCTTTTGTCTATAGCTTCGATGTAGCGACGCTGATTTGGAGAGCGCGCCAGCACCTGTTTCTTACCCGAAGGATTGAGCCGGCTCTTGGTGAAGTAGTCTCGCAGCGTATATGCGCGGTCCTCTGAAATCTGCTTGAACGCAGCTTTCAGCTCGTCCCCGGACATTCTGCGCCCTTCGTCAAACAGAGCGGCGAAGTCTTCGAGGATTGTCTCGACCAGACCTACGTCTCCCTCTTCGCCTTCGACGAGAAGTTCGCTGCCGCGGAGGTTGACTCGCACGCTGAGCAGTGCTTCGAGATGTTTGATGTTCTCGTCGTAAGGACCAAACAGGGTCCGGATCGCTTCTTCAGGAAGGTTTACTCGTTTCAAGATGTCGTTTTTACTACCCATAGAAAAAGGCGCTCGGCTCGAAGGCTCACAAGCGCCGGCAGTCTCTCTTATCCTTTATGCCATTTGGAACCAGAGTACCTCAGGACCGAATCACCCGTAGCGCCAAAACTACAACAGGGTGAGTAACGTGTCAAACTGACCGGCTTCGCGCCAGGAAACGCCGGACCCAATACCAAAGCCCGCCGGTTTCCTCCCAGCGGGCCGAAGTCACTTCCTCCCCACATCGCATTTGGTTTTGATTGCCGTTTTACCAATCGCCTTGTTTGATCCGCTTCTTTATCTTGCGCTTCATCAGGTCTCGTTTCAACGGACTGACGTACTCTATAAACAACTCGCCATCCAGGTGGTCGGTCTCGTGTGAAGCGCAACGAGCCTCGAGATCCATCAGGTCGTGCGTGAATTCCGCTCCATCAGTATCCACCGCTCGTACTACAACGCGCTGGGGCCGTTTCACCTCCAGGAAAATCCCCGGGAAACTGAGACAGCCCTCGTCCCCGATCTGTTCACCCTCTTCGAGCTCAATCACCGGGTTTATAAGCGCGATCTTGCGGCCCGTTCCCCTCTTGCTGCCGCAATCCATCACGAACAGCCGTTTGAGTACGCCGACTTGCGGAGCGGCCAGTCCCACGCCGGGCGCGCCGTACATGGTTTCGAACATGTCATCGACAAGCTTTCGCAGTTTGTCGTCGAACTCGGTTATTTCGTCGGCTCGCTTCGTGAGGATGGGGTCCCCATACTTTACGATATCCAGAATCATTCGATGCTCTTCAAAACTCCCTTTCAGTCTTCGATCTGTCGGCGCTCGGCCAGCTTCTTTCGCAGAACATGGTTCAGCACCTTCGTATGCTCTCTGAATCTTACAACTTCACGCCAGGCAACCAGCGCCAGACCGACGAGAATTATACCAACCCCGATCAAGCTGTGGGTCGCGTATCCGATCGCAAACCCAACCAGCATTATTACCACCAGGAGCAAGTAATAAAGGATTCCATGCGTGCGGCTCCAACCTATCGATCTGCGAAGCTCATCCACTTCGCGATCGAGAGCCCGTCGGTCCTTTGTCGCCAGCGTAGACATCAGTAGCGTCTCAACTGTTCGCAATAGCCCCGGAAGTTCGACTTCATCTCGCCCAAACTGTCGCCGCCGAACTTCTGGCAGCATGCGGCAGCGAGCACAATCGCAACGGCCGCCTCGCCTATAACGCCGGCGGCCGGAACGGCGACAATGTCCGAACGCTCGAACGCCGCCTTCGATTCTTCTTTCGTCACAACGTCGACGCTTGAAAGCGGCTGCCGTAGCGTGGAAATCGGCTTGAGGTGACCTCGTACCCTTACTTCCTCGCCATTCGTAATGCCACCTTCGATTCCGCCCGCGCGATTCGTAGGCCGCGTGAATCGTTGCTCGACTGGATTATACCCGATCTCGTCGTGCACTTGCGACCCTGTCGTCCGGCTCACACCCACGCCCATTCCGATCTCGACAGCCTTGACCGCTGGTATGCACATCACCGCTTGCGCGATCGTGCCATCGATCTTCTGCCTCCACTGCACGTGAGAGCCGAGACCCGGCGGAACTCCCCGAGCGACTACCTCGAAAATTCCCCCGAGGGTATCTTTCGCTTCGGTCGTGGTATCGATGAGGCGGATCATTTCCTGTTGCGCTTCGGCATCCACGCAACGCAGCGGTGAATCGTCGCCGAGGCTGAGAAGTTGCTCCCACGAGGCCTCGACCGGCGGGTCGGGAATACCACCGATCATCGCGGTGTGACTGGCAACCTCGATACCCAGCTCTCGAATCAGCAGTCTCGCAAATGCTCCCGCCGCCACGCGCGCGGCTGTCTCGCGAGCGCTTGCACGCTCGAGGATGTTTCTAAGGTCATGCGCGTCGTACTTCAGCCCGCCTGCAAGATCGGTGTGCCCTGGACGCGGCCTGGTAAGCCTTCGCGCTCGTTTCTCATCCGGGAAGTCGCGAGGCTCGGAAGCCATGACATCCTGCCAGTTCTCAAAATCGCGGTTGCGAATCAGCAAGCCGACCGGCGACCCGATGGTTTTGCCGTGCCTCACACCGCCTATGATCTCGGCTTCGTCGCGTTCGATCTTCATTCGTCCGCCGCGGCCGTAGCCCTGCTGCCTGCGCCAGAGTTGATGATTGATGTACGCGGCGTCGACCTCGAGTCCCGCGGGCAGGCCTTCGACTATCGCCAGCAGCCCCCTGCCGTGTGACTCACCCGCCGTTGTGAAGTTGAAAGTCATACTTTCTAAGTGCTGAGTGTTGAGTCCTGAGTGCTGAGTTGGAGTTTCATCATTTTGCTACCTGTCTGCCAACGAGATCCGTCAAAACTCAGCACTCAGCATTCACTGAGATGCCAGTTCGAGCTCGCGATTCTTGAGGTACTTGAGTTTGTCTCGCAGCTCGGCGGCGCGCTCGAATTCGTACTTCGCCGCCGCCGCGCGCATCTCGTATTCCAGCCGCGTAATCGTTTCATGAAGCTTCTCAGCCGAATACTCGGCCGCGTCCTCTGCAACCCTTGGAAGCTTGAAGTAGTCGGCTTCCACGATCGAAACCAGCGTCGAGTCTATCGCTTTCACGATGCTCTGCGGAGTTATTCCGTTCTCGCGATTGTATGACGCTTGCCGCTCGCGACGGCGTTGAGTTTCCCCGATCGCTCGCCGCATCGAATCGGTCATCTTATCGGCGTACAGGATAGCCGTGCCGTTGACGTTGCGGGCGGCACGCCCGATTGTCTGAATCAACGACTGCTCAGAGCGCAGAAATCCTTCCTTGTCCGCATCGAGGATTGCCACAAGCGAAACCTCAGGCAGGTCCAGTCCTTCCCGCAACAGATTGATTCCGACCAGAACATCGAATTCTCCGGCGCGAAGGTCGCGGAGGATCTTGATGCGTTCGAGTGTTTCGATCTCGGAGTGCAGGTAGCGGACTCGAACGCCGACTTCGGAATAGTACTCGGCCAGATTCTCCGCCATCTTCTTTGTGAGAGTGGTTATCAGGACTCGCTCGTTTCGGTCGACTCGAACTCGGACCTCATTGAGCAAATCGTCGATCTGACCCCGAACCGGCCGGACGTCTACTTCGGGATCGATGAGTCCGGTAGGCCTTATCACCTGTTCGATGAATTCGCCGCCGGTTCTGGTCAGCTCATAAGGGCCGGGCGTTGCGGAGACGTAGACGAGCTGTCCCATTCGAGCTTCCCATTCCTCGAAACTGAGCGGCCGGTTGTCCAGGGCCGAGGGCAGCCGGAATCCGTACTCAACCAGCGTTCGCTTCCGCGACTGGTCCCCGTGATACATCCCGCGAATCTGAGGAATCGTCTGATGGCTTTCATCGACCATGACCAGAGAACCGCGCGGAAGATAATCGAGCAGCGTGGGAGGAGGCTCGCCTGGTGACCGTCCGGTGAGATGTCTTGAGTAGTTTTCGATTCCGTGGCAGTAGCCCAGCTCCTTGAGCATCTCGATATCGTACATCGTGCGCTGATGGAGTCGTTGCGCCTCCAGGAGCTTGCCCTGTTCGATCAATTTGGGCTCCCACACGTCGAGCTCTTCCTTAATTGACTTTATTGCGTTTCTGAGCCGGTCGGCGGGCATCACGTAATGAGATTTTGGATAGATCGGAAGTCGCTCGTGCGTTTCCAGGACTTCGCCGAGCAGCGGGTCGATGGTGGAGATGGCTTCAACTTCGTCACCCCAGAACTCGATGCGTATCGCGCGCTCCTGATAAACCGGGTATATCTCCACCACGTCGCCGCGAACGCGGAAACAACCGCGGTCAAAGCTCACGTCGTTTCTCTGATACTGTATTTCGACCAGTTTCTTCAGGAGGGCGGTTCGGGAGAGCTGCTGCCCGCGTTCTATGAAGGTGATCATCCCGTAGTATGCGTCCGGGTCGCCCAGACCGTAGATACAGGAGACGCTGGCTACGACGATGCAGTCTCTGCGTTCGAACAAAGATCGGGTGGCGGAGAGCCTCAAGCGATCGATCTCGTCGTTTATCGTAGATTCCTTTTCAATATAAGTGTCGGTCGAAGGAATGTACGCCTCGGGCTGGTAATAGTCGTAGTAGCTGACAAAGTATTCGATAGCGTTTCGTGGAAAGAACGATCTGAACTCCTGGTACAGTTGTGCCGCGAGGGTCTTGTTGTGTGCCATCACCAGGACGGGGCGGTTCACGCGTTCAATGACCGCTGCCACGGTGAATGTCTTGCCGCTGCCGGTGACTCCAAGCAACACCTGGTGCTCGTCACCCTCGCTTATTCCTTTAACAAGCTGCTCGATGGCCTGGGGCTGATCGCCTTGCGCTACATAATCAGAAACCAGTTTGAAGTCCATCAGTCTTTCCTTCGCTCGATGCCAGCGCCTCAGGCGCCCCTTCTTAGTTTGAACCGTACAATTCAGTGCGTGGTTAATGCACAGACAGCGATTGGCACCTGAGAGTACACGACGGGAGATTATAACTTTGTGTAGCACATTGGGGCAATAAAAGCGGCCTCGCGAGCCAATCACGCCGGCCGGAAACAGCGCAGAAAAAAATCTTCTAAAAAGGTTGCCGCGCAATGACTCTCTGCTTGACTTTGAAATTGGTCATGCTGATAATGCGGGTTGCCATCACGAAGCCTGAAGCTATCAGTAGCAAGTTTCCAAGACAACTAGACCTTTTTCTCTTCCAAGAGAGGGAGCCATTAACGTCATCGCGCAAACAAGTCTCACCGGGGTTGAGCTATTTCGTCGCGGCAAAGTCAGGGACGTTTACACGGTCGATGACAATCTGTTGATTGTGGCGACCGATCGGATTTCGGCCTTCGACGTCGTGATGCCGAACGCCATCCCCTCGAAGGGTCGTGTGCTCACCGCGATGACAATTTTCTGGTTCGAGCAACTTGGTGACGTAGTTCCGAATCACTTGATCACCGCCAATGTCGAAGAGTATCCCGCTGCATTGGCCGGCGACCGGGAGCAGCTCATCGGGAGGTCGATGCTTGTCAAACGGGCGGACGTTTTTCCGATCGAGTGTGTCGCGCGAGGGTACCTCGCGGGGTCCGGGTGGAAGGAATACACGTCGACCGGGTCAGTTTGCGGGGTCAAGCTCCCGGCCGGTCTGCGAGAATCGGACAGATTGCCCGAGCCGATTTTCACCCCGGCTACGAAAGCGGAGACGGGTCACGACTTGAACATAAGCGAGCGAGAGGTTGCCCAGCTCATCGGCGCTGATATGACGGAGATTCTGAAGCGGATCACCCTCGAGTTGTATTCGCGCGCGGCGAGTTATGCGTACGATCGGGGGATCATCATCGCCGACACTAAGTTTGAATTTGGACTGTATGCTGGGAGAGTGATTCTGGTGGATGAAGCACTGACTCCAGATTCGTCACGATTCTGGCCGCGGGAATCGTACGAGCCGGGTCGTTCGCAGCCGTCTTTCGACAAACAGTATCTGAGAGACTATCTCGAGAGACTCGATTGGAACAAGCAACCGCCCGGACCGGAGCTTCCCCCGGATGTCGTAGCGGAAACAAGTGGGAAGTACATTGAGGCATTAAAGCTGCTGACAGGCAAATCGGTAACAGGTTCAGCAATCGATACGGCCGAGGACGAGGCAACGAGGAATCAGGATTCAGGATTCATGGCTAAAGGCGTAGAATCCTGAATCCTGTATCCTCAGAACCTCCATCCTTATGACCGTTCTTGATTATTTCGTCCTGTCAGTACTGTTGGCGTCGGTGATCGCAGGTGCCGCCAAAGGCATCATAAAGGGCGCAGTGTCGCTGATTTTTGCCGTTCTGGGTTTGTTCGCCGCGGTGCGATTCTATGAGACGGCAGCGAACCTGGTCGCGTGGGCGACTCCAGGAGAACGAGCGGCCCAGCTCGTAGGTTTTCTGGCCGTGTTCACACTGGTGCTCGCAGTTGGTGCCGGCGTTTCTTTTGCGCTGAGAAAGACGCTCCGGCGCGCAAGCTTGTCATGGGTTGACCATGCCTTTGGCGCAGGATTCGGAGCATTGCGGGGTTGGCTGGTCTGTTCGGCGGTCTATCTGGCGCTGACCGCCTTTCCGATCCGGCCGGAGGCGGTGACGCAGGCGACTCTTGCTCCAGTGCTCCTTCAGGGAGCGAGGGTCATTGCCTATTTGACGTCACCCGAAATGCGGCAGAAGTTCACGACAGGTTACGAAACGGCTCAAGAGATCTGGAAAAGATCTCAACAACAAGGGTGGGGACACGAATCGAGAGGAGAAGCAGGAAATGAAAAGCAGGCTCGAAGCCCTGGTGATGGAAATGGTAGAGAAGGGAATACTATTTGAGGACGCGGTTCAAGAATTCGAGAAGCATTTCATTCTGTCCGTGCTGAGGAGAACCAAAGGGAACCTTTCAAAGGCGGCCGAAGAGCTGCGAATTCACCGAAATACGCTGTCCAAGAGAGTGGAAAAGTACTACCAGAACGGTCACATGATAGGGGCACGCAGACGTCAGGTCGCAAAGAAAACTGCACAGCAAGCAAAAGCTGCCGCCGCAAAGAGTTCAAAGTAAGAGTTCTAAGTAAGCGGAATCAAAGACTCGCGAGTCCCCAAGCCAAAAGCCGTGGCCGATCTGCGACCGCCCCGCAAGGGACGTTAGTCCGTACCCTCCGAACTGCCCAAAAGCTTTTGTATGTCTTCTTCCAGTTGTTCCGTTTTCCGGGGCCCGGACCCGATATACTTTCGGAATATCTTGAGGTCCTTTGTCACGAGGAACGTGGTGGGGAAACCCATGATGTTGAAGTCGTAGGCCTGATTGTCGTCGCCCATCAGTACGGTGTACTTCATACCGTTGCGAGCGATCAGCGGTTTTACTTCTTTCAGTTCGCCGGAGGCAAGCGTGACGCCGACAATTTTGAGTCCGCGCGCCGCATATTTGTCCTGGAGTTTGTTGAGTGAGGGGATCTCGGCAATGCACGGCCCGCACCAGGTGGCCCAGAAGTCCAGCACTACGACCTTACCTTTGAAGATATCGGTCGAGACCCGCTTGCCCTTCAGGTCCTGGAGGTTCATGGCCGGAAGGCTTTTGAGATCGGTTTGATTATCATCGGACACTTTTTGTGGGTTGGTCAGACCGCCCGCCAGGACAGGCTGAAGCGCGAACGCCGTTGCCAGTGCGATTGTCAGTATTGAGCGCATTGCCTACCTCCGAGAGAACATCCGGGCGTTTCGCGTATTCTAGCGAAAATTGAGGCCAGTGGTAAATGTCGAATCTGCTGAGATGAGGAGATGAGATGGGGGCGTCAGGTAATGGGATGAGGGGATGAACTTACTGCGATAAGCTTGAGCGACGCGGAGTTGATGTAGTAGACTGCCAGTGAAAAACATGGAGGAACCCTGTGAGCCCTGAACTGAGCCAGCTCATTGAGCTCCAGGAACTCGACCTAGAGATACTTCGTATCTCCGACAGACTTGCGAGGATACCGGCAGAACGGGATCAGATAGAAAAAGAGTTCAACGAACGCGCGAGTGAGTTCCTGGCACTGAAAGATTCGCATCAGCAAAGTTTTGAACAGCGTAAACAGCTAGAGCAGGAACTTGCCACCACTCAACAAAACCTCGAAAAGTTTGAGCTGGACAAGACACGAGTAACCAACGAAAAGCAGTACAAAGCTGTATTGCTTGAAATCGACACCGCTCGAAAGCATATAGGCGCAGTTGAGTCCGAAATCCTTCGCCTCATGGATGAGGCAGAAAAACTCGAAGCACAGATCAAAGAAAAATCGCCCGAAGTCGAGGAGCTAAGGGCACAGGTAGATGAGACACTGATCTCACTGGACGCCGAAATGGCGCGGGCCGACAGTCAGCTTTTGGAAATTAATCAGCGGCGCGCCCAACTGGCTGCGCTTCTGCCAAAGAGCCTCTTCTCCACCTATGACCGTATGAGCAGACTCCGGCGCGGGCAAGCCCTTTCTGAAGTAAGCAATGAAGGTATTTGCGCCGTTTGCCGAATGCGCGTGCGCCCAAAAGTTTTCAGCGATGTACGCAAGGGTGACCAGCTTGTCACCTGTGAAAGCTGCGGACGCATACTCTACTACCGCAACGAGACCTCACAGTCCGCTGAAGCCGCCACGCGCGATTAGCCCCTGGCGACTTAAGCTTGGTCGCATCCATCGCGCTTGCTCCCGAGGAGTATCGGGCCCCCGCCTGCGACTTCCTTAGGATGAAGCGTTATCGAGGTAGTTAAAGTGCCTGGTCTAGCACGCAAAAGAATCGCTATGGAAGTAATCCCAGAAGCCTGGTACCGAGCTGATGCAGACGATAACCCCGCATCCGCGTCTCTTCGCTACAGGCCGGCTATTCTGGTCGAGTGTTCGGTTAACTTCAGGAGCCTTCGGGCAGGACTCAATCATTCCGAAGAGAGGAACTATACCGCGTGGCTTCCGCAAGGGGACCTCGCCGTCGACTGGGACTGTCCGGCAGTCGAGAAGTTCGATCCCGGTCGTCTCGCGTCGAGTCCTGATCCGTCGATCACTTTTGTAGAAGGAAGCTTCCACAAAGTCCCTCAGGACTTCGATCAGTACGAAAGCGAGCTCGTCGACAAGCTCGTGCGTAATAAACGACTGAAGCTCTTCTTCAACCCGGTGTTTGGTATCTTCTCGTCCCCGGGCGAGGCGCTTGAGGACTTCATGCCCCACGTGGGCGAGGCGGCACTGGCGCGAGTCGAACCTGAGTTGATGCGCCTGAGAACCAGGTTCGAGCTTCAGCTCGAGCAGGTTCGCGAAGCCCAGATATCAAGGGGGTCGTCCTCCGAAGACCTCAACACCGAGTGGTTCATCTCGCGCAAACTTCATTTCTTCGCCAGCGAGAATCGGCTCGCAGACATGTTCTCCAACCTTGCCGGTTCGGTGTTTGGATCGAAGGAAGTGCGCGTGGAGAATGAATCATGTAAAGCGGACGAGTGGGAGCTGAGGGAAGACCTGGAACGCCTTGAACAGGAGGCCGGCAAGGCACTGCGTACTGTCTACGATGAGTATCTTGCGTCGGCCAGCGAGTACGACGTCTTCGAGATTGGTCTCCAGCCAGACAACATTCAGGTTGTTCGCCGGATGCTGCTCTGGGTGCCGGGGTGCTGAGGACTGAGTGCTGAGTGCTGAGTGCTGAGTGCTCCGTTGCGGATTCTCGTCGATTTAGCTCCATTTTTTGGATGAATTGATAACACCAGTCGAACTCAGCACTCAGCACTTTGAATCCGCACTTTGAGCCCTCTATGCCTCAGCAGCCGCCCACCAGACTCGGAATCATCACCAAACCCAGTGAACCGCGAGCCGATAAGCTTGCCGCGGAGATCGCTCATTGGGCCGCCGATCACGAGATAAATCTGTTCGTCAACGACCGGATAAAGAATCTTCCCGCGGGAACCTTTAACGCTACCGCAAGGGAGATCGCCGACAATTCCGATTTGTTGATCGTCCTCGGTGGTGACGGAACAATGATCGCCACTGCGCGGCTCGTCAGCGGCAAAGGAACTCCGGTCCTGGGCATCAACCTCGGTTCGCTCGGCTATCTCGCGGAATTCTCCAGCGACGAAGCGCTACCGGCACTCGAGCTGGTAATTCGTGGGGACTATAAGCTGGACAAACGGATGATGCTGGACTGGTCGGTGCTCAGAGACGGCGATCGCGTAGGATCCGGAAGCGTGCTCAACGATGTCGTAGTCAACAAATCGGCCATCGCCAGGATCATCGAAATCGATTGCACCGCGGACCGGCACTACGTCACCACCTATCGAGCCGACGGGCTGATAGTCGCCACCCCTACAGGGTCAACCGCTTACAATCTGTCCGCAGGTGGCCCGATCATCGCACCGGGCACCGAAGCAATCACCATCGCTCCCATCTGTCCACATACGCTTACAAACCGGCCGCTGGTCCTGCCTCTTTACTGTCACATCGAATTGAGACTGAACACTCGCGAGCAGGAAGTCATGCTCACCTCAGACGGACAGATCGGCATCCCGCTGTTCGATGGCGATCTGATCCAGATCGCGAAGAGCGACAAGACATTCAACACAATCGCGCCTAACGACCGCGACTACTTTGAAGTGCTCCGGAGCAAATTGAAGTGGAGCGGGCGTTGAGGATTGCATTAACCTGCCTGCGTCTGTAATGGTAGACAATGTATCCCGAGCTCAGGCGGACTGAACGTTTCACCAGAGGCAAGAGATGCTGCTACCGATAGGCGACGACAACACTGAGCGGAACACTACTCCGTTCGTCACGTGGGGAATAATCGCGGCAAACGTCCTGGTTTTCGTTTTTCTGCAGGGCATTGGTCGAACAAAAGAGGGCGAGGCATTCACCTACGGATTCTCGGTTGTTCCATACGAGATCACCCACAATGTTGATCTGAAGACGCCGACGCCGATTGCGGGAGCGGAGCCTGAGGGTGACCCGCGGCTCGGACCGCGTCGGGTCGTGGCGATTCCGCAAATGCCCGGGCCAAGCCCGATCTGGCTGACTCTGTTTACGGCGATGTTCATGCACGGAGGGTTTGCGCATATCGGGTTCAATATGCTCTTCCTGTGGGTATTCGGAGACAACATCGAAGACAACTTCGGGCACTTGAAATTTCTGCTGTTCTACGTGCTTAGTGGTCTTGCAGCGTCTTTCGCGCAAATCGTTGTAAACCCCGATTCATTGATTCCGAACCTGGGTGCATCGGGAGCGATTGCGGGCGTGATGGGAGCTTACATAATAATGTTTCCGCATAACCGCGTCAGAACGCTTCTCCCGCTAGGCATTTTTTGGACGACGATCGAAGTTCCCGCTTTGGTGGCGTTGGGATTGTGGATAGTCACGCAGATATTCAGCCAGTACACTGCGTCGTTCCAGCACACGCAAGGGGGTGGAGTCGCCTACATGGCGCACATCGGCGGGTTCGCCGCGGGTCTGGTCATGTCCTTCATATTCCGCCGCAGAAAAGAGCGACTCGGTTATTAATCCGGAAAAAACCCGCGTTAGACCAGGGGAGAAAAAGGAGCAGGAGGATGACTGAAGTACTTGAGCATTCCGGGTTGGTAGTCGAGGAGACACCGGAGCAGGAACTGAATCTGCCGGACCTCGATACATTCCAATATAAATTCAAGGGCAGGGAACTGAAGATCTCGTTCAACTGCCCTGAATTCACCGCGATTTGTCCGTTCTCAGATTTTCCGGATTTTGCGACGATCAAGATCGATTACGTTCCAAACGAGCTCTGTATAGAGCTGAAGTCGCTGAAGCTGTATATAAACGCTTACCGCAACGTAAAGATCTTCCACGAACACGTAGTGAACAGGATCTTGAACGATCTGGTTCGAGCATGCGATCCGATATCAATGGACATCGAGGGTGACTTCAACGTTCGCGGCAATATCAAGACCGTGATGCGAGCATCCTATAAGAAGTGCTGAGTGCTGAGTGGCGCTCGAAGGCTTAAGCAACGGTGGCTACCCAGTACTCGGGACTCAGCACTCAGCACTCAGCACTCAGCACTACCATGGAGAAGTCGTATTACATCGTGACCTTCAAGTCGGAATACTTCGCCGAGTTTTCGGCAAATCAGGATTCGGGCCAGGAACCCCTCGACCGCGAAGAACAACGGCGGCTACCCAGCCCTCAGGACTCAGGACTCGGCACTCAGCACTCAGAACTCCCAAGGGTGATCCTTGGGATCACTCAGGGAGGTTTTGGTCAGGACGTCATCAATGACGAACAGCAGGTCAAGGAGCGGTTCCTCGAATACCTCTTTTCCTTCGAAGACATCGATCTTCCCCGAACTTCTCAGGTCTTCGACGCGTATTTTCGCCTGGATGCCGCGTCGGAGTTCATCGACCTGGACGAAGAGATCTAACCGGGAGCGATGAGCCCTTCGTCGCGCCGGAATACCGTCGATGAAGCTAACACTAAAGACACCCGCAAACTTTAACTTCAAGCGCACCGCGATAAGTCACGGTTGGTACGCGTTGCCGCCGTTTGACCTGGATGACAGCAGTTGGGTCCTTACGAGGGTCATCGATTCAGGCAACGGACAACCCCTAACCGTGAAGCTCCTCGCGGGCGATGGCTGTCTCAAGATTGAAAGCAAGCTTAGCGTCAGCCGCCAGACCGCGGCCAAAGTTGTCCGGGATGTCCGGCATATGCTGCGTATCGACGAGAATCTCGCGGGCTTTTACGACTCGGTCTCCGCGGAACCTGAGTTTGGGTGGATCGCGGCATCGGGCGCGGGCAGACTCCTTCGCGCGCCGACTGTGTTCGAAGACCTGGTGAAGACAATTTGCACGACAAACTGTTCTTGGGCACTCACCGACAAGATGGTACGAGCTCTTGTCTCGTTGCTTGGCGAGCCCGCGGCCGACGGACGCCACGCTTTTCCAGATGCGAAGACGATGGCCGAGGCTCCAGCGTCCTTTTATCGCGACGAAGTCCGCGCGGGCTACCGCGCCCCTTACCTGAAGGAATTGGCCGAGCGCGTCGCGGGCCAGGAGCTTGACCCGGAATCATGGCTATCCAGCGGGTTGCCGACGCCTGAGTTGCGAAAACAGATGAAGCAAGTTAAAGGCGTTGGAGACTATGCCGCCGAGAATCTCCTGAAGCTTGTTGGACGATATGACGTCCTTGCGCTTGATTCGTGGGTGAGAGCCAAGTTTGCTCGAACGCGAAATCGCGCGCGCAGCGCCTCGGACAAGAAGATCGGACGCTTTTACGCCCGCTTTGGCGAATGGAAGGGCCTTGTGCTGTGGTGCGACTTGACTCGCGATTGGCTTGAGACCCCGAGCGATCTCAAATGGTGAGCCCGCTGTCTCTCACTTGGCTTGTTCTTTTAGGAGTTTTGAACTCTTGAGAAGCGAAGAGGGGCAGTGGCGTTCGACTACGCAGCGTGCGCACTCCGGGCTTCTCGCTTTACAGACTTTTCGACCATGGAAGATCAGCAGGTGCGAAAAGTCTATCCAGTCTTTCTTGGGTACGACCTCGAGAAGATCCTTCTCGATTTTCTCGGGCTGTTTTTGTTTTGTAAGTCCAAGGCGCCCCGATAGCCGGGCAACGTGAGTGTCGACTACGATGCCCGCCGCTATCCCGAACGCATTGCCCAGGACGACATTCGCAGTCTTGCGTGCGACCCCTGGGAGAGCGAGCAGCTCATCGAGAGTCTTCGGGACTTCGCCCGAGTGTTCGTCGAGTATTTTTTGACAGGCGCCTTGAATCGATTTCGTTTTGTTCCGAAAGAACCCGGTAGAGTGAATGTCCTGCTCGAGCTCAGCCGGAGGCACCTTCAAGTAGTCGGAGCACGAATGGTATTTTCTAAACAAATCCGCGGTCACTATGTTGACGCGTTCGTCGGTGCATTGAGCCGAGAGTATCGTAGCAATCAGCAGCTCGAGGGGATTTGAGTGGTTCAGGCTGCATTGCGCATCAGGGTATTCCTTCTTCAACCTGTTGATGATCTTCTTTGTTCGCGATTTCAGTTCAGGAGTCGCCAACCTTTACCTCGCAGATTTGGTTTCGAATTTGAGTGGTCAACCCTTCGCCGCTTTATGACTGGAGGTCTGTTTGCTGATTACCGTCTCGGCGAAATGCTCCATCTCTTCTAGCTGAGGGCTGCACTGGAGGAGAAACAGATCAACGCCCGCGTCTTCAAACTCAGCCACTCGCTCTCGCACCTTGTCAGGCGTACCCACCAGGCCGGAACGCAGGCCTCGGTTCGACACTGAGTAGTCTTCAAGTGAAACCTTTTGCTCCAACTGCGTGCCGGCCAGCCACTGCGTGTAGTTCTCGTAGCCCTTTGCGCCCGGAAGGACCGTGGTGATCCGTTCGACTTCCTTGCGAGCTTCAGCATCGGTATCGCGTACGATCGCATACGCCGCAACTCCATACTTGAGCGGCGGAAGTCCGAGACGTTCGCGGCGCGCGCGCATGTCTGCGATCTTCTCGCTCACTCTCGCGGGAGGGTCGCCGTGCATCACGTAAGCATCGCAATGCTTCGCGATCATCTCCTTTGCCGATTCCGATTCACCGCCGGCGTAAATGATCGGCCTCGGTTGCTGCACCGGTTTAGGCTGCATTACCGCATCGCTCACCTTGTAATACGTTCCTTCGTACGAGAAATGATCTTCTTTCCACATGCGGTCCACTATCTCCAGCCATTCGGTGGTCCGCGCATAGCGGTCGTCGTGCTGCTCAAATTGAACACCGTACTTTCGAGCCTCGTCTGCCCACCACGAGGAAACGACATTGAGCGTCAGCCGGCCGTTGCTGATGTGATCAATGTTCGCCGCCTGTTTGGCCAGAAGCGCGGGGTTGTGGAAGGTAGGTCGCACCGCCACCATCAACTCAAGGCTGTGCGTAACCGCTGCCAAACCAGCCGCGGTTGACCATGCATCGAGCGATGCCGCGTCTTCACCTTTGATGTCGTTAAGATTGAGTTCGGCAATCAATGTGAGATCATATCCGATCTCTTCGCTTCGCCGGGCGAGGCGGCTGACATAATCCCACGTGGCTGACATGTTTTCGTCGTCGACATTCCTGAGCCACCCACCAAAGACCGGAAGCCAGTATCCATAGCGCATGTCAATTCGCCTCCCGTTCTAAAAAGTCCACGAGGCGGGCGTGCGGATCAAATCCGATTACCCGCGTGGCGTCCGCGACAAAATTTGAAAGACAATTGATGTCATAGAATTTCAGCGAGCCGTCGCGGTCGTCGATCATGTATTCGATTCCGCCGACGTCGATCTTCGCTGTTTGCGCGATTGCTTCTACAGCGTCGATCACTTCGGGCGGCGGAGTGTAGCCCTCGACTCTGATGCCGGACTTCGGCGCGTCTACCGGACAAGTGGATCGCGCCAGCTCGACTCCTCCGATTGTCTGGCAAGCATCGGCGGGGCAGAGATTGAACGTGTCTCCGGCGCTGTATA
>DATFXM010000113.1:0-14716 GCA_035315885.1 Blastocatellia bacterium
ACGTGGAAGTCGCGGTCGAGCACTGCGGTTTGTGTCACTCCGATCTCTCCGTCTTGAACAACGACTGGGGCTTTTCGCAGTACCCCGCGATTCTCGGTCACGAGGTCGTCGGCCGGGTCGCGGCCGTAGGTCCGAATGCCAAGAGACTCAAGGTCGGGCAGCGCGTCGGCATTGGCTGGAGTTCCAGTAGCTGCATGTATTGTCACCAGTGCATGTCAGGAAACCATCACCTTTGCACCCAAGTGCAACCGAACATCATCGGTCATCGCGGGGGCTTCGCGAGCCACATCCGCTCGCACTGGGCCTGGGCCATCCCGCTGCCGGAAAAGCTGAACTTCGCCGAAGCCGGTCCGCTCCTGTGCGGGGGCATCACCGTCTTCGCGCCGCTGGCCACGTACGCCAAGCCAACCGACCGGGTGGGCATCATCGGCATTGGCGGGCTGGGGCACATGGCCGTTAAGTTCGCCGCTGCGTATGGCTGCGACGTGACCGCGTTTACGTCGAGCGAGAGCAAGTTCGATGAGGCGAAGGGTTTCGGGGCCAACCACGTCGTCTCGAGCAAAGGACTCGGCGGCGATCGGGAAGCTCGCCGGCAGCATCGGCCTCCTGATCAGCACCGTCAACGTGAGGCTCGATTGGGACACGCTGATCGGCACGCTCGCGGCAAACGGCCGGCTGCATGTCGTCGGCGCCGTGCTGGAACCGATCCCGGTCGCGGCATTCTCGCTCACCTTTCAGCAGCGTAGCGTCTCGGGTTCATCCCCTCTCTGTGCACCCTCGTTGCTCTACGCGAAACAGCCGCCACTCCCCGGATATGTCGTCAAAGCGTGCAGCCCCAAAAGCCACTTTTAGATAGCTTTTAGGCGAGCTTAAAGACTCGCGCAACTCTAAGCGGTTATCTTCGGAATTATAAGGCCGTCGCCCGGGTGCGACAAGGAGAGTGCTGAGCGCTGAGTATCAACCCCGAAGGGGTTCCGTCGTGCAGCCCAGGGTTGCCGTCCACGGTGGCTACCCTGGGTGCGGTCAGCGTCATTGGTCGCTACTCTGTAGGGGTGCGACCAATGGTTCAAACGAGCATGATCCGAAAACAAAGCGGGGACGCAACCCCTTCACGGTTGGAAACTCAAGATCGCCAGTACCCAGGTAGCCGCGGACGGCAACTCTGGGCTGGGTTACGCAACGCTTGTGGGGTTGCCGCCAGCACTCAGGATTCAGCACTCAGCACTCGGTACTGGCGCTTGTGAAGAACGGAATGATAATCAGAAGAACACGAATCACCATTGAGACCGAACGCGTGGTGTTGAAGCTCGACTCAGGCAGCAACGCCTTGCTGCCTCAAACTCAAGAAGCATCGTTTGAGCCAACACCGTTTGAGCCAATACCTGACACGTCACCAACCTCCAAGCAGTCAGACGGCAAAGCGGGAAGACGAGAAGATAGTGCTGAGTACTGAGTGCTGAGAGTCAAGCGCTAGCCGAGTTGCAACGAAGAAATTTCGCTTAAGGTTTCTTAATTCTGCTCGTAAGGCGCTAAAAAAAGAAACTCATTCAACCACGCTTGAGCGCCGAGTCCTACGATTGATGTATTAACATTCCGCGATTACAACTGCGAACCCGGTTAATCGAGGTGTGATTTCTCGGATTTTGAATTCATATCCGAATCCTCGGAAATCGCCATCCCTTAGCCAACGACTCCGCCTCGATTTGTGAAGCATTTACAACACGCACTCTCTCGGCACGTAATTTGAAATACGCGAAACAGATCCAGCGGACTCGAATCTGCCGAGGTTGTTCAAAGGCGATAAACGTCTTTCGTAGCCTTACAGGTGGTCACATAGGTCCTAACTTCATCTATGGGCTGAGGTGCGCCTGATTGCGCGTCTCAAAACTGTTCACTGATTCCACGCACGGACCCAAGCCCGGCGTGGTCACCCGCGTTCCGAAGCTCTTAACGAGTTGGCGGCGCGCAGCAAATCGGTTGAGAGGTCCATTTCAAGGCTCTCAGCGACTTCAGGAGGTTTATGAGCACAGTTAGTCTGTTTGTAACACAAATCCTAAAGCTCAAATCGAAACTCGTACTGCAACGCTTAGTAGCGATGATCTGCTGTACCCTCCTCTTGCCTTCCAGTCTTACCCTCGCTCAGGGCGTTCGTGGGAACATAAGCGGACAGGTGACCGATCCGAACGGGGGCGTGATTGCCGGAGCCTCCGTCAAACTTATCAATGTAGCCACCCAGCAGGTCGTTCGCACGGTTACGACGGACGACAACGGCGTATACCAGTTCCCCGAAATTGAGCCCGCGGTCTACGACCTGGTCATCAGCGCGCAGGGCTTCGCCGAAGCTCGGCTAGCCAATGCCAAGGTCGAACCCAATCGCAACCTTCGGCTGGACGCGGCCCTGACCGCCGCCGGATCAACCGAAGTAGTCAATATTACCGCTTCACAGGAACGCGTTGAGCGCGAGTCTGCGACGCTGGGAACCACGGTCGAACATCTTCGCGTCGAGGGTCTCCCGCTAAACGGAAGAAATGTTCTTAACCTGGCGCTGCTCCAGCCCGGAGTCACTCCTTCGGGTGATCTCGCCGGGACCGACTTTGGAGCAGGCGAAGGCATTCGCGTCAACGGACAACGAGGCGTCGAGAACAACTTCACATTGGACGGCGCGAACAACAACGAACTAGCCGTAGGCGGCACGGTTGGAGTGAATCCACCACCCGATGCTGTCGAAGAGTTTCGGCTTCTCACTTCCAACTTCGAGGCGGAATTCGGGCGCAATACCGGCTCGGTAATCAACTTCGTCACACGAAGCGGCTCGAGAGACTTTCACGGCAACGCGCGCATCTTCTACCGACCCACTTTTCTGTCGGCCGCGCGTTACTTTGACAAAGCCAACGGCATAAGCGATCCGCGAAGATTTGAGCGCAAGGAGTTCGGCGGCAACATTGGCGGCCCGCTGTGGATCCCACACGTTTATGAAGGTCGCGAGAAGACTTTCTTCTTCGTCGACTACGAAGGCAGGCGACAACTGATCGGAGATACGCGCACGATCAGCGGGCTTCCCACTGCGGCAGAACGTTCCGGCGACTTCAGCCAGTTGGGACATGCGATACTGGACCCGTCAACCGGCGCGCCGTTCCCCGGAAATCAGATTCCGTCGCAACGCTTCTCCCCCATTGCGAAATACTATCTCGGGTTTCTGCCGTTTCCGGATGCGACTGGAAAAGCGTTCGTAGGCGCCAACCAGATTACCAACAACGACCAGTTGACAGCTCGATTCGATCATCAGCTCACGCAGAAGCAAAGCCTTAACTTCACCTTCCGATGGTTCGATGAACAGGTGACCGCTCCATTCGCATTTCAGGGTGCGTCAGTCCCGGGCTTCGGCGAGATGGACGACAGAACGACTTTCAACTACGTCGTGCGGCATACGTATGCAGTCACGCCAAACCTGGTGAACTCGGCGCTGTTCAGCTACGCGAGAAACAAACAGCCGGGAGTCGTACCTGAAAACACGACTACTCCAGCCGAGATCGGATTCACCTCGAATTTCGTAGCGAGCCCGCAGTTCGCGGGTCCTCCTTCCGTAGTCCTCTTCGATAGAGGTCTCGTCTTTGGCAACTCAATACAGGGACCGCAAGCACGCGTCTCCGAGAACTTCCAGCTTCAGGATTCTGTTAGCTGGGTCAGAGGGAGCCATCGATTAAAGTTCGGTTTTGATGGAACAAAGTATCGCCAGCCTCAGACGTTCCTGTTCATCAACCAGGGCATCCTGACCTTCTCGGGGAATTTCGGAGGCAACACCACCGGCGATGACTTTGCTGACCTGTTGATAGGGAACTCGCCCATAGCCGTTCAAACCGGTGCGAACGGACGAAGGGACTTCAGACAGTCCGCAGTGGCGTTGTTCGCGCAAGACACATGGCACATCAACGAACAGCTCACGCTTTCGCTAGGCCTGCGCTGGGAGTACACCTCACCCGTCACTGACAAGTTCGACCGCGTGGCGTACTACAGGGCGGGCGCCGTGTCGCAGATTCTGACAAGCGGTCAGTTGCGAGACTTTGATACGCAGCTTCCGGTGCTTGTACCGCCCGGCGGAAGCGCTCCGGTGGGCCTGGTGTTCGTCGGCGATCCGGATCCGGTTCTGGGAGGAACAGTTCCTGCCGGCGGAGTAGCCAAAGATTGGAACAACTTTGCCCCGCGCATCGGAATCGCCTACTCGCCAAACACTACCGGTGGATTCCTTGGGAAACTGCTGGGCAGCCGCGAGACGGTGATTCGCGCGGGCTTTGGCGTCTTCTACAACGCGATAATCGGGGACACCGCGCTTCAACAACTGGCTGCGCCGGGCTTCAATGGAACGAACGCATTCTTCTTCCCCGGAAGCGGAACGCTTGCCGATCCGTTTGCGCCTGATCCGTTTCCGGCGTTCCGTGGTAACCAGGGTCAGCTTCCGAATCCGTTTGCCGCAAGCCAGTTTGAAATCAGCGCCCCGCTGTTCCAGTTCTCTCAACCCATAAACCCGAGGATTCGGACGCCCTACACCTACCAGTACAACCTGACGGTCGAGCGCGGTTTCTTGAAGAGCTATGTGGCAAGCGTAAGCTACGTCGGGAACCGGGGCTTGAAGCAGTACGTGCAGGAGCAGATCAATCCCGCGGTAGGAACGTTTATTCCGGTTCCGCCGGGGAGAAGCATTCCTCCTCCTCGGCCGGACAACGTAAACGACCGTCGTTTGAACCCGGACATCCAGACGGGGCTCAGCGAGCTCGTTTCGGCGGCTAACTCCTGGTACAACTCGCTGCAGGCGCAGGTTCAGAAGACCTTCTCCAGCGGTCTGCTGTTCCAGGTCGCTTATACGTACTCCAAGCTGATCACCGACGCTGACACGCAACGCGGCAGCCTCGATCTGCTCAATCGGGGCTTTGGTCGGGGTCTTTCGCAGGACGACATCCCCCACCGCTTCGTCGCAAGCTGGATCTACGACTTGCCGTTCGCGCGGCATCTTACCGGCGTTCCGCGAAGGGTGTTGGACGGCTTCAGTTTCGGCGGTATCGCAACGTTCGCTTCGGGCCGGCCGTTCACCGTGTTCAATCCATTTGACACGACCGGAGACGGCGGTGCGGTTATCAGCTTCGCCGATCTGGGGTCGCCATTCCAGAACGTCAACCCTAGGAAGAACGACAGCCGCGCATTCAACGTAGATGCGTTCAGCGCGTTTGGCGCGCCGGACGTGAACGGCGACTTCACGGTAATCAGGCGCGGCACCGCGGGTCCGAATCAGGTCCGGCTGAGCAACGGAGTAAACAACTGGGACCTGATCGTCTCGAAGAAGACGCGGCTGTGGCGTGAATCAACGGTGCTCGAGCTTCGGCTGGAGTTGTTCAACGCGTTCAACCACACCCAGTTCCTGGACGTGGATAGTAACCTGAACAACGTTGTGAACGATCCGGTGACGGGTCGACCCGATCCGCTTAAGAGCACATTCGGGAAGTTCATCTCGGCGCGCGAATCGAGAGTGATTCAGCTCGGCGCACGGATAAGCTTCTAACTGATGTCAGCATCGCGTTGAAGTATTTCATCGCGAATGTTTTGAGCAGTCGCGACAAAGACTAAAACGCCGGGGCAGCTAATTCGATCTACGGCCCCGGCGTTTATTGATGGCTGCGAAGCTTTCAACGACTAACCCGTAGATATTCCCATCCAGCCGCGCGTCAGGTAGTCAGACAATGTGAAAGACACCAGGATGATCAGCCAGACAAGCCCGGCGCCTACGAACACCCAGGTCAGTCTTGAGCCGTAGCGCACGTGCATGAAATAAAGGACGACCAGTGTTGCCTTGAACACTGCAATCGAGAGCGCGACGATGGCGTTCCAACTGCCGAGGTCAAAATTCGCGACAATCACCGTCACCGCGGTGAGAACGATCAACGATAGAAAGATGACTAAGTAAATTCTGACCGGCACTACGTGTTCAGCCATTCAACCCCTCGCTCGGAAGTTCTGAGTTCCGAGTTCTGAGTTCTGAGTTCTGAGTTCGCAAGCACCGGTTGAGTGGCGACACGCTGTTCCAACTCAGCACTCAACACTCAGCACTCAGCACTCCTAATGCACATGCGCCCCTAACAGGTAGAGGAGCGGGAAAAGGAATATCCAAACAATGTCGACGAAGTGCCAATACAACCCCGAGATCTCAACCGGCGAGTGATACTCCTCGGTGAACCGTCCGCGCCAAGCCATTGTGGTGATCACCGTCATAATTCCCAACCCCACAATCATGTGCAACGCGTGAACTCCGGTCATCGCAAAGTAGAGAAAGTAGAACATCTCAACGTGATTGGCCTGGCCCGGCCCTTCCCATCTGAAATTAAACCCCGGGATCAGATGGCCGGTGTATTTCTCGTGATACTCATAACTCTTCACGCCCAGAAACGTGGCGCCCAGTATCATCGTCAGGATCAGGCAGAGTATCAGCATCCGCCGGTTCCCGGTCTGGGAAAAATAAACTGCCAGGGCCATGGTCAAAGAGCTAAGGATCAATACTCCGGTATTGAATGCGCCGATTGGCCACTCGAGGTGATGGCTTGCCGCGGCAAACGACACTGGATCTTTGGTTCGATACAGGATGTACGCCATGAACATCCCGCCAAAGAACAGAATCTCGGTTACCAGAAACGCCCACATCCCGAGCGTCCCCGCCTCGCGTTGCTGCTCGACACTATCGAAATGATGCGCCAATCCGTAGGACATAGTAGGGCTGAGTGCTGAGTCCTGAGTGCTGAGTGTCGAGTTGCTATTGGTGCCTCTGATGTGGAACGCTTCTGTATCCCCACTCAGGACTCAGGACTCAGCACTTCCAGTTAGTGTCTCGTTACGTCAATGACCTCTGCTTCGTGGATGGGGCGGAATTCGTACGCTTCCCACGTCACGACCGGAGTCTCCTTGAAGTTTTCCGTAGGCGGGGGCGACGACGTCATCCACTCGAGCCCGAACGCGCCCCACGGATTCTTCGTTGCATGACGCCCGTAACGCATCGACCAGAAGAAATAAACCATCGGAATCAAGTATCCGACCCCCAGAATCGATGCACCCGCCGACGACATCACGTTCAATACCTGAAACTCTTCGGGGTACGCGTAGTACCTTCGCGGCATCCCCATGTAACCAAGCAAAAACTGTGGAAAGAACGTCAGATTGAAGCCGACAAAAATCACCAGCGCTGCAAATCTCGCCCATCCCTCCGGGTATAAACGACCGGTTATCTTAGGCCACCAGTAGTGCAACCCTCCCAGATAACCCATGATCGTGCCGCCGACCATGATGTAGTGAAAGTGCGCGACTACGAAGTACGTGTCGTGTACGTGCACGTCCAACCCAAGCGCCGCAAGAAACAATCCGGTCATACCGCCAATGATGAAGAATCCAATAAAACCAAACGCGTACAACATCGGCGTGTTGTACGAAATCGAGCCTTTGTACAGGGTCGCCGTCCAGTTGAATGTCTTCACCGCCGACGGCACGGCCACCGCATAGCTGAGAATTGAAAACACCATCCCCGCGTAGACCGACTGGGTGCTGACGAACATGTGATGGCCCCAGACCAGAAAGCCAAACACGGCTATCGCTATGCTCGAGAACGCCACAAATCGGTAACCGAATACGTTCTTGCGCGTCATATTCGTGACCAGCTCGCTGATCACTCCCATCGCCGGCAAGACCATGATGTAAACCGCCGGATGCGAATAAAACCAGAACAGGTGCTGGAACAACACCGGATCCCCGCCCAGCGCCGGATCGAAGATGCCTACGTGGGCGATACGCTCGAGTGCAAGCAACAGAACCGTAATCGCGATGACCGGCGTGCCCAGAATCATGATCAGGCTCGCGGCATAATTAGACCAGATGAACAGCGGGAGTCTGAACCACGTCAGCCCCGGCGCTCTCATAGTGTGGATGGTCACTATGAAGTTCAGTCCGGTGAGGATGGATGAGAAGCCGGTTATGAAGATGCCGATGCCCGTCAGCAGTACGTTGCCGTTTGAATACGTCGTGCTGTAGGGCGCATAAAAGGTCCACCCGGTGTCCACGCCTCCGGTGACGATTGCGACCATCGTAAACAACGCCCCGAGGTTGTAAATGTACCAGCTCAGAAGATTGAGCTTTGGAAACGCGAGGTCTCGCGCCCCGACCATGATCGGGATCAGAAAATTCCCAAGGGTCGCAGGAATTGCCGGTATTAAAAAGAAGAAGACCATCACCACGCCGTGCATGGTGAACATTCGGTTGTAGGTTTCGGCCTGCATCAGATCGCCCTGAGGCGTCAGAAGCTCGAGCCGTATCGCTACCGCAAACGCACCGCCAAGAAAAAAGAAAAACGTGATCGATGCAAGGTAGAGCAGCGCTATCCTCTTATGATCCACCGTGAGCAACCATGACTTCAGGCCGTACGTGGAATTCAGATAGTGCGTGCGTGGCGGCGCTTCGATTTGAGCTGCGGTTTCCATTTTCAGTGCTCTGTCTATGCCTTAAGGCAGCTTCCGACCTCTTACTTCGATTGACGATTGGCGTTTGTCTGCGAACCGGCGCCGCGAGGCGTCACCTGCGGCTGAACCGTCGGCGACTGCTGCTGCGACTGCTGCTGCGATTGCTGCCCACTCAGCGAACGAACATATGCCACCAGTTGCAGCAGTTGCTCCTCGCTTATTTGACCTTGAAACGTAGGCATGATCGGCTGGTAGCCCGCGACAACTTTCGCGCGCGGCGTCAGAATCGATTCGCGAATGTATCCTTCGTCGGCGACTACCTTTTGACCATCGGATAGCTGAACCGTTTTTCCAAAGACCCCCTCGAGGGCCGGGCCTCGTCCACTCCCGTCGCTCTTGTGACAAGTAATGCACGCAAGCTGTTCAAACAACTTCTGACCAGACGTGGCCAGCGACCCTTCAGCCGCGCCGCCGCTGAGCCAAGCCTGATATTCGGGCGCTTCCATAACGTCTATCCAACCGATCATTCCCGAATGACTCGTACCGCAGTATTCGGCGCAAAACAGGTGATAGCGTCCCGCCCTCTTAGGCTCAAACCACATCGTGCTGTACTTTCCGGGCACGACGTCCATCTTTGTTCGAAAGGCCGGAACATAAAAACTGTGGATCGTGTCTTCGGTGGTCATCGTCAGCTTGACCCTTCGTCCCACCGGCACATGCAGCTCGTTGATCTCGCGGTGTCCATCCAAATGCTGCATCTTCCACATCCACTGCTTCGCGACTACGTACACATCAATGGCTTCGTCCGGAGGGCGATACATTCTGACGTAGAGGCTGGTGCCCCAAACAAAAATCCCCATGGCCAGCACAAAAGGTACTCCGACCCAGATCGCCTCCAGCCGGTGCGAAGCAGCAACTGGACGAGGGATCTCGTCGGGATCTCGCCTCCGGTACTTCACCGCGAAGTACAGAATCAACAGAGTCAGCACACCTCCAAGCACCACCGTCAGCGTCCATAAGAAGCCGTACAGGCCATCCACGTCGCTGGCAAAGGTTGACGCCTGATCTGGTGAAAATGGAACGACCTGCATCGTCTAAGAGAACTCCCCGGCGCCCGCGCGTTGGACACCTAAAGAGCGACGCCTGAACAAAAGAAACATCCCAAAGATGGCCGCGAGCGTTATCGCACCACCAACCCTGATCATGTTGATCACCACCGCTCCGTATTTACCCGCGGAGGGATCGTAGTGATAGCAATACAACAGAAGCTGATCTACCGGCGTCCCGATCTTGCCGGCCGATGACTCCACCAGCCCGAGCCTCAGATCTCGCGGCGCGTATTCGATTCCGTAAAAATATCGCGCCAGCTTCCCATCCGCCGTCGCTATCATGATTCCGCTTGCGTGAATGAATTGACTCGTCTTTTCATCCCACTTGTAATGGAAGCCCACCGCCTCCGTCAGACGCGCAATGGACGCCTGATCACCGGTGAGAAAATGCAAGCCGCGTTCGGCGCCGTCCCGATGGTACCAACGCAAGTACGTTTCCTTTTTTTGACGCGCAAGATCGGCGTTTTCCTTAGGATCAAAGCTGACTGCGACTACCTCGAAGTCCTCGCCCGCGTTATACGCAGTCAACACGTCCAGACTGCTTGTCAGACCATTCAACACCTGGTTGCACAACATCGGACACGAGTAATAGACCAGCGCAAGGATCACCGGCTTCTTCCCGAAGTAATCACCCAGTCGCACCGTCCGGCCGTCCTCATCGCGAAACTCCGCATCTAGCGGAAGCGACCCGTTAAGCCGCTGATCGATGCGCACTTCGTCCAGAGCTCGCAGTTTGTCCCCGGCGTTCGGCGGAGCGTGCCGGGGAGGAGGACCCTGTCCCCAGGTCTGTGCGAAAACCGAATGAAGGCCGCCCGGCACCACGATCATGATCACTACGAACAAAGCTGATACCGACAACGACCGCAACCGCGTGCCAATTGATGCCCTCAGCGCGGCCTTCCACCGCATTGACGACCGGTTGGCGCAATCGTTTTTTTCTTCCGGGTACCTGATCACTGCTCCTTGCCTTCCTTCGATTTGTCCGATGGAGAAAGATTCGGCCCCGCTTTAGGCTGACTCTCCCTCGACTCAATCCGGTTCGGTTGAGTTGGGTTAGCCTCGGTCCCCTGCGTTTGCTTTCTTGTTGGAATCCCGCGCTGAAGCAAGAGCTGTTTCGCGTCTTCCACAGGGATTCTCACGACACCTGCTTTCTCGTCCACCCAACCGTAATGCTCGACCTGATCCTTCCACGCGGCCTCTAACTGCTTTATTTCTTCGAGTGGATTCTGCGTCTTGAGATCTGGTGGTTGCCTTTTGTCTATCTGGTCTTCGGTTGACGGCGCCAGTTGAAGTCTCGGCTCGGGCGGCAGCTTGTTTCTCTGCGCTGCAAACGGAGAGGGACGGGTCGCTAGCTCCGCCTTCGTTTCTCGTCCCTCGAGAATATTCAACATGCCGATCATCAGCCATCCGACGAACACAACCGCGACGGTAAGGATGACAATGAACCACGCTAACCCGGCGACCTGTACATCCCCGGATGAGCGCGTCGACTCCTCGCTCAAACTGGGCGAATGCGTGTTGTGTGAGTGTTTGCTCATCTCAATGCCCGTGCGAAACAAAAACGTCTTCGATGTACGGGTCTCGAATCGGAAGCAACGGCCTGGTCTTGAGCTGGGTGGCAAAAAACCAGAGCCAGATTCCCCCGAGCCCGAGGGGCACCACAATATCCAGCCAACTCACTGCAAACGTTCCACCGTGAAGTTCAGGGCCTGTGAGCCAGAACAGATCCACAAACCTCATCACTATCACGCCTACGGCCAGCGTGGAGAGCAACCGGGCGTTGCGCTTCAAGTCGCGCGAAAGCAACAGAACAAACGGAAGCACGAAATGGAGGAGGATCAAGAGCATGCCAATCCACTTCCAGGAGGATTGCAGCCTTCGAACGTACCAGGGAATTTCTTCAGGCAGATTTCCTGCCCAGATGATCAGAAACTGCGAGAACGCGAAGTAGGCCCAGATCATCAGAAACGCCAACATCAGCTTGCCCAGGTCATGCAGGTGCTGAGGTTGTAGCACTTGATTCATCGGCTTGCGTCCGGCAAGTAGCACCATTATCGCTATTACAAATGCCATCGCTCCGAGTCCCTGGCCCCCCATGAACAGCATGCCGTACATTGTTGAGAACCATTGAGGGTCGAGCGACATCGCCCAATCTACCGAAGCAAACGTAACGGTCAGACCGTACAACACAAGTCCAGGTCCACTCGCTCCCTGAATCTTCCGCGTCAACGATCGCTCGCCGGTTCGATCCTGCTGCTCCGACCAGCGGTTGAGAGCCAGGCTCAACCCAATCCACACCAGGAAATAAATAACTGTTCGCACCAGAAAGAACGGCAGGTTCAGGGAGATGTGCTTCTGGGCTATCGCGCGCGCAAGAGCCTCCTGTCCCGCCTGCACCTCCCCGGCCCAGGGAAAAATGAGTCTCGTACCCGCGGCAACCGGAACGAACAGCAGTGCAAGCAGCGGGAACGTGCGTGTTGCGCTCTCGAGCACGCGTCGAGTGACAAGGCCCCATACGCCACCGGACATGTGTTGCAGCATCAGAATGGCGAAGCAGCCGAGCGTCACGCCTATGCAAAACAGGAAACCCAGCAGGTAAGACCTGAAGAATTGCGCGGGGTTCAGGAATGCCCCGATCAGTCCGATCGCGAGGGCTACGACTCCGACAATGAGAGCATTTCGCCGGAACACTTCAAGATCTGGTCGGGCGCTCTCAAAACCTTCTATCATTTGTGCTCCTCGCCATTGTGTCCTTCGCTTTTCGTGGCCGGCCTGGCGTTAAGCTGAGATCGTTGGTTCTCGGGTACGTCCGAAATGGTTGCGTTCTGACTCAGTTGCAGCGCACGAATATAGGCTACGATCTTCCAGCGTTCGGCTGGTTCAATCTGCGAAGCATAGTCGGGCATCGTGCCGAACCCATTTGATATCACGTCGAAGAAGTAACCGACCGGAGCCTGCCGCAACCGATCCTCATGATACGACGGCGGTTTTCGAAAGCCTCGCTTGACGATCATTCCGTCACCATAACCCAGCGGACCATGACACACCGCGCAGTAAATATTGAACCGCTCCTGGCCGGCATCAAGGTCCTCCTTGCTGATGCTCATAGGGAGCTCGGTGACGTACCCTCTAAAAACTTGTTGGGAATTGGCGGCCGGCACCGAAGCTTGCTGCCCCGATTGAGCGGCGTGCTGCTGAGGCGGTGGTGCCGCTGACTGAGCAGGAGCAGGCGCCGGCGCTGAGCCACCGCTTCCTTCAAACCCCTTCAATCTACCGGTGTAAAACTCGACGTCGTCTCGCAGGTCGTCTCGAGCTACGGTCCCTTCAACGAGAGGGCGTGCAGAGCGTCCGTCGGTTATCGAGCCGAGTTGGTCGACAGGTCTGAGCGGCACGTATTTTGGCTGATCGTGCATATCCTGTCTGCAGCCGATCATGCCCATCGCGATCGCAAGGGGCAACAACACAATTGCGATCACCCTCGCTCGATTCCTTTGTTTGAATAGCGGCCTGATCATCAAACCTCGCTCGTTGTACACCGCGGCTCGAAACCCCTCGAAGCTACGCTTCGATTGCTACACCTCGACTTCAGTCACCTCTTTGACGCCTTCCAGTTCTGAGAGAAATGTCTTTGTACGCGCTCTATCAAAGTTTGGATCGCGCGCTTCGATGCAAAGGAAAAAGGTATTTCGGCTTGCCAGCTCAAAGCGATCGACGTTGAACACAGGATGATACGGCTGCGGAAGTCCGTTCAGCGCCAGCATGCCGAACACTGCAGCGAGCGCTGCAAGAAGTATCGTGCACTCGAAGGTCACCGGGATGAACGCCGGCCAGCTATGAAGCGGCCTCCCGCCAATATTCAGCGGATAGACGGTGGCTGACACCCAATCGCAGAGCAGGTAACCTCCCAGACACCCGACGAGTCCGCCGATCAAGACGATCAAAGAAAGCCTGGTGTGTTTTATATCAAGGGCTTCGGTCAGCTCTTCAATCGGGAAAGGCGAGAAGGCGTCCATTCTGCGGTAGCCGGCCGAGTGCGCCTTCCGCGCAGCTTCTACCAGGGCGGTCGGGTTTTCGAATTCCGCCATCACACCATAGAGCTTGTGCATTTGTTCAGTCATTGTCTAAGTGCTGAGTGCTGAGTGCTGAGTTGTGCTGCTCTCTCCGAGTCGCCTCTTCTCTCCTCTCCGCGTCACTCCTCTCCGCGTCGCCTCATCTCCCCTAAGCCTCTCCGCCAGCCGGTTCCTTCACCGCCGCTTGCGGCAGAATCGTCCGGATCTCAAAAATCGAAATCATCGGCAGGAATCTGACAAACAGGAAAATGAGACTCAGGAACAAACCGATAGTCCCGATGAACATCGACCAGTCCCAAAACGTCGGGTTATACATCGCCCAGGAAGACGGTAAAAAGTCTCGATGCAAACTAACCACGATGATCACAAACCGTTCGAGCCACATGCCTACGCCGACCACCAGCGATATGACCCACACACTCATCTCGCTGTGACGGACTCGTCTAATCCACAGGATTTGGGGAACGATTACATTGCAGGCGATCAACGCCCAATAGAGCGTCGAGAAGGGACCCTTGAACCGGTTCATCATCATGTACCGCTCATAGGTGCTGCCGCTGTACCATCCCATGAACGTCTCCATCATATAGCCGTACGCCACGATCAAACCGGTTGCGAGCATGATCTTCGCCATGTTCCGGATGTGACGCATCGTGATGTAGTCCTGCAACCCGTAGTACCTTCGCAACGGTATCGAAAGCGTCAACACCATCGCAAAACCCGCGTAGATCGCTCCGGCCACGAAGTAGGGTGGGAAAATCGTCGCGTGCCATCCCGGCACGATTCCGATCGCAAAGTCAAAGCTCACCACTGTGTGCACCGACACGACCAACGGTGTCGCAAGCGCCGCAAGCAACGCATAAGTTGTCTCGTACCTGTGCCAGTGACGAGCTGACCCTCGCCATCCCATCGCCAACATCCCATAGATGACCTTGGCAGTCTTGCGCCTTGCCCGATCCCGCAGCGTCGCCAGGTCCGGAATCAAACCGATGAACCAGAACAATGCCGATACGGTTGCATACGTGCTCACCGCAAACACGTCCCAGATCAACGG
>DATFXM010000114.1:0-48795 GCA_035315885.1 Blastocatellia bacterium
GTCTACGGTAACGGCAGGCTTGATGTCAGGGCAGCGGTAGAGCTCGCGTTGGTCACGATCTCTCCGACGAGCGTGAATGTGCCCGCCGCAGGAGGAGCAGGAAGTATCGAGGTGGTTACCGCACCAGGTACGAGCCCGAGCTGGAGAGTGGTGAGCTCGAACCCAAGCGTGGTGATCACCTCTGCGGCGAGTGGAACGGGAAGCGGAACTGTGAGCTTTCAAGTAAGAGAGAATCAGGATGAGACGCCGCGCGTTTTGACGTTTCGTGTTGCCCGCAGGACATTCACCGTATTCCAGGAGGCAGCGAAGCATTGCACTTATTTGCTGTCTCCGACCTCGAGGAGCTTCCCGGCGGCGGGAGGGTCGGCGAGCTTTGATGTCGTGACTCAAGCGGATTGTCCGTGGTCTGTCTCATCGAACGCCGACTGGGTGATGATAAATTCTGCAGCGAGCGGTTCGGGTCCGGGTACAGTGAACTTCACGGTTGCGGCTGGGACTGGCTCAAAGAGGAAGACCAAGCTGCCGGTGCTCAACGCAGGCAAATTCGTTATCAAACAAAGAGCGAATTGATTCGCTTCCGGTGTAGGGTTTCGGATTTCGCATTCGTTAGATGGAGACTCGAAAGACGCCCAATGTGAGATAGAGTCGAACTGAATCCAAACGAACCCGAAACCCGAAACCCGAAACCGTTCGCACCCTAAACCCGAAACTCAATCTTATTTACTACTCAACTGTCTCGCATGGTATAGTCACCGCGGCTCGCGAGGAATCCGATGGAGTTCAAGCTGAAGACTCAGGTGATGGATGCGGCAGGGATCAACCGCGCCCTTTCGCGTCTGGCCTCGCAGATCGTCGAACGCAATCGCGGAACTCAAGACCTCTTGCTCATCGGTATCCGCCGTCGCGGGGTGCCGCTGGCAGAACGAATCGCCGACAAAATCGCACAGCTCGAAGGCACACGGCCACCAACCGGCCAGTTGGACATAACGCTCTATCGCGACGATCTCTCTACGGTGGGCCCGCGCCCGGTAGTGAACCGCACCGACATTCCTGTAGACGTGACTGACAGCACGATCGTGCTCACCGATGAT
Organism: Blastocatellia bacterium; assembly: GCA_035315885.1. Classification (GTDB taxonomy): domain Bacteria; phylum Acidobacteriota; class Blastocatellia; order UBA7656; family UBA7656; genus DATFXM01. The sequence continues at coordinate 1,092 of DATFXM010000114.1, forward strand.
GTGCTGTACACCGGCAGGACCGTTCGCGCGGCGCTCGACGAGTTGGTGGACTTCGGACGACCCCGCAAGGTTGAGCTTGCGGTTTTGATTGATCGCGGCCATCGGGAATTGCCGATTCAGGCCGATTATGTGGGTCAGCACCTGCAAACAACCGACGACGAAATAGTCAAAGTCATGCTTGAGGACTACGACGAGGACGAACGGGTGATTGTAGTCGAGCGAGAATAGGTCTCGTTTTCTTTGAATGGCTTTCAACAGAAAGGATCTGCTTGGAATTCGAGAGCTGACCGCCGAGGAAATCGTAACTATCCTCGACACGGCCGAGTCTTTCAAAGAAGTTTCGACCCGCGCAATCAAGAAAGTCCCGACCCTCCGCGGAAAAACCATAATCAATCTCTTCTTTGAAGCCTCCACCCGCACTAGAACCTCGTTCGAGATTGCCGCAAAAAGACTGTCGGCGGACGCGATCAATATTTCAGCCTCGACCTCGTCGGTCTCCAAAGGCGAGACCCTTATAGATACTGCGCGTAACCTTCAGGCCATGGCGCCTGATGCCATTGTCATTCGACACTCATCGTCGGGAGTCCCTCACCAATTGTCCGGATTGGTGGATGCCGCAGTGATAAACGCAGGCGACGGGGCTCACGAACACCCGACTCAGGCTTTGCTCGACGCATTTACTATTCGAGAACACAAAGGCGGAATCGCCGGCCGGCAAGTTGCGATAATCGGCGACATCATGCATTCCAGAGTCGCTCGATCGAACTCCCACCTGTTGACCACACTCGGTGCTCACGTTCGAATCGCAGGGCCCCGAACCCTGCTCCCGCTTGATTACGAGAGCCTAGTTCAACATGCGGAAGGCACGCTCGAGGTGTTCGACTCGGTTGAAGAAGCTATCGAAGGCGCCGACGTCGTGATGATGCTGCGCATACAACGCGAGCGCATGACCGACGCGTTCTTCCCATCGCTCAAGGAGTATTCGATTCAGTACGGGCTGACTATGAAACGCCTCGAACTTGCCGCGAGCGATTGCATGGTCATGCATCCGGGCCCGGTCAATCGCGGAATTGAGATCAGCTCAGACGTAGTGGATGGAGCTAAATCGTTGATACTCGATCAGGTCACGAATGGAGTAGCGGTGCGAATGGCGGTCCTGTTTCTCCTGGTTGGCGCAGAAGCGTAGACCTGGTGGCTGACGAACAGGCCGGCGAACAACATTGTTGGAGGATGAGTTGGGCCTTCTAATCAAGGGCGGGCGAGTCGTTGATCCGGCTCAGAATATCGACGGCATCGCGGATCTGCTGCTAGAGAACGGATACGTGAAGTCGATCGGTGACGGACTGAGTGACGATCGAGCAGAGGTGATCGACGCAACCGGGCTCGTCGTCGCCCCGGGCTTTATCGACCTGCACGTTCACCTGCGAGAGCCCGGTGAGGAATACAAGGAGACGATTGTTAGCGGAGCTGCAGCGGCGGTGGCCGGAGGATTCACATCGATTTGCGCGATGCCCAACACAGAGCCGGTGAACGACAATGCTTCGGTTACGCGCTACGTTGTCGACAAAGCTCGAGAAGCGGGACTTGCCCGAGTCTATCCCGTAGGGGCGATCACTCGCGGATCGAAGGGTCAGGAGCTGGCGGAGATGGCCGAGATGAAAGCGGCCGGTGCGGTCGCTGTTTCGGATGACGGACGTCCAGTGATGAACGCTCAGGTCATGCGGCACGCGATGGAGTACGCGCGCGACCACCGCCTGGTCGTAGTCGATCATTGTCAGTGCCTGGACCTTTCGGCAGGTGGAGTGATGCACGAAGGTCGCTATTCCACATTGCTCGGTTTAAAAGGCATGAACTCGGCGGCCGAGGACTCGCATGTAGCACGCGACATAATGCTCGCCGAACTGACAGGAGCAAGAGTTCATATCGCGCATATTTCGACCGCTCGATCAGTAGAGCTGGTTCGCATCGCAAGACGCAAGGGTGTTCCGGTAACCTGCGAGGTGACGCCTCATCATCTTTCATTGACCGACGAAGCGGTTGCGGGCTTTGACACCAATACCAAAATGAACCCTCCGCTCAGGTCTGAAGCCGATCGAAAGGCGCTCATTGAAGGCGTTCGAGACGGAACTATTGATGCGATAGCGACGGACCACGCGCCACATCATCAAGACGAAAAAATGCTGGAATTTGACCACGCGCCATTCGGAGTGATCGGGCTGGAGACGGCTCTGGGAGTCGTGTTGAAGACCCTGACACGCGAGAGTATCTCGCTCACGAGGATTATTGATATGCTCACTCGCGGCCCAGCATCGGCGTTCGGTTTGCCGGCAGGCACGCTGGCGCCCGGTTCGCCGGCGGATGTAACGATATTCGACCCGAACCAGGAATGGACCGTAGACCCCCGGAAATTCAAATCGAAAAGCCGCAATACGCCCTTCGCGGGATGGAACCTCCCTGGACAAGTGAAGGCGACAATCGTTAGAGGCGTGAGGAAGTTCTGAGTTCCGAGTTCTGAGCTCTGAGTGAGGGTTAAGAACCAGTCCGGTTCGCTCCTCGCCACTCAGAACTCAGTACTCCGTACTCAGAACTTATCAATGAAGCTTCACATCGCTTGTTTTACGGTGTGAATTTTGCCTGCGATTGTTATGGTTCCGGTCCTGCTCGCGCCGCTGGTATTGTGCGACACCGTATAAGACACGGCACCGTTGCCAGTGCCGCTGGACGAAGACGTGATCGTTATCCAGCCTACGTTGGTCACTGCTCCCCACGAACAACCAGGTTGCGTGATCACCGATACGCTTCCGGGACCTCCTGCTGCTCCGAAGATGACCCCGGTGGGCGAGATGTTGAACGTGCAGTTGCCGGACTGCGTCACGGTGAACACCTGACCCGCAACGGTTATCGTGCCCATTCTCGTATTGGCGCTGTCGTTTGCGTCCACCGAATACGACACCGTACCGTTGCCCGACCCGCTAGCTCCGGCTGTCACCGTTATGAACCCGTCATTGCTGACCGCAGTCCACGGGCAACCTCCGGGCGCTGTGACATTGATACTCCCAGTACCTCCTACCGAAGTGAACGTCTGTGATGGAGGCGTGATCGAGAAAGTGCAAGGCCCAGGCGCCGGATCCTGACTGACGCTGAACAGCAATCCCGCGATGGTTATCGATCCATTTCGCGCGGAAGCGCTCAAGTTGGGCGCCACCGAATAATTGACCGTGCCGTTGCCGGTGCCGCTGGCTCCGCTTGTCACGGTGATGAAGCCATCACTACTGACGGCCGTCCATGCACAGCCTGCCGGCCCGAAAACCGCAACGGAGCTCGACCCGCCGGTTGATGGGAATCCCTGACTCGTGGGACTTATCGAGAAGGTACAGACGACTCCCGTTTGCGTGACCGCGTGCACCTTGCTGCCGATGATCACCCAACCGACTCGAGGACCGGCCGAAGGATTAACGGCTACGTTGTACTTGACCTTTGCCGAACCTGTACCCGTTGCTCCCGAGACCACAGTTATAAAGCTGTCGAGACTCGTTACCGGCCACGTGCATCCAATCGGCGCAGTCACTGAAACGGACCCGCTGCCGCCGGCCGAGGTGAACGACAGATTCGACGGACTTATTCCAGTCAGACACGAGGTCCCCGCCTGCGGTATGGTGATCGTCTGTCCCGCTATGGTCATCGTACCGGTTCGGATTCCTGCGTTGGTCTTCGCGGCAACCGAGTAGAGCACCGAGCCATTTCCTGAACCCGCGGCACCTGAAGTGATCGTGATGAACCCGTCATTGCTCACGGCAGTCCACGCGCATCCGAACGGAGCGGTGACGTTCACAACTCCGGTTCCTCCAACGTCGGGGAACGCCTGCTTTGTTGGCGAAACGGTGAACACACACGACGCGAGCCCTCCCTGCGTCACGGTGAAGGTCTGTCCGGCGACGTTGATTGTCCCGACTCGCTGCCCTGGATTCGGGTTTGCGTCAACCGAGTAGCCGACCGTTCCGTTGCCTGAGCCGCTCGCGCCCGACGTAACGGTGATGAACGCGTCATTAGCCATTGCCGTCCAGTTACACCCGCCCGGTGCAGTGACCGAGATCGTACCCGTACCTCCACCCACCGGGAACGTCTGGCTTGTGGGCGAGATCATGTAAGTACAGTCGATACCGGATTGAGTGACGGTGAAAGTCTGACCCGCGATGGTAATCGTGCCTGTGCGTGGCCCGATGTCCAGCTTAGCGGCGACTGAGTACCCCACGGTGCCGTTGCCGTTTCCAGGGGACCCTGAGGTCACCGTTATGAACCCGTCATTGCTGACAGCAGTCCAGGTGCATCCAGTGGGTGATGTGACCGTCACGGTGCCTGTTCCTCCGGCCGACGAGAACGACTGGCTGGTCGGGTTAATGGCAAACGTGCATGGCGCACCGTCCTGAGTGACGGTGAACGTCTGGTTCTCGACGGTGATGGTTCCGGTTCTCGGGGTTATCGAGGTATTCGCCGCGACGCTGTAGTTCACGGTGCCGTTGCCGGTGCCGCTGGCCCCGGAGGTAATGGTTATGAACGCGTCATTGCTGACTGCATTCCAGGGACAGCCGTTCGATGTAGTTACCGAAAAGCTGTTGCTTCCACCTGCCGAAGTGAAGTTCTGGCTGGTGGGAGCCAGGGCAAACGTGCAGATTGGAACACAGACACAGAACTCGGAAGAGTTGCCGTCGGAGTCGGTAGCCGTAGCTGTTGCAACACCAGACGACACCACCGCGAGAGTCGCGGTGAAATTCACGTTGCCGGTCCCGTCGGTATTCACGTTGATCGATCCGAGATACGTCTGACCTTCGCCGTTGCCTGACCCATCGCAAGCCGGGCTCGCAAAAAAGTCGAGCGTGTAGGTGCGACCGGCAAGACTGTTGAGCGAGCCCTTGATAACCGTGTTTGCGCCGCCGGTAGCTTTGGTCAACACCGGGAAGTTCTGGAAGGTGTTTGGACCGCTGTCGCCGTCTCCGGAATCATTGGCGCTCACGCCATTGTCGCCCAGGTCTATTCCGAGCTGAGTGTTCGAGAAGATGCTGTTCGCTCGGATCGAATTGGTGAGCGACTGCCCGATTATTGCGATGCCGTCGTCTCCGTTGAAGGAGATGATGTTTCCGGCACCGACCGCTGAGCCGCCGATCACGTTGCTGGAGCTGTCGGAAACCAGAATGCCTTTGCCGGTGTTTGGCACTCCAGTCACACCGATCCTGTTACCCTGAACGACGTTATTCTTGCCGTCTACCTGGGTGATGGTGATTCCCGACATGCCATTTCCGGCGATCGTATTTCCGGCTCCGACGACGGATCCGCCGATGGTGTTAGAAGCCGAGTTGAACACGAGAATGCCTTCTTGTTGATTAGGAATCGCGGTGGTTCCCGCGGCATCTGTGCCGATGAAGTTACCTTGTACCAGGTTTGAGGTGCCCGGCGCATTTTCGAAGATCTGAATGCCGTTCATCGTATTGCCGGAGATCACGTTCCCTGCACCAACGGCTGTTCCTCCTATCTTGTTCTGAATTGCGTTGAGGAACACGCCATGGCGTCCGTTTGCGAGCGCAGCGTTGCCTGCGGCAGTAACGCCGATGTAGTTGCCTTCGACGACATTGTTTATGGCGCCCGGCGCGGAGATCTCTATTCCATCGCGGCTATTTCCTGAGAGTACGTTTCGGGCTGCCGCGGTTGTGCCTCCTATCGTGTTGTTAGGCGTGCCGTACACCAGAAGGCCGGTGGTATTAGGCACCGCTGAAGTGCCGGCGATATCTGTTCCGAGGTAGTTGCCTTCGGCGAAGTTTCCTCCGTTTAGGATGAACTGAATCGGCTGTTGACTAGCGTTGCCGATGGCGAAGCCGCGGATTGTGGACGAGCCGCCGCTGACCTTGAACACGATGCCTGAAACAGTTCCGGCGCCGTTGATGGTGATAATCGGAGTGCCGCCAAAACCTGGTTGCGTTGTGGCGTCAATTGTTACCGGGTCGGTTATTGCGGGAAGGTCCGCGGTCAGAGTCAACGTTTGCGGGCCGGACCCGATGGCAAAGGAGATTGTATCTGCACCCGAATTGGCGTTTGCCGCGAGGATCGCAGCCCTGAGGGATCCGGCCACGTTGTCCGCTGTGGTGGTCACGGTAAAGGTCATCAACGGCAGCGAAGGAACGACTACCGGCGCTACAAATCCTTCGCGGAGCACCACGAGGTCTGAAAGCGCGTCGCTGTTGACTCGAGAATTCACGACAGCGGTGGCTCCGCCGTCCAGTTCGACTGATGCCGACACTACGTCCGGCCATTGAGCGGCCGAGGGCGACGCTGCTCGTTCTTTTGTGGATCCGTCGGTGATGATGCTGAGGTTGTTGTTTGACGCATCGCTCAGCACAAGGCTGTCTACTGGCAGGCTCGACAAATGTGAGGCCGTCAACTTCGACGCCGAGGGAAAGGGTCCTGCTGCGAGTCGCTTGCTGGACCAGTCGGCCAGACTGCCTATCCGGCCCTTGTTTTTCTTTCCGGTGGAAGAAGACAACAAGTCGACGCTTCCGTCCTCAGAGAGCACTGCAAGGTCGGTCTTGACGTCTCCGGTGAAGTCACCAGTGGCGACTGCCTTGAGCTGAAATGGAAAGCTTCGCCTCTCGACTCTAGCAGCCGGTGCGACTCGTTGGTCAGCTATCGACAGCATCCGGTCACGACCATGAATTACAACGAGTTGTTTACCCGCTGAAACTGCGACGTCGGCGAAGCTGTCATCGTCGAGATAGCCGACGGCAATAGAAGTCGTCTCGGCCGGAAGGCCGAATGATTCGGGCGGATAGAGGAGGGCGCCATTTGGGCCTTCGAAGATCATCAACCGTGCGCCGGAGGCTTCGGAAACTGCTACGGCAAGATCGATCGCGCCGTCGCGACGGTTCAGGTCCGCCGCGGACATCGCAGTGACGTTGCCCGGCAAATCGATCCAGTTGGCTCTTCCAAATCCGCCAGTGCCATCACCCGAGAGCCAAAAGAGCTGATTGCTGTCGCGCGAAGCAAGCGCTACGTCGAGCTTTCCATCGCCATCGAAATCGCCCGCGGCCATGAAGTCGGGTCTGACCGGCGGAGCGAACGTGTTCCCAGACGAAAAGAACGGGCCCTCATCGTTTTTGCCGCTCAAGCGACTGGCGGTTGCTTCGCTGGAATGAGGGAAAGCGGCGCTTACGTTGCCGCGGAACATTGAAATCATATCGCTGCCGTTGTCGGAGTAACCGCCGACGAGGTCGGGGACTCCGTCTCCATCAAAATCGCCTGACACAAGCGAGAGCGGTTTGACCGTGGCTGAAGAGGCAGCGCGCGCCATCAGCGCTGATTCGGAGGAGTTAACCGTGATTTCCTGTGCTTCGTCCAGGTTTATGAACGGAGCGCCGCTTTGAACTATGCGGGCCGGCTTCACAGATCTACGTGCGGTTGATCTGACGGGCTTGCGAGCCCAGGCGGATACGGACCGATACCCGCAAACGGTACCGAGAACTAAGGCGAAGATTACGATCGCGACACCGAGCCCTACGACGGGCTTTGAGCGCGGGGCCAAAATGCTGGCGAGGATATTTTCGTTACCCACTTTTGCGTGCTCTCTGGACATAATTACTCCTCCGGATTGTGAGAGAAAAAGGGAAGTCGAGTCGGATACACCCCATTGACTCTTCGTCGGACAAACGTGGAAAGACTTCGTAATTGCAATGCGCTTCAGGGGGGGCAGGCCCTTTCGGCGTTTGAGAGTTGTGCAGACACCGAAAGACGCTTAGAGTGCGTTGCTTACTAAGGCGGGTTCGATGTTAAGCGGCATCGCCCTCGTTGTCAATTGTAAACGTCTTGAACGCGGGTTTTAGTGTTCTTATTGCCGGTGGATTTTAAGTAAGCGTTGCAAGAGTCTTTCGCGGAGCCGCCGGACGATCAAACCGCCGATCAGCCGTCAGATGGCCCGACAACTCTTCTTGCCGTCAATTCGCCTTGCGAAACGCAATCCCCCGTTGAAACGCCATGCAAGTAGTTTCCAACGAGGAAAAGGCCGGGGATTTCATTTAACAGTTGTTCAATTTTTTTTACGCGGTCGGCGTGTCCCAGATTGTATTGAGGAATCGAGCGCTGGTAGTGGGTGATCGAGATGACTCGCGGGTCGCCTGATATTTGCAGAACCCGTCGCAAGTCCGCATGTACCGTCGAGACCAGCTCGTCGTCGGGAAGTAGCGCTAGTTCGGGATGTCGCGCGCCTCCCACGAACACCGTCAGCAGCGCCATGCCCTCAGGCGCACGGCCTTGGAACAGGCTCGAACTCCAAACGCATCCGAGTATCCGCAACGGCTCCGAAGGCGCAACCAGGAACCCGAATCCTTGTAGCGGGTTCGACACCGCTGACTTCGAGTAAGCGAGATAAACAATCGCAAGCGGCGGGTAGAGGATCTCCTCAAGGCTGTCACTCAAATCTGAGGAAACGGTCCTGAGCAATTCCGCCGCTGCCTGCGAGGGTGTTGCCACCACTAATTGTTCGGCGCCCACGCTCTCCTTTCGGCCGTCACGAATGAACTCCACTGAAAAACGCGGGCGACCAGGCGACTGCGACGAATCGGTTGCGTCAATCGTGTGAATGTTGCAGTCGCTGATCCCGGTAACGAAGTCCTCGCCCAGACTTCTCGCAAGAATCCGGGGAAGATGGGCCATGCCATCTACGAAAGACACCAGATGGCGTCGTGCAGGCGCTGCCTTCTCAAGAACCTGCGCTGCGCCTTTCTTTGCCTTTCGCGCTTCACGAGCTTTTGCGATCGACCCTTTGATCAACCCGCCGTATTTTTTTTCAAGGTTCGCGAGCCGTGGAAAAGCTGCCTGAGCGCTCAACTGGTTTGCATCGCCTGCGAAGATTCCGGAAACAAACGGCGCGACCAGCCGTTCCGCGGCCTCGGAGCCAATTCGCCGCCGTGCAAATGACGCGAGGCTCTCCTCGCCATCGCCGGCGCTGGGCGAGACGAATAGCTCGCCGAGTATTCTCAGCTTGCCGCGTGCGCTCAACAATTTGCTTCGGAGGAATGCGCCCGGTCCGGAGGGAACGGCGTGGAGACGTCCGCCAAAATACACGTACGCCGGAGCCTTCGGGTCACCTTCAACTACACTGTCATTCTCACCCAGTTCATCAATGAGGTTCAGCAAGTCTTCGGTGCCCTGCGAGCTGTTGGGACCTCGTTCGATGAGGTAGCCATCGACTCTGTCTGTTCGAATCACCCCGCCTGGGATTTCCGATCTCTCCAGCACCAAAACGTCCAGACCAAGTTGCTTCAGTCGATGGGCGCACACCAAACCGGACAGCCCAGCGCCGATGACTATGACGCGTCTGGAAGCAGTGGCCATGATAGTTCTTAACCTTCGAGGTTGCGCTCGACCAGCCCCGCAAGCGCTTCTATGAAGTCGGGCCGGCAATTCAGGGCCGGTGCTCGTCGGTAATGTTTGAGGCCGACTTCCTCGGCGACGCCGCGATACAGTATGTCGAGCTCGTAAAGCGTTTCAATGTGTTCAGAAACAAAGCTGACCGGGACCAACAGCACCTGGTCTACACCTTCGGCCGCCAGGCGTCGAATTGTCTCGTCGGTGGAAGGTCGAAGCCACTTCACCGGTCCAACCTTGCTCTGAAACGAAAGCGAGTGAGGGCGATCCCGGCCAAGTCTGGCAACGGTTTCGCTGACGGTCTCTTGAGTCTGCTTAAGGTAGGGATCTCCCTCTTCGATGTAGCTGACCGGAACACTGTGAGCGCTGAACACTATATGGGTTGCCGCGGGATCAGAAGTCGGGAACTGATCCAGCTCCTCTTTGATTGTCCGGCAGAGCGCGTCGATGTACGCAGGTTCCGCTTGCCAACTTTCAATCACCGAAACTGCCGGCGGCTTGCCGTTCTGACCGAACAACTGATTCATCCGGTTCAGGCTGGACCCGGTGGTTGAAATCGAGTATTGCGGATAGAGCGGCAGAACTACGAGGTGCGTGATCTGATCTGAGCTGATCTGTTCAAGCGCTTGTTCAATCATCGGCCACCAATACCTCATGCCTACGTACACGCGGCCGGTTATGCCGCGAGCGGCAAGAGCAAGCTCCAGTGCATGGGCTTGCTGGTCAGTTATTCGTCGCAGCGGTGACCCTCCGCCGATCTGCCTGTAGTACGACTGAGACTTCCGATACCGCTGAGTTGAGATTGCCCACGCAAGCGGCTTCTGCATGGAGCGCAACGGGAGCCTGATAATGTCTGGATCTGCAAAGAGGTTGAACAGAAAAGGCCTGACGTCGGCAAGCGTCTCCGGACCGCCGAGATTGAACAGCAACACGCCGAGCCTCTCACCTCTTTGATTGCTCACCATGATTTCGAGATCACTTGATCAGTCGAGTCAAAGCGCCGTTCTCTTAGCGCTGGTGATGAACGCGCGGGCATTTTCTACCGGTGTCATCGGGAGTATTCCATGGCCAAGATTGAGTATATGCCGGTGACCGCCGCCCTTTCGGATTAGTTCGTGGGCCTTTTCTGTTATCACACCTGGATTGGACAGCAACACGCAAGGGTCCAGGTTTCCCTGGATCGCAAGGCTCGTCGGGATACGCCGGCGAGCTTCTTCCAGATCTATGCGCCAGTCGATGCTCAGAACGTCGGCGCCGCTGGTCGCCATCAACTCGAGGAAATGCCCGCAGCCGTTGATGAACAAGACCGCCGGCGCGGCGCGACGGTTCAACGCAGCAAAGATCTTCTGTTCGTACGGCAGGGCGAACTCCGTGTAGTCGGCCTTAGACAACTCGCCGGCCCAGGAATCGAACAGTTGGATGAACTGTGCCCCCGCCTCTATTTGAGCGTTCAGGTACAGGATTATCGCATCCGAAATCTTGTTAAGCAGTGCGTGCAGAGTCGCCGGCTCTGCAAACATCATTCGCTTTATCTCAGCGTAGTTTTTCGACCCACCGCCTTCAACCATGTAGGCCGCGAGAGTCCAGGGGGCACCGGCAAAACCGATCAACGGCACTGCTCCGTCGAGCTCCTTGCGCAGCGTGCGAATGATCTCCATCACAAAACCGGTTTTTTCGAGCGGGTCGGGTACGATGAGCCGGTCTACTTGAGAGCGAGATCTTATCGGGTCTGGCAGCTCCGGGCCCTTTTTCTCGGTGAGCTGAACTTCCTGCCCCATGGCCTCTACCGGGATCAGAATGTCGCTGAACATTATTACCGCGTCTACGTCGAGTATTCGATAAGGCTGAAGCGACACCTCCACAGCAAGGTCGATGGTCTTGCACAGGGTAAGGAAGTCGATATCCTTGCGGACGGCGCGATACTCCGGGAGGTACCTGCCCGCCTGTCTCATCATCCACACCGGCGTTCTGTCGACGTGTTCGCCTCTCGCGGCTCGAACAATCAGATCGTTCTTGAGTTGCATGGGAATGGACGATTCTAACAATCAGGTCTTGAGGGGAACAAGTACTGAGTCCGAGTCGTGAGTTTCTGAAGTCTGAGTTCTGAATCACGCTCCTTGCTCAGGACTCAGGACTCAGGACTTAGTATTTGGTAAGTTCATCTGCTTACGAAGGGGGAGCCCTTTTCAAAGAAGCGCCATTCGAGTTCCATTGCTTTTGAGATACCGATGCGTTTGCTGCTCGATACTGGCGGCGGAACGCTCGCCGGCTTGAGTTTGATTTCGGTTCCGATGAGCTTGCCGTTGTGAGTGAGATCAATGCCGAACGCTTCGCAGAGACGGCCGGGCCCGCTCGCAAGTCGCTGCGGATCCGAAACGCCCCTTCGGCTCGCCATCAGATCGAGGCCTGTCAGCGGCTCCGCTGCTCTGATCAGTACTGCACCGGGGCCGGATCGGTCAGCTGTAAAGTTCAGACAGTAGTACATGCCGTAGATGAAATAGACGTAGACTCGCCCGAAGGATTCACGCATGGTGGCGGCCTGGTTCTTGCGGGTTACCGAATGAGACGCGGCATCGGTTGTGTAGGCTTCGGTCTCAACTATGCGTCCCTCGCAGCCTCCGAGGACCAGAATGGTGCCTATCAGATCTCGGGCTACTTCGACCGTGTCACGTGCAAAGAATTCCGGTTTCACGTATCGCATGATGCAGTAGGCAGTATGCAGTAGGCAGTAAGGCAGTAGCTAGTTGGTTTTTGATTTTGAGCTTCGCTGCTCTGTTTTCAAGTTTTGCATCATAGCTCACTGCCTACTGCATACTGCCTACTGCATACTGCCTACTGCATTACTCAGGACTCAGAACTCATTGCTTTCCTTGGTTGATTCGCTGTGTTATAAGAAAGCAAGGATTTAACTCGCAGTTTGAGGTTCGAGGTTCGTAGTCCAGTGCGGTGTAGCACGGTGTTCACAAATTCATCAAAACCTATGACACGTAGCGGAGGCGATTCGGATGCAGGCGCAGCGGCAAAAACTGATGCTGGACTCTATCAGCCGGTTGATTCGCCGCGGCGCTCTGTCCAACGCGCTTAACCTCCTCATAAAACTCCGCCCCGTGGACATCGCTCAAGTCCTCGGCCAACTCCCTCAAAACGACAGTGAAAGCCTTTTCAAGGCTCTGGTCCGCAGCGAGCTTCCGAAGGCCGCCGAAGCCGTCTCCGAACTGGAAACCGACAAGGCCGTAGAACTGCTCGCGACTTTGGGGCGCGAAGAAGTCTCTCGCCTGTTGCAGGAACTCCCATCCGACGACGCGACCCTGCTGGTATCGGGAATGCCCGAGGAGCTGCGGGACGACCTGCTCGACGCAATGAAGGTTGAACACTCGACGGTGGTGAACGAGTTGTTGGGCTTCGAAGACGAGACCGCCGGTCGGATAATGACCCCGGACTACTTCGCGCTCGACGAAGACGTCACCGTATCGGAAGCCATCACCGCGCTGCAGCGCCGAAGCGAAGAATTCGAGATGGCGTTTTACCTCTACGTCGTCGACTCTCGAAATCACCTGCTCGGCGTGGTCAGCCTCAGACAGCTTTTGCTCAACCAGCCTTCGACGCCGCTCAGAAAGATCATGATCAGCGACGTAATCAAGGTCGCTACAGATACTGACCAGGAAGAAGTGGCCCGAATCGTTGCGACATACAACTTGCTGGCCGTGCCGGTTGTTGATCAAGAGAACAAGCTCGTTGGTATTATCACAGTCGACGACATCATCGACGTCATGCGAGAGGAGGCTACCGAAGATATTTACGCGTTGGCCGGGGTCGAGGCGGATGATCGAGCGCTTGGTTCGTCGATTAATTCGGTGATGCGGCGTTTGCCCTGGCTTATGCTCTCGCTCCTCGCCGCCCTGGTGGTAGTAGCCATAGTCCAGTTCTACGTTGTGACAATCGAGCAAGCGGTGTGGCTGGCGATCCTCATCCCCGTAGTCGCAACAATGGGCAGCACCGCGGCGACTCAAACAATGACGGTGGTGGTTCGAGGGATAGGGCTGGGAGAGGTGAGCTGGGAAACGGGCAAGAGAGTGATTACCAAAGAAGCGCTGGTCGGTCTGATCAATGGCGTAGTTGTGGGGTTGGTGGTCGCGGGTGTCGTTTCGTTGTGGACAAGTGCCAGGCTTGGGGGTGTGCTTGGGCTGACGATGCTGTTGAGCTTGTTCGTAGCCGGAATTCTGGGGACACTGGTGCCGGTACTGCTGAAGCGGTTCAGGCTGGATCCGGCGTTGGCATCATCCTTCTTCGTTGTAACAATCACAGACGCGGTGACTTTCTTTTTCTATTTCGGGATGGCGACTTTTCTGTTGAAGCACTTCAGACTGTGAAATGAATGCTTGTAGGGGCCGAGGCCGTCTAGTAATATGGCGCGGCGTCATCAGGGCAGTTATCCAGCGACAATCTCGCTACTAAAAAGGAGGATGCATAGATGAGTAGTCAGCCGCCGTATGGATATGGTCAGGGTGGTGGATATCAGCAGGGTGGAGGGTACGGTGGGCCGCCGCCTCCGGGTTCGACTCCGGAGAAGACGAAAGTCGGCAACCTGGACTACAACGTTGCCGCGTTGTTGAACTATCTGCCGTCCTGTCTCTGCTGCATAAATCTCGTGCCGTGCATTCTCTGGCTGGCCACCGAACCGAAGGAGAATCGGTTCCTGAGATTTCATTCGATTCAGGGTCTGCTGCTATTTGGGGTTTGGGTAGCGATCTGGATTGTGTTTGCGATATTGGGCGCTGTGCTCGGCGTCGGAAGCATGATGGCTCCTTCTGCAAGCGGCGTGGGACTTGCCACCGCCGGCGCGGGGCTGATACTGCTGGTTGTGCGTTTAGCGGTATTGATTGTGCTGCTGATAATTCACGTACTCGCGATGGTCAAGGCCAATCAGGGACAAATGTGGAAGCTCCCGATCATCGGAGACATCGCCGAGAAGAATTCTTAAGAACCTGCTTCACTAGAAACGACGGCCCGCTTCGGTGTAGAACCCTCGGCGGGCCGTATCAGTTCTGAGTACGGAGTTCTGAGTATTGCGGACTCCGCCTTACTGCCTGCTTCCTAACTAATGCTCGGCATTGAATAGCGAGCGCCGTGCCTGGTGGCCAACTTCATTTCTTCGGTCACGCGCAACCAGTCAGCCCTGAGTATCAGGACCGTGGATGCTGCCAGCGTCAGAGTCGCCGCAAGCCCGCCTTCGGGTCCGTAATCCAATCCGGTTAGCCAACGAGGTTCTCCCGACGAGCCCTGAAGGAGCGACATCTTCTGCAGCACGGTGAGGCCGCTTACCGGAAGACCAAAGATCGAGGCCTGCACAAAATTCCAGGAAAAGTGCAAGCCGGTGGCAAACCAGAGACTTCGGGTTTTCAGATACGCGATTCCCAACCAGATTCCAGCCAGGATTGTGTTGATCGTAGAGAACAGTGTGGAGTTGGGGTTTGGTATGTGCAGGACACCGAAGAGTATCGATGTCCCCAGAACTGCGACTACTGGGCCGAGATCGTAAGCCAGCGCCTGAAATACGAATCCCCTGAATAGCAGCTCTTCGGTGGCCGCGGCTACAAACATGAACAACAAGGAGAAACCAAGCGATACGACAAGTGAGAATGCACGATCGCTCCGGAGTTGGAAGTCCGCGGCGTGCTTCAGCATTACAATCCCTACCGCGCAGGCCAAAGCTACGGAGCCCACTAGCGACCCGACTGCCAGATCTCGCAGCCAACCGGGGTGCAGTTTGAAGCCTATCGAGCTGAAGGTTCGTCGTTCGAGCAGAACCGCGCAAAACGCAGTCGCCGAGATCGTTGCAATCAGGGTGATCAGTTTGTCGCTGGCGAGATATGCCAGTTCATGACCGCTTACGAATTCGCCGGAGGGTGAAGGTTCGACTGCGAGGTAGCCGAGGGCGGGGATTAGCCTGGCCACCGCGGTAATGAGTCCTCCGAACAAGATGCCCGAAACGATAAACGCGAGCAAAAAGGCCGCTATGCGCCAGCCGCATCTGGCCTCGTCTTTCTTGTTGAGGAATATCCAGCGAAGTGCGTCAATCGGCTCGGCCATGGCCGAGCGAAAATAGCCACCCCGGCAGGCAGTGTCAAGGAGGGTCTTGGGGAGTTCTGAGTTCTGGGCGCAACCCCTTCGGGGTAACACCAGCACCCGAACTCAGCACCCAGCAACTCAGAACTCAGAACTCAGAACTACTTCCTCCCCGAGTAGTACCCTTTCTTCGTCTTTACAACCAGCTTGTCCGCTGCGCTCTGTGCTCCCTGGGCGAGATCTAACTTCAGCTTCCGAAACGTACCATCGCGTTTTGTGTTGCTCGACACGAAGCCCAGGCTGTATCTCGTTCGCAAATGGTCGATCAAATCATGGAAGGTTTGGTCCAAGACTGCGGGCTTGTCGGTCATCATCTCGCCGCCGGTCTCCTCGACTATCTTGTTGAGGCTGAAAACTCGTGCGCCGCCGAACCCACCCAATCCAGCGGCCGCGCGCATAATCCCGCTTTCCAACCTCTGACCCGGGGTCTTGGGTATCACCGCACAAACAACCGCGCCGCTCTCGAGCAGCGCTTGTCGAGCTTGTTCACCTGAATGCCCTCCGCAATCCCAATGCGTAGTGATCGCGGTTAGCACGATAATCACGCGCCTTCCATCAGGGTTGCCCGCTTGACGCATGTAATCTGCCGCCCGGTACAACGCCTCACTGAAGCAGTGCGCGGCCGATTCATTGTGCGGCGGAAGCCGGTCAAGCCCCTGCGCAATGCGTTCGCGACGTGTCGTAAAATCGGTGACCAGCGCGGTATCGTCCGCGAACGCCATCAGCGCTGCTTCATCCTTAGGCTTCAGGCGTATGAGAGCCTCCTGCGTAGCCTGTCGTACCTTCTCACTAAATGGATCGAGGCACCCGCCTCGGTCAACCAGGAAGATGACCGAAAGCGGTAGAGTATCCTGGCTGAAATGCGTTATTTGCTGCTGCACTCCATCTTCCTGGAGCACAAAATCGGTGGCCTTCAAAGCCCCTTCAATCCTGCCGGTCTTCTGGTGCAACACCAGAGCATCCAGCACCACGAGGTCTACACCCAAATTGATGGGTCCATCGTTGATCGTGATCGGAGCTCGTTCGGTCGTGGATACCGGCGTGGGAAGGGGGTGCGGGTTTAAGGTTGGTTGCGGGTTTGATGAACTCGGGTTTCCGTTCTTTCCCCTTGATTGATTCTGGTTCTGAAATGGTCCTGCCTGAAAAGAAGTGGTGAAGACGAAAAGCGAAGTGAGTAGCAGTCTGAGTATCAGCATAGGCCCTCTTAAAGCGATGTGATGTGAGGACTGGCCTCAAATAAAAGAGGTCGGGTGGCACCGACCAGACGGATGAAAGGGCGAAGGAGGATGAAGCAGATGGGGTGTCTTAAACTAATTTCGCCTTGTTCATCCGCCCAGTCCGTGCCACCCAAACTAATTCGAAAGGAAGAGAGCGAATTACAACTGTGCTGAATATCGCGGACTCAATGCTTCTTGGGTCCGGCGTCGTTCTTACGTTCTTCTCGCTGCTGCTGTTGTTGCTGCTTGTTCTCCTGATGCGTGTTATTGGTATTATTCTTCGAACCACCATTGTCCGAGTTGCCACCCGATCCCGAACGTACGTGATTACTCTCGGGCTGGTGCACAATCTGATTCGGACGATCATCTTTTTCTCGATTCCTACGCTCGTAATCGAAGCTTCGTCCGCGGCTGTCGCCTCCGGATTGGTTGTTGTTGGCGCCGCCAGAACCGCTGCCGCCCGAACCACCCGGCGCTTTGCCGTTCGAACCGCTGCCGCCCGAACCGCTCGGCGCTTTGCCGTTCGAACCGTTGCCGCCCGAACCGTTGCCGCCTGTGTTAAGTGATCCGTTCTGCTGGTCTCTCAACCTTCGGCGCTCTTCACGCTCGGCTTTGCGGCGGGACTCATCATCGGACTGGTTCTGTCCGTTACCTGCCTTGCCAGTGTTGTCTCCGCCATTCGCCGAAGGCAGATTGACCCGGTTCCTATCTTTGTCCTTATGCCTTTCCTCCGAACTTCGAGTGTCCGGTATAGGAACGATTACGGGGCCGTTTTCGTTCTTACGCGGATGCGACGATCCCGACCCATCGTCCGAGCCGATCTGTATAGGACGAGGCGAAATGAGGCGACGTTCTCGGCGAACGTTTGACTCGTTGTTCGTATTCGACGGCTGGTTTCGCACGACAACCGGCCGCGACTCTACGTCTTGAGGTGGCGTGAATACGCGATGTCGAGCGGCGTCGCCCGCGGGCCGCGTTGCAATCGGCAGCGGCTTGATGTCAGGCAACCCGGGCCGTGCGCTACCATTTGTACCCTGTACGAACCCGCCGTTCAGATTGCCTACCAAGCCTGCCGACTTAGTGGGACGCTGAAATGCTTCAACCGGAACGCTGGTCACACCCGCGGGTGGCCGGCGAGGATCGATCCATCTACGCTCATCCCCAGGGCGCTGCCAGTTACCACGGTCCCCAGGATAGTGAAGGCGAGATCGCTCATCGTTCCTGTGCCAATCCGGTCGATGCCATCTTTGTCCGGGAGCCAGCGGATACCAGCCGACGTAATTCCCCCGTCCGCTCGGATAATTAAAGAACGTCACCAGCGCCGGCCTCCATCGATAGTCCCAGTACGCATATTGCAGACCTGGCCTCCTGAAACCAGGTACCCAGGCCCAACCGAGACCGGGTACAAGCGACCATCGGCCGTAGTGATATGGCGCCCAACCCCAGGGCTCGTCAGCCAGCCACGTCCAGCCGGTGCTCGGAACCCACAGCCACTGGCCGTAACGATAAGGGGCCCATCCGGAGCTCACTCTGGGAACCCAGCAGTATCCGTAGTCTGAATTGTCGACCCACGAACCATAGCTCGTGAGGTCGTCAGCGCCGTAAAACGTCTGGTAGTTGCTTTCGTACGATCTCACGTACTCGGGTGATGTCTGTCGCGCGAGTCCCGTGTCGTAGTCCCAATCGTTCCACCAGTCCCCAAAGTTGTCTGCAACCAACTGAATGTGACTCGAGCTAGCGCTGTTCACGCTCAATCGGTAACCCGATCTAACCCGAATCGACCCATCATCGGTGGAGACCTCGGCAACACCCTCGTGAACGGCGATCTCTGATTCATCCCGCCCGATAACCGTCACCTTGTACGTTCCGGAGCTGGTTAGAACCACCGCCGCTGCCGGCGTGTCGAGTTCGAATCTTCCTGAACGATTAGCCGGTCCGGCAAATCTTATCAGCGCTGATCCTTCGATGACTTCAAGCTGTGTCGATGAGTCAGAGAGTTCGCTGAAGCTCAGAGTAGAGTTGTCTAATAGGCGAACGAAGGTGCCGGAGGAGAGTTGAATCTCCGCCCGAGCACCCTGAGGGGTATAAAGCTGGTCACCTGCCAGCAGTGGTAGATTTCGAACCGCCGGAGCCCAGTCGGTTACGCCGGCTCGCAGGAACGATACATCACCATCAATAAAGCTGATTCGCGCCACGCGTGGTGCCGGTGCGGAGTCGTCTACATCACTGGTGTCCTGAAGGTCTTCATCCGTGATCGGCCTTGTCTGGGCCATCGACCCGCGGGCGGCGAGGAGCGCGATAAGAATCGTGAGGACTATCGGGAGAGCGCGCTTCATGTTTCCTCCAATATTGCCGCAACAATCGCTTCAAACTTCATAAATCCGCCCGGTTAACGGCAAGCTTTGTGCCGGAACGGGCAGTCAGCGAGTTCGCGTTTGCAAGTTCAGCAATATAACGGTCATCGCCAAAAAACCGATACCATCAGTTGGATGGAGGGTTGCCGGCGGGAGGTCAGGATACACCAATTAGTGTGTCACACGTGCGATTTCGGCTTGATGGGAAGGCGGGTGCCCTTTAATCGGTTGGCCTGTAGCCCTGTCTCGCTCTTATCTGGACATCCCTCCTTGAAACTTCGACGCGAATCTTCCGGAGCCGGTCGTCCCTCTTCGGGTGCGCGGCTGGATAGTACCCCAGCAAATACTGGCTCCTCATCTCTTCAGCGATCCTGATGAACGCCGAGCGGGAGGTCTCAAAAGTCTCCGCGCCGATTACTCGGCCGCCTGTTCGTCCCGTCACCGACTGCATGAAGGCGTCGGCTTCAGCATAGAGCCGATCGAGATTTGCCGATATCGGGTCGGCCGAGGCGGAACCGCCGATCCGCTGAGTGTGCGTTCCGTCGCCCACGATTACCGGGGGCGCTTGCGGAGGCCCGATTTCGATCTTTGGCTTTGGAGGTTTGGGAATGCCCACAGGTGTGGGGTCTGGGCCCCCGAAATCCGGTGGCAGGGGAATCCGGCCGTCCACCTGAACGGGCACCTTGGATTGATCGCCGTACTCCGCTTTCTGTTTCCTGCCCTGTGCCTCGAGGAACCATCTGGTTTCGATTTTTACGACGTAGACCGATGCAGCGACCTCCTCCGCAAGCCTGGTGACGCTGTCGGCTGTGGCCTCGATGCTTTTCAGGTCGACCCCGTCGCTCAGTAGGACCACCGATCGCTTGCCTTCAATGTCCCGTAGCTCTTCAAAAGCTTTGACCATGGCTTCGTAAAGTAGTTTGCCGAAACCCGATTCGATGCTCTTGATCGCAGCTTCCAGTTCGGCTTGGTCCGAAGTGAACTCAGTCCGTTTTCGCACTTCGTTGTCGAATGCGATGATCATCATGCGGTCGCCGGGCTGCAGTTGTTTGACGAATCCGTTAGCGAGGCTCTTGATGGCTGCCAGCCGGGAGTCGGTGGCATTTGCCGTGTCCAACACCAGCACCGTCGTGAACGGCTGCTTTATCGCGGTGAATAAAGAGATCTGCTGCACCTTGCCATCTTCGTAAACCGCAAAGTCCTTCTGTGAAAGGTCGCCTACAAAATTGCCCGACCTGTCAGTGACCGTCACCGGAACCTGAACTAAGGTTGTCTTGAGTCTTACTGGCTCCTGCGGATCCTGATTTGATCGTTGCCCTGACAGTTCGCGGCCAACTGCCAAACCCACAGGAAATCCGACCGCAAGAACACCCAAAACGGAGGCTATCGCCACCGCCCGAACCCACAGCATGTGACGGCGGAGCAGACGCCCCTGATCGATGGAGCCACAGTTATCTTTCATTTTGATTACAGCCTCTGGTAAACCGGTTTTGATAGATTGAACGCACTTCATCGCAATTACTGCACAGAAATATTCGTCTAGAGACGGTTCAAAATCTCCGCGACAAGCGATTCAGTGTCGTACGAGCTCGGGCAAAATACATTCTGAAGGCCGATCTCTTCAGCCGCTTTTGCCGTCACCGGCCCGATGCACGCAACAAGCGCGCCTCTCAACGCTTCTAGGGCTTGATCCCTCCCGAGAATTAGAAAAAAGTTGTTTACGGTTGAAGGACTTGTGAATGTTATCGCGTCTATCGCCTTTTCAGAGAGCCGCTCGAGCAGCGCCGGGTCTGCGGTGGGCACAACCGTCTTGTACGCGTCCACCGCGTCGACTGTCGCTCCAAGCTCTGACAGTCCTTGAGTCAATACTTCTCGTGCGATGCTTGAGCGCGGGATCAAGAATGTCTTTTCCGCTATAGCGGCATCGCCCCCGAGTCTCTGGCGGATCGACTCCAGCAGGCTTTCGGCGTCTGCCGCCTCGGGAATTAGAAAAGGTGTCAGGCCAAGGTCCGACGCCGCATTGGCGGTGGCCGACCCGATCACGCAAAGACGGCACTTGCTCAGGGCTTTGACGCCGTCTACACGCCTTTCGACCAGTCTTTCGGCAAGAAACTTGAGGGCGTTAGCGCTGGTAAGCACTATGAAGTCGTAGGATTCGAGACGGGCGATGCATTGGTCGAGCGGTCCCCAGTCATCCGGCGCGATGGTGGCTATCGAGGGGATTATGAGTACGTCTGCCCCGAGGGCTTGGAGTGCTACGGCCAGATTGCCTGCCTGGGACGTCTGTCGGGTCACGACGACACGCCGCCCTGCAAGCCGCTGGCTTCGATCAGGTTCAGCTCGATCTCGCGTATCCATCCGTTAAATAGTTTAAGAGTATAGGTTAGAAGGCGAGGTCCATTGTAGCAAAATCCCCGGTTCCTTTTAACTAGCTGGATTTGTTAGTTTTAAGCGAGGGCTTTCCGGCCTCGGTAGCCGCCAGCCTGCTTGTCGGGTTTAGCCGTTTCATTGCAGGCGATTAAGAGTTGGGTCCTTGTCTGGGCCGACAGACGGGTCCTTAACCTCGGGTTGAGGTCTGGATAAGGACATGCGATACGTACGTGAGCTATTTTCTTGACTGGTTGATAAATTATTGATATAAAAAGCACATCAACTGGCCGAATTGAGAGCAGGATTCAAGCAAAGAGTTGGTTCATTCTCAAGCCGGAACACCGAGGAGACCATGAGCGGCCTTATTACAAAAACAACAAAGAGGCGCTCGGCGGCCTCTCAAAAATCCAGGACCACCACCAAGGCAAAGAAGGCTGCTAGAAAACCGCAACGTCCTGGGCGGATTACATCGTCACCTCGTGCAACCAAACTCTCGGCAAAGAGTGCGAAAGCTCCGGCTAAAAAAAAGTTGAAGGCTGCAACGGCGAAAAAAGGCGTTGCCACTCGCAAGACGGCGCGCCCTGCGGCAAAGTCGACTCATCGGCCGGCGCGCCACGCTGCAAAGGCATCATCCAGGAAACCGGCATCTACTAAACAGTTAAGCAGAAGTACCAGGTCGGTTCAGCGTACGAAACATCCAAAGCATGCTGCGCGAGCGCTACCAACTCGCCGGCGTGTGTTACCAACGCGACCGGTTCCCGCTCCGGCTCCGCCAAAGCGGCCGCCCAGCCCGGGAACTCTCGCCGCTGTGCGCGCGTTCGAGTCTGCATTGCGGTCTTTCAATCGGCAGGACTTCGGCGCTGCGAAGCAGGCCTTCGAACTAGTGCTGAGCAAATACGCCGACGAAGCTGAAGTCACCGCGAGGGTCCGAACCTATTTGACCATCTGCGACCAGCGCCTGGCACGAACGCCCTCGGTTCCGCGTAGTCCGGATGCGTTGTACGATCAGGGAGTATTTGAATTCAATCGAGGCAACGTCAGAGAAGCCCTTGGGTTTTTTGAGAAGGCGTTAAAGAACGACCCGCGGGCCGACTATGCCCTCTATTCGATTGCTGCAGCGCATACCCGCCTGGAGCAGCCGGCAAAAGCAATTGACGCGTTGCGCCGCGCCATTGGATTGAACTCGGTGCACAAGGCTCACGCACGTCGCGATTTGGATTTCGCCAGCCTGCGGTCGAACGAGGACTTTCAGCAACTGGTTGGTTACGATTTTGATCTGGTCGAGGAATAACTGGCTGCCTGCCTGGGTGGTAACCTAGTATCTCAAAATGGAAAGCTCAAGAGGTTTGCGCATAGTCTGCATAGGCGGAGGCACCGGTCTGTCCACCCTGCTCTCCGGACTCAAGGTTTATGTTGGAGACCACTCCGCCGATCAAACCTCGCCGCGCATCGAGACCCTGACCGCCGTAGTTACGGTGACCGATGACGGAGGCAGCTCGGGCAGGCTTCGTGAGGAGTTCCAGATACTCCCACCTGGCGACATCCGCAACTGCATGGTTGCTCTCTCCGAAGACGAGCTGTTGATGACCAGATTGTTTCAGTACCGCTTTGAATCGGAAGGTGATCTCTCAGGACACAGCTTTGGAAATCTATTCCTGGCCGCACTAGCGGGCGTGACCGGCGATTTCCTCGAAGCAATAAAAGTCAGCAGCGAAGTCCTGGCAATCAAAGGCCGAATATATCCATCTACAGCGCAGGACGTTTCATTGGTCGCCGAGCTTGAGGACGGAAAAGTGCTCCGTGGCGAAACAAATATCGTACAATCGCGCTCCAGAATTCGCCGGTTGTGGTTGTCGGAAAACTGCCAGCCTCTGCAGGAGACGCTCGAAGCAATTCGACAAGCCGACCTCATAACGATTGGACCCGGCTCGTTGTACACCTCGATCATTCCGAACCTGCTGGTAGACGGGATCGTGGGCGAGATTCGTGGCTCTCGCGCCGTAAAGGTCCACATCGGCAACATTATGACGCAACCGGGAGAAACCGAGGGCTTTACACTCGACGATCATCTGGAGGTCTTGTCCGGGTACAGCGGCGAGTTGGAATACGACTTCATACTGGTGAATTCGACACCGATATCAGATGAGCTACGAGAGAAATACAGATCCGACGGTGCAGTGCCGGTCGAGCCTCGTGCGACGGGCTCGATCTCGACCTACTCACAAGCAAGTGTTGTTGCTGCCGACCTCCTCAGCGAACACGGTGTAGTTCGTCACGACCCCGCTAAGCTTGCTCAATTGCTCCTTGACGTCAACAGAATGACTCTCGAACTCCTCTGCAACGCGTAGCCCCCCGGTGTGTCGCGGAAGCGTTCGCGAAACTAGAATTCTCGCTGCGGATGATGATCTGATAGTAGAATAAATTTGCGCCAGTTCGGCTTCCTACCTTCAGTGATCGCTGGGTAAAGCCGGGCTCGATGGTGAAGGGTTTTTCATGGCTGATATCCTGATTCTGGCTGCCGGGCTTGGTACGCGAATGAAGTCGCGCAGGGCCAAAGTTCTGCACGAGCTTGGCGGCTCGCCGTTGATAGCGCACGTCGTGAGATCGGCGTATGCATTGTCTCCCGGATCTGTTTTCGTCGTTGTCGGACATCAACACGAACAAGTCGAAGCCGCAATCCGCAGTCAGTTTGATAAGCTGAAATCGGAGAGCCCGGGCTCGTTGCCAAAATTGTTCTTCGCCCTTCAAAGTGAGCAGAGAGGCACCGGGCACGCGGTGATGGCAGCGGCGTCGCAGTTCTCGGCTAGCAGCGGTCCGCTAGTGGTGCTCGCGGGTGATATACCGCTTATTAAGACTGCGACCCTGCAGAACCTCATAGACCACCACGAGCGAAATAACAATGCCACTACCATTCTCACCGTCGAGATGGAAGACCCTACAGACTACGGACGAATCGTGCGCGACCAAAGCGGTGGGTTCGAGCGCTCGGTCGAGCAGAAGGATGCCGGGCCGGAAGACCTCGCGATTCGAGAAGTCAACGTGAGCATTTACTGCTTTGAGATTAAGCCTCTGATCGCCGCCCTCGACCGGCTCACGACCGACAATGCGCAAGGCGAGTATTACTTGCCCGATGTACCCGGCTTCATAAAGGCTGGAGGTGGCCGCGTCGGGGTTTTGCTTCACGACAATGTAGACGAGGTTCGAGGCATAAACACCAGAGTTGAGCTGGCGGCGCTTGAAGGAGAATTGCGGCAGAAAAAAGTGCGTGAGCTCATGCTCTCGGGAGTCACGTTTCTCGATCCCGCCACCGCTTACATTCACTCCGAGGTGCGCATCGGTCCGGACACCACGATTCACCCGCAGGTCATCATCGAGGGTGATAGTACGATTGGTTCCGGATGCACGATTCACTCCTGGAGCCGGCTCAAGAACGTTACGATCGGCGATGGAGTAGTGATCAAGAACTCGACGGTGATCGACGACAGCCTTATTCGTGAAGGCGCGACCGTGGGACCCTTCGCGCGGCTGCGCATGAATGCCGACATCGGGGAGAAGGCCGGTATTGGAAATTTTGTCGAAGTGAAGAAATCGAAGGTTGGACGCGGAACCAAGGCCTCGCATCTAACCTACCTGGGTGACGCGACGCTTGGAGACCGGGTCAACATCGGCGCGGGCACCGTGACCTGCAACTACGACGGAGAGCGAAAGCACGAGACGATTATCGAGGACGACGTGAAGATCGGCAGCGACACGATGCTTGTCGCGCCTGTCAGAGTCGGACGTGGGTCAAAGACCGGTGCCGGATCCGTGGTAACGAAGGACGTCCCGGCGGACACGCTGGTGGCCGGAGTACCGGCAAAAGAAAAGAAGAAGCTCAATCAGGTCGAGGGGAATCCAAAACAGCGAAACGAGGCATGACAAATGTGCGGAATAGTTGGGTACGTAGGAGACAAACAGGTCCTGGGAGTCATACTGGACGGACTAAAGAAGCTTGAATATCGCGGCTATGACTCGGCGGGCATCGCGGTTGTCGATGAGAAGGGCAACCTCGAAATACGGCGGGCCCAGGGCAAACTCCGCAACCTGGAGGAGTCGATCAGACTTCGCCCGCTCGACGGCACCTACGGCATCGGTCACACCCGCTGGGCGACGCACGGGCGGCCCACCGAAGAGAACGCGCATCCTCATCGCGATTGCACCGGCCGCGTAGTCGTAGTTCACAACGGTATCATCGAAAACTTTCTGCCGCTCAAGCACAAGCTGCAGAAAGAGGACCATCGTTTCGTCACTGAGACGGACACTGAAGTCATAGCGCACCTGATCGAGAAGTACCTGGACGGTGGCGAGCGGACACTCGAGCGTGCGGTGCGGCGTGCGGTCGCGGACCTGAGGGGAATCTATGCGCTCGCGATAATGTCGTCGGCAGAGCCGGAGAAGATCGTAGCGGTGCGGCAAGGCCCGCCGATAGTCATCGGCCTTGGACAAAACGAATACTTCGTAGCGTCGGACATACCGCCCGTCCTGTATCACACTCGCGACGTGTTCTTTTTGGGGGACGGCGAGATGGCGGTCCTGACTCGCGACGGAGTCACCGTTACCGATTTTGAGGGCACTTCGGTCTCGCCGGCAGTGCAGCGGATAACCTGGGATCCAATCGCCGCGGAAAAAGGCGGCTTCAAGCACTACATGCTCAAGGAAATCTACGAACAGCCGCGAGCAGTTCGGGATACCATTCTCGGCCGCGTTTCCCAGTCTAACGGAAGGGTGTACCTCGACGAGATGGAGATAAGCGAGACTGAGTTCAGGCAGTTCAACTCAGTCAAAGCCATTGCCTGCGGGACAAGTCTTCACGCTGCGATGGCCGGGAAATACATGCTCGAGGAGCTCGCGAGGATCCCGGTCGAAGTAGATTATGCGTCAGAGTTTCGATACCGCGATCCGATCATCGACGACAAGACGCTGGTGATCGCGATCTCACAATCGGGTGAGACTGCGGATACGATTGCAGCGGTTCGCGAATCAAAAGAGAAGGGCGCGAAGATACTGTCGATCTGCAATGTTCAGGGGTCGATGTTGACCCGGGAGTCTCACGGAACTGTTCTGACCCACGCGGGTCCGGAAATCGGGGTTGCGTCCACCAAGGCTTTCACGAGCCAGATGGCGGTGCTCTATTTGTTGGCGCTGTTTCTCGGTCAGCAGCGCGGCAACCTGACGGACGAAGAGTCTTTGGAGCATGTAAAAGGACTGAACGGGCTCCCGGTCAAGATGGAAACGCTGCTCGGCTGCGACGATCAGATTGAGAGGCTTGCCAGAGAGTTTCATCGGGCGCAGGATTTTCTATACCTCGGCCGCGGTATAAACTTTCCGATCGCGCTCGAGGGTGCGCTAAAGCTGAAGGAGATCTCGTACATACACGCCGAGGGTTATCCCGCTGGCGAAATGAAGCACGGCCCAAACGCGCTGATCGACGAAGAGCTGCCGGTGGTCGTAGTTGCCACTCGCGAAGATGAGAGTGAGGCTTCGCGTCTGAGGTACGAGAAGACTCTTTCCAACATGGTTGAAGTAAAGGCGAGAGACGGAAAAATCATCGCGGTAGTGACGGAGGGTGACAAAGACGTGAAAGAGATCGCCGATCACGTTATCGAGGTGCCGCACGCGAGTGATCTGATCTCACCGATTCTGTCGATTGTACCGTTGCAACTGCTGGCCTATCACATAGGGGTGCGGCGCGGCTGCGACGTCGATCAGCCTCGCAATCTCGCCAAGTCGGTTACCGTGGAGTGAAAAGGAAGTTCTGAGCTCTGAGTACTCTGCCGGACGAACAATAACGAGGTACTCGAAGCTCAAGACTCAGAACTCAGAACTCAGAACTCGTCATGCCGGTTTTGCAAGGTTTTAAATTTCCGGCGGTCAAGCTTCACACGCGAACCACTATGGTCACGTCGGGCGTGCTCGTGGCCGTGTTCCTGGTCATCGCTTACTTCTCGGACCTGGCAATCAGCAAGGTCAGCGATCAAAAGGAAAGGCAGCAGGCTCAGTTGCTCGCGACACAGGTCGCCGACACCGTCGAGCATCACATCAAACGTAAGAAGAACCTGAACGAACGACGCAAAGGCCAGCCCGGGCCTGAAGACGCTGTCGAATCCACGACCGTACCCGACTGGGGTGAGGTTCAGGAGCAAATCGAAGACACAATCGCCAAGAACGATCCTCAGCTTGCCGAAGTCCGGGTCTTTCACCGAACCGGACCGGCCCGTTGGGTGGAGGCAGTGCGGATGCCCGTTGACGCGGGTCCGCTTTCGGCAATTGAGCAGAGCGAGGCTACGCAGCAGATAGACAGGTCGCGTCCGGTTTCAGTAAGACAGGAGGGCTCGACCCGTTACATCACCGCGCGGGCAGCAATTGACGTTTTGGAAAGCAGCGGCCCGACTCAACTCGGCACTGCTACAGTCAGGCTGGTGTTTGATGAGAACCACAGCTCCGCGGCGGAGCTGCGGCGACTCATATGGCCGTTGATGTTGCTTGCGATCGTCACCACCACTGTGATGACCTACTTTCTGTTCCGGCACATCGTATACAAGCCAATCGACAACCTGTTGCTTGCGATGTCCAAGGCCGAAGAAGGGAATCTTGCGGTAGAAGTAGAACGCGCGACATCGGATGAAATCGGGCTGCTGACCTCGCGCTTCAACCGAATGCTGGGACGCATTCGACACATGACCGATCAGTTGAACCTGGATCAGCGGAGGCTGGAATACCGGGTGCGGGAAGCGACCGCGGAAATTGAAGAACGAAAGCAACAACTCGAAGAAGCAAACCTCACTCTGTTTGAATTGCAACGGCAGCTCACCCAACTCGAGAGACTGGCGGCCGCCGGCCAGCTCGCCGCGCAATTTGCTCACGAGGTTGGTACGCCATTGAATCTGATATCGGGGCACGTGCAACTGCTTCGAGCTCGCACCACCGATGATCGCATCTCGAAAAGACTAGACATCATTGCAAGCCAGATCGAGCGGATTACCGAGATCGTGCGTTCGATGCTGGACTCGACGCGGCGGCCAAGGCCCGAGCTCGAACCGACCGACATCAACTCGCTGTTGACGCAGATACTGGATGCGACTCAGCCTACGCTGATGGCGCGCAGCGTAGAGCTTCAGAGCAGTATCGTCGACGATTTACCCGACGTGCTTGCCGACCCCGATCAGCTACAGCAGGTTTTCATCAACCTCATCAACAACAGCCTCGACGCGATGCCCGGTGGCGGAACCTTGATTGTGAACACGAAGCTCGTTGGAGATCAGGTTGAAATCGAGCTTTGCGATAGCGGCGGCGGGATCTCCGCTGACAAGCTCGACATGATTTTCGACCCGTTCTTCTCCACAAAACACCGGCGAGGCACCGGTCTCGGACTCACGATCGTGAAACAGATCATCTCCGAACATAACGGGGATATCACGGTGGAAAGCGAGCCGGGACGACTGACCCGCTTTCTCATAAAACTTCCGGCATTACCGGGATCACAGAAACGGACCGGCGCTGCGGATGCTCGCAAAGCATCCGATACAGTGGAAAGCGCTCCGGCTCTCGTCAGCGCGTCCATCCCAGAATGAAGCGAATTCTTGTCGTAGACGACGATCTGGAAACCTGCAACTTTCTTGCGGAGATTTTTACCGAGGAAGGTTGGGAGGTCTCGTCGAGCCAGACCGCTGAGGGCGCGCGCGCGGCCGCAGACAAGGCCCGATTTGACCTCATTGTCAGTGACATCAATCTGGGCGGCCGGATCAACGGGATTGCTCTTCTCAAAGAGTTCAAATCGCTCTCTCCCGATTCCGAAGTAATCCTGATAAGCGGGTTTGGAACGCTCGAAACTGCGGTTGAGGCGGTTCAGGAAGGCGCGTTTGATTACATCAGCAAGCCCTTCAACGTGAACGAGGTCATAGCGACCGCGCGCAGAGCCCTCAAAAGAAATGGGGCTGAGCCGCCGGCCGCGCTTTTACGCGAGTACAGCGAGGCATCGGGCCTGATCGGTCACAGCCCGCGAATGATCGAGCTCTACAAAGAAATCGCCTTGGTAGCTCATTCGAAGTCGACCGTCTTGATTACCGGCGAATCCGGTGTGGGAAAAGAGCTCGTCGCTCGAGCGTTGCACCGGAACAGTCCGAGAGGGAACGGACAATTTGTAGCGGTGAACTGCGGTGCTATAACCGAGACTCTCCTCGAGTCCGAGCTGTTCGGCCACGTAAAAGGCAGCTTCACCGGCGCGGTCGCCGATAAACGCGGGCTGTTTGAGGAAGCAAACGACGGCACGATCTTCCTGGACGAGATAGGAGAGACGAGCCAGGCGGTCCAGGTCAAACTGCTCCGAGTCCTTCAGGAAAGCGAGATAAGACGGGTTGGAAGTCCACGGGCGGTGCACGTTGATGTGCGAGTCCTGGCGGCTACGAATCGCGACCTCGAACGCGAAGTCAAGGAAGGTCGATTCAGAGAAGATCTGTACTACCGGTTGAGCGTCGTGACGCTGCGCGTGCCGCCTCTGCGCGACCGCGTCGACGACCTGCCGCTGCTCGCCGCGCACGCGTTGAGGCATGCGCGCGAGTCGGGGGCCCGGGCCACCACGATATCGGCTGAAGCGCTGCACCTGCTGGCGCAATACGAATGGCCCGGCAACGTCAGAGAGCTGGAGAACACAATCGCGCACGCCGCGCTTTACGCGCGTGGCGCGGTCATTTCCCCCGAAGACCTGCCCGATAAGATTCGAAGCATAAGCCGCGCTTCGGAGAAGGGGCCGGCCCGAACAAACGAGATTTTTGCGGACTTGCCGACGCTGGAAGAGCTCGAAAAGAGATACCTGATTCACGTTCTTCAGTCGGTGAGCGGAAGCCGGACTCGTGCCGCCGAAGTGATGGGCATAGACCGTCGCACTCTTTACCGGATGGCCGATCGGTTCGGCATCAATTTGAAAGAGACTGGGGAGTAGCGGCCGGGTTTGTGGCCGTTTTGCGGGTCCCTGCAAAACAGCCACAACACATTCGGCAGTTACGACGGCAGGCTGGTCAGCTTGCACAAGTAAAGCTCCCTTTTCATCACCACTTAACATAAAAGCAAGAATGGCGCGGTGAAGGCACGGCCGTTGCAATACTACCGGACGTCTGCGGCTTGGATTTCCAGGCTGCGGCAGAATTTTTTCGAAACTCTCCGGAGGACAACGAATGAAGAAGATCATTATTTCAGCGGTGATGATGTTGGCGCTGGCTGGGACGTCGGTGTTCGCTGCGCAAAACAAGAACACCGGTGCCAAGAAGTCAAGCAATGCTTCGATGGCGTCGACCTCGAACAGCGGTGGTTCAACCCGACATCACAAGAAGAAAAAGAAGAAGTCCGGCAACAGTGGCGCGGCTGCCTCGTCGAACTCGGGCGGCACGATGAAGCCGAAGCCGGCCACCAAGAAGAACAGCAACAAGTAGTTAGCATTGTAGAACGTTCAATTCGTGATGGGAGCGGGTTGGCGCTCTGCAGTGGCAACCCGCTCTCGGTCTTTCAGCAAAGCCGTTTCGCCGGAAGCGCCGATTTGAAGTAGGGCCACAGACCGGCGCTGGAGTCGTGGAAATGCGCAGACTGATCGTGATCATCTGTGTGCTACTTTCGGCTTTTGCAGTTGCGAGTCTCTTCTTGTATCGCACACGCGTTGGAGGCTCGCACGATCAACCCGCCTCGCGACGCAGTATCGTCTCCGAAGTAAATACCGCAGAAGGACAGGTCGAAGCCGTGGATGTCGACTCGGGCACACTCAAGCTGAACGCCGGGGATCAGGAAGTGGTGTTTACATTCGATGATCGAACTGCAATTCTACAATCCGGCCACACCATACCTCCCGCCTCGCTTGAAGCTGGCACAGGCGTAACCGTCAAATACACGAAACGCGGCGGCAAGAACTGGGCCCGTCGCATCGAACTTCAGGACGCTGAACGAGGAGACTAGGGGAAGTTCTGATGCTTCGGTTCCGATGCTTCGGTTTCGAGTTTCGGGCTTTTTTGATTCAGTAGTCTGTCGTCCAGCATTGCGCGCATCCGCGTTCCATCTAACGAACCCTAAACCCGAAACCCTAAACCCTAAACCGGGCATCAGGACTCAGAACTTCTCAGTCTTTTCACCTTGCAGCACGCGCTGATATAGTCGTGTTCTGGATTGTTCAACATACGCCACCGAGATGAATAGGATAATTCGTATTTCCCGAGAAAGATGCGCTCTTGCAGTCATCGATATGCAGGAGGCCTTCAGAAACGCCATCCCTGACTTTGCCGAAGTAGCCACCCGGATCGCCAAGGCCGTTCAGGGGGCTCGGCTGCTCGAGATCCCGGTGGTCGTCACCGAGCAATACCCGAAGGGACTCAAGCACACCGCCGCCGAGATTACCCCCCATTTGCCAAAAGAGCTCAACGCCATAGAGAAGCTCTGTTTCAGTTCGTGCGGAGCGCCGGATTTCCGGACTCGGCTCGAGTCATTCGGCATACGACAGGTTCTGGTCACCGGCATAGAAGCTCATATCTGCGTCACTCAAACGGTTCTTGACCTCCTGGACAGCGGCTTCGAGCCCATTCTTCTGGTTGATTGCATCACCTCACGTTCAGCCGAGAGCAAGCAGGTGGCCCTCTCGCGTTTGACTGCCGCAGGCGCGGTGCCCGCCAACCTTGAAATGGCCCTGTTTGAGATAATGCGCAGCGCCGACGTGCCGCAGTTTAAGGCGATTCAGGAACTGATCAGATAGCTCCTTCCGATGTACGACCTAAACCCCAAACAGTTGGAAGCGGCGACGGCAGTCGAAGGACCGCTGCTGATTATCGCCGGCGCCGGATCGGGCAAGACAAGGGTCATCACCTATCGAGTCGCCCATCTGATAGACAAAATCGAGGTGCGCCCGGAACAAATCCTCGCGGTCACCTTCACCAACAAGGCCGCCGGCGAAATGAAGTCTCGAATATCGAAGCTTCTAGGACACGAGCAAAGCACCAGCTCGCCCCTGATAGCAACTTTTCACTCGGTGTGCGTGCGGATTCTCCGCAGAAACATCGATCGCCTGGGCGGACCGTACAATCGCAACTTCACTATCTACGACGACGACGATCAGCTCAAGCTCGTACGGACGATCATGCGCGAGCTCGGATTTGAAGATAAATCGCTCACGCCACGACAGGTGTTGTCAGCCATCGGGTGGGCCAAGAGCCGAGACGTTACCCCCGACGGCTACCTCAATATGGCTGATCACGCGACCGAACGCAGAGAGAAAATCGCGCGAGTGTTCAAGACATATGAGGCACGGCTCGGACAAGCCAACGCCGTAGACTTCGATGACCTGTTGCTGAAGACCGTGCAGCTCCTGAAAAATGTCGTTGAGGTCCGCGATTACTACCATCGCCGATACCGCCACGTGTTGATAGATGAGTTTCAGGATACCAACGGCATTCAGTATGATCTCGCTCGATTGCTAACCCTTGGCTCCGCGGATGCGAACGCGCAACTGCAGGAGGGTTTCTGGCGGGGTAGAAGTCTGTTCGTGGTGGGTGACGTCGATCAGAGCATTTATTCGTTTCGCGGATCGGACTTCAATATTATTCTCAGGTTCCACGAAGACTTCAAAGAAACAAAGATAGTAAAGCTCGAGCAGAACTACCGCTCTACCGAGACGATACTCGAAGCCGCCAATCGCCTCATCGAGAACAATCAGCTTCGACATCCGAAGACGCTGTATGCTACGCCGGAACTCGGGCGCGGAGAGAAGATCAGGTACGCACAGCTATACGATGGCGAGAGCGAGGCGGCTTTTGTTGCTGAACGCGCGGCAGCCCACCTGCGTGAGTCGCGTGAGATGCGCGTTGCTGTCCTCTATCGCACCAATTCTCAATCCCGTTTGTTTGAAGAAGCGATGCGGCGCCGCGGACTTCAATACAACATTGTGGGAGGCTTTTCGTTCTACGAACGCGCGGAGGTCAAAGATATACTCGCTTACCTGAAGCTGGGGATGAACCCTGACGACGATATTGCGCTTTTGCGGGTGATCAATTCGCCTCCTCGAGGAATCGGGAAAACAACGCTCGAGACCTTGGCCGACAAGCAGAAGGACCTGGGCTTGTCGATTTGGCAGACGATTGGGGTGGCGATCGAGAATTCTGCTCTGCTTCCGCGCTCGCTTTCAGCACTCCGCGAATTTCGGAGAGTGATCAGCGCGCTCGCCGACAAGGTTGCAGCGGGCGCGTCGTTGTCGGATGTCGCCAGGGCGGCAACGGTTGATAGCGGCTATGTCGGATGGCTCAGCGAAGATAAGACTCAGGAGGCCGAAGGCCGACTGTTGAATATCGAAGAGCTGGTGACCGCCGCAGTCGAGGCCGAGGAGCAGGGCGAAACGCTGCGAGACTTCATCGATCACGCAGCTTTGGTGTCCGACACGGACCAGTATCGTGAGGATTCTCGGATCACGCTCATGACGATGCACTCGGCCAAAGGCCTCGAGTTTCCAGTGGTGTTCATCGCCGGGCTTGAAGAAGGATTGTTTCCGCACTCCAGGTCTGTGTCGAGCGAGCCGGAGCTTGAAGAGGAGCGTCGTCTCTGCTACGTCGCGATTACACGCGCTCAGCGACAGCTCTACGTCACCCACGCGATGCAGCGGCGAACGTTCGGCGAGGAGCTTCCAGCCGATCCCTCGCGCTTCTTGAACGAAATACCGTTGGAGTTGATCGATAACATGTCGCCCGGTTCCTCATGGCTGGGATTTGCGGTAAAGCCCGAGACGCAAGAGAACCGGCGCGCGGTTTCCGCATTGAGAGGACAGTCGAGTCACGTTAAGCGCACTTCAAACTATACCGGCAAGATGTACAACTCGGCTGACGGCGTGCAGGAGTTTTTTCGAAAGCGCGGTGGAAACAAGTCCTCTAACGAGAACGCGGGCTTCTCACGCAAGGCATCAAGCTGGCGCGAACGGGTTGCGGGAGACGATCGGCCAGCCGTTGAAACACCGGTCGCCCAAGCTGATCTCAAAGTCGGTTCGCGAGTCCGTCACGCACGCTACGGCACCGGTGTAATACTCCGAGCCGAAGGATCCGGCGAAGATGTAAAGCTCACCATCAATTTTCCCGGCTTTGGACACAAGAAACTCATGGCAAGGTACGCTCAACTCGAAAAAGCATAGCCTGACCACCATCGCGGTCTTCAATGGTGCCGCTATGACAGACGACACACCCGACAAGCCTTCGGTGAACAATGAGCAGATCGCGCACATTCTGAAACAGATCGCCGGCATGCTCGAATTCCAGGACGAGAACGCGTTCAAGCTTAAGGCGTATTCTATGGCGGCCGAGACTATCGACTCGCTCCAGGTTCCGATCGCCGAAATGGTTGAGCGCGGAGGTGCGGCCGAACTGCAGAAGATTCCGGGTATCGGCAAAGGAATAAGCTCTCAAATAGTGGAGATAGTGCATACCGGCGGTTCAACCTATCTGGACGAACTGAGCAAGGAAGTTCCGCTCAGCGTACTCGACCTCCGGCGTGTTTCGGGAATTGGGTTAAAGACCGCTCAGTTGTTGTACAAAGACTTTGGCGTAAAGAGCCTTGAAGGGCTGAGCTTTTTGCTGGAGAGCGGCGGATTGAAGTCGGTGCCGGGCCTGGGTGAAAAAAGCATCGACCGGATCAAAAGATCGCTCGACCGCTTGAAGCAAGAATGATCAAAGGCTTTTACGGAACGCCGTTACTCGACCTCTTTTCAAACCTGAACGCTGGGCGGGTATACGATCCCGTTATCGTAGACGACCCACCGCCCATCTTTAAACAAGAGCTCGAGATCAAGGATGAATCCTTCACTGATCAGAGTCGCGATTTCGAAAGGCAGTTCTACGGGAGCGACAAGCTCCCCGCTTGCTGAGTGTTCTAACACCGTTTCAAGTCCTGTTGCAGACTTGACTCTGAAATACCCTCCTCGCGTCCCGGATTTCCCCGGCGCATCGAGGTCATAACTGCTTCTGCCTCCATCTTCGAATGAAGTAAGAAACTCCGGAAAGCCGAAGCCACCGCGCCTTGCGGAGGACACTTCATTTAGTAAGGCGGCAATTTCAACCGCGCGAGGGATCGTAGCACAAACCTCGTCAAGAGCCTTTTCGAGGCCCTCCAAATCTTCAAGGCCGACCTCGCATTGCGCCCAGCGAAAAAAAACGGTGAGCGAGTCTTTGACGGCGAGAGCTCTGCCGTGGGTGTTGGATCGACGCTGTGGAAGCTCAGCGAATTCCAGATCGACGTATTCGCGGCAAAAGGGGTTCAGAATGAATTGCGGGGTGAGATCGCCTACGTCTGCGTAGCCCTGAATGCGATCAAGTAGATTGAGGATCTCAACTTCCTGTTCCGAAGCGTCAACGGCGCTTTCGGTTAAGTATTTTGAGACCGCATCGACGACCTTCATCCTTGTTGAGACTGGTGCAGCCGAGATTGAGCGGTTCAGCTCCTTCGTCGGACGCCGCTCTTTCGGGCGGCCGCCTTGGTCTCGCGGGTCGCTCTGACGCCTGCGCCCGACGGCGTCGACTTCGCCTTCTTCTGTGCCGCCTTTCTGACAGCAGATGTCTTAGCGGCAGGGCCCGAGCTCTTTCGCTCGCTGCTGTGCGTCCTCGCCGGTTTGGAAGCCGTTCTGGGAGTCTTGCTGGGGACCTCCGGTGACTTCGCATCCTTTGACTCGGTTGCGTTGCCATTGAACAGATCCCAGAGCTGCTCTTCGTCTTCCAGGTCGTCGAGACCTTCTACGGGCTGCTTGTAGTGCAAAAGCACCGCGTACAGATGCTCAATTGAAAACTCACTCTTGCCCAGTACCGCTCGAAGGACTTTCTCGACTCGGTTCGGATATTTTTCGGCGACCCGCTCGAACGCAACGATTGGAATGTCCGGGTTCTTCACGTAGGTCCAGACCAGTTGTTTCCACTCGGGAACTTCTTTCTCCGGATCATCGGAGGAGAAGACGCGCCTGAACCGCGAATAGTCCGGCAAGACAACAATGCCGTCGAACTCATCGCAGAGGATCGTGACGTCGGCCGCCCCTTTGAACTGATCGGGCGGTTCGACACACTCGGCGACTTCGAGATCGCGTCCAATGTTTGCCTTGTAGCGTTCGGCCGCTGTCGTTCCATTGCTCTCGGCGCGATATTCCCTTAGCAGAAACTCCTGAAACCTTCGCAGAGTCGAGGAGAGATTGCTGGGAGGGACCGTCAGCTCATCGGATCCGAACAACTGGCAGAACGCGGTACAGCTTTCTTTGATGGCCTTTTCGATTTCTTCGGGTGAATGCAGCTCGTCGATTTTGTTTCTCAGCTCGAGCCAGGCTACAGCGGATTTCTTGTCGGGCATTATGTACTGAAGCCCCGACAGGATGACGTGATCGCCCAGTGGCAGCAGCCTTGCGACCACGTATTCGCCCTTTTTGAAAAGCTCGTGACTCTTATCTTTTGTAAGGGTGACATCAAAACTGTAGCCGCTATCAAGGTCTTTCAGAGCGAGGTTCGACGGGCTGACCGATCGCACGTGAAAGACGCTGTTGAGAGAGTCTCTCCATTCGCCGAGAATGTCCTGCTCGGATGGCTCGAGGTCCACACGATTTTCCAGAAAGTGATCCAGGGCACCCCTTCCTCCATCGTCGAACCATTCAAACAGGAACCAGTCCAGAACGCCTTCTCGATCGCTCTCGTCGGAGTTTTCGAACTCATGAAAGTAGGTTTGGCACTGCTGATCGAACTCTCTCTTAAGTGGTCCGGCGGTCACAAACTCTACGAGCTGATTTCTGAGCTGGTCGGCGAGCAGGAACTCGCCGCCGCGGTTGTTTGGGGAAAGAGTTGACATATGATTCTCCTGATACCCTGTCGACGAACGGAGGAATTCTATTCCGCGTGTCGAAAGGCCGTCAACACTCGGAAGTTCTGAGTTCTGAGTCCTGAGTTCTGAGTGCGACGGCTTACCGAACTGCCGAGTGCTGAGTGCGGCTGCTCAAGTTTGAGCTGCTCATCAAATTCGCTTTACGATAGCTCCCGGCCCGAACTAGGATCTCCTACTCAGCACTCAGCACTTCCCCTTGGAGGATTCGTGGCTCGAACGTTGACGATCTGTTGCGTAGTGCTTTTTTGGACCGCGCTGCCTTGCTCTGCGCAGAACGCGGACGAAATCGCCTTGAAAATTGCCGCCGCCCGAGGGGGGCTCGGGCAACTGCGCGCCATCAAAACGATGGTCGTTCACGGTAAGCTTGTCGGGCCCGGCGTGAACGCGTCAATTCTTGTGCGGCTTAAGCGGAACAATCAGATCAGAATTGAATTGGACTTCGGCGGCAGAGTCCTAATACAGGGATTTGACGGAAGTGTTGGCTGGCAGATCAATCCGTTTAGTGAGAACCCGGCACCGCAGCAGTTGTCGGGAGCCGAGCTCCTGACGCTTCGGGACCAGGCCGACATCGATGGAGTCGTTGTCAACTACAAGGACAAGGGTCACAAGCTGGAGTTGATGGGCAAGCAACAGGTGGACGGCAAGGATTGCTTCAAGCTCAAACTGACTCTGAACACCGGCAATCTGATGTACCTGTATATCGACGCGGCGACATTTCTCGAGATCCGGGAAGAGCTGGTTCACGAAGGTCCGAACGGCATGGTGGAGATCGAGGAGGCAGTGGGAGGCTACAAAAGGTTCGGGGGATTGCTATTCGCTACCGAGTTTGACAGCAATTCGAAGGGGTCTTCGGCACACCATAAGCTGACTATCGAGAAGATCGACCTGAACGCAGACATCGACGAGTCGATCTTTAAGATGCCGAAGGGCAAGTGAAACGGCGAGCGGCTCCGGGCTGAGTGTCGCAACGGTGCGAGGTTGTTCTCTGACAGACTCTTCGGTGCGAGTTCGCTTGTGTAGTGTCTCGGCGCTCAGCTTTAAAACGCGGAACTCGACGCTCTACTCGTACCTCAACGCAACCATCGGATCGATCCTTGTTGCGCGGCGCGCGGGAATAAAACAGGCCATCAAGGCGACTACGCCGAGGACCAGCGCGATCGCAGCGAAGGTAATCGGATCATGGATGCCGACTGAGAACAATTGGCTCCGCAAGGCGCTGCCGAGCAGCACTCCAGCCACGTATGCGGAACCCAGTCCTGCAGATAAGCCGACAACTGTCAGAACCAATCCCTGCTTAACCACCATTCCGATGACGGTCGTGGAACTGGCTCCGAGAGCCATTCGAATTCCGATTTCGTGCGTGCGCTGGCTGACAGAGTAAGAGACAACGCCGTAGACTCCGATCGCAGCAAGTAGCAGCGCTACCGCAGAGAAGCTTCCAAACAGAAACAGAAGGAATCGCTTCTGCAGCGTAGAGTTCGCGACGATCTGTTCCATGGTACCGACCCGATGGACCGGTTGATCCGGATCGATCCGGGCGATTGCGTCGCGCACCGATGCCGTGAGGCTCGTCGGTTCAGTCTTAGTCCTGAGCACCAGGTTCATCCTGTCCCGCGCACTCTGGCTCTCTGGAAAGTAATACTGGACCTTCGACTTTCCGGCGATACCGTAGCTCTTCACGTGACCGACCACGCCCACGACGCTGCGCCACTTTGGACCTTGCCGGCTGCCCTCAAATCCGGCCGCGATTCGCTTGCCGATCGGATCTTGATCGGGCCAGTACTGGTCCGCAAGCGTCTGGTCAACTATGCAGACCTGCATCGAATCGCTCGTGTCCGCGTCAGTGAAATATCTCCCGCGCAGAAGCGGAATCCGCAGCACCTTAAAGTAATCGGGGCTGATCATATGCGGATCGCCATGTGGGGCCGGCTCGTCCGGCGCTCGCTGCAGACCCTCGACAAAGAAAGTCGCGTTCCAATGATCGTCGCTCATCGGCAAAGTGGTGATAACTGCGGCAGCTTCGACGCCGCTCAACGAACCCACTTGTTCGAGCATCTGGCTGAAGAACGCCGAGATTCGAGAGTCGTCACTGTATTTGAGCTTCGGCAACGACAACTGCATCGTCAGCACCCGCGACGGATCAAAGCCGGGATTCACCTCTCGAAGCCGTATGAAGCTCTTAATCAACAGGCCTGAGCCAACAAGCAGAATCACCGCGACTGCAATCTCGAAAACCACCAGAAGGCTCCTCAACGGATTGCGCCTCGAGCCTTCGTTTCCGGACCGGCCGCCTTCTTTCAGGGAGTCGTTGAGATCTGGTCTCGAACATTGAAGAGCCGGAGCCAGACCAAACGCTATGCCGGTTGCCACGCACACCACCAGGGTGAATCCGAGGACCGAGGCATTGACGCCGATCTGGTCCCAGTTCATCAGAAACCCGGTGATGTCCTCGGGCACGCTGGCCACCAGAGCGCGCGTGCTCCAATATGCGATCGCCAGTCCGATGACTCCGCCGACGCTAGACAGAAGCACGCTCTCGGTCAGCAACTGGCGAACTATGCGCACCCTGCTCGCGCCGAGAGCCATGCGGATCGCAACCTCCTTGTTGCGTGAGGAGGCCCGGGCAAGTAGCAGGTTCGCTACGTTGGCGCAGGCGATGAGCAGCACACAACCGACAGCTCCAAACACGAGCAGCAACGCTGCCCTGAAATCGCCTACCAACTGCTCTCTGAGCGGGACCACCGTAATTCCCCAGTCCCCATTTGCTTGATAGAAGCGCGGCCTCAGATTGTCGGCTAGAGCATCCATATCCGCGCTCGCTCCGGCAAACGTGATGCCGGGCTTGAGCCTGGCCACGACCACGAGGTATTCCCATCCGTGACTTTGATCAGCGAGTCGGTCCGGCGTGAATCCGATGGGGGTGTACACATCTACCGGCTGCAGAAAGCGGAAGCCCGGCGGCAGAACACCGACAACCGTGTAGGCCCGTCCGTCCAGATTGATCGTACGGTGGACGATCTGCGGGTCGCCTCCAAACCTGCGATGCCACAGCCCGTCGCTCAGTATGACCACGTCGTTACTGCCCGGGCGATCCTCTTCCGGTAAAAAGGAACGCCCGATTGTGGGCTCAACGCCCAACGTGGCGAAAAGGTTGTAGGTTATTTGCGCGCCTTCGAGGTGCTCAGGATCACCCGCACCGGTCAGATTGGTGCTCCACGTAGTCCCTGCGGCAACCTGCTCGAACGAGTTGTTCAAGTCTCGATATTCGATGTAGCTGGGCGGCGAGATGCTGGCCTGCGCAAGTTGAAGGCGCGGATAGTGATGCCATATGAAGACGAGCCGATCCGCGTCCTTGTACGCGAGCGGCCGGACCAGCAGTGCATCTACCACGCTAAAGATTGCGCTGTTAGCGCCGATGCCGATGGCCAGGGCCAAGGCCGCAACCAACGTGAACATCGGGTTCTTGATCAGTGTCCTCACGCCGTAGCGGACGTCCTGCATTATGGTGTCCATACAATTTCATCCCGAGATCCGAGCGTTCAAAAAACAAGAGCGCGATTCGCTGATGCGTCATGCGAGTCGCGCCGGGGTCATTGGCTACTCGTGGTGCAAGGCGACCATCGGTTCAACTCTCGCGGCTCTGAATGCAGGCACCAGGCAGGCGAATAGGGCTACGGCGAAAAGTACTACGCAGATCGCGGTGAACGTTACCGGATCCGTAGCGCTTACCCCGAACAGTAGTCCCTGCATGAGTCGCGTCAGAGCCAGCGCCGCGACAAACCCCAACACCAATCCCGCCGCAACGAGCTTGATGCCTGAGCCGACCACCAGCATAAGCACGCTTGACTGGCTCGCGCCGAGGGCCATCCGGATGCCAATCTCGCGGGTGCGCTGGGTGACCGCATACGAGAGCACGCCGTAAATGCCTATCGCCGCCAAAATGAGAGCGATGCCGGAGAACCCGGCAAACAGATACATGTTCAATTGCCTCTGAGAGACCGACTCCGACAGCAGCGCGTCCATCGTTCTTATGTCATAAATTGGTTGCTCCGGGTCGAGAGACTGCACCTGTTCTCTGATCGAGGCCGCAAGACTTGTCGGCTCTACCGATGTCTTGATCGTGAGGTAGAGATTTCTGGCGGCATTGGCCCGTTGCTCCAATGGAAAATAGACCTGCTCACGACCCTCAAACTTGAGGGCGTACTGCTTCACCTGGTCGATTCCATAGTGATTGATATGGCCCACAACTCCCACGATCTCGCCCCATCGAGGCTTGTTAGGCCCGTCGAAGCCGACCGCGATTCGTTTTCCGAGCGCATTGCCTTCAGGCCAGAACCTCTTTTCAAAGGCCTGATCCACAAGCAACACCGGTGGCGCCTTGTCGTTGTCAGCCTCAGTGAACAGTCGGCCCCTTATCAAGTTGATATCCAGAGAAGGGAAGTAATCGGGCGACACCGCGCGGCGATCCGCCTCGATATATGGATACCCGTTGATCTGATTGAACCGTTCAGAAGTCGACTGATCTTCGACCACCGTGGAACCAGAGGCGTAGCTGCCGCTGAGAGGCAGCTGCGTGACCCCTCCGGCTGATATAACGCCTGGAAGCTCTCTTATTTTTGCGAAGAGCTGCCGATAGAACGGCAAGATCTGCGACTGGTCCTTGTATCTTGACGAAGGCAACGACAGCCTCATTGTCAGCAAGTGATCGGTCCGGTATCCGAGATTGACGTCCAGCAAAGTCTTGAAACTTCTGATCATGAGCCCCGCACCGGCGAGCAGCACCAAAGCCAGTGCGATCTCTGCAAGAACGAAAATGCTGCGGGCGCGGTTTCTGCCTCCGGACGAGCCTCTCGAGTTTTCTTTCAGCGAGGAATGAAGGTCGGGACGTGAATTCTGAAACGCCGGCACGAGCCCAAAGAGCATCCCGGTGACCAATGTTATGGCAAGGCTGATGAGCACTACTCGCCAGTCCAGTGAAATCTCCTCGAGGCGCGGGGTCTCGCGGGGACCGAGCAGTCGAAATGCCTGTACCCCGACTTGAGCGAGCACAAGTCCGACCGCGCCGCCAGTCAACGCCAGCACGGCGCTCTCGCTCAGTAGCTGCCGGATCAGTCGGCTTCGACTCGCGCCCAGAGCCATTCGAACGGCAATTTCTTTTTCTCGAACCGTCGAACGAGCCAAAAGCAGGTTTGCGATGTTTGCACAGGCGATGAGCAGCACAAACAGCACCGCAGCAAGCAGAGCAAACAGAGCAGGTCTGATGTTGCCGACTACTTCATCCAGCATTGGGACGAGATAGAGCCCCCATCCGCTCCCTTCCGGATAATTATTGGGAAACTGCTGCTGGAGATTTGCGGCCAGTTGAGCAAGGTCCGCGGCTGCGGCGTCGAGAGTCACACCAGGCATGGGTCTGGCTATGACCTCCAAATAGTGACTGCCGCGGTTGTTGGGACTGGCAGTGTTGATTGCCAGTGGAGTCCAGAGGTCTTCCTTTGCTGGATAGTTGAACCCTGCCGGCAACACCCCCACAATCGTAACGTTCGCTCCGTTGACACCAACGGTCCTACCGATGATCTCGGGGTCCGAGGCGAATCTTTGTTTCCACAGGGCGTGACTAAGAATTGCTACCTGGTCGTGACCGGGTTGATCATCTTCGCTGGAAAAGGTTCTGCCCAATATCGGGTTGATTCCCAGGATTTCGAAGAATCCGGCGCTAACGTTGGCGTTGTTTACCCGGACCGGCTCGCCTGCACCGGTAAGGTTGGCTCCGTCTGCTGAGAAAGCGGCGATGTCCTCGAACGAGGAGACCTGTTGTCTCAATTCGAGGAACTCCGGTTCGGAGATCCAGTTTTTCGGGATACCCTGCTTATCGAACTGGCCCCATACGCGAACGAGGCGATTTGGCTCCTTGAACGGGAGAGGACGCAACAGGACCGAATTGATCACGCTGAAGATCGCCGCGTTGGCGCCGATGCTCAGAGCCATGACGGAAACGGCGATAAACGTGAATCCTGGATCTTTCCGAAAGAGTCTGAGGCCGTAGCGAAAGTCGCGCAGTAAGTGATCCATGAGAGTTCCGAGTGCTGAGTGCTGAGTACTTGGTACTGAGTGCTGAGTACGTCTTGTGCGGGCACTCAGCCTACCACTTCTCACACCTAAACTCGGGGCAAAGAACTCAGCACTCGGTGCTCAGCACTCAGCACTTCATTGATAGGCCACCTGAACTTTTTCACTCATCTCGTCCACTACGCGCCCGTCGAACAAATGAACCGATCGGTCGGCATGAGCTGCGTATCGCGGATCGTGAGTGACCATGCAGATGGTCGCGCCCTGTTTATGGAGCTCGCTAAGCAGTTCCATCACTGCTTCGCCATTTGTGGAATCCAGATTCCCGGTGGGCTCGTCGGCCAGCAAAATTGCGGGGTCTCCGGCAACTGCGCGGGCGACCGCCACTCGTTGCTGTTGTCCGCCCGAAAGCTGGGACGGCAGATGTTTTTCACGATGTGCCATGCCTACGCGTTCGAGCGCCTCCCGAACTCTGGATCGTCGCTCCGATGTTCTCATACCGCGGTAGGTCAGCGGAAGCTCGACGTTCTCGAAGACTGTCAAGTCTCCAATCAGATTAAAACTTTGAAAAATGAACCCGACTTCCCGGTTCCGAATCCGCGCCCGCTCGCTCAGGCTCAGATCAGACACCGAGTGTCCGTTCAACGAGTAACTTCCTTCGCTTGGTGTATCGAGCAACCCGAGAATTGATAAAAGGGTCGACTTGCCGCACCCTGAAGGGCCGGCAATGGCGATGTATTCGCCTCTGTTTATATCCAGGTGTATCCCGGCGAGCGCGTGTGTTTCGACCTCGTCCGTCAGGAAGACCTTGGTTACTCCCTCTAGCCTGAGTAACGGCTGAGCGTTAGCAGTCATTCAGTTCTACCTCCGGTCCAAAATCGTCGTTGAGCGGAGCTGCCTGCGCGGAGTATTTCTTTTTTCTTATTTTGCGTCGTATTCAAGAGCTCGCTTCCAGAAACGTCCCCGATCTTTTACTACGTTGGGGTAACTACAATTCGGTGCAAAGCTTAAAGGAACCATGTACACTCTGATGGTTCAGGCACGTTCAGTAAGTGGCGGCACGCCGGAAAAGGTTGCAAACTTTCTCGGCCGATTCAGATATCGGAACGCCTGCCGGTTTGCGCTCGTAACCGACGCTGGACAGGTCGACCCCGTCAGAGCCGGTTCGTCGGGACAGTTGACGACCTTTTCGACCCGGACTGCTTTCTTGGAACGGGGTTCAGGATTCTGAAACCTTTGAGGTTTGCGCGTCACTTACTGGTGGACTGAGGATGAGGCGCGAATGGTAAACGCTATCAGCCTGGTCGGCCGGACAAGCGGACGCGCCGGGGCGTTGATGGACAGCTCACGAGAACTGACAGAACGCGCTCGGAGTGGCGATCAGGAGGCATTCCGCCTGATTTTCGAACGTTACGTCCGACCCATCATCAGCTTTATTTATGACATGGTGGGCCAGCGGGATCTCGCCGAAGAGCTCGCTCAGGAAACGTTTGTCAGGGCGTACAAGAGCCTTCAGGGATTGAAGGACGAGACTAAGCTCTCCACCTGGCTGTTCGGCATC
Organism: Blastocatellia bacterium; assembly: GCA_035315885.1. Taxonomy (GTDB): domain Bacteria; phylum Acidobacteriota; class Blastocatellia; order UBA7656; family UBA7656; genus DATFXM01. The sequence continues at coordinate 46,088 of DATFXM010000114.1, forward strand.
GCGAAGAACGTCGCCCGCGAGTCTTTGAGGTCACGGATAAAGGACCAACGGAGAGTTGAGATGGAGGACGGAAGAGTTCTTGAGTTGAGCGATCGAAAGCTGCCGCCAGATCGCGAATTGCTCGACCGGGAACTCAATAATGTCATCCACGGAGCGCTTGGGGAGCTGGACGAAGATAAGCGGCTGGTGTTCACGCTGAAAGTTTTTCAGCAGCGCAGCTACGAAGAGATCGCGGAAATCACCGGGTTCTCTATCGCCAAGCTCAAGACCGATCTGCATCGGGCCCGCGCGGAAATGAGACGCAGAATCCAGCCGTATTTGGGAGTCAGCTATGAACTGTGACGAATGCCGGTTGATACTTGAAGATTACTTTGATGGCGTACTCGACCCAATGCCGGCCGAGAAGGTGCACGCGCATATCAAGACGTGCAATGACTGTTTTACCGCCTACGAGATGATCGGGGCTGAACACGCTCTATACGAACGCTACGAGCGGAACATCGAAGTTACGCCTGCCCTGTGGGCCGCCATCGAGAAACGAATTGACAATGGAATTGATAAGCGCATTGCCGTCGAATCAGCAGTCGAAAACCAGCGTCGGCCCGGACTTCTGCAGTCTTGGCTTGCCGCGTTCCGGTCGATGCACTTCAGCCCGGCGCTGGTCGCAGCGATGATCCTGGTTGCGATTGGTTTGACCGTGGTTGTGACGCGCGTCCTGGAATCGAAGCGTCAGACCAGTACTACTGTGGCGAGAACTGATGAGGGCACACCAAGCGCCGACGACAGCAACTCAGGCAGCCGCGATCATTCGGCTGCACCGCCGACCGAGGGACCGGGGCTATCACCAGTGAAACAGGTAGCAGAAGTGCGGAAACCCACGCTTGGTTCGAACCGTCCTGCGGAACGGAGCGCTCCTACTCCCGCCCAACTGATTCGTGAAGCCGAGCAGAAATACCTGACCGCAATTGCGATTCTTTCTAAAGATGTTGATCGGCGCAAATCGTCGCTTGATCCGGAAGCCCGAACGAGGCTTGAAACTACGCTGGCGATCATCGACAACACGATCGAAGAAACTCGACAGGCGGCGCGAAAGAACCCGGACGATCCGATCGCGCTTCAGTATCTGCTTGCCTCATATTCGAAAAAGGTCGATGTGCTGAGGGAGATGGCGAGAGAGTGAAGACGCATATGTCCAAGACGAGGTTCATACAATTAATTCTCCTGGCGGCGACCTGCGCTAGTGCGGCGCTCGGCTTCCAGGCGCCGGCTCCGCCTTACCAGGCGCCGGCGGTGCCCAAGCCGGCGCGTTCGAAGCAGGCGATTCCGCCTGCCCCGGCGCGCCTTCGGTCCCGTGCAATCAGCATCGCCGTTCCGCCGTGTCCGCCGGCGCCCGACATGACTTCAGCGCCTGTTCAGCCGGCGCCCGTACAGTCTCTAAGAGTCGCTCCTCGAGCCGTCGTTGTAGCTCCAACGCCGCCGGCGCCCGCCGCACTTCCTGGTGCAAAGAGCATATGGGCGGCACCGGACCAGGAGTTCGCTACACCCCCGCAAACTCCGAAGCCGACCCAAAGGCCCGCGCCGAGGCCGGTGCCTGCACCTCCCGCTCCGGCCAGGCGTGAGGATTCCGGTCAATACGAGCCTGTGGTAGTTCCCCTTGCAAAAGGCGGGACTGTATTTATCAGGGCGCGCTCGGGTGAAATCAGGGTGACCGGATGGGATTCGGACAAAGTGGAAGCGAGCGCTTCCAGCGACGAAGGACGAGAGAAGGTCGAGGCTACAGTAGCCAACGAACGGACGGTGACCCTGACGTCTACCGGGGCATTTCGCAGGAGAGACGTAACGATTCGCGTCAAGGTGCCACGCTACGCGGAGGTCGAGACGCTGGATAGCGGGCAAGCGGAAATTCGTGTATCGGATGTTGATGGAGGGGTTGTCATTCGAACCGGTAACGGAGACGTGATCGCCGAACGCGTTGGCGCCGTCAAAGTTCAACGCACCAACGGCGACGTCACTCTGCGCGCAGTGAAGGGCGAAGTGGTGGCGAAGACGTTGCACGGTGACCTGCTGGTTGAAGGAGCAGGCGGCTCGGTGGATCTTTCGACCGCAAATGGCGATCTCGTGGTGCGAAACGGCGGCGGTAACGTGCGTGCAAACAGTGCAACCGGTGACGTCGAGATTAAATGCGCTAAAGGCCGAGTTGACGCGGCGAGCGCTAGCGGATCGATCACGATAATCGGAGCTGGTGGAAGCGTGGAAGCTAGCACTGCAAGCGGAGACGTTTCCTTCGCGGGCCCGATTCGTTCTGACGGCGTCTACCGCCTCAAAACCGTTGCGGGCGATGTGCAGTTTACGCTGCCGTCGGATACGCCTGGATTTACCGCAACACTGATCACCTACAATGGCGGGATTGAAACTGCCTTTCCCATAAAGGCCAACTCTTCGGTTGTGGGAAGCGGCGTCAACAAGAGCATCACCGGAGTCTACGGAAACGGTGGGGCTCAGCTCACTCTGGATTCGTTCAGCGGTGAAGTCCGTATTCTGAAGGGTACCGCGGAGGTTTCGCACCTCTGCAAATAGTCAGGCGCAGATGTGGCTTGTCTTTGAGGAGATGAAGAAACGAGACGTGACAAGGAGGATGATTCGATGAAGACGAGATTGACAGCGGTGTTGATTGCCTTCGCGCTGCTCGCCGCAAGCGCGATGGCGGG
>DATFXM010000115.1:0-21447 GCA_035315885.1 Blastocatellia bacterium
ATAATGGCGAATGGTGCGGCGTTCCGTGAGGCGGCGGCGCTTTCGCGAGAGAACCCGCCGCTAGGAATTGGAATTCACCTGGTCGCGGTAGGCGGTATGCCCCTCGCTCCTCCTTCAGAGATACCCTCCCTCGTAGATGAGCGCGGAAAGTTGCCCGCGACGCTCACGACACTTGCGACGAAGCTCATGCGCGGCGCGATTCGCTCCGAAGACATCGAACGTGAGTTTCGAGCGCAAGTGCAGAAGGTTGTCGACGCGGGGATTACCCCGACTCATCTGGACACTCACAAGCACTCGCACACTCAACCTCTGGTGGCAGAGGCATTGGCGAGGGTCGCTCTGGACTTCGGCATTCGAAAGATTAGAAATCCGTTCGAGTCGTTTTCGTCAGGACGCGTAAGCGGACCGCAGGCGCGTCGTCGTCGAGGCGTCCATTTGAAGCAGCGTCTGTTATCCACGGCCGTATCGGCTCAACGTAAGGCCTTCAAGAGGATAATCAGCCGCTACGGACTGCGAGCACCGGATCAACTCTACGGTGTAGCGTTGACCGGCTTGCTTGACGCGGCGGCATTGTGCAAGATCATCGATTCGATTCAAGGGGGAACAACCGAGCTGATGTGCCACCCGGCATTGTATGATGTCGATCTCGAGAAGACTGCTACGAGACTCAAGCGGGAACGCGAACGAGAACTCGAGGCGCTGACGGATGAGTCAGTGCGGCGGACGATCGAAGAAAAGCGATTGGAGCTAATAACGTATCGGGAGCTATGATTCCTTGATGCTCGAACACGGCGGCAACAATCCACGCTATTCCATAGTGGTCCCGTTCCACAATGAGCAGGACAGCGTGCCGGAGCTCTACCGGCGTTTGGCCGGGGTGATGACCGGTGTCTACGAGCCGGTCGAGTTTGTTTTTGTAGACGATCACAGTAGCGATTCGACGCCGCAGTTGTTAAAAGACGTCGCCGCCTCCGATCCGCGGGTCTCGGTCATCAGACTGAAGCGAAATTATGGACAGACCGTAGCGCTGGCCGCCGGCTTCGACTACGCGGAAGGTGACATCATCATCTCGATGGACGGCGATCTTCAGCACGACCCCGCGGATATACCGAAAATGCTAAAGGCTCTCGAAGAGTCCGGGAGCGATATTGTTAGCGGCTGGCGCAAGAAGCGCGTCGACAATCTGTTCCTCCGGAGAATTCCTTCGAGGGCCGCGAACTGGTCGATGTCCAAACTGTCAGGCGTCAACATCCATGATTTCGGAACCACCTTCAAAGTCTATCGAAGAGACACGATCAAGCAGATAAGGTTGTACGGAGAGATGCACCGGTTCATTCCGGCGCTCGCATCATGGAACGGCGCGACAGTCATCGAGGTGCCAATCAACAATATCGAGAGGCCCGAGGGCAAATCGCACTATGGCCTGAGCCGTACCGTCCGAGTTCTGTTTGACCTGCTGACGATAAGATTCCTGCTGCGATACGTCACGCGCCCTCTTCATTTCTTCGGACCAATCGGGCTCTTGAGCATGCTTGCCGGTCTAGGCATCAACGCGTGGATGCTGGCGAAGAAGATACTGCTTGGAACCGATCTGCTGGAGCAGCACGGACCGCTGATGATCCTCGGAGCGGTGTTGATACTTGCCGGCGTTCAACTTATTTCGTCGGGGTTGATCGGCGAGATGCTGAGCCGCACTTACTTCGAATCTCAGGGCAAACCGATATACTCGGTGGAACGAGTCATAAGCGCGAGGGGCGCTTCGAGGCCTGCCTCCGAACAGTCAGCCCACAAATAGTATTGGGCGAGAACCGGTAGCATTGCTGGTTCCACGCACGGATCTCTCCGACGGACGGAGGGCGAACGGTGATGCATTTGGCAGGCGCGAATCTTGAGCTCAAACGCGGGCGTTACTCGTCGATGATGAAGAACGTCGTTCGAATGGCTGTAGCGTTCGATTCGTCCTTGGTCAACTCGATGCAATGCCGCTTAACGCGGGTCGAAACAAGCACTCGTTGCCCGCTTTCAAAATCCATCAGCGTATGAACCGGCTTCTCATGCCAGCGTTCAGACTGATCCGCGTGTTCAAGCTTGCCGCTCACTCGACGGAACAACTCGACTCCTTGAACTCGGCCCGAGCCGTCGACGACGGTCACCGGAATCATGTCCGGACTTTCCGCGGTTGCGGGTTTCGATCCCATCTCCGATTTGGATTCGATGAGCGCCGAAAGCCTTTTGAGCAGATCGTCGCTTATTTGAGGATGGGCCTCCTTGGGCTTCGAGAATACTGAATCTTCCCAGTCTCGTATCAACTCCCACGCCGCATCGGGAACTTTGGCGGTTGCCGGACGCGAGACCTGATAATTGTTCGCGGCGTGTTCGGTCGCCGTATATTGTGCGATCTCATCGGCACAGTCCGTGCAAACGGCGACGTGACCCGCAACGGTCCCACGGTCCTCACTCGAAGGTAAGCCGTAGAAGAATTCGGCGAGCTGAGCAATCGTTGGATGTTGTGCCGCACTTGGCTCGTGGAATGCGGGCTCGGCTTTGAAATCGCGAAGGAAGCTGACTGAACGGACAAATTCGGTGCACTCGCTGCAGCCGGCGAGATGAGCTTCAACCGCATACGCGGCATCCCCTTTGAGCCGCGAGGTCATATAGTCGAACAATTCCTGATCTGGATGCGACGCTTCAGTCATCTTCACTCACCCTATGATTCAGAACGCCGCCTTCTGGTTGCTGGCTGATTGCCGAACAACGACTCGGCGGACGTAACCCCGTGCTCCTTCAACCACCTCATCAAACGGACCTTCAATCGCCGCGCGCGCTGGTAAACCAGATCTTCGGACATCTCGTATTTTTCCGAGATCTCCTTAGCGTTTTGACCTCCAATCAGATAGTCGTTGACGATCACACTGTCCTTCCAATCCCTGCAAGTCTCGTCGAGGAGTCGCTCGACGATCGCCCGCTGCTGCGCCTTCTGCGCGGCCTCTTCAGGTGTCGGTGCAGCCGACGCCGCACGTTCGACCAGCGATGGCTCATCGGAATCGGGATCGGCCGGTCCTAATCGCGGATTCCACGATCGGTCCCGGCCTGCTCGCCTGATCGTATCGATCAGTTCGCTGGAGGTTATTCGCCCAATGAAGCTGGAGAGCTTTCCCTGCTTACGCCACAGTGCCAGACCCCGATACACCTTGAATATCGCTCGGGCTATCACGTCCTCAGCCGAGTCCCACGCCGGAAACCTGAATCGCGAGTTGCGAACCACGTGATTAATCAACCAGTGGTACCGCGCGATTATGATCTCAAAACAGACGTGCGCCCCCTGGCGGTCTGTCCTGGACCGCGCGAGAAAGAGGTCGACCAGCTCCTCGTCGCTCAGGTTGTCAAGCGAGTCGCGATCGAGCTTTGATTCGGCTGCTGATCCATCAGGCATATGCGAGCCAGCGCATTCTAGCATCCGGTCCAACTTGCTCGAAAGCCACGCTCGGTTTGACGGGGGTCACCTTTAGCGTCTGACAAAACGATTCAAAGCCGCCCAACCAATTTTTGTAAGGCGGTAATTCCTTTCTTGCTCGCCGGCAGAGGTGCTTGAGACCGAGCGGCTAGCGCAGTTCTGAGACGGGATGCTGCCCTAGTGACTGGGTGTGACGGCGGTGTAGACCAGTTTTGATATTGCCGAGACGAGGTCGTGAGCCTTTTGTTCATCTGCGAACCCTCGCGTTAATACAACAAGCACATATGGTGGCCGGTCGGGCGCGTAGATGATTCCCGCGTCGTGATAGATCTTTGTTATCGAGCCGGTCTTATGTGCCACGCGGACGCCCGCCGGAAGTGACGCGGGTATTCCCTCGTTGAATTTCTGGTCCAGCAAGACCTTTATCATCTCGTCGCAGTCGGCTGCGGATCCGGCCCTCTTCTGGCCGATCGCTCGCAGAAGCACCATAAGGTCCCGCGCGTTGGTGGTGTTATTCAGGCCCTTCTCGAAAGCCTTTCCGTCTTCGACGCCTCGCAGGACCTTCATGCTTTTGACGCCGAGTCGCTGGATATCAGTCATCACGCGCTCGGGACCTACGCGCTCAATCAGAATGTTGGTTGCGAGGTTGCTGCTAACGGTGATCATGAAGTGTACGAGCTCGCGAATCGTCGCCTTGCCGCCCGTGCGAGCGTACAACGATTGATCTGAATCATCAGCCGGTGAAAGAGAATAGGTACTCCCGTCGACAATGCTTTTAAAGTGATTCTTCAAGACGAGTTGGTCATCAAGTGAAAACTTTCCAGCCGATGCCTGACGAAAGACCTCTATCATCACCGGTACCTTCATCGTACTTGCGGCGTGGAAGACGACATCGGGGTTGATCAAAAGCTCGGTACCAGAGGACAGATCGCAGAAGGCTAATGAAACCACTTCGGCGCCACTGGACGAGATCATCTGCTCGATCCGTGTTCGCAGCTCTTGCAAATCGGGATTGGATCTCGCGGGTGATGACACCGAGCTGAGTGTAATCAGGGCGATGACTAGGGAGGTGATGCTGCGCAGAGTTCGCAACGGGACCTTGATTGGGAAGTTCATTGCGGTTGTTTAGTGCTCTCGCAACGCTCGCGCCATGAGTCCTAGTCCGCCGGCAAATAGAACGAGCATGATTATCAGGTTATAAAGAGATGTCTGCCTGAAATAGATCTCGAGGTTCACGAGGACTCCGACGAATATGACGACCGCGCCGCCCCCGGCCAGGACCCATCCGACAATCGATTTGCCATTGAAGAACAACCAGCCGATGCCAATGATCAAAGGCAGCAGCGAGAGCCCAAACGTGTTTGTTCCCCACCAGGTCCAGTATCCGCTTGTGACCTGCACCTGATTCATTATCAGGTAGACGCCGGCGATGAACATCGCGAGGCCAAAGACGAACATTCCAAGTCCGCCGGCGGTACCGCCTGGACCTTTGAATTTTCGTTCCTTGCTTTTGTCGAACTCTTCGGCAGGATTCACGGGTTCGAACACTACCACTTGTCTTCGGCAGCGTCAACGAATGCAGTTTTCGGCGGTTAATCTTCAAGTTCTACTTGAAGTTCTTCTTCCTCTTCCTCGGCTGACGGGTCGCTGTGCAACATCTCGAGCTCCCGCTTCGCGACATGATTCCGGGAATCGAGCAACAGCGCCTGTTTGAGAAACTGTTCGGCTTTTTTCAAGAGCCGCGCATCCTTGTAGAGCATGCCAAGTTTCAACAGTATCTGAGCGTTTGACGGATCAATTTCGGCGGCCTTCAAGAAGTGCTGCTCAGCCTCGTATCGGACTCGAAGGTTGCTAACCAGTTTGCCGCCGAGCTTACACGTCACGTGACATCCCTCGTGATGTATATGCTCTTTTCGCGCCTGAGCCCTGATGGTCAGAATCACTCCGAGATGATAATGATAGTGCGGCTGTCCGGGGTCCAGTCTTACTGCCTCGCGCAGCAGGTGCTCCGCCGCGTCGAGTTCTCGTCTTTCAAATCTCGCTCTACCTTGCCGGTAAAAATGCAATGCCTGTTCGGCCACGCTGTTAGGACTCGGATTTTTCAATCTCGCCTGTTCTTCCGGCGACAGGACCGCCGGCGGGCGGATCAACGGTCCGGTGATCGGTCTTGGAGCGACGGGTGCCTGGCGTCTGGTGCTCTCCGACTGTCCGCGCTCGATGTTCATCCCGTTGCCATTCTTGGGTGCGACGGGCATTTTGATTTCAGGAATTGGAATCGGAGTGCGCGGAGGCGGCATATCCGCCTTGCGAGGCGGCGGAGCCGCCTGGTTCCGATCGATGACCGTGTTGGCTGACTGCGAACCCTTCGGCGCAACGGGAGTCGGAATGTTGAACTGTATTGGTACCGGTTTTTTTGGAACGCCCCTCGGTTGTACCGGTCTGCGGACGCCGTCCTGAACGGCCACGCGTGCTCCACTATTTTGGAGCGCCGGCGGACTCATTTTTGCAGGCGGCGGAAGAGATGCTCCCGCAGGGCGATCGTATTCGCTGCGCTTCACCGGATCACTGAGAACTGCATAAGCCCCTTTGATCTTGGTGAAGAGTTGATAAAGCTTACTCTGAAGCTCCGCATTTCTGAATGTGTCGTTGCGGTAAGAGTCGAACATAGCGACGATGCCGTCGAACGCATTGTTGATCGTAGCGGTGGTAGCGAACTTGTCGACTCCGAGAATCTGATAATAGTTTGCAGTCTCAAACTGCTGCAGCTTTCTGGTTATTCCTTCCAGCATCGGATCTGGAGGTTTTGGAGCTGCGGGCTGTTCGATGGGCGGCGCTTCCCGCTCTTCGATCAGGGTCACAAGTCCGGTCACAACAAGGACGGACAGTGCCGGTCTGATTTCCTCGTCAGGTAATCCACTAATGCCGCAGACCTCCGAGAGAGCGATCGGAGCGGTGAAGAGTGAAAGCAAATAACTTTCAAGCGACGTGAGCTTGGCTGTTGATCCAAAATCGTCCGCGGTTAACTCGGCTCTGACCCCTTTCTTGTGTAGGGGGGCGACTACATCGGCGTAGTCGGGTGAGGCCGCCGCCGAACGCGTCCTGTTTACGACGAGGTCTACGGTGTCAATTTCAAAGACTCGCGGCACACTGACACGGCTTTCTTCCAATTCGTAGCTGGCGTCAGGCCAGTCCCAGAGTGAATGAAGAACTTGAGATGCGATCTCGGCGCCCGCCTTCTTAACCACATCAGCGGAGATCAGGCCCTTCTCAACCAACGCCGGACCTAACAGCATCGGGTTTGGTTGACTGCGCTTGACGGCGTCGAGCAGTCCGGGTGTAGTTCGGCCTTCTTTTAGGAGTCTGGTTTCGAGCTGTTCGGAGGGAAGACTGCTGAATGCATTGATGGCGCGGCCGGAGTCGAAAAAGATCGTTTTCGTCGCGCGTTCGCGCGACAGACGCACAAATCCTGTCAGCTTCCGAGAAGCCGCATCCTTTAGAAGGTCTGGCAGCAGGCGTTGGCCCAACCTTCCAGTCGCGCTAGAGGCCATCATGGACTCGGTTCCGGGGCACGGCGTAACGACACCTTGGGGGCAGACAAAGCGTATCTTAAGCTTTAGTGAACTGGGCCGCAAGAGTTTGCTCGGACGGCATTTCGCCTTGAAAATGACATATTTTGGAACTAACTTGACCCTGATGCTCTTTAGTTTTCAGATGATCTTGAAGATGAAGCCGAAGGTCGAAGCGATGAACAGCGTAAACATCAGCAAAATCCGTTTTTCAAGAGCGCTCGCCGCAGTCTCGCTGGCCTGCCTCTGCCTTTCGTTTCAGGCCATGGGACACACTCGCTTTGCGAACCAGACCGGTAAGCCCGACAGACGCCAGACAACCACTCGATCAAACGAGTCTGGCGCAGTCAGTCCGGCGGCGGACGCTGTACAGGACGATGTACAGCAGCTTCTGGTGCGCTCGATCGCTGATTTGTCGCACCAGGTTGAGAAACTCGGTGAAGAGGTCCGGCTGTTGCGAAGAGACGCCCAGCACAATTCGTTGACGCTGGAATTGATCCTTTCAGAAGAGCGGCTTGAACGGCTTGAAACCAGACTCCAGGAGACCCTGGATAACAAGTCTCAGCTTGATGCCCGCGAAGCTGACATTCAGCGGCGGATGAAGAACATTCAAGGCGAATTAGTCTTGCGTGGTGGGCTGCGGCGCGATGAATCGGAAGCAGCGATTCGCTCGGAGCTGCAGCGAGGGCTTGACGAGGTTCATGCCCAGCAGACAGCAAATCATCAGCGTTCAGCCGATCTGCAGGCGCAGATTGTGGAACTGCGACATCGGGTTGAGGTGTTAACCAAGCGGCTGGACCAGAGCGCCGAGAAGCCTCTGCAGAAGTAAACCCGAGGAAAGTAGGAAGAATCGAGAATAAGAGAGAAGCGCCAGCGCAAAAAAAAAAGAAAAGCCGCTGAACTTGTCAGCGGCTCCTTTAGTCTCGATGCAGAGCCACGCCCCCTTGTAACCCTACATCCAGAACTACTACTGTCTGTCGCTTCTCTCAGTTTTGCTTCTTGTCTTAGCCAGGCTGCTCACCCGGCCGAGTCCGCGTTGAATGGAAGGCAGGGCCCCCATCCTCCCTTCCATCCTTCGCGTTTCAGTTCTGCATCCCGCAGTTGCTCTGAGCAGAAGAGGTTTTTACCAAACTGTCGAACTGCTAGAACCGGGTGTTCCTTGAGCAATGTCCGTGCCAGCAATAACGGTCGGCGGGCCAACAGTTGACATGCTCCTTTAATGTTTTTGGATTAGGCGCCTGCAGTTGAGAAACAACTTTCACTGTTGAAGCTTTCAAAACTCCGCGAACTAACAAATTTCGTAACTCGGCGATTACAAATAATGTCAGGTTGCATCGAAGGCCCCTGACCTGAAGCGGGGTAAACAAGCAACAGAGCCACGCAATTCACGCCCAGCCTTCTGAGGCTCTCCCGCCGAGCGGACGCAATTTGCCATCGACGCGTGACAATAGTCGGTTCACGCCAAACTTTGGCACTCTGCGATGACATCGGTTGGGGTTGCCTCAACCGATACCCAACCGGATAATCAAGGTTTTATTTTGCTCGGAGGTTCTTCAAACTCAACGGTGACATCGGGCACAAAGACAAAAAAGAAAAACGATGGCTTCGAGCGAGTCTTCGAGCAGATCTATACCCTCGTGATAAGAATCCCACGAGGCAGGGTGATGACCTACGGTCAGATCGCTCGACTTCTCGACGACCGCTACAGCCCACGCCTCGTGGGTTGGGCCATGCACGCCACACCCAAAGATGGCCGGAACATCCCCTGGCACCGCGTCATCAATTCGCGCGGCAGCACTTCCACCGCGGGTTTGATCCTTGAACAACCCGATTTGCAAAGGCTGCTGCTGGAGGCGGAAGGCGTAGTGTTCGACGACCGGGGCCGCTGCGAACTCTCTCGATACCAGTGGTCCCCTACTCAGAAGAAATTTCGCGCGCTGCTCAAGGAAGTCTCTAAATCAAAAAGCCGAATTAAGAATCACAAAGCACCATCGAGCCGGCGCACAAGCGCGACCAAGACCAAACGGAGGAGGCCTGCTAAGAAATGACCCTGACTCCCGAACAGGAGAAAGTAATTCGGCACAGATTCGAAACAAATTCTTTCGCAAAACATCTCGGGTTCGAGCTGGAGATCGTCGAGCCTGCACACTCGCGACTCTCCGTAGATGTCACGCCCGAACTACTTCAACTTGCCGGGGTCATGCACGGGGGAGCCATCGCCAGCCTGATTGATACCGCTGTAGCGTTCGCAATCGCCGGTTCGGCTGAGGTGGACTCCAGATTTACTACCGTTGAAATGAAGGTCAACTACTTGAGCGCGATTCGAGAGGGCCGAGTGACTGCCGACGCACGCGTGATAAGAGATGGCCGGCGAATCATTGTCGGCGAGGCTGACGTATTCGATTTCCGGGGGAGGCTTGCAGCAAAGGGCCTGCTCACCTACATACGACTCGATTGATGGTTCGAGAGACAGACTTTGAGTTGATCGTGGTTGGCCGGTACAATTCGGGTTACTGCGGCGAGCGAGCGGAAGGCAACAAGGCCTTGGGTTTATGACACCACTGAAGCGCCTCCTCGGCTATTTCACTCCTTATCGCCGGCAGCTTCTCTTCGGCACTGCTTGCGTGCTCGGTACTAACCTGGCGCGCCTACGAGTTCCGGTCATTCTTCGCCAAGCCGTCGATGAACTCACCACCACCGTAACCCAGCAGTCAATGCTCAGGTACGGCGCCTTGGTGCTTCTGACTACTGCGTTGCAAGGTGTGTTTCTGTTCACGCAGCGGCGCGTGCTCATCAACATGTCGCGGGACATCGAGTATGACTTGCGAAGCGAATTCTACGAGCATCTTCAGAAACTCTCATTCGGCTTCTATCAGACTCACCGCACTGGTGATTTGATGGCTCGTGCGACCAACGACCTGTCGGCGGTCCGCATGATAGTTGGTCCGGCGCTGATGTACTCGTTGAACACCGTGTTCGCTATGGCTCTGATTGTGCCGCTGATGGCTTCGATAAGCTGGCGGCTTACGCTGCTTGCGTTTGTGTCGATGCCTCTCGTGGTCGGCGCCACTAATTACTTTTCGAAGAGAATTCACGATCGATTCGAAAAAGTTCAGGACTACTTCGGGACTGTCTCCAGTCGTGCGCAGGAGTCGCTTGCTGGTGTTCGAGTGATTCGGGCTTATACGCAGGAGCGCGCAGAGATCGCGAGCTTTCGTCGAATCAATCGGGAATTCGTGAACCGGAATCTTGGCCTGATCAAGCTGTCGGGAGTCTTCCATCCGATTCTGCAGTACTTCATTGGTTTAGGATTCATCGCAGTGCTCTGGTACGGCGGAGGTCTGGTGATTGATGGCCGCATCACTATCGGGCAGTTCGTCCAGTTCACGCTTTACCTTGGATATCTGGTGTGGCCGATGATTGCTCTGGGTTGGGTGATCAACATATTCCAGCGAGGCATGGCCTCAATGGGACGAATGCACCAGATCATGGCTACGACTCCCGAGATTGACGATCGCGTCGCGGACTCGCGCATCAATGAGATTGCGGGTGATATTGAGTTCAGAAATTTGAATTTCAGTTACGACGGAAACGGCAATCGCGCGCTGAACGACATCAGTCTGCACATCAGAGCCGGACAGACCGTGGCATTCGTCGGTGCTGTGGGCTCGGGCAAGTCGACGCTGATGAACCTTGTCTCGAGGCTGGTCGACGCACCTCCCGGCGAAGTGTTAATCGACGGACGACCCATAAGGGAGATCCCGCTGACAACGCTCCGGTCTTCGATTGGCTACGTCCCGCAGGAAACGTTTCTGTTCAGCGACACAATTGCCGAGAACATTGCGTTTGGTGTCGAGCAGGCAACCGACGGTGAAATACGCACGTCGGCGACCGAAGCGGGACTGGCCGAAGACGTCGAATCTTTTCCCAACGGATACGAAACGATTCTCGGAGAACGCGGCATCACTCTTTCGGGTGGGCAAAAGCAGCGAACGGCGATTGCCCGAGCATTGATCCGCAGACCCAGAATTCTGATTCTGGATGATGCGCTTTCGGCGGTGGACACCTACACCGAAGAGAAGATTCTCGGACATTTGAGACAGATTATGAGAGGCCGAACCAGCCTGCTCGTGTCTCATCGAGTCTCGACGGTAAAGGATGCAGATCTTATCGTCGTACTTGACCAGGGTCGAATCGCGGAGCGCGGCACTCATCAGGAGCTGTTGGCGATGGGCGGAATCTACGCTGAGCTCTACGAAAAACAACTGCTCGAGGAAGAACTGGCAGCGAGTTAACGCGGATGGCTGAGTCGCATCACGAAGAAGAGGTGTTGGGGAAAGCGTACGACGCTAGACTGATGCGCCGTCTGCTGACCTACCTGTGGCCCTATCGCGGTCGCGCCATAACATCGCTGATCCTCACGATCTTAAGCGCGCCGCTCTCGCTTGCGGGACCGCCGCTCACAAAAGCGGCAATAGATCTGTTTCTCGATCCGAATCTCGATCCATCGAAGGTCGGCGGGTTTTCGCTTTTTATTAAGCACACAGCCGACCGGTTTGGCATGGCCTCTTCGGCCTATAGCGGAATTGCGTTCATCGCGGTGGTCTTCCTGCTCGCTAATATCGCGGCCTTCGCGGTTCAGTATGTACAAGCTATTGTGATGCAGGCCATGGGACAGTACATAATGTACGACCTGCGCAAACAGATCTTCGACCGTCTCCAGCAATTGCCGATTGAGTTCTATGACCGCAATCCGGTAGGCCGTCTGATGACCAGGTTGACCACGGATGTTGATGCTCTCAATGAGATGTTCACGGCGGGAGTAATAGTGATCTTCGGCGATCTTGCGATGATCTTCTACATTGCGATCTGGATGTTTCAGGTGAACTGGAGGCTCGCCCTGACATCTTTCGCGATAATGCCGCTGCTTGCGGCGTTGACGACCTGGTTCAGACTCGGCGCCCGTTCCTCTTTCCGCGAGGTCCGCGTCAGAATAGCGCGAATAAATGCGTTTCTGCAGGAACACATCACCGGCATGCCGGTTGTGCAGTTGTTCAACCGCGAGGAAAAGGAGATGCGCAAGTTTCGGCAGATAAACGAGGCGCATCGAAAAGCGAACATCGATACCATCTTCTACTATGCGGTGTTCTACCCCGGCGTCGAGATAATTGGTGCCATCGGAATCGCACTGATTATCTGGTACGGGGGAGGACAGGTGCTGCGCGGCGTTACAACAATCGGGACGCTGGTCGCGTTTATCCAGCTTGCGCGTTCGTTCTACGAACCCATCTCAGACATCAGCGAAAAGTACAACATTCTGCAATCGGCAATGGCGTCGTCCGAACGGATCTTCAAGTTGATCGATGAGCCGGTCACGATAAAGGCGCCCGATGCGCCGCGACGGATCGGCCGGGCTCGCGGGCGCATCGAGTTCCGCGACGTTTGGTTTGCTTATAAAGATGATGACTGGGTTCTGAAGGACGTCTCATTCGTTGCGGAGCCCGGAGAGCGCGTCGCATTTGTCGGGCATACCGGAGCGGGGAAGACGACGATCACCAATCTGCTGCTGAGGTTTTATGACGTGCAGCGGGGCACGATTCTTCTGGACGGCATAGACATTCGCGAGCTTGATCTTGAGGAGTTGCGTTCGAACTTCAGCATTGTATTGCAGGATGTTTTTCTGTTCTCTGCCGATATTGCGTCGAACATCAGACTCGGAAGCGCATCAATCTCTGACGAGCAGCTTCAGCGGGCGGCGGGAGATGTTCACGCTGACGAGTTCATCCAACGTCTGCCGGCCGGCTACCGATCAGAACTGCGCGAGCGAGGTGCCGGGTTGTCGGTGGGTCAGAAACAATTGATCAGTTTCGCGCGCGCGCTTGCGTACGATCCGAGGGTATTGATCCTTGACGAGGCCACCAGTTCCATCGACACCGAGACTGAATTGCTGATACGCGATGCGGTGGAAAGGTTGATGGAGGGTCGGACATCGATAGTGATCGCGCATCGGCTTTCGACGATTCAATCAGTCGACAAGATAATCGTGATGCACAAGGGCGAGATCCGCGAAGCCGGCAATCATCAGAGTCTGCTGGCGCTGCGCGGTTTTTATTGGCGGCTTTACAGACTGCAGTTCTATCGGGAGTACAAGCGTGAGCTTGCCGAGAGCGTTGCGGATGATTGATGCGGGTAGTGAGTGCTGAGTAATGAGTGCTGAGCGGCAACCAGTAGGTTTCGGGTTTAGGTTCGTTTGATTCAGTATGACTCTATATCACATTAGGCGTCTTCCGAGTCTCCACCCAACGAACTGGTTGCCACTCAACACTCGGGAGTCAGACGTCAGCTCAACACCGACTTCGCCGTCTTCCAGAACGCCTGACGTTCCGCGAGTCCTGCGGTACCGCCATTGATCCGCTTCGTTATCGTCACAAAAGAAGCGTCAGTCTGAGCGTCTGCAATCTCGTTCAATCCCCGGGACTGCCAGAAGTGCGCAGCCGACTCGGCAGCGGGATCAGACGTAGTCAGAAGATCCGGATTCTCGTCTATCGGAAGCTCCAGCGCTTTCGCGCCGGCTTCGTAGTTCGATCGCCCAGTGACTTGAATCAACCCTCTGCCTCGATACTTCCATCCGTCCCCACTCGTTTCATCCCCGTTTCCGAGCCGGCTCGCATAAACAAAGTTCGCCAGCTTCTCCGGGTTTCGTTCGTACCGCTTCGCAACGTCCATACTCGGAAACCTCTTCGGCCAGACCTGCATCAGTCTCTCAGCCGAATAGTTCAGGTTCTCCACAAGTCTGTTGAGCTGACCCGACTCATGCGCGAGCTGCGCAAGAAACGCGGCTGCGCGGGCAGAAGTATTGATCTCGAATTTCTCCATCGCCTGATTGAGGGAATCAACCCATTTATCAGGCTCGGAGCACTTTGGCATTATCGATTTGAGTTGTTCCAACGTTATGCTCGCCATGTGAACCCCCTTACAGCGATATCCCCGTACTGTTTAAAAGTCGCAGTTCGCTTGCGTGGCAATGCTCACCAGGCTCGGAACATTATCGGTAATAGAAGTGCCAGTCAACTCATCGGGGCTCGAGATGATTCAGGCTTGTGATGACAAGTTACTCATCGAAGCGCTGATCGTGTTCAGTACGATTGTTGCGCAAGTATTGTGCGCATGTTTTGTGAACGGCAACTAATGAAAGTTCGTTTCATCCATTTTTTCGTTGAAGTTTCCGAATTCTTGAAAGCAACAACTGGTGACGATCGCGATCAATTTTTCGCAACTCGCTACGAGTTAATAACAAACCAAAACAGGCAGCAAGCGGCACCGAGCTTGCGAAAGTAGTCACAGCAAACACGCAGTGCGAAATGAGGATGTCCCGGCGGTTATATCGAACGTTCTGCTTTAGAACACCTTGGGTTCCAAAGCTCTCCCTTATCACAACCGTTGTTATCTTCTAAGGCCTGCGTGTTTCTTAGCACCAGGAGGTAAGACATGAAAGCAATTCGCGTCTGCGGAGTGCACGGTTCAATAACGCGGACCGCGACGTCTCTGCTCACGTCCATACTTTTTCTGCTGCTCAATTCAGTACCTGCCATACCGCAAACTGAAACGGGTCAAATCACCGTGAGGGCGATCGATCCCCAGGGCGCGGTCGTGTCGGGTGCCACCGTCACCGTCAAGTCGGTTGATACAAGCAGGACGCTTCCGACTCAGAGCACCAACGATCAAGGCACCGCAACCTTCCCAAACCTCCAGCCGGGGATTTACGAAGTATCAGTCTCCGCCGGCGGCTTTGGAACCTTTACGCAAAGGGCCGAAGTGACGGTTGGTGGAAGGCTGACAATCGAAGCTTCTTTAGCCGCGCAAGCGAAGTCCGAAGTGGTCAACGTAGTTGCGGGGCAGGGAGGCGTAGAAGTCAACACGCAAAACCAGGAGCTGTCGAGCGTGGTCTCCATTGACCAGGTCCGCGAGCTCCCCACTGTCACTCGCAACCCATATGATCTTGTTACGATCTCCGGCAACGTGACTTCAGACCCGCAAGGCGCGACAGCCAGAGGCGTTGGCTTCGCAATTAACGGGCAACGCTCCGCCAGCACAAACATTTTGCTGGACGGCGGCGAGAACGTTGATTACTTCGTCGCAGGTATAGGTCAAAGCGTGCCGCTTGATTCCGTACAGGAATTCAGAATCGTCACCAGCAGCTTCTCCGCCGAATACGGCCGAGCGAGCGGCGGCATCGTCAACGTTGCTACCAAGTCGGGCACAAACGACTTTCACGGTACGTTGTACGAATTCAACCGAGTCTCGGCGCTGGCGTCGAACACCTTCGACAACAACGCCAATGGACTTCCAAAAGACGTGTTCACCAGGAACCAGTTCGGTTTCTCGGTGGGCGGTCCCATTCTCAAGGAGAAGCTTTTCTTCTTCAACAACACCGAGTGGACGCGCGTACGCGGGACTGGAAACCAGAACGTGCTCGTACCGACTCCTCAACTTCTGGCGGCGAGCGCACCCGAGACGCAGACGTTCTTCAACGCGTTTCAGCTCAGGACGCCGATAAATGGAAGAGTGTTCACGGTTGGTGACATTACGAACGCATTGGGTCTTGCTTCAGGCAGCCCGTTCACAAACCTGCCCGCGGGCTTACCCGCGTTTGGCGAGGTCATCTTCCCCGTCAATACCGATGTCGGCGGTGGCTTTCCGCAGAACAGCTATCAGATCGTGTCGAGAATCGACTGGAACATCAGCGACAAGACACAGCTCTACGGCCGGTACGCGCTCGAGAGCCAGGACTTCTTCCCTGGAACAAACGTCTTCAGCGCGTTTCAGGGATTCGACACCGGCCTTACAAACTTTAACAACAACTTCCTGCTTTCGGTTACGCACACGTTCACCGATCATCTCGTGTCGCAATCGAAGGCGGTGTTCAATCGCTTAAACAACTTCCAACCACTCGGCGCTCAGCCGGTCACTCCGACGTTGTATTTCTTCCCGCAGACAGGGGCAAGAATCTTTGGCAGATTCGTGAACCTGCCGGGGTACACGCCGTTTTCTCCGGGCAATGCGATACCGTTTGGCGGTCCGCAAAACCTCTTTCAGCTCTACGAAGACGTAGGGTGGACACATGGCAATCACCAGTGGCGGTTTGGCGGTCAGTACGTTTACATCCGAGACAACCGCGCGTTTGGAGCGTATCAAGAGGCCGTCGAGGCATTGGGTGCGCAAGGCGATTTCGATTCGGCGCTGGGGAATCTGGTGGCGGGTCAGCTCACATCGTTTGCCGGAGCAGTGAATCCTCAAGGGAAATTCCCCGGGCAAACGATCCAGCTACCGGTTGGGCCCCCGGACTTCACCCGCAGCAATCGTTATCACGACTTTGCGCTTTACGCAGAAGACTCCTGGCGAATCAGGCCAAGGCTCCTGGTGAACCTGGGTCTGCGCTATGAGTATTTCGGGGTTCAGCACAACAAGAATCCAAACCTGGATTCCAATTTCTACTTGGGATCGGGTGCGAATCTCTTCGAACAGATCCGCAACGGCACGGTGCAGCTCGCAGAGCAAAGCCCCGTGGGGTCGCTGTGGAATCCGAACAAAGGAAACTTCGCGCCCCGTGTCGGATTCGCGTGGGATGTTCACGGAGACGGCAAGATGAGCGTTCGAGCCGGCTACGGCATTGGATATGAGCGGAATTTTGGGAACGTTACTTTTAACGTGATACAGAATCCGCCGAACTATGCCGTAGTCTCTTTGATTTCCGGTGTTGACGTTCCAAGCCTTCCGATCACTCTGTCCAATGCAGGACCTCTTGCGGGATCGAGTGGGACGAAGATCCTCCCGCCCACCAGCCTGCGCGCGGTCGATCAGAACATCGATACAGCATACGCGCAGTTCTGGAGCGCTTCGGTTCAGCGTCAGCTTACGCAGAACACGATAGCTTCGGTCGAGTACTCCGGTTCGGCTGGAGGAAATCTTTACGACATTGCCGACATAAACCGCGCGGGCACTGGTCCCTTTTTTCTGGGTAGCACCTCGACAAACCCGGCGACTGGAGCTCCGAGCACGCGACTGAATGGTCAGTTCTCTGCGATCAATTTCCGCGGCAGCCGTGGAAAATCACGCTACGATGGATTGACATTCTCAATCGACAGCTCCGGCTGGCGGAACTATGGGCTCAGGTTTACCGCTCGCTACACGTACTCGGTGGCGCGCGACAACTTGAGTTCTACATTCAGCGAGTCGAGCAACAACTTCAATCTGGGTTATCTGGATCCGTTCAACCCGGCCCTGGACTACGGCTATGCCGACTTCGACGTAAGACATCGGTTTGTGACCAGCTTCAACTGGTCGGTGCCTTTCTGGAAGAATACAGATGGCGTAGCTGGTCGCGTGCTGGGCGGTTGGGAGCTCACCGGTATCTTCACCGCGAGGACCGGCACCCCGTTCACGGTGTTCGACTGCACTCACGCGTTGACCACTTGCGCAAGGGTTGAGTTCAACGGACCGGTTAGCCTGAACGCCAACGGCAGTCCGCCCCCGAGCGGTGCGCCAAATCAATTCCAGCTCATCGATCTGAGCGGACTGACTCCGATTTCAATTACAGATGTAAACGGTTTCAATGAAACACCTCCGTACCCGGCCGACATGAGCGGGCGGAACAGGTTCAGAAGCCCGGGCGTCTGGAATCTTGACTTCGGTCTGTACAAGAACTTCAAGATCACCGAAAGCAAGAGCCTTCAGCTTCGCAGCGAGTTCTTCAACATATTTAATCACTCGAATCTGTATGTTGACGGAGCCAATGCGGACCTGAGCTCGTTTTCGTTTGTCCCCGGACTGCGCGGCGTGATTCCAAATGGCGGAACGCCCATTCTCGAGCGCCGCAACGTTCAACTTGCTCTGAAGTTCATCTTCTAAGAGCTGGTGAAATCGCTTTCACCACGGGGAGCCGCAAGGCTCCCCTTTTTTGGAGTGCCGGGATGTTGGATAACAACTTGCGGGTGAAGGACCCGTCTTAACCGGATGGAGTTGAAGGTAGGTGAAGCGCGAGGGCGTTCCGCATCCATTAATTTCGCCACTCGTCGATCAATGAAGCCACCAGCGAAGTCCAGCCCGTCTGATGCGAAGCACCAATCCCCGCGCCATTGTCGCCGTGAAAGTACTCGTGAAACATCAAGTAGTCCCGCCAGTGCGGATCAGTCTGAAACTTTTCTATCCCCCCATACAGCGGTCGGCAGCCGTCACCGTTGCGAACAAAAATACTTATCAGCCGGTTGGCGATATCGCGCGACATATCGGTCAACGAAACTTGCCCACCCGTTGCCGGAGAACGCACCATGAAGTTCGGGCCGTATGCCTTGCCGAGCTTTCGCAGCGATTCAATCAGAAGAAAACACGTCGGAAACCAGATCGGACCGCGCCAATTTGAGTTCCCGCCCTTTAGCTTGCTGTCGGTTTCCGCCGGCTCGTAGCGTACTTCGCTCGTATCGAATATATAAGGATGCTCTTCGTGGAATTTTGAAAGACTCCGAATGCCGTACGACGACAAGAACTCGCTGGGGTCGAGCACCGTCTCTAGCAGAGTCTCAGTCTGATGCTGGTCCACAACTGCCAACACCCACACGTCGATGTTTTCGTGTCTGATCAAGTGACAACAGCGCTGTACTAAGTCCTGCCGGTTCTCCACGAACCACTCGAGGTGCGCCTTGAATACACTGAAGGGCTTGATCCAATCGACCTCCAATCGCTCGATCGCGTATAGGGGAATGATTCCCACAAGGGAACGCACGCGAAACTTGTGAAAGCTTCCGTCGGGAAAGCGGAGCACATCGTAGAAGAAGCCATCGCGTTCATCCCATAACGAGTAGTCGCGGCCGCCTCGTCGTTTCATCGCCGCGCCTACGTACACGTAGTGCTGAAAGAATTTCGTTGCGAGGTTTTCGTAAACCTTGTTCTCTTTCGCAAGCTCGAGCGCAATACGCATCAGGTTCAAACAGAACAGCCCCATCCATCCGGTCGCATCGCTTTGTTCGAGAACTACGCCGCCTGGCAGCTTCTGGCTTCGATCGATCACTGTTATGTTGTCCAGCCCCAGAAAGCCGCCTTCGAAGATGTTGTTGCCTTCGTTGTCGACTTTGTTGACCCACCACGCGAAATTGATCAACAGCTTGTGGAAACATCGCTCGAGCCAATCCCGGTCAGCGCGCCCACTCCTTATTCTGTCCATGTTGTAGACACGCCACACCGCCCAGGCGTGTACCGGTGGATTCAGGTCGGAGAACTCCCACTCATACGCCGGCAATTGACCGTTCGGGTGTTGAAACTGCTCGAAGAGCATCAGCCAGAGCTGGTTCTTTGCAAGCTCCGCGTCGATCAGCGTCATCGTTATCGAATGAAACGCCAGGTCCCATGCAGCGAACCACGGATATTCCCACTTGTCGGGCATCAAGAGCAGCCTCATCGAATTCAGGTGCCCCCAGTGCTGATTGCGAATCTCTCGATGCGAGGCAGGCGGCGGAGGAGCTGCGGGATCTCCCTCCATCCAGCGTTGCACGTCGAAAATGTATAGCTGCTTGTTCCAAAGAAGACCTGCAAACGCCTGACGCTGCACCTGGCGCTCGTCCTCGCTTGCGCGGGCGGGATGAACAGTGTCGTAGAACTTGTCAGCTTCCTGCTTCCGTTCCTTCACAATGCTCTCGACCTCGTGCAACGGGTCACTTAACTCCCGGTTAGTCAAACGTAAGCGCAGGACCACTGATTCGCCCGGCGGTATTTGAAACTTGTAAGACAAGCACGCTTTGGTTCCCGTCTGCCGAGGACTTATCGCGGACTCGACGCCATGTACAATGAAATCGTGAAACGCGTCCTTGTAGTACGTCCTCTGGCTGGGCGCTCCCATAAGCGGAGCTCGCTTCGGGTTTGTTTCGTTGTCGGTGAACAGAAGACGCGCTCCTTTTTGCGCGTACAGGTATCGGAAACCCAGTGTGTAGTCGACTGCTAGTCCGCTGAGCGGTTCCGCCGCCGAATCGTCGGCGATCAGCGACAAGAACTCGCCTCTCGGGCCGGGAGTGATGCGCGGTCGCCCAACCTCGTGACCCGACCAGCACCAGGTGTTTCGGAACCATAAGTGCGGGACGATGTGAAGCGGCGCGACATCGGGGCCTCGGTTGAAGGCCTCTATTCGAATGCAGACGTCTTCAGTCGAGGCCTTCGCGTATTCGACAAACACGTCGAAGTAGCGATCCTCGTCGAAGACTCCGGTGTCCAGAAGCTCGTATTCGAATCCTCGACCTTGTCTTCGCTGGTTTTCGAGGATCAACTCGCGATAAGGAAACTCCGACTGCGGATACTTGTACAGATACTTCATGTAGCTGTGTGTCGGAGTATTGTCGAGATAGAAGTAGTATTCTTTTACATCTTCGCCGTGGTTTCCCTCCGACGGTACCAATCCAAAAGCGCGCTCCTTCAGAAATGGGTCCCGTTCATTCCACAACGCGAGTGCGAAGACCAGAAGTTGGTATCGATCACACAGTCCCGCAAGCCCGTCTTCGCCCCAGCGATACACTCGGCTTCGAGCCTGCTCGTGAGGAAAGTGAGCCCACGCGTCGCCATTTTCACTGTAGTCTTCGCGCACCGTCCCCCATGATCGCTCGGCCACGAAGGGTCCCCAGCGCTCCCAGGGCCTGATGTGCGCGGCCCCTTCTGACCGTCTCCTATGCTCTTCTGTGGGGTAGGATGCTGCCTCGGTTTTGTCGCTCATCCGGTTAGGTAGGCTCCAGTCACCTGATCACTGTCTGAAGTTTGAGCAGAAGCATTGGCGCTTGATTTCAGGAATTCCGATACACGGTCTATGTACTGCAGACCGGCGAAGCCCGAGACATTGTGATCCGCACCGGGAATGAGCAGAAGCAGTTTGGGCTCATTCGCGCTCGCATAGAGCTCGCGCGCCTGTGCGGTCGGAATTGTTTGATCGGGGTCTCCATGTACTATCAGAATCGGGCAATGGATTTGTCGCAGCTTCCTCGCCGATTCGAACCTGTTTCGGCCGATTGAGTGAAGGCATTGAGGGAGCCACGGAACTACAACGCTCGCCATATCGCTTGCCGAAGTGAACCCGGACTCAATTATCAGCGCCGCGCACGGTCTGCTCGATGCAAGCTCGACTGCGGCAGCCGAGCCCAGCGATTGACCATAGAGGAACAGGGGGCCTTTGTTCAAGTGGCGCGCGGCTACGAACTCGTACGCCGCCTGCGAATCACGATAAAGATCCTGTTCGTCGTCGATGTGACTCCCGCTAATGCTTTCAGCGCGGTCTTCAGCCGCGTAAGTAGCTTCGTGGTCATTTCGCCTCGTCGATTGACGGATGTGCCATCCGACATATCAACGATGTTGATGCACGTTTTGTTAACGAGAGAACGCCGAGCGCAGGTAGGCTAC
>DATFXM010000116.1:0-51986 GCA_035315885.1 Blastocatellia bacterium
ACTGCCTACTGCTTTTTACGCTGCCGACTGAATGATGAACCGCGTGTCGATGTTGTTCCTTTTTAGCAAAGCCTCGAAGCCCTGCTTGTCTACCGATTTCAAGTAGGCCTCTTCAGGCTCCACCACCTTACTCTTCACGTACTCGATCAGCGAGTCGTTCAACATTAGGTTTCCTATTGCCTTCTGCGTCTGCATGATCGAGCCGATCTGAAACGTTTTGCCTTCGCGAATCAAATTGCTCACCGCGGAGTTCACGATCAACGTCTCCAGCGCCGCCACGCGACCGCCCCCTGTCTTGCGCAGCAAGGTTTGCGAGATTACCCCTCGCAGCGATTCAGACAGCATGATCCGGATTTGAGTCTGACGATCCGGAGGGAACTGATCGATGATCCGGTCCACGGTCGAAGCAGCAGTCGTTGTGTGCAGCGTCCCAAACACCAGGTGCCCGGTCTCCGCCGTCTCTATCGCGATCGCAACCGTCTCCAGATCGCGCATCTCGCCGACCAGCACTATATCGGGATCTTCACGGAGAGCCGCGCGCAACGCACCTCTGAACGAATCAGTGTGATTGTGCACCTCGCGCTGGTTTATCAGGCACTTCTTGTTGTCGTGCACGAACTCTATCGGATCTTCGATCGTGATGATGTGATCCGCCCGGCAGCGGTTGATGTAGTCAATCAACGCGCACAAAGTAGTGGATTTTCCAGACCCCGTAGGGCCGGTCACCAGAACGAGCCCCTTATTCAGATGGCACAGCTTGAGAATGTGCTGCGAGATCTTGAGGTCTTCCGCGGTCAGGATTTTATTCGGAATCACCCGGAACACACCGCCCATTCCTTTGCGGTCCCGAAACACATTGGCGCGAAACCGCGCCAGTCCCGGTATCTCGTACGCAAAGTCGGTGTCGTTGCGCTGCCGGAACTCCTCCGCGTTCTTCGGCGGCATCAACGTGTTTAGTAGCCGAATCGTATCGTCCGATGTGAGCGGCCCGATCGATGGGCTCAGCACTGTCATCTCGCCATCCTTGCGCATCATCGGCGGCATGCTGACACTCAAGTGAAGGTCAGAAGCCTTCGCATCGAACATCGCACGGAACAAACCGTCCATCGTGAGCGGCACTGAAAGCGACTGCACTTCGCGCGTTACCGGCGTCGGCGATTGCGGCTGTGAAGGAGGTCCGCTCTGAGGCTTGTTCTGACCGAGCGGCCCGGTTGACGCGCCCTGGAAATGCAATGCGCCTGTCGGACGGACCGGCTGCGCCTGACTGAGTGATCCCGTATGTCGAAGTTGACCGGACGGTTGCTGAGCCTGACTGAGTGAACCGGTAGGACGAGGCGGAGTCTGGCCTTGCGACAACGAACCGCTGGGGCGCGGTGGCTGCGCCTGGCTGAGCGGTCCGGTGACTCTCAGTTGCTGCGTCTGCTGCTGCTGACCCTGACCGTTAGGCGGGCGAAAAATAAAAGACATCGCGCCGCCTTGCCTGAGAACCCTGACTTTGAACTTACCGATTCCGCTGCAGTCGTAGTCGAAATCCGCTGCAGCTTCTGTAGTCAATGTCTGACGCGCGCTTTGAGGAATAATCGCGCCGACCCAGCTACGAATGTCGGAAGGGCTCAATGGTGAGGGCGAGAGGTCATACGCGCCGGTATCGGTTACAAGCCTCGCGTGCTGACCTACTTCAAAGCGGAGTTCTCTACCCCGCTGTGAGTGAAGAATACCCAGAAGATTATCCAAGCTTTCGAACATACGAAGAAATGCTCCAAGGGGAAAAAACATCAGGCGGGGGGCAGGGTGCGAAGGAGGATTAAAGCAACGGCATTATAAGGGCTGGGTGTTCGGGGCAAAAGAGTTTCTTTTATTTCTTGAGTAGAAAGTAATTAGTTCGTGAATCGGTACCCTCCCGATTGGTTCGAGTTTGGCGGGTGCTCTTGCGGGACGCTGCAGGGGCACCGATCCACGAGCTGGATATTTACTTAACGTCGAACGCGCCTGACAAAACGTCCTTTCCCCACTGAATTTTTATCGCCGCCTTGCCTTTGCTATCGGCGAGCGCGATGTTCAACTGCTCGGTCGAATCGCTCACTTTCTCGCTCTTGAGCGGAAGCTCGGCGATGAATCCCTCGGTCAGCGGGGGCGCGCCCCAGACTCCGGTCTTTGGATGGAAGCACAACAGCCATGCGCCTCCTGATTTCTTGAGCCAGAGGGTGTACTTGCCTGCGGCTACTGGTTTGCCGGCAACTACAAGGTCCTTTGAGGAATCGATCTGCGTTGCCTGGTTCATACCCAGACGCCAGACCTGGCCGTCGCTAAGTTGGGAGAGCATATCGCGCCCTTTGAGACTCGGGCGGCCGTAATCGATTTTGATTGCGGCACCCTTAACGGTGGCCGACGCCGTGCCGCGCCCGTCCTGTGCGAGGATGGCAGAGCCAAGAAGCGAGATTGCGATTGTTGCGTAAGTGAGCCGCTTGAGAGAAAGCGGCTTGAGAGAAAACTGCTTGAGATTCATTCGTGGTGACCTCTCCTTTAGCTTTTAAGATTGTGAGTCCCTGTTGTAACCGCCGTAGCTGATTATCGGGTATTTGGTGAATGGCCAGCAAGAAAGATGGAGCGACGAGGAGACGCGGGGACGCGGAGACGCGAAGCAGGAGGCACTCACCTAGCGTGATGAGATTTCCGGGTCGCCCCTTCGCCCCTTCGCCCATTCAACCCTTCGTTCCCCGCGTCCCCGCGTCACTTCCCTCACTCATAACTGGATACGAAATTTACAATCGGACGCGAACTTAGTATACAGATTTGCATCTTCGTTTCGATGACACTTGCTCGTCTCCCTTTGTATCCCTTGTTTTTGTTCGGCATTGAAATATGACCACCACCGCCACAAGCAGGCACACAGGTTGCACAACAGCACGAACGACACACTTTCTTAACCGTTCTTAAGTTGATTTGGTCTCCGGACTTATTGCTGGGCCTTGCATGGAATTTTCGAGTCAAGCCTCTACCAAGGCCACCGCTCGATCCGCGCCAGCCCGGGAGCTTCGGGATTTGTTTGTAGTGGGAAGCCCCATGACGATGAAGCGAGCATCTCTGGTCCTGCTCCTGGCGCTCAGCGTTGGAGTGCTAGCGATTCCTTTTTCGCGAGCGTCGGCCCGCGCACACGCAAGAGCTCTTTCATCAGTCGAGTCTGGGACAACCCCATACCGTCGTAACGAGCCTTCGACAACCTCGCTCACCGCACCGCAATCCAGCAAATTAGTTCTCGAGCAACACGACGTTCGTTACTCGGGCACGCTTTCAGACGATGTTCGTGATCGCTTTTTTGGTTCTCACTCAAATGCGGCCGCAACTCGATCCAAGAAAAGGAATGGCGCTCGATCGATCGAAGTAGCTGCCGGGCTTCAGCCGCAGATAGGGCAGCCGCAGGTTCTCAACGCTCGCAGCGCACTATCGGCCGCTATAGCTACAACCCTCGGCGGCCGAGATACTCAATTCTCAGAGGTAGCTCTCATAGCCGATTGGGACGGTCGCGAAGACTGCAACGCCGACCGCGCCGCAAAAATAGACGACTTTTCGGGTGTCGAGGTTGATCCCGATCAGACCCTCACTCGCACTGCAATAAGCGAACATACGATCGCCAACGGCTTTCTAGAAAATGTGTTCTACTACGGCGATTCGATCGGTAATGTCTGGGTCGCAATCGATATTGACGGCAACGGTACTCAAGATCAGATCCTGCAGATCAACTTGCCAACGGTGCTGAACATATTCGGCAGCCTCATGAGCGATGATCAGGTCACCATAACCGGGCTGGCAGTGAACCCCGTAGCCGACCTCACCAGTTTCGGCTACGCACCGCTTTCGGGCGTCACCGGTGAAATACTCTACGTCACTTACCACGACACCGAAGGCCTCCGGCTGTCCACCGGTAATCAGATCGTGCGAAGCGGACTACTAGCTTTCCCAATAAGCGACGCGCCATCACCTCCCGCGGTAAGCCCGATCATTAGTGACACCGGATTCCCCATCACCGTCGGAGCTGCATTCGGAATCGCTTTCTCAGTTTTTTCAAACGTAGCCGGTTGTGCGGTCGATGATGACGGCAGCGTTTATTTTCAAAACGTGGACCTGATCGGATTAGGCGGCGCTAATATCGTGAAGGTCCAGTCGCTGGACACCCCAACGAACCAGGATCGCTCGCTTGCAACCGCAACTTTCCAGTTGATCACCAATTTGAACCCTCCAAACAGGAGGTATCCCGACACGAGCGGGCCGCCGACACAAATCAACCGTTTCACTAACTACTCCGGCACGTCTACCACGTTTGGAAACATCGTTGCCCTGGCAATCGGCCAGTGCAATTCGCTTTACGCCGCCGTAGCCCGTTCTTTTGTTGCAGGCGACGATCAGGGAACGCAATCCACTGAAGGCCTGTTCACGAATCCTTCTGCGCTGGGTCCGACACCCTCGATGGTCATCAGTTTCGCGGATTGTTCGGGACGGTTGGATGCCTGCTCGACCCTGCCCGCCGCACCTAACCTCGGGATAATTCCCTCGCCGGACGGCTTGGCGGATTCGTCGGACCTCCTGATCCCCGCGACTCCCGGAGTAAACAATTTCAGAGTCTTTGTCCTCGGCAATGGACCGGACATTCGTTCCCTCGCGTCGACAAACAACATCATCACCACGTTCACCTTGAAGATCGACATGCAGATCGACTTTACCGCGCACGCGGGTCTCGCGGTAGACCAGAACCGAACGGTCTATGTGATCAGTGGAGGCGAACCCGCCGGCGTCGGCAAGAGTCCATCACCTTCGCTAGGAGAAATCCTGTGCTTTGAAGACACCTGTCCAGCGGATCGACGAGCCGACTTCGTGGATCTTCGTAGTGATGGTCTTCCGAACCCGCCATCGTCTGGAGGCAACGTAGGCGATGGCGATTCCGACAGGTTCGATCACATCTACTTTGTCGCTCCCAACGATCAGATTACTCTCACGCCAACCGGACTGTCCGGCCTCGCAACCGGATTCCTTCGGTACACGAATCGACTCGCTCCAAACCCGATTGGTCCGGGCGTGACACTCGGCGTCTCTATCCCGGTTCAGTCTGATGACTCAACCGACGGCACCATTCTGTTCGAGCTTCTGGATCCGGGTCATCAGGTTGCCGGAGGTGACGATCAGAATCCACCTTTCACCGGCGATGACGACGACGGTCAGGGAACGCCCGCGTTAGCCGAGCCATTGAGCGGAGGCTTTGAGTTCGTGTTTGGAGGACCCGCTGGAACCTCCGGGTGTGTGTGGAACGGGTTCTTCCTGAACTCCAACGGAAATCTGACGTTCGGTGAAGGAGATACGAGAAACACTCCGACCGTCGCGGATTTCAGATCCGGTCCCCCAAGAATTGCGCCGGCGTGGACTGATCTCAACCCGGCAGCACGCTCGTTCAACAGTGGCACCTTCCCGTTACAAGCTCTTGGCTTCAGTGGAGTGAACTCATTCCAGGTTCGCTGGATTAACGTACCCCAGTCGGGATCCGAAGCTTGCGTCGGAACGCAGTCGGGATCTACGAATACCTTCTCGGTTACGTTGTTTGACGACGGCACTGGCATAGATGAGAACGCCAGTCAAACTCTCAACAACGCAAACCCGATTGGAAACAACGGAGGGCCGTTTGATCTGATGGAAGGGCCGAATGCTTTGCGCTTTACGCGAGAGCCCTCCACCGGAGTCCTGGTTGGATGCGCGCTGCGGCCCGAAGGATCCGGAATTTTTGTCTTTGATTACTGCCGAATGGATTTGATAGGAACGCTGGACCGGTCCGTGCTGACCGGTTACTCGATAGGCGGGCAAGACCCGTTGAACCCACCCGGCCTGTGCGAGATCAATCTGTCAGAAGCCGCAAGAGCCGCCGATACAAATCCGTTTGGCGTAATCCAGGGTGAAACGGCCTCGATTGGCTGCCCGTTGTGCTGCATCGGAGAAGGAACCGAACCCACCTTGTTTGAGCTGTTCAACGAGGGGCGAGTCGCCAGCATCCGAAGCGACGGCACCTTCGAGCAGGCCGCAGCGGACTTCGATCTCAGAGCGGAAGGTAATGTTTCAGCCCTGTGCACGCCGCCACTCCAGCGAGACTTGAATCGTGATCGTCTTTGCTTCCTCGGCGTGGGTTGCAGTCCTCGCTCGAGCCCTCGTTGCCAGAGCGTGCTTCCGTCTGCCTTTGTCACTACTCCAACCACCACCGGCATCGTGAATGCTCTGTGCAGTGTGCAGATTAACATGATCGGATGTGGGTTCTTTCCTAACGAGACGACGCTTATTTGTCAGAATGTCGTGAGCAACACAGGCATTCCGATCCAGAGACCGGGTAAGAGCGTGAGTACGAGCGCTACATTGGTCTGCGATACAAACGGCGACGGCGTTCCGGAAGCAACGATCGTTATGACGAACGTCAGCCCGCTCAGTTGCAATCTTGTTCGTGGAACGCTGGCGGCGCTGGGTCCGAATTTGCCCGGCACAGCGTTCCCGTTATCGTGTTGCGGAGGAACTGGTGTCATCAACCTGACCACGAGGTTCAGCGAGGGTGACAACAATGTCTTCGGGCCGTTTACTCTGACCACCGGTTGCCCAATCAACCTCGGGGTAAGAGCGCCAGTTCTCTTGTCGGCAACACCGTCATCCGGAATTTGCGGCATAGGAAATGACATACTGCTGACTGGCGCGTGCTTTGTGATACCTCAGGGCAGCGTTACAAGCGTCTTCGCGGTGCAGCGCGACAATCCATCAAATGTCATTCAAGCAACGCGCTTCTTTGTGTTGAATGCGAATTTGATCGACGCGTTTTTCCAATTCGGCACTGCGAATGCGAATAAGACGTTTCTGATTTTTGTGACAGGCCCGGGTGGAACGAGCCGCAACCTGAGTTCGCTTCCGGCGGGAGCGCCCGCAGGCTGTCCGATCGGCAACGAAGAAGGAGTCCGCGTCACTTTCTCATGCATAGTTGAAACGGGTGGGTGCATTCCGGATGTGGCCTCGCCGGGATGTCCGTGTCCGTCGGGAGTTCCGCCGGGCACAAATGGTTGCACCGGCTTGGACGTAGCCATTGTAAACGGGTGTCATCTGAGCCGAGGTTCTGGTGGCGTGTTCGCGCTGGATGTGTTTGGGAAGAACATCAAACGAGGCGCGACGATAGTAGTGGGCGGTCACGCTCCGAAGAGGATTAAGTTTCGGGAGCGTGATCCGGATTTCCCCAACGGGTTCGTGCGCGTGACTCTCAAGGGCGGGGTATGCAAGGGTCTACCAGGTGCGATAGTGGTGACAAATCCATCTCCGGCACCCGGAGTACCTCCGACGCCATCTCAGCCCTTTGCCTGTGCGGAAGTTTGTCCGACGACATAGGCAAGAAGATCGCGCGACGAATCACGTATGCCGGCTCCCTCACTAGCCGGCCGAGGGAGGGGAGCACGGGGTGTGTTCTCCTCCCTCCTCTAGGAAGTTCTGAGTACTGAGTGCTGAGTGGTGAGAACTCAAATCTGAAATCTGCGATTGCACTTCTGAGTGCCAACCCCTTCGAGGTTGGCACTCAGCACTCAGCACTCCTCAATTCCCTTGCTATAATCGATGAATGCAGTCGATCTCCATCGATGGCCGTACTGAGCTGACCGGCCTTACCCGAGACGAATTGCGCGCTTACGTGACCGGCCTCGGAGAGTTGCCTTTTCGTTCTCAACAACTGTTCCAACAGATCTATCGCCGCAGAGTTCTTGATTTCAGCGACATCACCGAGTTGCCCAAGAGGCTTCGAGCAGCCCTCGACCGGCAGTCAGTCATCACTCACACCCGAGTCCGCAGCATCTTTAACTCGGTGGACGGAACAAGGCGCTACCTGCTTTCCCTCGGCGACAGCCAGGACGTCGAGTCGGTTTTCATGCCCGAAGAGCATCGCGACACGATATGCATCTCAAGTCAGGTCGGTTGTCCTCTGGCGTGCGACTTTTGTATGA
Source organism: Blastocatellia bacterium (assembly GCA_035315885.1). Classification (GTDB taxonomy): domain Bacteria; phylum Acidobacteriota; class Blastocatellia; order UBA7656; family UBA7656; genus DATFXM01. The sequence continues at coordinate 7,998 of DATFXM010000116.1, forward strand.
CCGGAGTCATCGGGCTGAAGCGAAACATGACCGCCGGCGAAATCGTGTCGCAAGTCACCATCGTGCTGAATGACGTCTACGGGCGCGGCGTCCAGCCCCCTCACGGAACAAACATCGTGATGATGGGCATGGGTGAGCCGCTACTCAACTATGAAGCGGTCATGCAGTCGGTGCGGCTGATGTCGGATGAAGAGGGACTTGCCATCGCTCCTAGACGTGTCACGTTGTCTACGGCCGGCATCGTCCCGCGAATTTACGATCTGGCGAAAGAGGAGGTTCGACCGAGACTCGCAATCTCGTTGACCGCTGCCAATGATGAGATTCGGGACAGGCTCTTCCCGATAAATCGAAAATACCCGCTAGCGCAATTGATCGAGTCATGCCGTGCCTATCCACTAGATGATCGCGAACGATTGACGTTCGAGTACGTGATGCTGGCCGACCTCAACGACAGCGTCGGTCACGCTCGTGAACTGGTGAAGCTTCTTTCGGGAATCAGGGCCAAAGTGAATCTGATACCGCACAATCCTGCACCTGAGCTTCCGTACAACTCTTCTCCAATGCCTGTGATTCTGGCCTTCCAGGAAGTCCTGACCAAGGCTGGAGTGCCTGCATTCATTCGACGACCTCGTGGCCAGGACATTTCGGCAGCCTGCGGCCAGCTTGCCGCAAGGAGAAGCTGAGGCAGACCTTGCGCTAAGAGCGTTGGCTTTGCTAAAAGGCCCGAGTGACTCGAGGTAATATTCCTCTCACGCCCGAGTTGGGCGTAGCCAGATCGCAAATAGAAGCCTTCCTCTCAGCAGGTCCATTCAGGCTGTTCGAGAACGACGTCGAATCCGCGGTGCCGCATCACCACGCCGCTGTCGAAGTGTCGTTCGGCAAACTCATCTTCGCCTGCTGGACTGAGGACTGGTCCCGTTCCTGGAGAGTCGTGGGTTGCGAACAGACCCGTTTTGGACTTCGCCTGACATGCACGAAGCAGATGGGGCTCAAGAGCTGCCGGTTAGATCTTTCCCGAGCCGGCGGCAACGTCGAAGATTACTCGAGGGCTCAGGTCGGAGGTCTCCTGCCCGGGCTGATAGAGTCGAAACTACCGGGCTTCAAAGTCAACCGGATCGCATCTGCCACGCTTGGCGACGACAGTCGAACTGTTCATCACCGCTTCGTCCTCGAGAATCGAAGAGAGATTGCCGCGGGCATCGCCGTAAGCGAGTCGGACTCCCAGGACGCCATCGATGCGACGCTGGGTGCGGGTATAGTGTGGCGGAGCGAACTGCGAAAGAAACATAGCGGCACAGGCCGCCTGATGATATTCGTGCCGCGGAAGTCTTCAGCTACGATCGCAACACGGCTATGCGCCGTTAAGGATCGAGAGACTATTTTGTTGTTTGAATACGACGTGCATGAGCATGAGCTACAGCCGATAACCGCATTCAACCAGGGTGATCTGGTGGATCGGCTGCGCTCGACTTCGCGACGGGTGGCGTGGCCCCGGCCGAAGGACCTGGATGCTGATACACGAGTCGTGATCAACAGCGTGACGCTGCTGGAACCCAATGAGATTGAGCACCGCGTGAAAGGTAACCGCGTGATCTTTTCAATTCGAGGTCTGGACTTCGCACGGCTTGTGATCGGACGCAAGCGCGTTGAGTTCGGGGTTGGAGATTTCAAGACGATACTTGACCGCACCACGCGAGGTCAGCTTCGAGAACTGATTGAGAACATAACAATGCGTCGGGAGCCAGACACGCGGCAGCCCGGGGATCCATTGTTTAGGGTGCAGCCGGAGCGTTGGCTGGAAACAACTATCATTAAGGATGTGACGGCGATAGATCCGACGCTGGATGCCGATCACATTTATTCGCAAGTGCCGGCCTATCGCGGCGACCAGCGTTCTTACATAGATCTCTTAGGGGTAACGCGCCGCGGCCGGTTGGTGGTTATCGAGCTTAAGGTGGCTGAGGATCCGGATTTTCCTTTTCAGGGACTGGACTACTGGACGAGGGTCGAGTGGCACAGACGGCGCGGAGATTTTTATCGGCGGGGTTATTTCAAGGAGGTACGGCTGTCAGACGAATCGCCGCTGCTTTATCTGGTGGCGCCGCTGTTTCGATTTCATGCGAGCACGGCTTTGATAACTGGGGGTATTGTCGATGAGGTTCCGGTGTTCAGGATTGGGATAAACGAAGACTGGAGACGAGGCGTGCGAGTGCTTTTGACGGAGCGGATGAATCCGAAGTTCTGAGTTCTGACTCGGAAGTTCTGAGTTCTGAGGTCTGAGTTCTAAGTGAAAACCCCGAAGGGGTGTTACTCAGAACTCAGGACTCAGAACTCAGAACTTCTTCAAAGTGATGTGAGTGATCTCCGGCGGCGCGTTGATCCGTATCGGCGGACCAGTCGTGCCCAACCCGCGGTTCACATAAAGATGCGAATCGCCCAGCTTGTACAGTCCCGCCAGATACATCGTAGCCAACCTTGCAGGTGTTATCAGAAGTTCCCCCAGCTTCAACGCGATCTGCCCGCCATGCGTGTGACCCGATAGCGTCAGATCAATCCCCATCTTCGCCGCGTCAGGAAAACCCTGCGGCGCGTGCAACAGCAGAAGCGTAGTCCCGTCTCGCGGAATCCGCCTCAACGCGTCATCCACCCGCCCGTTTCCGATCCCATCCAGAAAGAAGTCCAAGCCGATGATGTTCAGCTTAGCGCCTCTCACGTCCACGTACTGGTTCTCGTTTCTCAGGAGCTTGAATCCAGCTTGGTTAAACTGCTGGGTCAAGACAGGCTCGGCCCGAGTGTACATGTCGTGATTCCCAAGGCAACCAAAAACGCCGATTCGAGCGGTAAGCTTCGACATCGCCCGCATGAACGGGTCAACCTGCTGGCTGGTGCTCGATACGAAGTCTCCGGTAAGCGCCACGAGATCCGGCCGCAAGCTGTTCGCCATCTCAACGTACTCGGACATCTGCGCTTCGGTCATGAAGACGCCGGCGTGAATGTCGCTCATCTGGACTATGGTGAGTCCATCAAGCTGGTCGGGAAGATCCCGGATCGGTATTGTTACAAACTCCAGGACCCGTTTCGATCTGGCGGCAACCGCACCATAAAGCGATACCGCAAAGGGCATCGCCGCGGCTGCCATCAACGCGAGACGCAGAAAACGTCTGCGTGAGAGACCAGAACCTTCTGATTCTTCTTCTAGCTCGACGGCCCGCTTGCGCCTGAACCTTTGCAACAACGCAAAAGCTGCCATACTCAACGGCGCCACAAGCGCAAACAGAATCGATCCGAGGTTCCAAATGAAAAAGATGTACGCCAGCGGCGTTGCGAGCCACTCATAGGCCGCAGGCGGATTGTAGAGGAGTAACGATCTGGGACTGACCACTGACTCAGCGATAAACAAGGCCATTGGTATGTTCATCAATGCGAACAATACCTCGGCAGCGTTGATCGCAAAACGCTCGCGCGCGGGATCAAACGTCTGAAGGCGTATCACTCTGCGCAGGGCTCGATTCACATAGACCTGAACCAGCAGCAAGAATCCGGCGAAGATTAGACGTGCCGCGGCGATGGTTACGGCGGGGCTCAGAAGTGCGACTTGTACTTTCACTATTTTGCTTTCCTCGACTCGAACTATGATAACCGGTCACGCCGCCTGGTGGCACTAGAAAAAAAAAGGGCGAAGGGGCGAACGGCGACTCGGAGACAGGCAGAGGAGAACTTCACGGCAGGTTGCCCTCAAGATTTCCGGTTCGCCCCTTCGTCCCTTCGCTCCGCGTCTCCGCGTCTCTCCTCGCCGCGTCTCCTCATCTCCGCTTCGCTCTTCGATGCAACATCTATGTTATAGTTGCCGACAATCCTTCGGAGGTGCCTGTGCCATTTGCGCAAAACCAGGACGTGAACATCTTCTGGGAACTCGAGGGTAAAGGTGAGCCAGTACTCCTGATCATGGGCCTCGGCTATACGCGTGAAATGTGGCACCGCATCGTTCCGGCTCTAAGCTCCACCTATTCGGTGATCACTCTTGACAATCGCGGCGTGGGTGCCACGGATCGCGTCTCGAAGCCGTTCTCAATCGCAAACATGGCCGATGATGCCGCCCTGGTGCTCGACGCCGCGGGCGTTGATCGAGCCCACGTCTTTGGAATTTCAATGGGTGGGATGATTGCTCAGGAGCTTGCGCTCCGTCATTCGTCGAGGCTTCGCTCTTTGATTCTCGGCTGCACGACCTGCGGAGGCCCTGAAGCCGTAGCGGCTGACCCCGAAGTCCTCGAGGTACTGCAAGCCCGAGCAACGATGGCGCCCGCCGAAGGTGTTCGCGCAATGGTTCCCTACATCTACGACGCTCGAACCCCGCGCGAGCGAGTCGAAGAAGATCTCGAGATCCGGTTAAGGACCTTTCCCGCAGCGCAAAGCTACCTGGCACAATTGAGAGCAATCCAATCGTGGAGCTCGCACAACAGGCTCTCATCAATCGGGATCCCCACGTTAGTGATACACGGCGAGAGTGATCGCCTGATACCACCCGAGAACGGCAGGATTCTCGCGCGGGCGATTCCCGGCGCCAAACTGTCCATACTCGAATCTGCGAGTCACATATTCCCAACCGATCAACCAGCCATGACTCTAGAACTCGTTACGTCGTTCTTTTCAGACTGCAGCCATAGTTCTGCGCCTTGAAAGCCTTCCTCGACGTAGTCAATCGGCGCGTCAATTCACTCAGTCACACCGTACGAGCCCAACACCGATTCGTCTGTGCTTTTGCCGAGCTTTCATCTATCTTGGTTCTAGTGAATTTTCAGTTATCGGAGGTCAACCATTGACCGTGCTTCATATTCACAATGGAGACTCAACGGCGGGAACCCTGAAAGAGCATGGATTCCCCGGAGAGCATATCCCTTTCAAAGAAATTCTGATGGACGGACCCTGTCCCGCAGGACTCTCCGAAAGCGCGTGGCGGAAGGTCCGGGCAGACTTCATCGGCGGTGCGTTTCGCATCGACCCACAAGAGATCGTGCAGGGTCTTGAGAAACAGGAGGCAACTCTGTCGGGAATCCCGCAATATGACGAAGTGGTGTTGTGGTTTGAGCACGACCTCTTTTGTCAGGTCCATCTTGTTTATCTTCTGAACCGCTTCGCTGAATTCCTGGGCGGCCAAACTCGACTAAGCATGATTTGCGTGGGATCGTTTCCCGGGAAAGAACACTTCGGTGGACTCGGGGAATTGACGGGAGAACAACTTGCCTCGCTCTTCGGAGATCGTCGCGAAGTCACGTCAGTCGAAACCGATCTTGCCTCACAAGCATGGGCCGCGTATTGCGCGCCGACTCCGGAGCCACTCAAACAATTCTGCGCAACCGATACGTCCGCGCTTCCGTTTCTGGGTGACGCGTTGCGGCTGCACCTGACGAGGTTCCCGTCGGCAAAGAACGGGCTCGGTAGCGTCGAGAATCTGGCGATCAGCTTGATTCAGGGCGGGCACGACAGCTTCAAGAAACTTTTCCCGGTGTTTTTCCGATCGAGTATCTATGGAATGGGCGACGCGTCTTTCTGGAACTGCCTCACTGCGATTGCCAAGTCGGACCCGGCCCTTCTGGTTATCGAAGGAGTCAATGCGGAAGAGTTTGCCGAAGCCGACTCTAATACATTTCTGAAGTCGAGTTTCAGGCTGACGGACACCGGCTTAAAAATCGCTGCCGGTGAGTTGGACTACGTCGAAACGTGCGGCATCGATCTGTGGTTGGGAGGCGTCCACCTCGTCCCGGAGAACGTTTGGAGAGCGTGACCCCCAAAGAAGTTTCTGGTTACCGGTTTCCGGTTTCTCGTTCACCCGCGGACGCGCGAACGCTTAGGCGCGAGTGACCAGCGAATAAAGCGCGAACTGGAACATTGCGCGATCGGGCGTCGCTGCAAGCTCTGCGCTCATCAACCGGGATTAGAAAATAGATTACCCGATTCTGACTAACTCATTCTCGACAAACAGATCGACCGCACGCCTCAGTAAACTCGAAACACTGTTCATCTTCTTTTATTGTTCGTGGGGCCTCTATTCAAGCATGCGTGTGCATGCGTGTCAATCAAAAGGAAGTGCTGAGTGAGAGGACGGTTTTGGGTTTAGGGTTCGTCAGATAGAGACTCGGATGGCGAGCAATGCTCGACGAAAGACTATTGAATCAAACGAACCCGAAACCCTAAGCCCGAAACTGTCCTCTCACTCAGCACTCAGCACTTCCTCTCCCTGGGTCCGACGTACAACGACTGCGGGCGGATCAGTCGACCTTCCCGCAGTTGTTCCAGACAATGCGCGGTCCAACCGAGAACGCGGGATACCGCAAAGGTAGGTGTGAACAGTTCCGAAGACAATCCCAGTCCGTGCAAGAGCAGCGCAGTGTAAAACTCCACGTTCGTATGAATCGGCCTCCCGGGCTTATGTCGCGCCAGCAGTCGCAGGGCAGTCTCCTCAACCGCCATAGCAAGCTCGTACAATTCTCGATTCCCTTCGGTCGTGTAGAACCTCTCGCTCGCCGCCGAAAGAACCGACGCTCGAGGATCCCGCACTCTGTACACCCGATGGCCGAATCCCATCAGCCGCTCGCCACGAGCCAGTCTGGCAGCGATTGCCTCCTCCGCTCGACTCGCTTCCCCAATTTCCAGCACCATGTCCAGAGCCGGACCGGGTGCCCCGCCATGAAGCGGTCCCTTCAACGCGCCAACTGCACCGGTTACAGCAGAGATGATGTCAGAGTGCGTTGATACGATTACTCGCGCTGTGAAAGTCGAAGCGTTGAAGCCGTGATCGCATACCGTGTTCAAGTAAGTCTCGAGGCCTCGCGCGCGTTCGCGCCCGATCTCACCCCCGAAAATCTGGTGAAGATAGTGTTCGGCATGAGAAAGATCTTCGCGCGGCTCTATGGGCTCCTGGCCATTTCGCAAACGCCAGTACGCCCCTACGATCGCAGGGAACGCCGATACAGCAGTAAGCGCTTGATCCTCGAGAGATTCATTCCCATTCAGCACACTTTCGCCGATCTCTTTGTGGAGGCTGGCAGTCGTCCCCCTGTCTGACTCTCCACCATTTGATCTCCGGAGGCCGAGGCTCAATGTGGAGGACGCCATACGCACCGCATCCATCACGGGGACCGAGCTCGACGCAGCTTCGCGCAATAGTGCGAGGGTCGCCGGCGGCAATCGACGCCTCGCGACAAGCTGTCGCCGCAGATCCTCAAGCTCCTCACGGTTCGGCAATCTGCCGTACCACAGCAGGTGAGCCACCTCCTCAAAGCTTGCGCGCGGCGCGATGTCCTCCATCGCGTATCCGGCCAGGATCAGGCGGCCGTTCTCACCGTCTACGAGACTGAGGCGAGTCGCCGACGCAACAATTCCTTCGAGACCTTCATGGACTTCCGGCTCGGCTGACATTGCTGTGGTGTGTGCATTCTTCTCTGGCATCGCCTTGCCAATATGGACGCCGGATGGCACATTGTCAATATTGATTGACAAATCAATGTATAGGTTTTGTATTCTGCGGGGGTGGAACGAATGACCGATCGCTATCTGACAGCGAGGGAGGCGGCGGCGCTGCTCAAGGTGTCGCTTCCTACTCTCTACGCGTACGTGAGTCGCGGCATGCTTCGATCGGAACCGGTCGGAGGGAATCCGCGAGGGAAGCGTTACTTCCAGGCGGACGTGGCGCGTCTCCTGGAGCGAAAGGAGCTTCGCCGCGATCCGGCAACCGCCGCCGCACGAACTCTCCATTGGGGCACGCCGGTGCTGGATTCGTCGCTGACGCTGATTGACGAAGGGCGAATCTACTATCGGGGACAAGACGCGGTGACTCTCGCCAACAAGGCAACGGTTGAGCATGTAGCGGCCCTGCTGTGGTTGAACGACGCCGCCCGGGCTGACGGACTCTTTGCGAATGCAGACCACTTACGTACGCAATCGGACAAAGCGCTACGCCTGAAAGCCGCCGGGATAGGGCCGGTCGAACGGTGTCAGCTCGTTCTTGCTCGAGGTGTAACCGGCGACCCTGGAGCGTACGATCTTCGACCGGCGGCGGTCGCAAGAACAGGCGCGCGCATTTTGCGCTTGATGGTGTCGGCGGTCTGCGATCAGCTGACTTCGGGTCCGATAGACGAGTCTTTGCAACGAGCGTGGCTGCCGCGGCGCAGTGCTGCGGCATCGGCCCTGCGCGCGGCTCTCATATTGTGTGCGGATCACGAATTAAACGTTTCGGCGTTCACCGCCCGATGTATTGCGTCGGCGCGCGCCACTCCTTACGAAGTTGTCATAGGTGCGCTGGCGGCATTAAAAGGGAAAAGACATGGCGGATACACAGAAGAGGTGGAGTCGCTGTTCCGCGAAGCCGGACGGGGGCGCGATCCTCGAGAAGTCCTCGCGAATCGTCTCAGACTGGGCGAGGGATTGCCGGGCTTTGGGCATCCTCTTTACCCGAAGGGCGATCCGCGGGCGGCGACATTACTGTCCTTAGCGAAGAGAGTTGGTCGCGGGTCGGCCTTGAATTTGGCTGACAGTCTGGCAGAAGCAGCGCAGTCACTCACCGGCGAGCACCCCACGGTCGACTTTGCTCTTGTAGTCCTGTCTCGAGCGCTCGATCTGCCGGCGCACAGTCCTATCGCTCTATTTTCTCTTGGACGGACGATTGGCTGGATCGCTCATGCAATCGAGCAGTACGCGGACGCCCGGCTCATTCGTCCGCGGGCGCGGTATGTTGGAGTATTGCCCGATTGAGGGATGAGGGGTGCGAAGGGGCGAAGGCGCGACGCGGAGAGGGGAGACGCTGCGACGCGGAAGCACTCACCAGACAAGAGGGTTCGGGGTCGCCCCTTTCGCCCTTCTCTTCTTTCCGCGTCTCTCCTCCCCGCGTCTCCTTCGCCTATCTCCGTCGTTGCGGTCGCCCTCGGCCGCCTTGAGGACGCGGGCCTGTTCGCTGAGGCCTCACCTCCCGGTTGCCGCGATCGTCTTCGCGATCGAAGTCGGGCTGGCGCTCTTCTTCGGGTTCGCCGGTCTCGCCTCGCTCTTCGCGCAGCACCGCCTTACGCGATAAGCGAATCTTGCCGGAGGGATCGATGTTGATGACCTTCACCAGCAGTTGTTGGCCTTCGGTCAGCTCGTCGCGCACATCGCGCACGCGGTAGTCGGCTATCTCGGAAACATGAAGCAATCCGTCGGTGCCCGGCAGTATCTCGACAAAAGCCCCAAAGTCAGCAATCCGCTGAACGGTTCCCAGATAGGTCTTGTTCAACTCCGGCACCGCGGTTATCTCCTCGATTGCCCGTTTAGCAGACTCGGCGGCTTCCAGGTTTGCGGACGCGATGTTGATGCGGCCGCTATCCTCGACGTCGATCTTACAGCCGGTCTTCTCCACGAGTCCTCGAATGACTTTGCCGCCCGGCCCGATGACATCGCGAATCTTGTCCACCGGAATCTGAATGGTGAGAATTCGAGGAGCGTACGGACTGATTTCCTCGCGCGGCGCTCCGAGCACCGCCTCCATTTTTTCCAGAATGTACAATCTTCCGGTTTTTGCCTGTTGAAGTGCGTCGGCGAGAATCTGTGCGTTGATACCGCTCACCTTGATGTCCATCTGGAGCGCGGTAATTCCCTGCTTTGTCCCGGTAACTTTGAAGTCCATATCCCCGTAGTGGTCTTCGGCGCCGGCGATGTCAGTCAATATCGCATAGCGATTGCCTTCCATCACCAAGCCCATGGCGACGCCCGCTACTGGAGCTTTCAGCGGAACTCCCGCGTCCATGAGCGCAAGAGTGCCGCCGCACACCGAAGCCATGGAACTTGACCCGTTAGATTCGGTTATGTCCGAGACAATGCGCAGCGTGTATGGGAACTCGTCTTCGACGGGAAGCATAGGTTCGAGCGCTCGGCGAGCGAGTGCGCCGTGACCGATCTCCCGCCGCCCGGGAGAGCCGACCCTGCCAGTTTCACCAACCGAGAAGGGCGGAAAGTTATACGCGAGCATGAATCGCCGCTTTACTTCGCCTTTTTCCAGATCGTCGAGGTATTGAATGTCTTCGCTTGTGCCTAGCGTAGCGGTGACGATGGCCTGAGTTTCACCCCGGGTGAAAAGAGCGGAGCCGTGAGTTCGAGGGAGCCATCCGACGTCGATCGAGATGGGCCTTATTTCACTGAACCGCCGGCCGTCAGGCCGATGGCGACGATCCAGGATATCTTGTCTGAAGACCTTCTCCTTGAGCTCGTCGAATATCACCCCGGCCGTTTTCCGTTTCTCAGGTTCTTCCTCGGGATATCCGGTTACCGTGCGCTCTTTGAGCTGATCCACCAACGCGTAGCTCTCCAGTTTTCCGTGCTTGCCGGTATCGAGGGCATCGCGCAGCTCCTCGGTCATCTTCCCTTCGATATCGGAGACCATTTGTTGATCCAGCTCGCGCTCAACAGCTTCACGCTTCTTGATCGCAAGCTTCGAGTGAAGCTCCCTTTGAAGACGGCAGAGCTTTTTGATTTCGTTGTGACCGAACATCAATGCTTCGACCATGACGTCTTCGGAGACTTCGGTTGCACCCGCTTCGACCATCACTATGGCTTCGTCCGAGCCTGCTACGACCAGGTTCAGCTTGGACGAACGAGTCTGTTCGTAAGTTGGGTTTACTATGAACCGGTCGTCGATCAGCCCTACACGGACTCCGGCGATCGGCGTCTCAAACGGGATGTCGGACAGGTATAGGGCCGCGGACGCTCCGGTAATCGAGAGGACGTCGGCGTCGTAGTTCTCGTCCGCCGAGAGCACCAGCGCAATAACCTGCGTTTCCGAATTATATCCTTTGGTGAACAGCGGCCTGATGGGTCGATCGATCAGACGCGAGGTGAGCGTTTCCTTTTCTGATGGGCGTCCCTCTCGTCTGAAGTAATTGCCTGGTATACGTCCCGCCGCATAGCCGTATTCTCTGTATTCCACTGTGAGGGGAAAGAAGTCGATTCCCTCCCGGGGACTTGTTCCTACTGCCGCGACTAACACCATTGTATCGCCGTAACGAACGATCACCGCGCCATCCGCTTGTTTCGCAACCTTTCCCGTTTCTATCGAAAACTCCACTCCGCCTAACTGAACTGTTTCCTTCAACTCCATAACTCTTTTTGTCTCCTCTCCGCTGCGCGCCGGCTGAACATATCAGCGTTCTCGCCAGTTGAAATCCGGCTGATCGAACGAGGCGCGCTCATCATTAGATCAGGATCCGGCAATCCGGAATCTCTCTGCTTTTTGAATGTTGGTTTGCAGCTGCGGCAAAACAACAAAGGCCACGGAGTCGCGATGCCGGCCGGCACGCCCCAGTGGCCATCGATACCTGCTGAATCTCACTGAAATGGATCTGAATCCGATCCCCGCATCGTTGGAGCTCTTTTCAGAGTCTTCACACGGCCGCAGAACCGGTGAACTGAAGGCGGGACCAGAGAACCGACGAAAACCCGGGCCGCGATGCGGCATTGTCAATGCCAGATGTTTCGCCAGCGCTCTCTCTATTTTCTTATACCCAAACGACTGATGACTTCCCTGTAACGACCGGCGTCCTTGTGCCTCAAATAATCCAGCAGCCGCCTGCGCTGACTTACAAGCTTCAACAAACCACGCCGTGAGTGATTGTCCTTAACGTGGGTCTTGAAATGTTCGGTAAGCTCGTTGATCCGCTGAGTGAGCAGGGCGACCTGAACCTCCGGCGATCCGGTGTCCGTCGCGTGCGTCTTGTAATTCCCGATAATCTCGACCTTGGCTTCCTTCGCTAACGCCACTACGCTTCTCCTCTACTGTCTGTAATCTACTGTACGTAATCTACTGTCCGTATTTACTGTCTCTATTCTTTGTCCTCTTTGAACCGACAAACTACCACATCAAGTGAATAACTGTAAAGCAAAGAAGGGTTGTGAGTTCTGAGTAAGCGCGTTCCGAATCCTAAGTTCTGAGCGCTGAGTTTCTAAGTTCTGAGTCGAAATACTGCTTCGGAAGGGGGTCAGTCTGAGATTTCGAATGGGTGAAAAGTGGGGCCAGACTCGCAGGCACTCAGAGCTCGGAGCGAGAACTATCTTCGTGGCGCCCCGTCCGTATGGACCGAGAGGTCCTTGAACTCCTCGGGCGTCTTAAGAATCCGGTTCGGACCCGCCGTCACAACAATCGGATACCCGGGCCTGCTCGCTTTTAACCGCACTTCGCGCCCTATAGCGACCTCGTGAGCGCCCGGCATGTTGCCCAGTTGCAGGTAGTCCAATCCGAGCTCCACCTTCGCGTGCGCCTCGGCCAGCTCGTGGAAAGTAATGTTGCCCTGCGGCACCAGGGAATTTGTGTCGAGATTTAGCCAGTGAGCCTCGGGATTCAACGCGATCAGCGAATCAAACCCAATCGGCGGCAGCTCCGTATCGAGCTTCTTGCCCGTCCTTCTGTAGGGATTTATCCGGCTGTCGTAGTTTCTATCAAGATTTATGCCCCCGTTTATGTGCACCGAGCCTGCTTGTGTCGGCACCCATGACCCCAGAAACAGCCGGTAACGATGCGAGCTGCAAGTGACCTGGACCAACAGAAGCAGCCCTTCGTCGGCGGCAATGTAGCTTGCCAGGGTGAGGGCTGAATCAGATTGCGCCGCATCCCGCACCCCCGCCCTTCGCATCAAGGCGGCCCAGTTTAGTTCAACCTTGCCGTCCTCTTTAATCTGCACCAGGTTATCCGCCCCGGACCCGGCAATCCACTCGAGCCTCCGCCTCGCCTCGGAAATACTGCCTCCAACCCACAAGCCCCCTCCGTAGGAATCCCGATTCCGTCGGGAGTATCCGGCAAGAAGGTTGATTGTGGCGGTCATCGAATCGCTGAAAGGAAGGTGCGTTAAATCGTACGTCCTGTACAAGGCAAGGACGGCAGGGCTTGTATTGCTCTCAGGCAACCGCGCGGTCGGGACTTGAGGTGTTGATGCATTCTTCGCAAAAACTACCTTGTGCGAGATGTGTTGAACGACCGGTCGGAGGCTCGTCGTCGAGGAAACCGCCTCGGGATCTAACGGAACCTCCTGATAAGCCGGGTCGTGGGCAGGAACAATAAGGAAGCCGGGTATCAGCTTTCGCCGCATCAACTGCTCCCCGCGGGCGTAGGCGATCCTCGAGTCGGTGAACATATCGAGCAGGACTCTAACCCAGCGCCCTTTCACTCCAAGATCTACGCTTACAAGTCGGACGCGCTCGCCGCTTGCAATGAGTTTTGTAGCAAACTCTGCGGCCCTTGGGACGTCAGCAAAAGAACCCACCTGCAGGCTGAAACCTGGTCGAGTCCCGGTCTGAGCGTAGGCGATAGAGGAGAGCACCAGCAGGACAGCGGCTGACGTAGGCTTGAATCTGAACTGCATTGCGACCTCCGGTTGAGCAAAAAGCAGACCATGCATCGCGACTCCTGATCTGCTCGATCAGACCCGGACTGTGGTGGCAGGTTGGAGCTTGTCAGATGGTGGGGACCAGCGGTTGGTGGCCGACCGTTGTGTCCGCGCTTAGGAGGCGGCGGCTCACTGACCCGCCTATGCTAGGTTATGTGACCTGTCGAGTCAATATTATTAATCGTGATTCGAACTCGATTCGCAGCACGACGAACAGCTCGCGTATCAGTTAATCAGGGTTTCCGATACCTGACAGCTCGTCACTCCCTACGCGAGCAGGGCCTCTTGGTGCGACGTCGACTGGGGACTCGGACTGGGGACTCGGACTCGGTCCTTGACGCGAGTTGACCCGAGGTCGGCGACCCATCAGTTTTTATTTGAACTCAGGTGAAGGCTTGCGCTAAACTGATCGAGCTTGACCCCTGTTTTGCCACGTCGTTATACGAGGCGGAATTGGGGTCTTCGCTTTTGGCGGCTGACCTGATGCGATGCCGATCTGATCGGCGGCGCGGGTCGACGGCCGAAACCGGTCGACCCTGGCCCTTTGCAGTTTGCTCTCGCCACGCGCCTGGTGGCCCGAGCGATGGGTTATATGACCGTTAAGTATTCCCAAGGCCAGCCGGACGAAATCAGCAGATTCAGCGTCAGTACCAACGCTGAAGTCACCATCCAGATATCCGAGCGCGATGGACACCAGTTCATCATCATAAAGGAGCAGAGTCCGGGCGAGGCGGTTTCAGCCGAGCACACGATCGAAATTCCCGCGGCCCTGTTGCCGGAGCTTAGACGCGCGGTGAGTGCGCTGGAAGAGAACATTGGCGAAGAGGACGAGCTGGAGCCGGGCGCTCAACGAGCGATCGTCTTCGCGCACGAATCGGAAGAACAATTCGCCCGGATACTGGACTTCTACCACATCAACTGGCAATACGAGCCCCGCACCTTTGCGATCGAGTGGGACGCTGAAGGGGCGGTCACAAGCAGTTTTACTCCTGACTTCTATCTCCCTGACTACGATCTTTATATAGAGCTCACGACGTTACGTCAGTCGTTGGTGACGAAGAAGAACCGAAAGATCAAGAAGCTTCGGCAACTCCATCCCGAGTTGAACGTGAAGATCCTGTACGCGTCAGACTATCGCAAGATAGTCGAGAAATTCGTCGCCAGTGGACGATGGCAACCGGCAACGCCGGATGATAGTCATCGAAGTGAGTAACAAGTTGGCGTGAGTGTCGCGGCGGGAGTTAAAAGGTCCCAATCCAGAAAAAATGTTCACTGCAAAAATAACGATCCCGAGTGATCGCAGCCTAGTTTCTCAGGCCCTCAGAGTCTTTGTCGAGAATCCTTGCGAACTCTCAACCGTCGGAATCTTTCGACTCCAACGTGCGAACCGCTTTCGCGCTTCGGCCACCACACTGAAGTTTAGCGCCTGCGCTGTCGCTCCTTGCGGAGCATCAACACTGCACTTGCCTGAAAATCTGACCTTAACCTCTCGGGATCGGTCCCGGTTGTTGCCAACCGAGCGCGCTGATACTAGCACAGGATTATTCGTTGTCAACTAAAAAATCACGCTTTGTACAAAAAAATTCTATGAAGATTTCAAACGATGGTGACATCGATGTTGCAAAGGTGTTGATCACCCCAGATAGGCTCCAGCAGCGGGTTTCAGAACTCGCCCTCCAGATCTCACAAGACTTCAGCGAGACCGGTGTCGCTCTCGTCGCTATCCTCAGAGGCTCCTTCGTTTTCGCCGCCGACCTCATCCGGTACATCACGATCCCGGTCTACGTGGACTTCATGTCGATCTCCTCCTACGGCAGCCAAACAGGGATCGTGCGCATCACCAAAGACCTCGATGAGAGCATCAGAGGACGACACGTACTCATGGTTGAAGACATCATCGATACCGGTCTCACTGCCAGCTACCTGATCCAGAACCTGCGGCGACGAGAACCCGCAAGCATCGAAATCTGCGCGCTGCTCGATAAGAGCGCACGCAGAATCATCGACCTCCCCATAAAATACAGCGGCTTCGATATACCCGACGTGTTCGTGGTAGGTTACGGCATGGACTACCGGCAGCGGTTTAGAAACCTTCCGTACATCGGCGTGCTGGCCCTCTGACAAGATCCGGCACGTCGGGGAGAGCGCTGTCCTGGCGATTAGCCACCAACCGAAATTCCCGGTTCAGCGACAACTCATGGCATCACACTTCGGCGTTGAACGAGAACCCGGAAATTATGACCAGCTCCGCCGGGCACCAGCAGGTTCTTCGCCGCGAGCCGGCTGTTTGTATCTTCGAGTGCGGCGACTCGCTCCAGCAGTCCGTGCCGGATCAGAAAAGCCGTCTGATGCTCGTAGCTCACCGTCTCCAGTTCGGCCTGGCGACCGTATTCAATCAAGCCCGTGAAGTTCACGCTGGCCGTGAGATCCTGTTCGCCCGGAGAATCGAAAACAGAATTGGTGAGCCGATGCGACTTAAATGAACGAAGAGTGCCCGCGTGGCGATCCGCGCTCCACAAGAGAGGCGCCAGATCTCCGTAGTCTACGGTCATCACAAAGCCCCGCTTGAAGCCCGCGCCGATGCGGCTTAACCAATCGACACCTTCGAGGCCGACCTCTACGATCTGACCCTCACGGAGCGGCACGCCCATTCTCGAGATGTATTCCGGCACCCTCACACCAACATTCTCGCTCCAGACGGGGGCTAGCCGTGGCGCAGTTAGAGCCGGATCCTGGCTCCCGACGACGAACTGCTCCTGGAGCCGTTGATCCCGAAGCCGGACCCGGTGGACCGGAAGCGCGTCGATAAACTCGTTGGAGAAGACTATGCCTGAGAATTCCGCAATATCTTCGAACTTAATCCACTGAACCGTAGCGTCGTAAGCGTGGAGTTTCTGCTTCTGGAGGGCCTTCATAGCCGGGCTGGTCTCAACAATGAAATATCTCAGCCGCTCGAATATCTGCGGCCATTCGGTTGCGAAGGTTGAGATAACGTCGAAAGCAAGTTGGCCGGTGCCCGCTCCTGTTTCACACAGGTTGAAGGGTCCGGAAGCATTATTGTCGATCTGATTCAGAAGCTCGCGTAAAGACGAGGCCATCACCTGGCCGAAAACCGCGTGCACGCTGCTCGAAGTGAGAAAATCGCCTTCTCGGCCGATCTTGGGTCGGGTGGTGTTGTAGTAGCCGAACTCCTGATGATAAAGCGCGGCTTCCATGAAATCGCGGAAGCTAATCGGTCCGCTCTCGTGGATTCGGCCGAGCAATTTCGTCTCGAGAGGGTTTGGCGTGCTGACCAATTGAGGTTTCCTGCGCAAAATCAAAGCGCAGGCGAAACCCGCCTGCGCCAGAAATTAATCTTCGAACGAGCTCGCGCTATGCGGCTGACTCGGCGTCTTCGGACGGCGTGCCTTCGACTTCCGCCTGACTGACGTTGCCCTTACCAAACACGAAGCGAGTCGGATGCTCCTGCATGATTTTGTCCTGGAGCCGCATCAACCCGTAGAGCAGCGCTTCGGGACGCGGAGGGCAACCGGGAATGTAAACGTCGACCGGCACAATTCGATCTACACCTTGAAGGGTCGAGTAAGTCGGAAAGGGTCCGCCGGTTGATGCGCAAGCGCCCATGGCTATGCACCATTTCGGCTCCGGCATCTGGTCCCACACTCGCTTGATCACCGGACCCATCTTCAGCGTCGGGGTGCCGGCCACGATCATCAAGTCGGATTGCCTCGGGCTCGGGCGAAAAACTCCTGCTCCGAACCGGTCGAGGTCAAATCGCGAGGCTCCGGTGGCCATCATCTCGATTGCGCAGCAGGCGAGGCCGAAGGTCATCGGCCACAAGGCTGATTTACGAGCCCAATTGAAAACGAAGTCGACGGTCGATGTAATAATGCCGCTCGACGATTCGACTACTTCCTCTCTCTGTTTAGCCATTGATTTGCTGTTGTCCTCTTGTCTGCCGTGCGCGTGCCCTACGCCCATTCGAGTGCGCCTTTACGCCAGGCGTAGTAATAGCCTACAACCAGGATGCCTATGAACACCAGCATCTCCACCAGCCCGAAGAGCGCCAGCCGGTCATAGATTACCGCCCAGGGAAACAGAAAAATGGTCTCGACGTCGAAGACCAGAAACAACATCGCGACGATATAGAACCGGACCGAGAAGCGTTCGCGAGCGTCGCCGATCGGATCGACGCCGCACTCGTAGGGCAACAGCTTTTCGCGCTCAAAGACGCGCCGGTGCAACAGTCGCGACACCGCAAGCAACACCACGGGCAACAGTAGCGCTATCAGAAAAAAGATGGCGATTGGAATGTAACCGTAGACTGGCGCCTGAGGCGTTGCGGTACGCGGTACAGCCGGACCGGTTTGCTGCTGCAACAATGCAAGAAGATCGATCATTCATTTCACCTTGCGTTGCCGGAATTGAGCCGTCGATAGAACGGTTATCTTAGTTTTGGCGCTTCGATCAGTCAAGGATGGTGAGTGCTAAGTGCTGAGTTCTGGTTGCTGAGTTGAAACCCGAGTTACATGGTCGCACGTAGCGGGGACGGAGCTTACTCCGGTACGGCGCCTACCGCGCCACGACCCCAAATCCCTACCCAGTTGCAAGTGCGCCTTTTCTTCAATTATTGTTCTCCTTCGGTTTTATGCGCCGCATAAGTGCGAAAGTGGCGGAATAGGCAGACGCGCCAGACTTAGGATCTGGTACCGAAAGGTGTGGGGGTTCGAGTCCCCCCTTTCGCACCAGAAGTTTCTGAACCGGACTCACTCCGGCTCATTGAAAGGTTCGAACTTTGAACGTAACAGTCACCGATCAAGAGGCGTGCAAAAAACAACTGAGGCTTGAAATACCGGGCGAGACCGTCCGGGCCGAGACCGATAAAGTCGCGACTGAACTCGCCAAACAGATCAGCGTCCCGGGCTTCAGGCCAGGCCACGTGCCCAAATCAGTAGTAAAGACACGCTTCAAGAAAGAGCTTCGCGACGAAGTGCTGTCCCACTTGATCCCTCATTCGGTGGGAGACGCGATCAAGGAAAAAGAGCTGAAGGTCGTAGGCCAGCCCTCAGTGGACGAGCTCAAGTTTCGTGACGACGAAACAATCGACCTGACCATCAGCCTCGAAGTGGCCCCCGAATTCGAATTGTCCAACTACAAATCGATGCCCGTTCGGAAGCGCGTTTATAAGATTCGGGACATCGACGTGGACAACGTAGTCGAGGCCATGCGGATGAATCACGCGCAGCTTGTCCCGGTAGAAGATCGCCCCGCGCAGATCGGCGACATTGTGGGCGCCTCTCTTTCGACCCGATTGATGGATGATAATGAAGAAGTCGCGGAGGCTGGTGAGTCCGAACGGAAGGAAATAAGGTTAGAGCTCGGCGGCCGGGAAGTTCTACAGGAGTTCACCGACGCTCTAACCGGAACAAAGATCGGTGAGAACAAACAGTTCACAGTCACCTATCCAGCGGATTACAAGGCTTCTCAGTTTGCTGGAAAGACGTATGAATACAACGCCGAAGTGACCGGCATCCTCGTTAAGGAGTTGCCGGATCTCGACGATCAGTTTGCTCAGGTAGTGAATGAAGACTTCAAAACGATGGCGGACTTACGAGACGCCGCACGAAAGGATCTCGAAGAAAAGGCTGGGCACAGGACGGAAGACGAATTGCGCAACGCGGTGATGGACCAATTGATCGAACGAAACCGGTTCGATGTTCCGGAGGCCGCTGTTGAGGAAGCGATCAATGCGCGAATCAGTACGCTTGTCAGGGGGCTCGCTGCGCAGGGTGTGGATCCGCAAAAACTCCAGGTAGACTGGGATGAGCTGCGAGAAGCAAACCGGGATCGCGCCACGAAGGAGGTGCGCGCGGCGTTCATACTGGACCGGATCGCCGATACTGAAAACATCGAGGCATCAGACGAAGAACTGGACAACCAACTAAACGAGTTGGCGGAAAACTCGGGGCAATCTGTGGACCAGATAAGGGCTCGCTTGACAAAGAATGGGACGCTGGATAGGCTGAGGGAGCAGATTAGAAACCGCAAAGTGCTCGACCTGGTGATTTCGGCCGCCGATATCAAAATTGAAGAAGTCGAAGGACCGGGTAACGACGAGTCAGAATCCGCGGGTGAGCAGGACGCGCGGTAGGGTAGAGCCAGATTTAACCTCCTGCACCGTTCCCTGAAAAAAGAAACTTCCGGCGAGAAGCTAAGCCAAGTATAATAATCCGGTGAATCCGGAGTGCGTTAAGAAGTACTAGAAGGAGACAGAGGCACTTATGGCACTGGTTCCGATGGTCGTGGAACAGACTGCCCGAGGCGAGCGCGCTTTTGACATTTATTCGCGACTGCTGAAGGACAATATCATCTTCATCGGAACGCCGATTGATGACACGATTGCCAATCTGGTTGTCGCGCAGCTGTTGTTTCTTGAAGCCGAGGACCCTGACCGCGATATTTCACTCTACATCAACAGCCCGGGGGGCTCCATCACCGCAGGAATGGCGATCTACGACACGATGCAGTTCATACGGCCGGACGTAACCACGATTTGCGTCGGCCAGTGCGCTTCGATGGGCGCGCTGTTGCTAACCGCTGGAGCGGCTGGGAAAAGGTTTGCGCTGCCAAACTCTCGTATATTGATTCACCAGCCCTCGATCGGAGGGATCTCCGGACAGGCCACCGACATCAGGATCCACGCGGAAGAGATCATGCGCATGCGCAAGCTGACCAGCGAGATTCTGGCCAAGCATAGCGGGCAATCGCTCGAAGTTATTGAACGCGACGTGGAGCGCGACCGGATCATGAGTGCGGATCAGGCCAAGGAGTATGGGTTGATCGACCAGGTCATTACGCACAGAGAGTGAGCGTTACCCCGTCGGGTAACCCAGTGGAATCACTCCACCATTGGTCATTATCTACACTAGGTCATCGGCAGCGAGCCTCCAGGCAGACGCGTAAGATTTAGCAAGATCGGAGAGTTGATGAGACGAGGCGACGACACATTGCGCTGCTCGTTTTGCGGCAAGTCGCAGAACGAAGTCAAGAAGCTGATTGCCGGCCCCACCGTTTATATCTGCAACGAGTGTATCGACATCTGCAATGAGATCATCACCGATGATCAACAGCAGGAAACTGCCGCGCGCCGTCCGCCGCTTCCAAAACCGGTCGAAATAAAAGAATTCCTCGAAGACTACGTCATAGGTCAGGACGAAACAAAGAAGAAGCTCGCCGTCGCCGTTTATCAGCACTACAAACGCGTCGATATGCTGAAGCGCCGTTCGTCCGATGTTGAAATTCAGAAGTCCAACATCATGCTCATCGGACCTACTGGAACCGGCAAGACTCTTCTGGCGCAGACCCTGGCCCGCATGCTCAACGTGCCGTTCACCATCGTTGATGCCACAACCCTGACCGAAGCGGGCTACGTCGGAGAAGACGTCGAAAACATCATCCTCAAGCTTCTGCAGGCAGCAAACGGAGACATCGAACGCGCGCAAACCGGTATCATCTATATCGACGAGATCGACAAGATCTGCCGCAAGGACGAGAATCCTTCAATCACTCGCGACGTCTCCGGCGAAGGCGTTCAACAAGCGCTGCTGAAAATATTGGAAGGCACGATAGCTAACGTTCCTCCTCAGGGAGGACGCAAACACCCGCATCAGGAGTTCTTCCCGGTCGATACAACCAACATCCTTTTTATATGCGGAGGCGCTTTCGTCGGACTCGAGAAGGTAGTCGAGAAGCGAATCGGCAAGAAAGCCCTCGGATTCAATGCCAACGTGCGAAGCGTTCGCAACAAGCGGTTGAGCGAGACCCTCTCGCAAGTCGAGCCTGAAGATCTCATCAAGTTCGGTCTGATTCCGGAATTCGTCGGGCGCTTACCGGTGATCGGGACTCTGCACGAGCTGGATCGCGAGGCGATGGTCGAGATCCTTACCCAACCCAAGAACGCGCTGGTCAAGCAATATCAGAAGCTCTTCGAGTACGAGGGCGTCAAGCTGAGGTTTACCGACGACGCGCTCGTGGAAGTTGCGCGGATGGCTTGCGAGCGCAAGGTTGGAGCACGCGGGCTGAGGATGATTCTGGAAGAGCTGATGCTCGATGTGATGTACATGCTGCCTTCCAACAAGAAGGTAAAGGAATTTCTGGTCACGCGCGAGATGGTGGAAAACCGCCGCGCTACGTTTCCGGTGCTCGAGAAGGCCGGTTAAGTCGTTCCCGGGTCCCCCAAAAAGTTGCTTAAGTTTGCGATCCCGATTCTATGAACGAGTTTACTGACAGCACCCCTACCGATGTCGTTCGATGTCCGATGGTTCCCATTCGAGACGTCGTGGTATTTCCCTATACGATGGTAGCGTTCGTGATCGGTCGCCCTGCGAGCGTGCGGGCGCTCGAGGCCGCGCTGCGCACCGAGAAGACCATCTTCCTCGCCACTCAACACGATGCGACGATAGACGAACCTACGGTCGAACAAGTCTACAGCATTGGAACCATCGCGCGGATTACCCACAACCTCCGACTGCCCGACGGCAACATCAAGGTCATGGTTGAGGGACTCGAACGCGCGCGCTCGGTGCGAGTCGAGGACAACGGCGACTACTGGCTGGCTGTGCTGCGCAAGCCAAACGAGACCGCCGAACCTCGGTCCCGGCTTAATTCACTCGTCAGTCGAGTCGGATCTCTGGTTGACCAGTACGTACGTCAATCTACCGAGCTCAGCAACCCCGAGACGTTGACCGCTGCCCTGCGCAACGACGATCCCGCCAGGCTCTGCGACACCATCGCTTCGAACCTTAAAATATCGGTTGAAGATAAACAGGGTCTGCTCGAGATATTCTCGCTTCCTGACCGGCTCGCCAGACTTGTTGAAGTACTCGAAGTAGAACTGGAAAAGATCCAGGTCGATCGCGCAATTCATGGCCGCGTAAAGCGACAGATGGAGCGCGCGCAAAAGGAGTACTACCTCAACGAGAAGATAAAAGCGATCCACAAGGAACTCGGACGCAAGGATGAGAAGGCCGAGCTGGAAGAACTTAAACAGAAGATCGAATCGGCCGGGATGTCCAAGGACGCCTATGACAAAGCAATCACCGAATTGAGGCGCCTGGAGCAGATGCCTCCGATGTCTGCTGAAAGTACCGTCTCACGCAACTACCTTGACTGGTTACTGGCGGTGCCGTGGAAAGAGAAGTCGGAAGAAGTCCGGGACATCAAGGCTGCCCAGGTCATCCTGGATGCCGATCACTACGGACTTGAAAAGGTAAAAGAGCGGATACTCGAGTACCTTGCGGTTCGGCAGCTTGTTGAGAAACCGAAAGGATCGATCCTGTGTTTCGTGGGTCCTCCGGGAGTTGGGAAGACCAGTCTGGGCCGCTCGATCGCGAAGGCGACCGGCCGTAATTTTGTCAGGCTCAGCCTGGGAGGAGTGCGGGACGAAGCTGAGATTCGCGGCCATCGCCGGACCTACATCGGGGCGCTTCCGGGTCAGATCGTTCAGATGATGAAGAAGGCGGGAACTGTAAATCCTCTCATCATGCTGGACGAGGTTGACAAGCTGGGAATGGATTTCCGAGGCGACCCTTCGGCTGCTCTGCTGGAGGTGCTCGATCCCGAACAGAACTACGCTTTTCACGATCACTACCTGGACGTCGAGTACGATTTGTCGAACGTGATGTTCATAGCGACGGCAAATGTCCTTCACACGATCCCTCCGGCGTTGCAGGACAGGCTGGAGATAATCCGGCTGCCGGGCTACACCGAGCGCGAGAAGCTGGAAATAGCGAAGCGACATCTTCTGCCGAAGCAACTCGAGGCGAACGGCGTAAAACAAGAACAGGTCGACGTCCTCGAAGATGCTATTAGAACAATAGCGCAGTTCTACACTCGCGAAGCCGGCGTGCGGAATCTCGAGCGCGAGCTCGCGTCTGTGCTGAGAAAACTGGCGCGCAAGATGCTGACCTCGGATGACCCTTCGACCTATCGCGAGATCGTCACTGGAGATCTGGTGAAGGATCTCCTGGGCCCGATCAGATTCAGACCGAGAAGTGTAGCGGAACAAAGCGAAGTCGGGCTTGCGACTGGTTTGGCGTGGACCGAGGTTGGCGGCGAAGTCCTGCATATCGAGGCTACTCTGATGCAGGGACGCGGTAATATAACGCTGACCGGCAAGCTTGGAGAGGTCATGCAGGAGTCCGCTCGAGCGGCGCTGTCCTGCGTCAGGGCTCGAGCCAAGCGGCTAGGCATCGCACCGGACTTTCACAAGCGGTACGATCTTCACCTGCACGTTCCCGAAGGTGCGATCCCGAAAGACGGACCATCGGCGGGCATTGCGATCGCGACGGCCATTGTTTCCGTGCTGACCGAAGTTGCTATCAGGCGCGACGCGGCGATGACTGGCGAGATAACGCTTCGGGGCAGAGTTCTGCCGGTTGGTGGAATCAAGGAAAAACTGCTCGCGGCGCACCGCGCGGGGATTACGACGATCATAATCCCGAAAGACAACGCAAAGGACCTGGTCGAGCTTCCGGAGGACGTGAAGCAGGCTCTTCAAATCATCTCGGTGGAGTCGGTCGACGAGGTCTGGTCCATGGCGCTCGAGGGGCCGTTGCCGCAGCCGGAAGTTCCGACGACTGAGGTTCCGATTTGGGGACAGCAGCCGGGAGATGCGCCTGCGTCGAATCCGACGATTGAGTAGCGGTGATGAGTGGCGCGTGATGCGTACTGACGGGTTGTGAACGCATCGGTTGTTGCTCGTCACTTATGAAAACGAACAGCGCGAAATTTGTTAAGAGCGCAACCAGTCCCGAGCAATACCCGCGAGACGACCGGCCGGAAGTTGCTTTCATAGGCAGGTCGAACGTCGGCAAGTCCAGTTTGATAAACAGCCTGTTGGGCACGCGCGGGCTGGCCCGCACGAGTTCAACGCCTGGACGCACCCAGCTTATCAACTTTTTCTTGATAAACGATGCGTTCTACCTGGTGGATCTACCGGGTTACGGTTACGCGCGGGTGCCGAGCGCAGTGAAGAGGGAATGGGGGCCGATGGTGGAAAAATACCTTGCCAGCCGGCCAAACCTTGTGCTATCAGTTGTAATCACTGACTCGCGGCACAGGCCCACCGAGTTAGACCTGCAGATGATTGACTGGCTCCGGGCGAAGAACAAGCCGTTCGTCATCGCCGCAACCAAAGCCGACAAGTTGAGCAGTAACGAGCTGAAGGCGAGTCTCATCCGTGCTGCGGAAGCGTCAGGCAGGAATGAAATAGTTGCTTATTCTGCGGTGACCCGGCGGGGGGTCGACCGCATCTGGAATGAGATAAACGCCCGCGTTGCAGGTTACCGGTCTCAGGTTTGAAAATCGTTTTGAGCGATTTGTCCGATTCGTTTCTGTAACCCAATACGCAGTTTATTAGTCCGATTCGCAAATTAGAAGAATCCCCCTTGCATCGAACACCACCCGGCGCGCATAGCTCAAAGCTCAACGCGCTGAACCTAACCCCTTAGAGGCAATCGAACAGCCATGGCAGAAGACGTAAATGAGTTAATGGATATAGGCGATCTGAAAGATATGTCCATTTCGAAGCTGACCCAGATCGCCAAGGAACTGGACATCGCCGGCGCCACCGGTATGCGCAAACAGGAGCTGATTTTCAAGATCCTCCAGGCGCAGACCGAGAAATCGGGCCTCATCTTCTCTGAAGGTGTGCTCGAAACCCTGCCCGACGGGTTCGGTTTTCTGCGCGCGCCAGACTATAACTATTTGCCCGGTCCCGACGATATCTACGTCAGCCCTTCGCAGATAAGAAAATTCGACCTGCGCACCGGCGATACAATATCGGGGCAAATCAGGCCGCCAAAAGAAGGAGAACGCTACTTCGCGCTCATCAAAGTTGAAGCAATCAACTTCGAACCACCCGAGATGGCGCGCGACCGCGTGTTCTTCGATAACCTGACGCCGCTGTACCCGAACGAGAAAATAAAGATGGAGACCGACCAGGAGAACCTGTCGGCCCGCGTCCTGGACCTGATGACGCCTATCGGCAAGGGACAGCGCGCGCTCATCGTCGCTCCACCCCGGACCGGAAAGACGATGCTCCTGCAGAATGTCGCCAACTCGATCACCCGGAACCACCCGGAAGTCACGCTCATCGTATTGTTGATAGATGAGCGGCCCGAAGAAGTCACCGATATGCAGCGCTCCGTGCACGGCGAAGTCATCAGCTCCACATTCGACGAACCGCCGACCCGCCACGTTCAGGTCGCCGACATGGTGATCGAAAAAGCCAAGCGTCTGGTGGAATACAAGCGCGACGTCGTCATCCTACTCGATTCGATCACTCGCCTGGCCCGAGCGCACAACTCCGTAGTTCCGCCTTCGGGCAAG
This sequence comes from Blastocatellia bacterium, assembly GCA_035315885.1. Classification (GTDB taxonomy): domain Bacteria; phylum Acidobacteriota; class Blastocatellia; order UBA7656; family UBA7656; genus DATFXM01. Next base: position 33,785 of record DATFXM010000116.1, read on the forward strand.
ATACTCTCGGGCGGTATCGATTCAAACGCGCTCCAAAAACCAAAGCGCTTCTTTGGCTCCGCGCGCAACATCGAGGAAGGCGGTTCGCTGACGATCATCGCCACAGCGCTGATCGACACCGGCTCGCGGATGGACGACGTGATCTTCGAAGAGTTCAAAGGTACCGGCAACCTCGAAATCAACCTCGATCGCAAGCTGAGCGACAAGAGAATCTTCCCGTCAATCGATATCAACAAGTCGGGAACGCGAAAAGAAGAACTGCTTCTTGCACAACAGGACTTCAATCGCATCATCGTGTTGCGACGCGTGCTCTCACAACTTTCGCCAACGGAAGCGATGGAGCTGCTGCTCGAGAAACTCAGCAAGACCAGAAACAACAGCGATTTTCTGGATTCGATGCAGTCTCAATAGCAGAGAGCCTCGCGCTTTGGTACCCTCTACGCGCGGGTCTCGCCGATGCCGGCGATTCCCGCGCGTTGTTTTTGATCAAAGCCCGTTCTCCCGTAGCCGCCCCCCGCAAGCCTGTGCTAAAACTACTTTCCCGTTTCTCGCTGTAAAAGACTCGTTCGCAGGACACTGTGAAGCGATGAAATCGAACGCACCCAAAAGCGCCCGCAACTCCGCTCTCGTCGAGCGATACCGTTCCGAAACCATCGAGCTGGAGCCCAGATTCCTGTTACAGATGGCGCACTTGACTACGCCGGCCACCGTCTGGAAATACGTCGAAAGCGCCGTCACAAAATCCGTGGCGAACCTGGTAATGCTAGACCTCGAGGACTCGATACCGCGAAACAACCCGCAACTCCTCGAAGAGGGACGCGCCAACGTGGTCCGAGCATTCAACGATCTGGATTGGGGGAATCGCTTGAGGTTCTTCCGGCCGCGAGGAATGGAGCTCGACCCCGAGCTCGAAGACATCGAAGTAGTCGTCAAAGCCGCGGGCGCACGAATCGACGGGTTGATCTATCCCAAGATCGAAGGCGCCGAAGAGGTATCTGCCATCGATGAGAAGCTCACCGAGCTCGAAGTTGCTTCCGGCCTGCCGCGAGGCTCGATCAAGGTCGAGCCTTTGATCGAATCGGCTCGCGCCGAAGAGCACGTCTTTGAAATTGCGCGCGCCTCTCGAAGGCTGGTCGGACTCGTTTTTGGCTCCTACGACTATTGGGCGAGTCTGGGAATGCGCCGATCGAACTATCGGTCGGACCATCCGCTGATCAGTCAGGCGCGAGGTCGAATCGTCAAAGCGGCGGCCTCGGTGGGGATACCGGCGATTGCAGAGATGACCACCAACTATCCAACACGAGGTAAGAGCGAACAGGAGAGGCAAGCGGCGCTCGATGAGTTTCGGCGTGACGCCGAGCTTGCAAGAGACTTTGGCTTCGCGGGCAAATGGACCGGCATCCCGGAACAGACCGCGATGGCAGTCGAGATCTTTCGGATGCCGGACGACGAAATCAATCGCGCCATCGACGAAGCGCAGGAGTTCTTGAAGGCCGAGGCGGCAGGCCGGGGCGCGACGATGATCGAAGGTAAAATGGCCGATCGAGCGACCGATCGCCTCAATCGCAATACGTTGAAGATGGCCTTTGCATTGGGTCGTCTCGACGAGGATCTGGCGCGGGAACTGGGAGTATTGTAGTTCTGATTGCTGAGTCCAACCCCGAAGGGGTTGCGTCTTGTAGCCAGGGTTGCCGTCCGCGGCTACCCTGCGTCGCTAGCGATCTTGAGTTTCCAACCCGGAAGGGGTTGCGTCCCCGTTTCGCTTTCGGATGTGCTTGTTTGAATCGATGTCGCAACCCCTACAGGGTTGCGACCAATTTGACGCTAACCGTACCCGGCGTATTGTAGTGCTGAGCGCCTGACGGTACCCGTGCACGTCGAAACTCAGCACTCAGAACTCAGAACTCAACATGAAACCGATTGAATTGAACTACGGCCGGTTGATCGATGATTTTCAACCGGGCGATGTCTATTTCCATCCGTGGGAGGTCACTCTCGACGATGGCTTGCTCGCGATGTTCGCCGCTTCTTTTCTCGACCCGAACCGTCTTTACTCCAGCAGACCTTATGCTCGCGCTCTCGGCTTCCGGGACCGGGTCGTGAACCCGTTGGTGCTCATCAATCTCACGATCGGATACTCCGTTCACGATGTTTCCGAGCAGGCGCTGGCGCACCTCGCTTACATCGATGTTCGGTTCCCAAATCCGGCCTACACAGGTGACACCCTCCGTGCGCGCTCGACGGTTCTTGGAGCGCGCCTCTCTGAGTCCCGCCCGGACCGTGGCGTCGTTCACGTTCGAACCGAAGGCCTCAATCAAGATGATCTCCCGGTCATCGTCTTCGAGCGCAAGGCTTTGATTCCGTCGGGCAAACTTCAGAAAAGCGCGCATCAGGAAAAAGCACGCAGTGGTTCGACGATCACTGCCGCCGTCGCGGAAGATCCATCCAACCCCGTTGTTCCCTCTGAGCTGAAAAACTGCGACTGCGCATCTACTCGTTCCGGCAGCTTGCGAGGGTTTTTTGAAGACTTCGAAGTCGGCGACGTGATCTTTCATCAGAACGGTAGAACAATCGGCGAAAGCGAGCACATGCAACTGACTATGCTCTCGCGTAACAGCCATCCTCTCCACTTTGACGAGATCTACTCGAAGGAGCACAGCATTGCCAAAACCCGGCTGGTTTGCGGCCCGCTGGTGTTCGCGTGGATCGTGTCGCTTGCAAGCCGGGACACGACTGCAAGGGCCCTATGGCAGGTCAGCTTTGATAACGGGAGCCATCCGGCGCCGGTTTTCTCGGGCGACACCCTGTTTGCTGCCTCCCGAGTTATCGACAAGCGCGCGCATTCTGATCAGGTGGGCTTAATAAAATTCAAACTGGTAGGACTGAAGAACGTCTTCCCTTCACAGATAGCCGGCTCTAATGTTGATCCTTTCGAAGAGCGCTTCGAACAAAAGGTCTTCGAAACCGAGCGCACCGTTCTCGTACCAACGCGTGACTAAGCTGCGCTCATAACCAGCTATTCTAATTTCCCGCACCCCCGTTGCCTCCGAGGAATTTCATAAGCGCAGAGTTGAATTCCGCAGCTTTCTCGAACTGAGGGACGTGGCCGCATTTGTCTATTATGACCAGCGCCGATCCGCTTATTTCTTTCTTGAATCGCTCGCCGAGTGCAAGCGGCGTCAAGCCGTCCTGCTTGCCCCAGATGATCAGCGTCGGCTGCTTGATCGCGCCGAGCTTATCGTCGAGCGCGTCTTCGCCTCGCCCGATCGAATCAATAAAACGCTGAATGGTGTAACCGTCTCCAGCCGTTACTCTCCTCTCCAAAAACGCATCGATCGTCGCGTCGTTGACGAACATCTCCTTGTTAAAAAATATAAGAGAGATGATGTCCTTGACCTGCTCGCGGGTGGACGGATTCAATGCCGCTACCAACCTGGGACTCAAGTCACCGGCTCCGACCGAGAACCCCGCCGCATCGACCAGCACCAGCTTTTCCACCTTTTCCGGATGGGCCAGCGTAAACGCCGCCGCTGCAAAACCGCCCAGCGAATTGCCTACGAGCGAGGCTTTTTGAATTCCCACCTTCTTGTAGAAGCCATCCAAAAAATCGACAAGCGTACTGACTCGGTAGTTGATCATCGGCTTGTCTGATTTTCCGAAGCCAACCTGATCCGGAGCCAGAACTCTGTATGATTGAGAGAGCGGCCCGATGTTCGACGCCCAATTCGAGGAGTCGCCGCCAAGACCGTGCAGCAAAATGACAACCGGTCCATTGCCGGCTTCCATGTAGCGGATCTTCGCCCCAAAAACAGTCGCCCACTTCTCAGCCGGCGGGGCGGTCTGCGCCGCAGCAGCGCCCGCATAAGAAAGAACGAACAGCGCAACGCTCGCAAAACGCAAACAGCGTCCAGCGCACACAGACGTAGTCGCACGATCAGTCCTGTTACTCATACTGAACCTCCTCCGCGATACCCGGTGGTGTGCACTCAGTCAGGCCCGCCCACGAATCTGCGCGCGACTCGGTCGCGCAATGGACGGTTACACCCAGACCTTTTCAACCGGCTCCCCGGCACGGCACTGTGGGCACTGCTGATGGGAATGGAACTGAGTCTCGACCTTCAACAGCGAATAGTATGGTATATCGATGTTCTCCAGATGCGAGTCTTTAAAATGGACAAGCGAGCCGATTGCGACGACCGAGGCTCCGGCGTCGCGAATCAGGTTCACCATCTGGCTGATTACTTTCCCGGAGCGCACTACGTCGTCTACGAGAATGCAATTGATGCCTCGCGCATCCAGATACTGCCGGAAATAGTATTTGCCGCTTTCCTTCTCGGCCCAGAAAATCTGATCGGCGTTCAATGCCTCTCGGATACCGAACGCGACCGGAATACCTCCGGCAGCCGGCGCAACTACTGCGCAGTCTGGGAGCGCCGCCATGACCTCGGGCTCCGATCGCAGCAATCGAGACAGCGCCACGTTCAGTACGCGCGCATTGCCGTGGTAGCGCATTGCAAGCGGCATTTGAAAGTAGTGACTCGAATGCAATCCGGTTGGAAACTCGAAATGGCCTTCGCGAAGTGCGCCCGTCTCACGAAGCAGCGAGTAGACCTGTTCTTGTGTGGGTAGCAATTCAACTCTTGGAACGAGCATCGCGCCTCCAGTCTTGCAGCCAACTCAGAATATAGAAACCCTCAATTGACTGCAAGCGGGCTCATTTTGTTGTAGGCATGTCGTGCGGCTTGCACCGCTCACCTGTCACTCGCAAAGGCTGCTACGCGCCCTTTCTCACCAACTCCAAACCCGGCGCCGATCTTTGCAAAGCTTACCGAGTGAAAACCGTCGTCACTCATCCGCCGCCAGCTCATTCCGTCGTCGGTCGAGTAGTCCGTTCCCGACGGCCCCACCGCAATGACTTCTCCACGCTTTCCAGGGAGATATGCGACACAGGATCGATAGCCGGTAAGCCCTTGAACGGTGACCCAGCTTCTGCCGCCGTCGGTTGTTCGAGCCACATTCAAACGCGCTTCGCCTTCTTTCTTGTAGTCCCCTCCTACGATCAACCCGTTCATCGCGTCACGAAAAGCAATCGAGAAAATTCCAGATGAGTCGCCGTCGCTCAAAACCGGCGTTGTCACGACCGACCAGGAGTCTCCACGGTCGGTCGATCTGAACACTCTTGCCGCCCCGCCTCCCGATGCAAACCACGCGTTCTTCAGCCCTCCGACCGTCAGACACGTTCCGCTCGCCGCAAAGCACGCTTCACCGGCGACAGCCGGCGGGATTTTTTCCTTAGCGATTTCATTCCAGCTTGCGCCGCCATCTGTTGTTCTGAGCATGATGAATCTACTGTCTACCGGATCGCTGATGACGAGTCCGTTGGCCGCATCCCAAAACGCGATCGAATCATAAAACGCTCGGGAGTTGCGATTCGTCAGTTGCAACCGCCAATGCTGTCCGCCGTCTTCGGTCTTGTAGACTCGCGAGGTTTCGCCGGAACCGATACTCATCAAATATGCTACGTTGGAACTGAATGCTTCGACGTCGCGGAAGTCCAGTGCTTCGGCTCCTGGAACTACGGCGCTCTTCCAGGTCTTCCCGCCATCAGTTGTCAAAGCGTAAGTCCCGTTTGCCCCGCTGGCCCAAACAACATTCGAGTTCACCGCACACACTCCGCGAAACCTCGCGCTGGTACCCGAGCGCTGGTCAATCCAATGATGTCCCCCACCTTCCTCCAGGACCGGGTTTCGCTCCCGTCCGGCAATGGCTCCGAAATCAATGAGCGCGAACAGAAGTATGAAAAGGACCGCCGCCGTCAGTAGACGAATCGGCAGAGTCGCACCAGGCGCTATGGCGTTCATCGTGACTACTGTTCGCTCTTTCAAGGCTCTGGCTGATTCGGCGTGCGCGACGCTCTTCAGCCTGCAGTCGGAACCGTCTCCAACTATTTCGAGGAGGGCTTCTCTTCGCCTTTCTTGTCGGCGATATCCGGCTTCGGTTCGGTTACCTCAACGCCCAGGACCCATTTGGAGAACCAAGCATATTCGCGTTTCATCTTGTCCATACGGTGATGCGGTTCTTGAAGCCCGTGAGGCTCTCGAGGGTAAACGACCAACTCAACCGGTACGTTGTTCTTCTTCAGTCCCATATAAAGCTCGTGCGCCTGGCTCGGTGGAACTCGAGTATCCGAGCCTCCCTGCATTATCAACGTCGGCGTCTTTGCTTGTTTGATGAAAGCCATCGCTGAGCGCTTCCAGTAGGACTCGTAGTTGTCCCACGGCTGACCTCCGAAATAATCTTCGAGAACGCGTTGCAAGTCATTAGTCGAATACATCGAGATCATGTTGGTCAGTCCTGCACCGACCATCACCGCCTTGAAGCGATTCGTTTGCGTTAGAGTCCACGCGGTCATATAGCCGCCATAGCTCCAACCGGACTGCCCGAGCTTGTCTTGATCCGAAATCCCTCGAGCCACAAGATCGTCCAGCCCGCTCTGGATGTCCTGGAAATCGCCGCCTCCCCAGTCACGCACGTTCGAGAGAAGGAACTTCTCGCCATATGCCGACGAACCGCGCACGTTGGGATAAAAAACTACCCAGCCTTTCCCCGCCCACACGTGGCCATAGTTTCCATGCGAGCCCGGAAAACTTTGCGACCACACTCCGGAAGGACCTCCGTGAATCAACGCGATCGTCGGATAGCGCTTGCCGGCTTGATAGTCGACCGGATAGATCAATACTCCTTCGATATCTTTGCCATCCTTGCTCTTCCAGTGCGTCACCTCGGAGCGGCCAAGAGTCAGTTCTCGAACCTGCGGATTATGATCGGTGAGCTTCGTGAGGCTCGATTCACCGGTGATCTGCAAAGATCGCGACACATAAACGTCATCCGGATGCGTGACGTCGCCATGCGTAAACGCAACCACCGATCTGTCCTTCGAAAAACTCGCCTGGCCCATCACTCCCGACAAATTGGATAACTGTTTCACGGTTCCACCGCTTGCCGGGACCGAGAATAGTTGTGATGTACTCCTGACCGAACTCGTAAAGTAGATGTTGCCAGCAGAGTCCCAGACGGGAGCTCCAGGCTGGTACTCAAAACCGGAAGCGACATCAGTGGGCCTACCGCCTTCGACTGCGATCATCACCAGCCGCGCCTGGCCCAGTACGCCATTTTTCAGGTCTCCGCTCAGGTATGCGATCCGCTTACCGTCTGGCGACCAACGCGGCGTTGAATCGGGTCCTTCATTGTCGGTCAGCTTTCTGGTCTGACCGGTATCGACATTGAGCAGCCAGATGTCTGAAAGCGAGCCGTCGTCCGCTCGTGGAGTCGGGTGACTGACGTAGGCTAGCTGCTTCCCATCAGGGGACCACTGAGGGTCGCTTGCGGTGAACTCGCCTTTGACAACTTCCCTCGCCTTCTTTGAGGCAACATCGATAATCCAGATCCTTGCGAATTTGAAGTCCTTATCGATTACCTGCGCATCGTCCTTCTCTTTCTGCTTCTTTTCTTCTTCAGGCGTAGGCTCCTGCTGCGCTACGTAAGCGATCCTCGCGCCATCGGGCGACCACTGAAACGACTGAATGCCGCTCTTCGAGTCGGTTAGTTTCTCAGCTTCACCGCCAAAAGGAGACATGACAAAGATCTGAGGCTTCTCGAGTCGCGCGGAAATGAACGCGAGCCTCATGGAATCTGGCGACCAGCGTGGCTGGTTGTCCGGTTTGTTACTCGTGGTGAGCCTGATGGGATTTCCGCCTGCCGTCGAAACAAGCCAGATGTCCGAGTCGTTCGTATTCTCTTTCATATCAGCGAACGAGACTACGTACGCGACCCACTTCCCGTCGGGCGAGACCTGCGCATCCGACACGTTCTTGAGCGAGAGCACGTCATCGAAAGTCATGCTTCGTTTTTGGGCGTACACTGGCGCAGCGACGACTGCGACAAGAGCAATCGCCAGGGTTAGCTTGCGTTTCATAGGTGATCCCCTCTCGGATTTGTAGTCGAGTTGTGTTGTCCAGCCGCAGTCTTTTTTCGGTTGCAGTCGTGCGGGCTGCAGTGATTCAAGCGGTCATTCCAGCCGCAGTCTTTCTAAAACGCAGTCTGTAGTTGAAGAAGCCGCGTGGATTACATCACCATCGAAGCGCGGCGTCAACAGCGGCTCAGTTTAGCGACGTCGGTGTTTTGTCTCTGATCGAGTCAGCCGGCGTTTCTGCCATGCTCGATTAAGTAAGTCGCGTTTCGCGCTAAGAGGGCAAATAAAAGAGACACGCTGAGCTTTAGAGATCTTCTGATGCGCGCAAAGTTTCACCGTCACCTTGACCCGACTTGCAAAGAGCCATATTCTCCTCGCTCGAAGTCGACACACCTCAACTGGAGCAATCAATGAAAATCAGCCGCCTTGCCGCCCTTATCGCTATCGCTCCCATTGTCGTAAACGTTTCGGCCCAAAATGGGGGCGGACAACAATCGCGCGATCAGCAGATCAAAGCCGCAGCCGAAGCGCTCAGGCCCAAGCTGGTCGAACAGCGCAGAGACTTTCACATGCACCCGGAGCTCTCGAATCGGGAGGAGCGGACGTCTCGAATCGTCGCCGAGAGACTCAGGGCGTTGGGTCTGGACGAAGTGAAGACAGGAGTCGCCCGATATGGGGTTGTGGCGCTGCTGAAGGGTTCAAAGCCAGGTCCGGTGGTGGCGGTCCGGGCCGACATGGACGCGCTGCCGATTCAGGAAACGATCGACGTTCCCTACAAGTCACAGGTGCCCGGGGTGAAGCACGCATGCGGGCACGACGCCCACACGACCATAGAGATTGGGGTAGCGGAAGTCCTGTCGAAGATGCGCGATCAAATATCAGGTTCAATCAAGTTTGTTTTCCAGCCGGCAGAGGAAGGCGCTCCGTCGGGCGAAGAGGGAGGCGCCAGTCTGATGGTCAAAGAGGGCGCGCTAGACAACCCGCGTCCGCTTGCGATCTTTGGTCTGCATACAAGCGGCTTTGAGGTGGGAGAGATCGGCTATCACTCCGGACCGGCGATGGCTTCGTCAGACAGATTCGCCATTACGATTCGTGGGAAGAAGTCACACGGCGCACAGCCTCAGCTCGGCATCGATGCGATAGTGGTCGCGTCTGAATGTGTGGCGGCGCTTCAGACAATACGAAGCCGGCGAATAGACCCGATAGAGCCAATGGTGCTGACGCTCGGCACGATAAAGGGCGGCGATCGTTACAACATCATCGCCGATCAGGTTCAAATCGAAGGTACTCTTCGGACGCTGAACGAGGACGTGAGGAGTCGGGTCAAGGAGCTGATGCGCCAGACGCTTGCCAGCGTGACCTCGGGCTACGGGGCGTCGTTCGACCTGACGTTCGACAACCCCAATCCGGTCACTTTCAACGACACCGCACTTGTTCAGGAAACCATTCCCAGCATCAAGCGCATCGTCGGAGAAAAGAACCTCGTCAGTCCCAAGCCGTTGATGCCCGCGGAGGATTTCTCGTACTACCAGCGAGTGATTCCCGGTTTCTTTTTCTTTCTGGGCGTCGGCAACAAGTCGCGCGGACTTGTGCCGATATGGCACACGGCTGAGTTCGACATTGACGAGGAGTCGCTGGTGGTCGGCGTAAGGGTAATGTCCGCGGTCCTGCTGGATTTTCTCGATCGGCACCAAAGCTCGCCTACGGGAAGCCGCTAGGCCGTAGGGAGCTTTGGGACGCGCCTGGGTTGTTTGTTTCCGCAACGAGGTCGGGCTATGTTCATGACAGCGCACAACAACTGATGAGCGAATCAAAAATACAACCGCGAGTATTGGTCAGTGGGGCGACTGGTTTTGTCGGCAGTCATCTTGTGGATCGGCTCGTAGAACAGAACAAGTCTGTTCGTTGCCTGGTTCGAAAAACGAGCGACCTCAAGTATCTCCAACATCCGAGCATCGAATTGGTTTATGGGGGGCTGGACCCGACGACTGACTGGGACTCAGCACTTGAGGGCGTGGACACGATTTATCACGTTGCGGGCAAGACGTTCGCTCGACGAGCGCAGGACTACTTCGCCGTCAACCATAAAGGTACAGAGACAGTAGTGGCTGCCGCGTTGAAACGAAGGCAGAACATTCGGCGGTTTGTGCTCATAAGCTCGCTGGCGGCCGCCGGGCCGTCTCCCGACGGAATTCTCATAAACGAGTCGTCTCTCAATAACCCGATAACCCCTTACGGCAGGAGCAAGCTGGCCGGCGAAGAAGCGGTGCTCGCGGTTGCCGATCTGCTTCCAATTACCATCGTAAGACCGCCGGCGGTTTATGGCCCGCGCGACTACGGTGTCTATGAGTTCTTCAAGATGATCGCCGGCGGCATGTTTCCAATGATCGGCAACTACGATAAACGAGTTAGCCTCGTACACGTTCGCGATCTCGCTCGAGGGATCGTTCTGGCCGGCGAGAGCGATCAGTCCAGGGGCCGAACCTACTTCGTCTCCAGCGAAGAGGCCTACTCCATGGCCGCCATCGCGGGCACAATCGCGAAGTTACTCGGCAAGAAGCCGCGACGAATCCCAATACCGCGCTCGATAGCATATGCGGTCGCCCTCGGCGTGGAGGCCTTCGCGGCTGTAACACGCAAACCTCCGGTCATCAATCGAGACAAGGTCACCGACCTGTCGCAACGGTGCTGGGGCTGCTCGATCGATCGCGCCAAGGCCGATCTTGGCTATCAACAACTAATCCCTCTTGAAGCCGGCCTGAAAGAGACAATCGACTGGTATAAAGCCGAAGGCTGGCTGTGACCCACCTTGGATTCTGCCCTGGGATCTTTCAGAATACGGTCAGCGAACAACCCATTTCGGCCTTCGCTTGCGCGCTGCTATTTGAAAGCAGGCGCCCTGCACAACGTCAAAAGCCTCACCAGTACGTTATTACGCGCCTCGTAACCGAGACCGGAACGAATACTTTGAACTCAGAATCCGAACTGGTTGCCGTGACAAACTCCTTTGTCCAGTTCCCTTGTTGGTCATATTCGCGGCTGAAGACGCCCTTGTGCGTCAGCGAGTCGTCCATTGGGTGTCTGATAACTTCAGACTGGTTACCCGCCTCGTCGTACGCAAATGTCTGTCGATGCACCTCCAGTCCCATCATCGTTAGTGTCGATTCGATCAGCCTCCCCTCCGCATCATAGTGGTGAATCTGCCTGGAGACCGCCGCTCCCGGAGTAAACGCCTTGGCTACGTCCGCTGCGATTCGCCAGTTCTCGCCTTCCGTGGCCTCGGTGCTTTCTTCAGTCGAACATGTGCCCGATTCACATGGGCTGAAGGGAACGACATCTCCGTTGTACGTTGTCTCTTCGAGCGCGTTTCCCCGCGCGTCGCGTTCTATGCGCACGCGTAACAAGAGGCCTCCTTCCGTATTGAAAATTTTCACTTCTACCACCTCGTCCTCCTCGTCATATCGCGTCACAACGCATTCAACCTGACTGGCACTGACGCTGATGGAGTAATCGGTTTCGTCGGTTCCAATCACTCGACGACAATCATCTACTAGAGCTTCCACTTCCTCCTTGTGCTCCGGTAAGCATTCGAAGTGCTCAATTCTCGTTCTTCGGCCATCAGGGTCGTACGCGTAGGTGATAGGTGTGGTTATTCTGCCGTCTGACTCCTGGTGCTCCTCTGCAACTAGCCTCTGTCGTTCGTCGTACCTGAATCTCACTTCGCTGCTGAGCTCACCGTCCGTGTAAACCCTTGTCGCGATCAAGACGCCGGAATCAGAGTACTCGTTGATTTTTCGCCAATCTGAATTGTCATCCATATGGTTAACGTGCTCCATCAACCAGCCGGCCTCGTCGAATACGATCGTATGCTTGTACCAGGGACTTTCGATGAGTCGTCCGTCGCTGTCTTCAAACTCGACAGCTTCAACGTGCACTGTCTTGACACGCCCTCTTAATCCGTCTTTTTCTCGATCAGTCTTCATTTGTCTCTTCGTCACCTGCATATTGATTTGATCGCTTACCCAGGCATTGAGTCGTACGCGCGTTTGGCGGTTGTGTAGAGCGCAAAAAGCGCTCCGCCCCAGACGACCAGACACCCAAGGCCGAATGCCGCTTGCACCGCTATGGATCCTGCGAACAAGCTCCACAGCGTCGGATACTTCAAACTCACTGCATTCGTGAGCGCAAACCCACCCACGCAAAGCACTACGAGTGCGACAAAAGGCAAGACCGCCACAATAGCCTTGTCGAAGATGAAGTTCAGACACACGCAAAACGCCGCAATGGTCAGCGCCAGAACATACAATCCGAATGCAACAAAAAGAAAAAAGAATGACACTGTCGCTCCGAATAGCCTTCCAACCAAAAAAGGCAGCAGCCAAAAGATCGCGAAGACCGTGGTCACAATCGCCCCCGCCGACAAACTCTTGGCGCCCACCACCTCTGCCGACGATATCGGGAGCATCTTGAGGAATTTGATTGTGCCGTCAAGGCGTTCGTTCGCAACAAGCCACTGGCCAAGCTGTGCAGGAAGCAGCGTCAGCACGGGCCCCCCTATCAACAGCGACAGGTATACCTCGAAGGAGCCGCGACGCAGCGCAAACCACGACAGGGCTATGGCCCCCGCCATTCCGCCTACAAGCACCAATGCCTGTCGCGTATGACGTGTAACGTCGTTCCTCACCAATTGAGCCACCGTCGAAAGATGTTTTCCTTCCACAGCCCTTTAGCGTTCGGCCCGATGTCACCGGACTTTCAGTTGAGTCATCGCCGTCGGCCCGGCACCATCAACTTATGAACACTACCGGCGGGCGATCACATTTTCTCGCATAGCATTTCATAGATATTCGCGATCGAAACACCATTCGACTCCCACTCGCCGCCAGGCGACCGCATTGCTTCAAACGACAGCTTCCCGTCTTTGAGAACCCAGATGGAATCGCTGACCTTCTTGAAGTCCTCAATATCGTGGCTGGAGACGAGGCAGCAACAATTCATCTCGCGAACAAGTTCATCCAGCTCGCGCATGAACGTCGCTCGTGACATCGGATCGAGCCCGGTAAGAGGCTCGTCAAGCAACAGGGCCTGAGGTGCATGAGACAGCGCAACAATCAGGCCGAGCTTTACACGCATACCTTTCGATAGTTCACCCACGCGCTGTTCATGGTCCAGTTCAAACCGGTCCAGGAGGCGCAGCGTCATATCCATACGCCAATGTGGGTAGATGATTGAGCAAAAATCCAGCAGCCGGGCGACCGTCATCCATTCATAAAAAATCTGCTGCTCAGGAAGATACCCGATCGAAGACTTGGCTATCGTGGAATCGCGGCTCTCTGACTGAATCATGAGAGTGCCGTTCAAAATCACTTCACCCGCATCCGGCTGAAGGATTCCCGATGCAGTCTTCAACAGAGTGGTCTTCCCCGCACCGTTTCGGCCCACCAGGGCGACTATGCGACCGGGTGGCACACGCTGGTAGACAGGTTCAAGCCTGAAGCGGCGATACTCCTTACAGATGCCGTTCAGTATCAGTCCTGCCTCGGTCTGCTCCAATTCCGGCCGGTTCATTTCAAACATATGTTGTGTAGACATCGTTCAAACCCAACCTACAAGTCCGCATTTTGGAAAAAGTCATCAACTCGACACGATGTCGCAAACCCACAGTCCGAACTCCGGAGTAAAGAAGGATTCCACCAGAGCCGCCACGATGATCAGTCCCATCGCAAGCACTAGCTTACGAAACAATGACTGGGCGAACTGGTGCCAGTCATGGGACTCATTCGCGACAAAGTTGCCCCGGCAAAACATGAGCCCGCCGCCAAGCATAGCTGAAGCCGTGAGCGCGAAACCTGTCAGTTCGAACAGTGCATGCGGGGCAACAAGCGCCGCAAGCGCCGGCAGCTTTCCTGTCGTTTGATAACTGATGTGCGCGAGCCTTCCAAGATTTGCGCCTTCAAAGAACAGGTAAAGAATCGGAATCGCCCCTGCCGAGATCACGCCGGTCACGACGAGCATCGAGAACACTCTCAGATTGTTTCCAAGGATCGTGCAGAGGACAACAAAGCGAGAGGCACTGCACCATCCCTGTTGGTGCAAGAGTTGCGCATGCAACCAGGGGTTGAAATCCCCTCTTGGGCCTCCCACGTCTCCCCACCCCCACAGGCAGCCTAGCGCGGGCGCAACCAGCACGGCAGCCAAGATAGCTTTGTCTAATGGCCTGTTGATCATTGCCAGCATTCGAGGAAAGCAGTGCCGGTCGTGCAAACTCATAGAGCCGATCGGATCACCGCCCAGAGCGTTGGAAAATGAACAATGGCACCGATCACCGAGGCGCAGATCAGCCCTTTGCGCCAGGTCAAGATGGCATCGCTGTCCAGCCGGTAAATCATCATCGCCGCGCTTGTCATTTCGGCGGTGACCCTCGATGCGGCGGTTAGCTTCAGAGCGGGCGCCTCCTGCAACCGCGCGAAGTAGTCATTTATGCCGGTCACAAAAGTCGCTTCGACACTCCCCTGGTCCAGAACACGCAGGTCTCCTGCGAGCGGGTCAACACATAAGATGACAAGGCCGATGAGAGAGAGGAGTGCCATCGGTGCGTAGCAAACACCCATCAGCGTTACGCTGCCCCTAAAATCGAGGGACGAGTCAAACAACATACACAGAAACCAGAGCAAGCAGGTCTTTACAAACCAGACGCTTGCTATGGAGAACGGCGCGGCAATCAGCACCACGACGCGGCCCTGGCGATGTGAGATCTGAAGAAGCTGCTCCCAGGATTCCGATCGAGACGCTTGATACGAGGTTGCCGACCGGACAAATCCGGTGTAGCCCTGCTCTAGCACGACATAGCTGTGAAGAGTACCCAGCGTGAGGGCTGAGACGAGCCAGTACGCCCAGTTCCATTTCTGCCAGCGTGCAGAGTTCAAGCATTCAGCGTTATGCATTGACGGCCTCGATTGCTGTTCTTTCCGCAGTCGCATCCGCAGTGTGCCGCTTATCGAAATCAGTCACGCCTGGTCACGGGCGAGAGAATATGGGAGGGAACCCGTGATACGGGAAGGGTCCCCTCGCAAAGGGTGTTAGACGCCCGCAAGCGCACCGGCTACAACTGCGCCGGCACCTCCCGTAGCAATGCCAATTACTGCGGCCGCCACGCCGAGAGTGACGCCAATGGCAATCTGGGTCCCGCGGCTTCGGCCTTCTGACAGGATCGCACCGTAGGCGCCCGAGGTTGTTTGCACAGTAACAGGGGTTTCCGCGAACGCGGAGGAGTGAGATTTCAGCGCTACCGGTGCGGCGTTCAAGCAGAAGGCCATAACGGCAATCGCCAACAGAGTCTTCATTTTTTTCATTTGTTTTCTCTCCTTTCGAACATCTCCGGGCCTGGACCATTTGCCGCAACGGATCGCTTGGGCCAAGCACGTCGAAGTGTGGCACTTACAATCGACCGACGTTTCCCAGGCAACCGCCCCGCGGCATTTTCCAGGCAAGCGCCCAGCAGTGTTTTTACGCAACTGCTCCGCGGGCATTTTCGAGGCAGTCGTTCCGGGCTTTTGCGCGGTCGGTCTGCCTTAGAGGGTAGCTCCGCGCCTGGTCCCTGAAACTCTTACTGATCAGCCCTCGATCCCTCGCGGTTCCAAAGCCCATCGCGGGTCCGCGGCGGAGCTATACGCATTCGATCTGCGCAGCTTCGAGCGGTCCAAGTCGAAGTCAATAGAAGCTAGCCGAAGCATTGGTCGAACTAGTCGAAGCCCGTTTGAAACTAGTCGAAGCTTGTTGAAACTGGTTGAAAATTAGGCGATGCCCGACGCGGCTGAAGCTCAGACACGACAACCGGCAAGCCCGCCGACCAGCCCTGCCGGCGAACAGTCGCTGCATCGCCCCGAATTCCCCGAGCCGGTAGTCCGGTATTCACCCTCGTTCGCTCCCAATCCAGCGCCGCGAGCGAATCCCGAACCCCGACCCGAAGATGCTGTGTATGTTTGCCTACAGTTCGCACTGCTGACGCAGCGCGCGAGTCTTTCTGCAGGTCGCATCGAGCAGTAGAAGCATCCTCACCACAGAATCAACCCGACCACTGAGTTGTTTGCTTACTTCCGCCGCCCTGTGCTCCCTGATCGTTAGCTTCGCGAAACTGGCGCCATCCTATTGAAATCTTTGGAGACATTCAATACCAAGGGTAACAAACGTAGAACGTATCTATGCCGGAGACGAAAAACTTCACACCGGCCTGATCAGACACGATTTGCAGACCCGGTATCGCTTGCCCGCGACTTTGATGGCGTAAACGCTGCCGTCTTCGATGTAGGCGTAGATCGTCTTGGGTCTTACGTCTACGAGCTGCGCCGCCTTAGGTATTCTGAGCAGATGCAGCGGACTGCTGCAGACGGGACAAGTCTCGTTGTTTGGCGTTGTCATCTTTCCGCCTTCATGCATTTGACTCATTTCGACTCCTCATTCGGACGCGTTGCTGAGGCTTGGCTTCTGCACGCGGTGAGTTCGTGCGACGTGGCCTTCGCGGAGCGGCCTGGTCCCGCCGTTCCCCAGTTCCACCTCAGAGCGTTGTCCCACGCACACTCGATTGTGGGTACGACTCTATCGAACGGTTACGAACAGGCCGCCTCGAAAAGGCCGCGCCGCTTGCCCCAAGCCTCTGCTGGTAGCCGCGGTACGGACTCTCGCCGTACCGCGACTCGGGTTTAACGGCCTCGAAGGGTTTGAGGTCTGGTCGAACAGCGCTAAACTGGAGAAGTTTCGTCCCGGCCGTCTTGACCGGAGCGGCATGCTTCGCCGTCCGCTCGATGAGTTAAACAACGTGCCTGCGTGCTTTTCTCACCTAGGCTGACAGGCCGCTCCGATCGAGACGGCCGGACAAATTCCCCTCGAGCTTCGCGCTTGTGGCGCGCGGCGGCGATCGCCACGCGAGATCATTTCGGTACTGCCTGGCGCACGGCTGCCGACGCGCCCGCCCTCAGGTCAGCCTCTCTCGCCACGGCTGCTCAGCACTCATCGGATACACGATTGCCGAATCGGTGGACTCGCTCGAGGGCGGCCCGTATCGCAGTTTTCCGCCAGCGGAAACGCCAGCCATGACGAAGCCGGGCGGGCATCCGCTCAGGACACAGGCCACCCCGACCGAGACCTCGGTTCAGGCTCGGCACCGAGCAGCGGTTCAATTTGCAACCCTTCGATTTCGGACTTGCACGTCTGGGGATCGCGCCCGGTCAGGCGGGCGGAGTCCAGACGGGGTTAGGTTTATAGGAATCGCTGTCCCAGTCCCGGGGCCAGATCTGCTGGTCCCGGGCCAGCATCAGGGCAGCGCAAAGGGCTGTATGTTGAGCGGCGATGAGGCCTTCGCGTTGACCACTTTCGACGCCGGCTATGATTGGTGAAACCAGGCGCTGGTAGTTAGGGTCGTCGCTCAGGAGGCTCATGGCCATGATCCGGCGGATGAGTGGCTCGCGAGGCTTGCCTTGCTCGATGAACACGCATGCTGCGTAGATTGCGGTCATCGAGAAGAAGATCGTGTCCTTATCCTGAAAGCCGTCGGGGCCGACCGAATCCCAGAGCTCGCGCTCGGTCATCACCAGGGCGGCGGGAGCGCGGAGCGGGAGGTGTTTTTTGTCACCTGAGATGACTGTAAAACGTGTCTTTTGTGCTATAGTCATATGCCACTTTAGTACACTCAGTCGCGGGCGGATACACGAATAGCTGGCCGCGACAGTGTGCGGTTAGGCGAATGGGTCGTCGTCGTGCCAGATGGCGACCCATCTCACGAAAGAGTTCTTTGACAATTGAGGGTTAGTGCTTTAGGGCAGGTTAGGAGGAGCGCGTGGTTGGATGGATTCATCCAGGCGCTCGAGGACGATCCGTGGCGTGAATGGCACCGCGGATGTCGAGGTCTCGGAGCAGTGAATTGTAATTGATGCTATCAGGCTGAGATCGCATGAACAGCCTGAAGGCCGAGTTTGAACTTTCGCGATCGAGCGAGCACTCTCACTGCGATCAGGTATCGGATGAACCTGGCCCTCGACGAGTGCGTCAGCGGGAAGGTGGACGGCGACTATTGAATGAGTCGCAGCGGTTCGCCTGGCTTCGAGTTCGAGACGAGTTTCGTTCCACTCAGGATACGCGCTGGCGAAAGGTGAAGCGAGAGCTACGGCGAGGGCGGCTTTTGCTTCGTTGAGTCTGCCTAACTCACCCAACTCAACAGCGAGCGCATTGTGGTAG
>DATFXM010000117.1:0-35550 GCA_035315885.1 Blastocatellia bacterium
GCAAACGACATACCTTGGCCGCGGCTGCCATCGGGTGAGCTGGCACTCGATGATGATAGCTTCAGAGAAATGGCGAAAGTTTATCTCCAAGTGGCACCCATAAGGGATCTACGATATGCACTATCGCAGATGAGGCTGTCAGACCTCGAGATCGGTACTGATGGTCGCAACAGAACAATTCTCTCGACATTTCGTTCGAGAACTGGCCGCAATCAACCAAGCAATACTAAGTTTATCTTCGGCCCGGCCGTGTGGCTACGTGGGCTCATCAAACCAGAACCCGGCTTCGGACTCGCCTACGTTGACTGGTCGCAACAGGAATTCGGAATCGCTGCCGCCTTGTCTGGCGACCCCGCGATGATGGCTGCATATCAATCGGGCGACCCTTATCTGGCTTTCGCAAAGCAGGCAGGAGCTGTACCGCCGGACGGTACCAAGGAAAAATATGGGCCGATCAGGGACCAGTTCAAAGCGTGTGTCCTGGCTGTTCAGTACGGAATGGGCCCTGAGTCTCTCGCAGGACGCATCTGCCAACCAGCCTCCCGAGCTCGAGAGCTTTTGAGAATGCACCACGAAACGTACAAGACGTTTTGGAATTGGTCTGAGGCGGCGGTCAACCACGCTATGCTCAAAGGGCAGCTCTGGACAGTGTTTGGCTGGACTATACACGTGGGTGAGAACGCCAACCCGCGGTCGCTTCAAAACTTTCCTATGCAAGCGAACGGAGCGGAGATGTTGAGACTTGCTTGCTGTCTAGCGACGGAGCAGGGAATTCGGGTTTGTGCCCCGGTTCACGACGCGATTTTGATCGAAGCCCCCCGCGATGAACTCGACGCAACTGTTCAGCGAGCCCAGCAATTAATGTCCGATGCCAGTGCCATCGTCCTTGGCGGGTTTCGACTTCGATCAGATGCGAAACTCGTTTTTTACCCCGAAAGATACCAGGACGAACGCGGCTCGCAAATGTGGAAGACTGTTTGGGACGTAGTCGAGGGACTACCGCCACAAATCCCCCACGGAGTTTTCAATCCGTCGCCGAGTTCAATTGTTCAGTCCTACACAGCAATTTGAAACACAATAAGATGAGCTTCCCGATCGATCCAAAACAGCTGCAGCTGGGAGAGAGGCAGCATTTCTCCGGCTCAAGTCCTCGACCCCGCGTGCAGCAGCGAGGCAAGCTACCTCGCCACAAGCAGGGAGAACATTTTGTGAAGGGTCCCATACCTCTGGACTGGCTAAGTAGAGCCGCGGCACTACCCGGTAAGTCAATTCACATGGCTTTGGTCATTTGGTACGCTGCGGGCTTGACGAAGTCAGGTACGGTTGCGATCTCCAGGAAGTGGCTGGCGTTGTTCGGAATGAACCGATACTCGGCCTATAGAGCTCTGACCGCTCTTGAAAAGCAGGGCTTGATCTCCGTTCAGAGGCACCGGGGCCGCAAACCGATAGTAACGCTTTTAGACGTTCCAGCCGGAAGCCAAGACTCAAGCTGAAAGGTAAGAGTTTCACTCTAGAAGTCAAATCTCGGACAGTCTCTTCTGAACAAACTACGCGAGCAAACCCTACTCCAGCGAGATCACTGCTCGAGTAAGGAAGGAGATTATGTTTATGGTAACCCAGGCTCCACCCCGATTCTTGACCGTCAAGGAAGCTGCAGACTTTCTGAGAGTGTCTGTACGCACGGTTTACGACTGGGTTTCCCAAGGAGCCATTCCATTCCGTAAAGCGGGACGGAGGACTATTTTCCTGCTCGACGAGATAGTGGAATGGACTTCTAATAGCGAGCAAAACCCTGGAAAGCGCTCATGAACTTCATGTACTATTTGCACAACCTTCCTTTGGCCAGTGGTTGTGACTAGAAAGGAAGGCGAATGGGAGTACGAAAAAGAAAAGGGAAGTGGCACTACGACATGATGATTGATGGTGTCCGCTATAGGGGCCCGATAAAGACTGCTCGAACTAAGGTTCAGGCTGAGCAAGCCGAAGCCAAGGTCCGCCTGCAGATCCACCAAGGTCTCTACGGCAGACCCAACGGTTCAAACACTCTCAAGGAGTTTGTCGAAAAGAGCTATATCCCGTGGGCGAAGGCGAACAAACGCTCCTGGAAGATCGACACGAGCCGGCTAAAGCCGATTCTGGCTTTTTTCGGGAAGAAGAGGCTCTGTGAGATTAGCCCATTTCTCGTTGAGAAGTTTAAGCTGGAAAGACGAAACGCACCGGTCGTAACCAAGAAGAAAAAGAAACCAAGATCGGTCGGGGCTGTCAACCGAGAACTGAGGCTGCTCTCGCGGGTGTTCAGGCTGGCGATCGTTAACCAAGAGATCGGTGAGAACCCTTGCCGTCAGGTCGGAGTTCTGAAAGGTGAGCAGGGCCGCACGAGGTACCTGTTGCCTGACGAAGAGCAAAGACTGATGGCCGTGCTCACCGGCGATCGGTCCCATCTTCATTCGATCGTGGTGCTGGTTCTCAACACGGGTCTCCGCGTCAGCGAGGTTTTCAAACTTCAGACTGAACACGTCGATTTTCATCGGGGTGTGCTGCACATCAAGCAAACGAAGACCGACGAGGACAGGGAGGTGCCTCTGAACGACACTGCAAGGGCACTCTTGCATGAATTAGTCGACCAAGCAAAACAAAAGAAGAAGGTGTACCTCTTCACCAACCCTAAGACGGGAACGAAGTACACGACGATCAAAACAGCTTGGTGGAGTGCTTGCAAAGAGGCTGGGATAGCTGACCTCAGGTTTCACGATCTACGCCATACCTTTGGAACAAGAGCAGCCGATGCTGGAGTGCCGCTGACGGCGATCAGGGACGTCATGGGCCACAAGTCAACTCAAACGACAGAAAGATACGCCCACGCCACTGATGAAGGTAAACGCAGAGCGGTCGAGGCTGTGCAGGCAAAATCTCCAGGAATTGTCACAATTTTGTCACACCGGAGGGTGGTCAATGAATGACCGGATCTGTAAGTTGTTGACAGGATTGGTGGCCCCTGGAGGATTCGAACCTCCAACCAAAGGATTATGAGTCCTCTGCTCTACCATTGAGCTAAGGGGCCAGGTGGGTGACCAAAAACCTGTGACGGTCGAATGTAGCACGAAGTCTTTCGGGAGACCAAGTTTCTCCACCTTTGTGGGTTGGCGATCGAAGGGCTAGCCAACCCGAGCTTCGCGCGATGGTTTCCCCACCCTCCGTCCCCTAGCAATGCCGGAGATCAAAATGTGAAACCACCCGCCCTCGACGGTTGGGGCTTGCTGCCTTGTCCGGGCCTGGCATACACCGTCCAGTATTCGTAAAGTGTTGGCTACTTCTTTTCAGGGAGCCTCCAATGTCATCACAGCGCGCCAAGCATAAGATCATTTCACTCGGCAGATCTTTCAGTCTCCTCCTCTCGATGACTGGGCTGCTCGTCTCTACAGTTCCGGTTCGAGCGCAACAGCCTTCAGAGTTTCAAGCCGAAGCGACTGCGCTTGCCGGGTCGATACTGGTCGGCGGGAAGTCAATGCAATACCTCCGCGAGTTGACTGATCAGTTCGGAGGGCGGCTAACCGGCACTCCCTCCTACAATCGAGCGGCGCAATGGGCGGCCGAGCAATTTCGAAATATGGGAGTATCCGACGTCAAACTTGAGAGCTTCACCCTGCAAAACGGCTGGGACCGAGGCTGGGCAAAGGCGCGAATTGTTTCGCCGCTCGAGCGACCCATTCATCTCGAGTCACTTGGGTGGGCTCCTTCTACACGGCACGGCGGCGTCCACGCGCAGATAGTTCGAACCTCCGACATCGAGCCTGAGAAGATCCGCGCGCAATCGGCCGATATCAAGGGTCGAGTAGTGATGCTCGACCTTTCCGTGTTGTTCGCGCACGGGCTCGGATCGTTCGGGAAATTCCTTGACGCCTTGAAGATCTACGGGGAAGTCGGAGCGGCTGCGATTTTGGTTGGCGACCAGGAGCGGAACAACGTGCTCAACGCTTTTGGATTTACTTGGGGGGGTGCGCTCAGCCCTCTGCCGATGGCTCAGGTCGGCATGGAAGACGCAAAGCTTCTCGAAAGGCTCGCGGAAAGAGGTCCAGTCACCGTCGAGTTCAGTTTTGAAAACAAGACGAGCGGGTTGATTCAGGTCAACAATGTATTGGCGGAGATCAAGGGACGCGAAAAGCCCGACGATTGGGTGATTGTAGGCGCGCATCTCGACTCCTGGGACTACGGCACTGGAGCTCAGGACAACGGCAGCGGGTGCGCGATGGTGCTCGAAGCTGCTCGAGCCATCTCGGCACTGGTGAAATCAGGGAAAGCGCCGCGCCGCTCGATTCGCTTTGCGCTGTGGGGCGGAGAGGAAGAGGGACTGCTTGGCTCAGGCGCTTACGTCAAAGCGCATGCGCAGGAGCTCAATCGTTGTGTTGCGGTGTTGAACACGGATAACGGTGCTGGCCATCCATCGGGTTGGAAGGTGGAGGGTCGAAAGGATATCGCAGATGCTCTGAGGCCTATTAGTAAGGCTCTCCTGGTTGATTTGAGTGGCGGCGAAGTATCGGATCGAACCAGCTTCGACACAGACCACGGGTATTTCATGCTTGAGGGAATTCCGTCGCTCGATTTGCTGGTAGACACAAAGCCGTACGGCGAGGTCCATCACAAGACGAGCGACACTATTGATAAGGTAGACCAGCACAACCTGTCGCTTGGTTCGGCGATTGTTGCGGTGACCACTTGGGTTGTAGCCGAACGTTCTGAAGTTCTTGGTCCTCACATCGATCACGCAGCGGTGGGTGAGATCCTCAAGAAGAACAACCTGGATGAATTCCTGAAATCACTCGGAGCGTGGAAGTAATCAGTAGGCAGTAGGCAGTAGGCAATAGGCAGTAGGCAGTAGGCAGTATGTCTGGTTTCTGGTTTCGTTTCTACTTCCCGGTACTGTTGCTCCGTGAACGTTGAGTTACCACCTAAGCCTTGATCCATCAAACTAGAAACCAGGAACCAGAAACCAGACATACTGCATACTGCATACTGCCTACTGCCTACTGCCTACTGCATACTGCTTTATGCCTTGCCCGGTGCGTTTTGAACGGTTAGAACTTGATTAAGTTCTCGAGGCCATCGGGTCCAAGGATAGGCAACGAACGTGTTTTGAGCTCGAGGGAGGGTCTCCTTGACCTGGATTTTATTTCTTGCTAAGGTTCGTGCCTCGAGAGTGGTCGTGAAATTCTATTTTAGGAGTGCGCACTTTGTTCTTGATGACCGCACTCGCCTTCGCGGAGGGCGAGGGCAATATCATCAGTCCTGACGGCTCGCTCGTAGTTGTTCTCTCCCTCTTCATGCTTACTGTTTTTATTCTGAACCGGCTGTTGTTCAGACCGGTGGGCAGAGTCCTGGACGAGCGCCAGACCAGAGTTGAGGGCGATATCAACGAGGCTCGCGCTGCTACTCGCGACTCGGAGCGCCAGCTCGCAGAATATGAGGCGGCGATTCGACAGGCGCGAGCGGAGGCTTACAGGGGCGTCGAGCAAACACGCGCGGGCGCCCTCGACCAGCGAAAGCAGATCATCGATGCTGCAAAGCAGAAGGCGGCACAGCAGATCAACGGCGCCAAGGCGGAGATCACGGAACAAGCCGAACATGCTCGAGCGCAGCTAGGATCCGAAGCGCGCCAGATTGCCGAGAGAATCTCGCGGACTCTGCTTGGCCGCAGCGTGGGAGGTGGCGGCTAGTGATCACCAATCAGTTCATCGCGCTGGCGCTGATGCTTTTTGATCAAGCAGAGGAACAGAAAAGCTTCTGGGCGAATCCAACGTACTGGCGCGTCATCAACCTTATCATCTTCGTCGCCGCGCTCGTATTCTTACTCCGCAACAAGATTCGAATTGGCGAAGTCTTCGATAAGCGCGCTGACTCGATCCGCAAACAACTGGAGGAAGCGAGGAGTCAGAAGGACGAAGCGGAGCGACGCCTTGCCGAAGTCGAATCCCGACTGAGCCGGTTGGACGAAGAACTGGCGAATATAAAGGCAGCGGCGGAACAGGAAGGCCAGCGCGAGGTCGAGCGCATCATGAAGGCCGCAGATGCCGACGCGGAAAAGATCGGCCAGACAGCTCAGCGCGAGATTGAGGGAGCAATGAAAGCAGCCAAGTCCGATCTCCGCGCTTTCGTCGCAGAGCAGTCGGTTCAGCTCGCGGAGTCGATGATTCTCAGCGATCTGCGCCCCGACGATTCAAATCGGCTGGTTGCTCGGTATATCGATGATCTGGGTGAGGTGAAGCGATGAGCGCGACCGTGATAGCTCGCCGCTACGCCGAGGCCATTGCCGACGTAGCGATCGAACGAGGGCTCGTCGAACAGATTGATCGCGAGCTGCGAGCGTTTGCGCAAATGATCTCCGGCAGTGACGAGCTGCGCAACGTATTTTCAAGCCCGATCGTTTCGCAACGCGACAAGGGTAAGGTTTTGGAAGCGCTGATCACCAGAGTTAACCCCGGGGAGTACACGCGGAATCTGCTGAGGGGGCTCTTGCGCAATTACCGGCTGCATCACATGCAACTGGTCTACACCCAGTTCCAACGCATTATTAATGAGCGGCGCGGCATATTGGTGGCGCACGTGACTACGGCGGCGCCGATGAATGAAGCCGACCAGGGGAGGCTAGGGCGCAAGCTTCAGGAGCTTACGGGCAAACAAGTGGAGTTTCAGTTCAAGACGGATCCGTCTCTTATCGGTGGGGTGGTGACACGCCTGGGCTCGGTCATTTATGACGGCTCGGTGAGAACGCAGCTTCTGGAAGTCAAGCAACGTCTGAAATCGGGCGAATAGAACCTTACGACGGCATTTATATCCGGAAAGACCAACCGGCGAGGGAATTAATGGACGCAATCAGGGCAGACGAGATAAGCAAAATCATACGACAGCAGATCGAGGGCTACAGCGCGGCTGTTGAGGTCACCGAAGTTGGGACTGTGATTCAGGCAGGCGACGGCATCGCCGAGATATACGGCCTCGAGAGAGTCATGGCCGGCGAGCTGCTGGATCTTCCGCACCAGGTTGCGGGAATCGCCTTGAACCTCGAAGAGGACAAGGTTGGAGCCGTGCTGTTTGGTGCTTACGAGAAGATCAAGGAAGGCGACGAGGTACGGCGAACAAAGCGAATCATGTCGGTTCCATGCGGCGACGAGCTGATCGGGCGCGTAGTGGATCCGCTCGGTCGAGAACTTGACGGGCGTGGTCCGATCGACACGGGTGGAAAGTACAGTCCTCTTGAGCGCATCGCGCCGGGCGTCATGGATCGCCAGCCGGTTCGCGAACCGATGATGACCGGGTTGAAGGCCATCGATACGATGGTGCCCATCGGGCGCGGACAACGAGAGTTGATAATCGGCGATCGTCAAACCGGTAAGACTGCGATTGCGATCGATACGATCATAAATTCGAAGGGCGCCGACTTGATTTGCATCTATGTTGCGATCGGCCAGAAGGAATCGACGGTAGCCCAGGTCAAGAAGACGCTTGAAGACTTCGATGCGATGGCAAACACGATCATCGTGGATGCGTCTGCGTCGGCTCCCGCGGCAATGCAGTACATCGCGCCGTACGCGGGGTGCGCGATGGGCGAATACTTCCGGGATCGCGGCAAGCATGTGCTTTGCATTTACGACGATCTTTCAAAGCACGCGTGGGCGTACCGTTCGATCTCATTGTTGTTGCGACGGCCGCCCGGACGCGAAGCGTATCCGGGTGATGTTTTCTACCTTCATTCAAGGCTGCTCGAGCGCGCCGCGAAGCTCTCCGATGCGTTGGGTGGCGGGAGTCTGACAGCTCTGCCGGTAATTGAAACACAAGCCGGCGACATCTCGGCCTACATTCCTACAAACGTGATTTCGATAACCGATGGGCAGATCTTCCTTGAGGCCGATCTGTTTCACTCGGGTATTCGGCCGGCGATCAACGTCGGCAACTCGGTGAGCCGTGTAGGCGGCTCGGCGCAGACTCGCGCGATGAAGCAGGTGTCGGGAACCCTGAGACTGGATCTCGCGCAATACAGAGATCTGGCTGCCTTTTCAATGTTCGCTTCTGATCTCGACAAGGCGACGCTTGCGCAGTTGAATCGCGGTCAAAAACTGACCGAGTTGTTGAAGCAGCCGCAGTACTCGCCGGTGCCCATGGAGCAGCAGGTCATCGCGGTCTGGTCTGGGACAAAGGGATATCTGGACGAGATTGCCTTGGGGGACATCGGGAAGTTCGAACAGGGATTGCTGGCGTTCGTGCAGAGCTCGCATCCCGGGTTGCTGGAAAAGATACGCGAGCGTAAGAAAATCGATGAGGAGCTCGAGGGTGAGCTGAAGTCGGTGCTTACCGAGTTCCAGGGCCGCTTTACATCAGAAGCGCGCGCAGCCTCGGCCTAATTGAAATCTCCAGGCGGTCTACGCGCGGAAAGGAGGGTCGCGATGGGACTTGGTGTGAATCTCGTTGTTATCGCGTCACTCTGGAACGTTATCCCGGCGCAGACTGCTGAGGAACAACGTGCTCCAGGAGTGGAAGTAGTGCGCTTTGAAGTGAGTATCACCAAGGTTCAGCGCATGGAAGCCAGGCCGGCGTTGATCCCGGATCCGGATGTGCAGAATCGGCAGCAGTCAAGTCCCTCTTCGCCTCCCCGGAGCGCGAGCGAGGGACGGCAACCGCGATACGACAGTCCGGGTCAGGAGGGGGGGTCGGTTGACCACAACCTGGACGCGAAGGCTCCAGGCCCGAAAGCTTCAAAGGATTCGCCGAGCGCGTACCATTTCATCGCAACACTGGTGATCAAAAACGGAGGCGCGCGAGCGATCAAGGCAATCAGTTGGGATTGCGTAGCGGTTAGCTCCGAAAACAAAAAGGAGATCAGCCGGGTGTCATTTCGCAATCGGAAGAAGATCGAACCTGGCGAGACGGTGACTCTGGCGCAGGAGGTGAAGCCCTCCGCCGTAGAGCGTCATGCGGAGATAACAAAGGTCGAGTACGAGGACGGAACAACCTGGCAAAGGTTAAAGACCTCGAAGTGAGAACGGTTAGGGTTTGGTCCGCCGAAGCCGGAAACGCTAAACCCTAAACCTTAAGCGTATGCCAAACCTTCAGGATTTACGCAGGCGAATACGGTCTGTGCGGAACATGCAGAAGACGACCAAGGCGATGAAAATGGTCGCGTCTGCGAAGCTGCGTCGCGCTCAGGATCGAGTTCGCGCAGCTCGACCGTATGCCGACACTATGGCGCGAGTGTTGGGCAGACTGGCGGCGCGCGCGACGGACTATCATCATCCGCTGCTCGACGAGCGTGGCGACCAGCATTATTTATTGGTGCTGATCACCGCCGATAAGGGCCTGTGCGGTGGGTTCAACGCGAATCTAGGCAAGGCGGCTCAGCATTTTATACGCGAGAATCCAGATAAGCAGATCGAGTTAATCACCATCGGTCGGAGGGGCCGTGACTTTTTCAGAAGACGACGCGCGGCGATCGTGAGCGAGTACATAAATCTGACCGCGCGTTCGTTCGAGCACGAAGATGCTGCAGAAATAGCCCGAGAGATAATGAGGCTGTTCACCGCCGAGGACTCAACGATCGATCGCGTATTTGTGATCTACATGCAGTTCAAGTCGGTGCTCTCTCAGCAGATCGTCAGGAAGCAGCTTCTGCCTGTTCCTACCAACCGGTTTACCGACGAGGGCACCGGCGGTTCAGACGTCCTCATCGATTACATCTACGAGCAGCCTCCTGCCGAAATCTTCGGCGCGCTGCTTCCGAACTACGTGGAGACCGAGTTGTTCACGGCGCTTGTAGATTCGGTTGCCAGCGAACAGGGGGCTCGAATGACTGCGATGGATTCGGCGTCAAAGAACGCTGGTGAAGTCATCGATTCGCTCACGCTCAACCTGAACCGAGCCAGACAGGCCTCGATCACTGGCGAGATCATCGAGGTCGTGTCGGGAGCACAGGCCCTTCAAGGCTAGGCTTGCGTTAGACGCAAAAGGCGAGCGATAAAGTTTCGGCTTCGGCCGACGAACCCAACCCGAACCCTAAACCCTAAACCCGACTCGTACCTTAACCGCCATCGATTTGTTATCATTTGCATTTATGTCTACAAGGTTGGTGACAGCCGGTAGCGGCATCTTAGGCAGGGCGATCAAGTACTGGCTGCCTGTCTTCGTGATGGTCGGTTTGATGTACTACGCTTCCACCGATGTTCTGTCCGGGGAGAATACTCGGGGGGCCATCGAAAAGTTTCTTAGCTCCCTGGGGCTTCAGGTTACCTGGCACACCCTCGCGCGCATCAATTACTGGCTGAGAAAGACCGCTCACTTCACTGAGTATGCACTACTCTGTTGGCTCCTGTTCCGCGCATTCAGAGCCGATAGTCCCTATCGCTGGCGTTTTCGCTGGGCAGTCTTCTCGCTGGTAATTTGTGCTTGTTGGGCTCTTCTTGATGAGCTGCACCAGACCTTCACTCGTACGCGCGGAGGCTCAATCAACGATTCAATACTCGATTCAGTCGGCGCGCTGGTCTCGTTGGCTGCCATCGGTGTTAGCGCCGCGGTCCGCCGAAATAAAACCCGATATTCGTAGTCTCCTCGGCTTGTAAGAGTCCGATGCATTCGTAAAGAAATCGCGGGCGAACAGAACCACTCTGCGCGACTTTTCCTCTGACAACCGCCAGGCTCACTCCATTCGGATTACTCCGATCTTTTCCAGCACTCTCAAGTAATCTGCGACGTCTTCAACGGCGATTTGGCCGTAGGCTGTTGCCACGTAGTCGCGGATAGCCTGAATGCTCCTCTTGCCGTCGACCAGGTTCAGAATTTCATAAAGAATAATATCGCCGTGCGGCAACGAGCCGAGCTTTTCCACGGCCTTCAGGTCTTCGGTGGATGCGCGATCGGCGACGTAGTCGTAGTAGTAGATGTTCATCGGACCGATCACTTTTCTTACCGGTGTGCGATTGTAGTCGGCGCCTGCTATACGCGGTCGCGCGGCTTCTTTTGGATTCTTCCTCGTGTCCCTGGAGAGTTCCTTTGGCTCGAGGGTAAACACGGTTCGTTTACCCTTCTTTTGTTCGCTGAGCTGACCGGTCAACACAAGCCATGCGCCGCTGAGCTGATCGATGAGTGCATCCGCCTTTGACTGAACCGACTTGTCGCTAGCGGCAAACATGGTCACCGACGAGATAGCCGTGGCGTCCCGCTCCACCGAGTTTGCGATCAGCGTCCGCGCTTCGACAGCCCCGCCTTCAAAGCTGCTCGTTTCCATAGCCCGGGCTCGATCGTAATCCTTAGGCACGTTTGCCAACGCACGCGAAAAGGCTTCGTCGGCCAGACGGCTCGCTTCTCTGGCCCCCGCTCTCGCAAGGAAGTATCCGGATGCGGCAGCGATGAACGTCGAGCGCTTAATTTTTGTCGGGTCTATGTTCGAAGGAACATCGTTGTTAGTGTGAATGAAGACATCCGGCCAGTCTCGCAAATAGATCGTCGGGATCCGGAACGAGCCTTCCTGGTACACATCGTGATCAGAGCCCATCTCGTAAGGGGTGATGTCCGCTACGAGGCTGTCCTTGGTGCCTTCCGCTGAGATCAGCGCATCCTGCAGTCCCCCGCCAGAGGCTCCTTTAATACTGCCAGCGATCACGTACTCGGCGAAGACGTCCGCAACCGTGTTTACACAGCTCGGTAGCGACGCCGGAGTGTGAGTTACGTGCAGCACCGATTTGGTAATCGAATAGTTGCCGCCCACCATGTCGCAATGTATGGCCGCCTTGATCCTGCGAACCACCTCCGAGTGTTGCGCGAAGTACGCGAGCGTGCCGTTGATTTCCGGAGGCCAGATGAAGCGAATCGTGCGGCGCGGCCGCTCGATCACACCTCGGCGAATCAGCGCCGACAGCGCACGCGCCGCTTCGAGGATTGCCGCAGCGCCGGAAGCGTTGTCATTAGCCCCGGGCTTTTGGTGGCAGAGATGGCAAGAGAATGCGATCTCCTCCTCCGCGGCATCGGTGCCCGGTATGATGGCTGAGACGACTTCGTAACTGCTGGGATGCATCTCTGCTTTGACGATGGCATGCAGCGTGATCTGTTCGCCGCGGCTCAGACGTTCGCGCAGCAGTCTGGCGCGGCGCAGCGAGATCATGAAAGCGAACTTGTTGTCTGAGTTGTAAGGAGAAAGGTGTCCCCATCTGACGTTGTCTTCGTACTCACCGGACCAGCCGGTCACCTGATTTTGCTGATAGCTCAAAACTCCGGCGGCCCCCGCATGATCGCAAGCAAGCTTGTGAACCGTAGCAACGTTGCCACCGGCCAGCACAATCCGCCCTTTGACATCTTTTCCGTCGTAATCTTTTGCTGAAGTGCCCATCCCGACATCGATCAGCGTCGCGGTCACGTCGCAGGTCTGAGAGTAGTCTGCGAGCGCGACTCGCATCTCTTCGTAGTCGGCAATCTTTGTTTTCCCGGGCTCCACTTCCCAGAGCTCTCCGCGATCGGCATCCCACCCGGGCGTAGATTTCAACGTGTAGTAGGTCTTTTGGCCGTCAGCGGGAATCTTTTCGATCTCAACCTGATCAAGTCCGTACTGCTTTGCCTTGGAAGCAATGAATTGCGCGGCCCGCGAGTAGCCCGAAGATCCCTGGACTCGATGAAAGCGAGCCAGCTCGTTTACCGTGTCCCTGGCGATTGCGCCGTTGATCTCCTCCGCCAGAGCTATGACGTCTTTGTCGGCAAGCAAAGCAGTCTTTGTGAACTGGCTTGGGCGGGACTGGGCCGCGGCGGCAGTCAGAGCGGTCTGGAAGAGTAGAGAACAGAGAATGCCGGAAGCAAGGAATTTTTTCATGAATTGCCCCATCAACCAGATGTGTTGCTGATTTCTGGTTATCGGTTCTGCACGGCGCGGGTTGACTGGATTTCATCTGGTAACCGGCAACCGGAACCAGAAACCTCAAGCTACTTTCTACGAAAACTAAGGCGGGCCTGAGCCACAGCGAGGATGACGGCGTACGCGTACCCGCAAAAATAGATTAGCAAGAAAGGAATCGTCCCAAGAATCCGACTGTCAATGGCGTACCAGATCGTGAATGCAAAGTAGATTGCAAACAGGAGCTCGAGAACCGGAAACGCGAGCGTTCGTTTCACGTAGGTTTTTCTTGCCCACGCATCGCCCGTCTTTTCTATTCGGTACTTTGGTGTCCGAACAAACCCCGACTTTACGCCGAACAACGCTTCCAGAACGGCCCGAGCGTTGTTGAAGGACAGCGCGATGCCCATGCTCATCACAAACGGAATGTATTTGAGCTGGCTTTTCCAGGTCGTGGGATGCAGATGCCTCAGCGTTACGAGATAAAACGCGACTACTGACAACGTCGAGAAGGTCAGTATGGGAACATCCAGAACAAACAGGTGAAAGAGGCCCTGATTGTATCGCACTATCAGTATCGGAAGATTGATGAGCGCCAGCACGATCACCAGCGGAGCGGCGAGGTTAGCTGTGAGGCGAAAGAATTGCTCGAGCTTTATTCTCAACGACAGCCTCGGGTCACGCCAAATGCGCTTCATGAGCTTGACTCCGACTTGCACTACGCCTTTCGCCCATCGCTTTTGTTGTGACTTGAACGCGTTCATCTCGACGGGCAGCTCGGCCGGCACGTCGTCGTCCATCAAGTAGACAAAGTGCCATCCCATAAGCTGGGCGCGGTACGATAGATCGGTGTCCTCGGCGAGAGTATCGTGTTGCCACCCGCCGGACCACTCGATGGCCTCGCGTCTCCACATTCCTGCGGTGCCGTTGAAATTGAAGAAGCCGCCGGCCCTGTTGCGCGACGTCTGTTCGATGACGAAATGCGCATCGAGCATTATTCCCTGAACTCGAGTCAGCAGCGAGTAATCAGGGTTTATATGGCTCCAGCGCATTTGTACCATGCCGACTCGTTCGTCCGTAAAATAGTCGACCATCCTGCGAATGCAGTCGGGTCGAGGCACAAAATCGGCGTCGAAGATCAATATCAGCTCGCCGGAAGATTTCTTGAGACCCGCTTCGAGCGCTCCTGCTTTGAATCCTTCGCGATCCGTGCGGTGGTGATAAATGATGTCGTAGCCTTGCTCGAAGTAATGCCGGACCATGCGCGATGCAATCTTCGTCGTGTCGTCGGTGGAGTCGTCCAGTACCTGAATCTCGAGGAGCTCGCTCGGGTAGTCCAGTTTGATGACCGCATCAATCAACCGCTCGGCCACGTACATTTCGTTGAACAGCGGAAGTTGCACGGTTATCCTCGGAAGCCGTCCAGGCTCGTAACGGCTCTTGGGCTTCGGAGGGTGATTCTTGTATCGGAGGAAAAGATAAACCAGCCGATAGCGATACACCCCGTAAATCGACAGCAGCCCGAGTATCCCGAAGTACATCCACATAAAGTAGAGGTCCATCGTGTCGTTTACGTTGAGATAGCTTACGTTACCGCCTGGATAGTTGCCGCCTTGTTCGGACATTGAGGCAATATGCTTGTCTACCGCCGTGTTGCCGGTCTGCGTGAGCGGCATCGCGAGCAATTCGATCTGCAGGGTTTCACCGGCGGTTACGTCTGCGGAGCCCAGAATCTTTTCGAGGCCCGGACACTCCGACGCCAGGACATACCTGCCCGGCTCGAGCGACGCGAATGCGAATCGTGCGTTATCGTCAGAAATTGTTTTGTATTCAGCTCCCGTGGCTTTGTTGATGGCACGAACGGTGAGCCCGTGCATGACGTAGCCGCGAAGATCATAGATTCTGCCGTCTATCGACGGCGGTTCAGCGCGGGCGACGGACGCTGAGGATACGATTAAAAGAACAGTCAGAAAGATCTTCTTCATGGTTGTTCTGGTTGATAATGACGGGTCGGCACGGAAGACAGCAGTATAAGGGCGGTTGGTGATGCTTTTCAAGAAAGGCGTACTCCTGATGTCCCGCCGTCCCCGCCATTAGCGACCGGCTGAAGTTGCGTGAAACCCGGCTCGGCGTGGGCGGCTGATATGGGACAACATTGGCCTAAATCTGGTTGCCCGAGTCAAACGGAAGCGGATGCTGGGGAGGTGGCTCCGAAGGAGGCGGTGGCGCAGGAGGCGGCGGCGAAGGAGGCTGGGTTCGCCTCTTTTCGAACAATGAAACGCCGATTACGCCGCTCAACGCAGCCATCCCGGTCCCGAGAAATGCAAAGGCAAGCCAAAAGATCAGCAGAGCACCCAGCGGATGGTCCTCGAGATAGTTCATCATCTGGGAAAAAACCGCCCGGCTAGCGACATCCTGGAACTGATCGGACATCTGGCGTGCGTTTTCGAGGCTTGCGGACCAGCCAAGGAGTTCGATAGGCACCGCGATTACGAGGTTGATTGCGGAACCTACAAGTCCCGCGAGCAGTCCTGCGGTTGCGCCGTCTCCGGAGGTGACCGGGAGTACGGGCGATCGCTTGACGAGCATCCTGGCGGCAATCAAACCGCCGATCACCGCCCAGAGACAACAGCAATAGTTCCCAATATTGAGGACAGGTATCGACGAGCCCAGACCCAGAATCAGTCCGCCTATAAGCGCAGGCTGCAGTTTCGATGGCTTCGACATGAGAGTTCTGAGTGCTGAGTGCTGAGTTCCGACTTCAACCCCGAAGGGGTTCCAGATCGGAGCCCAGCGTTGCCGTCCGCGGCTCCCTGGGGCAACGCCGTTAGAAGAATCCAACCCCGAAGGGGTCGCAGAATGCAGCCATGTAATTCTCGTTCATTACAAACCCTCTACAACCCATCGGGTTGTAGCATTTCTTATACATTGACCAGCGCTAGGGCTACAGGATCCAACCCCCTTCTGGGTTGTACTCAGAACTCAGAACCCAGAACTCAGAACTTAGAATCTGACCACCGTGTCTGGGCCGCCTTCGATGTGCACTGTATCGACAAAACGGACCCGTTTCCCCGCGTCTGTGGTCATGATGATCGAATTCACCCGAGTGCCGGTGCCGAAGAACCTCACCCCGCGCAGGATCGTGCCATCCGTCACCCCGCTGGCGGCGAACACGATGCTCCTGCCCGGCGCAAGATCGTCAGTGTCGTAGATTCGACGCGGGTCAGAGATCCCCATCGCTTTCATTCGCTCGACTACCCCATCCGGAATTCGGCTCCGATCTTCGACGTCTTCGAGTTGTTCCTTCAAAACGAATCGAGCGAGGATCTGACCATTAAGACACTTCATAGCCGCGGCCGTAAGCACGCCTTCGGGCGCGCCGCCTGTGCCCATAACTGCGTGGACGCCCGACCCGGCGA
This sequence comes from Blastocatellia bacterium, assembly GCA_035315885.1. Taxonomy (GTDB): domain Bacteria; phylum Acidobacteriota; class Blastocatellia; order UBA7656; family UBA7656; genus DATFXM01. The sequence continues at coordinate 16,279 of DATFXM010000117.1, forward strand.
CTGCGGCGCTGATGCCTGCTGACAGATCGCCATCAGTGATGAGTTTTATTCTTGCACCCGCTTCCCGAATCTCGGAGATCAGTCGCTGGTGTCGCGGGCGATCCAGAACAATGACTACCAGATCTTCGACGTCACGGTTGAGCCGGCGCGCGATGTTCTTGAGGTTATCTTTTGTAGGAGCGTCCAGATCTACGGCGCCCTTAGATGAGGGACCAACTATGAGCTTCTGCATATAGACGTCGGGGGCACGGAGCAGCCCCCCCTTTTCGGCGCAAGCCATTACCGCTATGGCATTGGCCGATCCAGTGGCGCAAAGGTTTGTGCCCTCCAGCGGGTCTACTGCGATGTCGACCTCCGGGCACCCCACACCGTCTTTGGGATCAACCTTATTTCCCCACCCGACCTTCTCACCGATATAGAGCATTGGCGCTTCATCGCGCTCGCCCTCACCGATTACGATTTCGCCGCGCATGGGGACCGTGTCCATTATCTGGCGCATCGCTTCAACAGCTACGTGATCGGAGAACTTACGATCCCCTTGCCCCATCGTATGAGCCGAGGCGATTGCCGCTGCTTCGACTACTCGCAGAAAGTCGAGACCGAGTTCCTGCTCCATTTTTCGCTCAAGCATTATGCCTCCGGATGACACTCAAGTTCTGGTAGTAGACTCGATTGAAAGCGTCTGATGATGATTCATCGAGTCCTTTTTTTCAAGTTGCGCCTGGTGACGCGGAGAGGAGAGACGCGGGGAGGAGCGAATGGTGAATCGGATCCCCTCATCCTCCTTATCTCCTCAACCAAAGTTGCGACCGTTCATCTTTGTCGGTATACTGCGCGAGCGTTAAGCCCGCATCTGAATCCGCTCTCAGATTCTTCAACCCAGTTCCAATCCCATCCCCTCCAAGGAGACCGCAATGTCCACCACTGCGGCTGCACCATCACTTTCTTTGTACCTGTTGATTGTCTCAGTTCTCTTTCCGTGCTCGTCTCATCCGTTTCACAAGCCACGAGTCCCCAACCGCGCTGCAATTGCTTCTTCGAGAGCAATGCAGGTGCCTCTAATCATCAACGAATATCTCTCCGCACCTCCAGCGGGCGCTGCCGGCGACGCTAATGGAGATGGCTCCAGGAGCCCTTCTCAGGACGAATTCGTCGAGCTGGTGAACACGAGCTCCGTGCCATTGGATGTCTCCGGGTTCACCATCGGCGACGCCGTACAAACTCGTTTCACGTTCCCCACGGGCAAGGTAATCCCGGCGGGAGAGGCGGCAATCGTGTTTGGCGGTGGGACGCCTACCGGGTCCTTTGGAAACTGCAGGGCTAACGGTTTAGTCTTCACCGCCGGCAGCGGCGGGCTGTCACTCAACGACTCTGGCGATTCGATAATCGTGAGAGCTCCTGACGGAGCCGAAATAACAAGAGTTACCTATCCGCCACCCGTGATCAGTGGGCAGTCGGCGACCAGGTCTCCAGACGTTAGTGGAGCGTTTGCCGCCCATCTGACTGCACCAGCTGCGAGCGGCAGACTATTTTCACCTGGAACCAGGACCGACGGTTCCACGTTCACCGCGCCGGTGCCGTTCATAAGTTCGATCAGCCCGCAGTCTGCGGTTGTCGGAGAAGGACCGATAGAAGTGATCGTGAGTGGCGGGGCGTTTGATCGCAGCGCCCAGGCGTTTGTAGATGGAGAACAGGTTGCCACGGTCTTTGAGAGCTCCACGCAACTGGTTATCACGATACCGGCGGCGATCATCAATGGTGCAGGAACTCGACTGATGACTGTGAGGAACGCTGCTTCGGCGAGTTCGAATGGTGTTGTGTTCACGATTCTGGCGAGAATCGGGTTGAACGAATTGCTCGCTGATCCACCGGGCAGCTCGCCAGCGGATATCATCGGAGATGCAAACGGCGACGGAATTCGCGACTCCGCGGACGATGAGTTTGTAGAAGTGGTTAATCGTACGGCGTCGCCGATCGAAATCGGCGGCTACTCAATCAGCGACCAGGATTCAAGACGATTCACGTTTCCTCCGGGCACTTTGCTACCGGCGGGCGAGGCTGCCGTAGTCTTCGGCGGCGGCACACCGCGCGGCGATTTCGGCAACGCTGCGGTGAACGGACTGATCTTCACCGCACCGCTCTCGCTGAACAACGGCGGTGACACGCTGACGTTGAAGGATGCAGCCGGCCAGATCGTCGAGACGATAGCTTACGGTCCGGAGGGAGGTCAGGACGATGCTCTCAATCGAAGCCCCGAAATAGTCGGCACTCACTTCGCTAAGCACTCAACTCTGCCAGGTGCGGCGGGCCGCAGGTTCTCTCCCGGGGTTCGGGTTGATGGCACTCCCTTTTCCGAAGGCCCGCGCATATCGTCGATTGAGCCCGATCACGCTGCACAAAAGGCGTTGCCCTTTGAGATGTCGGTCAAAGGCACGGGCTTCCAACCAGGATGCAGCGTCTTCGCCGATTCGATGATGCTGCAAACCGAGTTTCAAAGCTCTACGCAAGTGACGGCGCGCGTTCCGGACATCGTGACCGCGGTTGCGGGCCAGCACCGTATAGTGGTTCGCAACCCCGATGGGAATCGCTCGAACGACCTGCCCTTACGCATCGAGCAACCGCCACCAGAGCTTCAGAGAGTCGTGCCCAGAACAATACAACTGGGCTCGCGTGACTTCACTCTGTTCGTCGAGGGCGACAAATTCGATGCCGGTGCGCGAGTGATGGTCGAGGGCTCACCGGTGGCGACAAGCAGCCTCGGACCTCGACAGCTTCGCGCGACAGTTCCGGCGTCGTTTGCAGGTCGTCTCGGTGAAATGCGAGTCAGTGTGCGCAACACGGACGGCAAGGAGTCGAGCGAAGCGATAATCGAAATAGTTCTGCCGTTCGCACGCATAAGCTCACTAGCACCTGCCGAAGCGATCGCCGGTCAACACGCGATCACGCTTGCGATCACCGGGGCAAATTTTGTCAAAGGCGCGCAGATACTGTTTGACCGCACAGTACTGCAAACGCGATTTGTTTCGAGTTCCAGACTGGAGGCCGATCTGGGAACTGAGTTGCTTACAACACCGGGACTGCGCAGCATCGTGGTTCAAAATGTCGACGGCAGTTTGTCCAATGAAGTTGCGTTTGAAATCAGACCGGTTGCCCCTCTTATCTACTCGGTAGAACCGCCGTCCGTGATATCCGGCGGGACGTCGTTGACCCTCGCTCTTACCGGCAATGACTTTCGCCCCGGAGCCAGGGTCTTCGCCGTTGATGACGGTGGAGGATCGGAACTCGAGGTCGCCGGCGTCGACGAGAAGCTGATCAGAGTTGTCTTGCCGGCTGAAGTGATAAAGGAACCGCGCACGATTGGCTTGAGAGTTATGAATACCGACTTCGGAGTTTCGAATACTGCCGCGCTGCCGGTGTTGATACGTGATCCGCTGGTCATAAACGAATACCTGGCAGATCCACCACCGGGTGCTGAGGGCGACGCGAACGGCGACGGCACCCGGAGCTCGTCTCAGGATGAGTTCGTCGAGATTCTGAATCGTACACCTGACCCGATCGACATTTCCGGCTACACGTTGTCGGATTCCGAAGCGATTCGACACGTCTTTCGAGCTGGGACAATTGTCCCGCCTTTTGAGGCGGTCATCGTTTTTGGAGGCGGTTCGCCGCGAGGATCATTTGGGAACGCTGCGGAGAACAAACTTGTGTTCACCGCCTCAAGCGGGGGCCTGTCGCTCAACAACAGCGGCGACACCATTCGGCTGAAGGATGCAGCAGGGCGACCGATTCAGGAGATCAGGTTCGGCATCGCGGAGGGCAGCGCAGGTCAGTCGTTGAATCGGGACCCGGATGGCGATGGAGCAGTCTTCGTGCCCCACCGCTCGGTTGCTGAAGAGGGGCGTGCATTCTCTCCGGGAACGCGAGCGACCGGACGTGCGTTTACGACCAGGCCTCGAATATCCGCCCTTGCGCCGTCCGGCATTCGCGCCGGGAGCGAAGCGTTTGTATTGAGAGTATCGGGAACGAATTTCCTGCCGGGGGCACAGGTGCTGTTTGGTGGCAGATCTCTGACTGCAGTTCTCAACTCCGATACTGAGTTGATGAGCGAGGTCGCTGAAGATTTAATTGTTGAGGCAGGAGCTGTGGCAGTACAGGTACGGAATCCGAGAGGCGAGTTGTCTTCGGAAGAAAAGTTTGTGGTCATCGGTGAGCCGCCGAAGTTGGTGTCGTTGAGCCCAACTTCCGTGGGTACGATGGCGGAGCAGTTTGAGCTGACGGTTGAGGGCGAGAACTTTCAGCGTAAGGCTGCGGTGATTTTGAATGGGACAGCGGTAGAGACTTCATTTGTCTCCGATGCAAAGATGTCCGCAAGTTTACCTGACTCTCTGTTGCAGAGAGCTACGCTCATTCAGGTTCAGATCCTGAATGAAGATGGTAACCGGTCAAACGCGCTGGAACTGAGCGTCGAAAACGGCCCGTTAATCACTCGATTGTCGCGGTCGAAGGTAAGAGCCGGGTCAGATTCGTTTGAGCTGGTGATCGGAGGGGTAGCTTTCGCCTCGGGGGTTGTACTTCTGGTGGACGGGTCGCCGGTGATGAGTCGTTACGTGAGTGAGAACGAATTCGCGGCGGTGGTTCCTCGAGAGTCATTGGGTTTGCCTGGCAATTTGACTTTACAGGCGCTCAACCGAAACGGTGGCCGCTCTAATCGAGTCCCTCTTCGAGTGATTCGGTGAGGGGAGAGCGCAGAAGCGAAGGGGCGACGCGGGGGAGGAGAGACGCGGGGAGCAGAGACGGGGAGAATTGTTTTGTTGCCATGGCCAGCGCGTCGCCGCTTCGCCCCTTCTCCGCACCCCACCTCCCCGTGTCTATCCTCTCCGCGTCCCCGCTTCGCCCTCCTCCCCCCGTGCTACAATACGTGGGCAAATGAGGTCCTGCCTGAGGAATCCAACAATAATGCAAAAGAAGATCGCAGTAGCTTCGATGGTTATCGCGCTGGCCCTCGTTGGTGCATGCTCGACCAAGGCGCCCGGATCGTGGGTCGTCGTAGACACGGGCACCGGTGATTCTTTCTACACCGCAAATTTTGTGAATGACCAGGTCGGTTGGCTCAACGGCACCAGCGGCCGGAACCCCGAGCCGGAAGAGAACGACAACGCCAACTCAAACAAGAAACCAAAACAGCTCAAGCCGGGGCAAAAGCCCGAGGACCCTCTTGCAGCAAACCAGGGATTCGAGGTCCTTCAAACCACCGACGCAGGTCAAACATGGAAGCCCATTCCCGATCTTTTCAAAAACAAGATCCGAAGCGTTTGGTTTGTGGATGCCAACGAAGGCTGGGCGCTCACAATAGATCGAAACATCTTGCATACAACCAATGGCGGCACTGAATGGGTGGTTCAGCGAAATGCGGGCACGGTTGAGATCAAACTCCCGTTCAATCGAAAGGAGCCGGTGACAAAGCAGCCCGAGCAAATCGAGCAGCTCCGTTTCATCGACAACAAGCACGGCTGGGCGTGGGGAGGCGGGCAAAAGAACGAGTATGCCGAGCAGCCTGGCATTTTTGTTATGACTGTCGACGGAGGTCAGTACTGGAACGAGGTCCCCTATCCATTTGATCAGAATGTTTCAGATATCTTCTTTCTTGATGCGAAACACGCATGGGCGAGCACCTTCGGGGCCGGCTTCTATCGTACTAATGATGGCGGCCTGAATTGGGAGCGCGTTCAGACTAAGCTGCCGGAGGATGTCTTTCGAAGCATCTTCTTCACCGATCCCAGTACGGGATGGGTTGCCGGCAGAAGCGGTCGCATCGCCAGGACTACCGACGGCGGCAAGACCTGGCAGAAGATGTGGGAGATTCGAGATGAGTTCAAGATGCGCGACATCTTCTTTATCGACAAAAAGCGTGGATGGGTAGTTGGAGAGGAGGGGGCGATCTTGTACACGCCGAATTCGGGAGAGTCGTGGTTGGACGTACGAGCGCCAATCCCGGCGCGGCTGATGGACGTGAGTTTTGTTGGTGGAAGCGGCTGGGCGGTTGGTTTGAGCGGGGCGGTTCTGAAGTTTGAGCAGAAATAGTAGGGACGAGGGCATCTCCGCTGGCAGCCCGGCTCACTAATTCATGAGTGGCGGGTAAGTTCCGCATTTGGTTTGCGTTTTCTTGTGCAAACTGGAGTCAGCCAGCCATTCTAGCTTTAGTATGGCTGTGGATCGGTGAGTGCTCTCGGACTCGTTCAGGCTAACCCAACGCGGTTACTGACGAATATTCTTGACACCGAAAAAAGGCCAATAGAGAATTAATAGGCCGTCGTTTCTGAGCGGCCAGTCCAGCAGTAACGGAATGGTGGTGGGACAGCCCGCCTCTTGAACCTCTGAGCCAGATCAAACGCAGGGTTGCACCGGCTCTCGGAGGGAGGATATGGAGAAAGTATTATTCGAAGGTGCCTTTCTGAATCAGCCGTCCATCATCAGTCGGCTCTTTAGCGAGAGTATAGAAGCTACACGCGAGTTTCGTCAGGATCCAGCAGGTTATATCAAGACTGCATTCAAGGGCGACGGGCTGGGCGGCCATCGACGTAAGATGCTATTGAGATTCGGCCTCGCGACCGGCGTCGTCGTGTACGCGGTGTTTTTTGCAACAATTTTGATCCTGTGGTGGGTACAAGCAAGGGCCAAGGCGGCAGGGAATGACCAGGTCGTCGAAATCCACATGGTCAATCCCGACGATTTCAAGATGCAGCAGGTCGAAATGCCTAAGGCCAAGGAACGGGCGGGCGGCGGTGGTGGTGGCGGAAGAAACACTCCAACCCCTGCTTCAAAAGGCCAGTTGCCTAAGTTTTCTTTAACTCCTCCGATTATTGCTCCGCGTCCGGAGCCGACACCCAGACCGCCGGCGTTGGTTGTTCCCGAAACCGTTCAGGTCGATCCTCGCCTTGAGCCTAAGCGCGACGACCTCGCTCCGACCGGTCTGCCCAATGGCGTTCCCGGTCCTCCCTCGGCTGGTCCCGGTTCAGGCGGAGGCATGGGCGACGGCAGTGGCGGAGGCATGGGCCCGGGTAACGGCCGCGGTGTTGGTCCCGGCAACGGCTACAACATGGGAGGCGGTGATCCGCGCCTGGGCGGTGGTTCAGGAGCTCCGGCGACAGCGGTAGACGTGAAGCCTGTGCTGCTCAACCAGCCGCAACCTCGATACACCGAAGAGGCCCGCAAGGCCAAGATTCAAGGGGCGGTCCTCGCGCGAGTGCTGATAGGTGCCGATGGCTCGGTCAAGAAGGTCACGGTCGTTCGCGGACTCTCTTACGGATTGGACGAACAGGCGATTCAGGCGGCTTATCAAATGCGCTTCCGTCCAGCGATGAAAAGTGGTCAGCCGGTCGCGTTCCTGCAGCTCGTGAATATTGAATTCAACTTACGCTAAGACCCAAAGGAGAGCCGTGGCTTGCAGCCGCGGCTCTCTTTCAACCGGGGGCCGCAGAGTCCTTCCGTAAGTCTCACCTGGGTATGGCGTCATTCACCACAAGCGAAGTCCTCCCAACCAGCAGCATCGAAGCGCCGCCCTTCTCGCTGATTGAGTACAAGGGACTCTTTTTTCGACTCCTCGATGAATTAAAGCTGGCAGCAACTGAGCTGTCACGCGACCCGCAAGCTTTCTTCAAGACGATAGTCTCGGCCGACACTCGCGATCAGAAACGACGCCGATTGCTCTGGGGAGGAGTTGTCGTAGCCGCCTCGGTGCACGTCGCGTTTCTGGTGGTCGTTGCCATCGCCGGTTGGCATCGCTTCATGGCGCCGGTCACTCCACCTGATCGCCCCACAATCTCAGTAACAATGGTGGAACCCCAGCCTTCGCCTCGAACCGGTTCTGTCCCGACGCCAACTCCCGGTACTAACAAGCCCAACGGAGACAAAGACGGTCGCGGCGGTGGAGGAGGTCAGCAGGATCCAAGACCGGCGCCGCATGGCACGTTGCCGCAATCGGTACCCCGACCTCCGATAATCGCGTTCAATGCTCCATCGGCTCAGAACCCAGCGCTTCCAATGCCGTTTACCACTGCGGGTCCGGAGACTCCGCCTCCACCTGCCCCGGTTGGCGACCCCAACAGCAAAGGCACTGAACCCTCGGCAGGGCCAGGCAAGGGCGGTGGAGTAGGTGCCGGAAACGGTCCAGGTGCGGGGGTCGGTCGCGGTCCAGGCTCGGGACCCGGCAGTGGCGGGCGTCCTGGAAACGGGATCAACGGCGGTGACCCCGGCGGAGGAGACCCGACCGATCTGTTGTTCTCGGGACAGAAGCCCGAAGGCTTTATACCGTTCAGATGGCTTTACCGTCCGACTCCAGTCACAACGCCAGAAGCACAGGAGAACAAAGTCATCGGCTATGTAGTGCTGCGAGCAACCTTCAATGCAAACGGCACTGTCTCAGATATTGAAATCCTGCAGCCGGTCGAGTACATGACTGAATCCGCGATCGACTCGCTTAAGCGATCTCGGTTCAAGCCTGCCACGATCAACGGCAAACCTGTTACTCTGCGCAAGGTCCCGATCAAAGTCCTGGTTCACTATTGAGACGTTCTCTGTTGAACCGGGTTAAGCTTCAATTTCTTTTCGGATTCGGGTGATGAACGGAGCCATCCGATGAAGGGCCTCGGCCATGTTGGAGGCGGCGTTGAGCTCGAGCACGAGGAAGTAACCCGACCCGACCTCGTAAGCCAGAAAGCCCGCACCTTCATAACTGATAAACAAATTACTTATTGAACCCATTCCAAGCTCGAGCGCCGATTCCTGACACGCTCGCAGTACCACGGCGACATAAGCGCCCCTGAGCCTCAATCGATCGGGTTGTTCCGAAGAGTACCAGGCGACTGCCTCACCGTCGGATTCGATCAAGAGGGCGCCGGTGGCGCCACGGACGCCGGCTACGAGCTGCTCGAGTATCTGTTGAAAGGACAGGCCGAACCTCCCGAATCCAGTAGTAAATCGATTATAAAGTAGACCTCCGAGACTCGCCATCGGTTGAAAGCACATCATTTTCCGACTTTTCCCGACGTGGGGGCGTCTATTAGATTGGAGCGGATGGAGGGTCTGTCTTCGGATAGGTGGCGTGAAAGAGGTTTGGAACTGAGCGATTCGCAAATAATCGAGCAGACGCTCGAAGGTCAGCCCGATGCGTTCAACGTCCTGGTCAGACGTTGGGAGCGGCACATCTACGGGCTCACGCTTCGAATGCTGGGTCGTGATGATGAGGCGAAGGATGCGACGCAGGAAACTTTTCTGTCGGCCTATCGAAACCTATCGAAGTTTCGAGGGGAGGCGAAGTTTTCGTCATGGATCTATCGCATCGCGCTCAACATCTGCAACACTCGGCTTCGAAGCCGTGCGAGGGTGGCAGTTTCAATTGAGGAGCAGTACGAAGCGGTCGGATTTGAGATCGCGGCCGAGACTGAAGAGCTCGGCTCGGATATTCAGCGCGAGCAGATAACTCGCTACGTGCGGAGAGCTCTTCAGGCATTGCCCGCAGAGATGCGGCAAGTCATCGTGATGAAGGAATATGAGGGACTGAAATTTTCGGAGATCGCCGAGATTCTCGGCATCCCGATCTCTACGGTCAAGACTCGAATGTATACGGGTCTGACCGAGTTAAGAAAGAGGCTGGACCACCTGCGTGGTGCGATCTAGGGGTCAAGGGAGCGAGCGGCATTATGAAGGGCAACATGGAAGAATGTGGGATGCACGAAGCGCTGATGTCGTACTTGTACGGCGAAGCTACTAAGGACGAGGCGGCGCGTGTTGAAAAACACCTGAACGCGTGCGCGTCATGCAAAGCTGAACTCGAGGGCTTCGAGCGAGTGCGGGACATGCTGCAGCAGTGGCAGGTCGACGACCTGCCCATAGTGCGCGTCTCGGTAGACGGTCCTCAGCGGTCGTTCTTCAGCGTCGTTAAGGAGCTCTTTGCCGTCGCCCCGCTCTGGGCGAAAGTGACTGCCGTGGCCGCCCTTGCACTGCTAGTGCTGGCGGTGACCGGTACTGAAGTCCGCGTAGGAAGTGGGGGCGTATCGCTGCGCGCAGACCTGCTGAGGCGGCAGCGGCCGGCGCTGCAGACAGTTTCAGTGAGTGATACAGCGAACCTCGAACAGGTGCGAGCCGAGGTCAAAGGGCTGGTGAATACATTGATCGCCGAAAGCGAAAAGCAGGAGAAAGAAGAACTGCAGCGTCAACTCCAGGCATTGGAGGCGCAGTTGACTACCGCTCGCTCCACGGAACTTGCTAGGCTCGCAAGCAGAATCCAGGAGCATCAGGTGAAGATCCAGACAATCGAGCGGGACATTGATCGGCGCGAAGGAGCTGATCTTACCGACATTCTGTTTGGAGAGCTTGCGAAGCCGACAGCCAATTCGAGTGTTGCGGCCGGCGGCAACTGAACAACGACCACAACTAAAGACTTTGAGATACCACGGCGTCTGCTGATGAATCGTGGGGCACGGTCTCGAGCGAGTCGGGGAGAGTTCGCGAGAGGCCGCGCGGGAAAAGGGGAGAGTTCCCGCGCAGCTCTGACTCACTTCTTCAACAACAGGCGCTGTGGTTAGTTTTTTAGTTCTGAGTTCTGAGTCACGCGATTCGGGTCTACGTACCTCTAAACTTCTGCTAAGATGACACACTCGTGTGAAACTGACTTCTTCTAAGACACTCGAGTGAAACAGACTCAGAACTCAGGACTCAGAACTCAGAACTTGCTGGACCGGATCCGCGGACGGGCAGCCGCAGATCCTAAACACATCGTTCTGCCGGAAGGCGAGGAAGAACGAACCATACGAGCCGCTTCAATGTGCCTCGCTGAGCGGCTGGCGAAACTGACGCTGATCGGACGCGAAGACGTGATCCGCGAGAAGGCAGCCCGCGCTCAGATCAACCTGACCGGAGTTTCGATACTCAATCATCTCGAGCATCCTCGTCGAGAAGAATATGCGTCGCGATATTTCGAAGCTCGCCGAGCAAAGGGTGTCACGATCGAAGAAGCGCGCAGCCAGATGTCTGACGCTCTTTATTTCGGGAATATGATGGTCCGTGCCGGCGAGGCTGACGGATCGGTGTCAGGCGCGACTCACACAACCGCGCACACCGTAAGCGCGGCGCTCAGGTGTATTGGGCCGCGCAAGGATCTCTCCCTCGTTTCCAGTTTCTTTTTGATGATCGTTCCGGGCTCGGCGCTTGGAGCGGACGGCGGTCTCGTTTTCGCCGACTGCGGCGTCGTAGTTGATCCGTCCGCGTCAGAGCTGGCGGACATCGCGATTGCTTCGGCGGATTCAGCACGAGCGCTTCTGGAGACCGAGCCTCGCGTCGCGATGTTGTCCTATTCGACTAAAGGGAGCGCTTCGAGCCCTACGGTGAACAAAGTCATTGAAGCAACTCGAACGGTGAAGGCTCGAGCGCCGGAGCTGCTGGTAGACGGAGAGCTTCAGGCAGATGCAGCGCTGATAGAGGCAGTAGGTCAAAGCAAGGCAGCGGGCAGTCAGGTTGCCGGTCGAGCAAACACTCTGATCTTTCCGAATCTTGAGGCCGGGAATATCGGCTATAAGCTCGTAGAGCGTCTGGCCGGCGCTACCGCTGTCGGTCCGATTCTGCAAGGGCTAGCGAAGCCGGCAAACGATTTGTCGCGAGGCTGCAAAGCCGAAGACATCCGCGACGCAATAGCGATCACCGCTATTCAAGTTCTGAGTTCTGAGTTCTGAGTACTGAGTTTGCGTGGCCGGTCTGCCATGACTCAGAAGTCAGGACTCAGGACTCAGGACTCAGAACTCAGAACTATTTTGACACTCCAACCTCACGCTCCATATAATCAGCACTCTTAATTGGCGAGTGCTAATATTTAGTTTGAATTCTGAGTACTGAGTTTGAGTGGTCAGGTGGCAGGACTCAGAACTCGGTACTCCGCACTCAACACTATTTTAGAAAGGAGCCCGATCCCATCATGGCCAACATCAGACCGCTTCACGACCGAGTCATCGTGAAGAGAATTGAAGAAGAAGAGCAGATTCGCGGCGGCATCATAATTCCGGATACCGCCAAAGAGAAGCCGCAGGAAGGCGAAGTGATCGCCGCCGGCGCGGGAAAGAAGCTTGAAGGCGGCGATCGTCAGCCGCTGGACGTCAAGGAAGGCGATCGCGTTCTGTTCGGAAAGTACTCCGGAACCGAGGTCAAATTGGATGGAGAGGAATACCTGATCTTGCGCGAGGACGACATACTGGCGGTTATCGAGCGCGAAGTAGCTAAGAGCAAAGGCAAAGGAAAATAGAGCGACCGCTATATCAAGCGCCGCGCTCTGCACAAATTCAGAGAGGAATACATAGAGATGGCAAAGCATATCGCGTACGGCGAAGAGTCACGCCGAAGTCTGCTGGCTGGCGTGAACCGGCTTGCGGACACAGTCAAGGTCACCCTGGGTCCGAAGGGCAGGAACGTTGTAATCGAAAAGAAATTTGGCTCTCCCACTGTGACTAAGGACGGGGTTACGGTTGCAAAGGAAATAGAGCTTGAGGACAAGCTTGAGAATATCGGCGCGCAGATGGTGCGCGAGGTTGCGTCCAAGACCTCCGATGTCGCGGGCGACGGCACAACCACGGCGACGGTGCTCGCGCAGGCGATCTTCCGCGAAGGCGTCAAAACCGTCGCGGCAGGCGCAAGCCCGATGGCTCTGAAGCGAGGCATCGACAAGGCGGTGGAAAAAGCAGTCGAAGAAATCAAACGGTTATCAAAACCCGTGAAGGGCGAGGCCATCGCTCAGGTAGGCACTATCTCGGCCAATGGCGACAGCACGATCGGCGGTTTGATTGCCGAAGCGATGGACAAAGTCGGCAAGGACGGAGTGATAACCGTCGAAGAATCCAGAACGATGGAAACTACCCTCGACGTCGTCGAAGGAATGCAGTTCGATCGCGGATACTTGTCACCTTATTTCGTAACCGACCCCGAGCGAATGGAAGCGGTTCTCGAAGACGTATACATTCTGATTCACGAGAAGAAGATCTCGTCGATGAAGGACCTCCTGCCTCTTCTGGAGCAGGTTTCAAGACAGGGTCGGCCCTTGTTGATCGTCGCCGAAGACGTCGAAGGCGAGGCGCTCGCGACTCTGGTGGTCAACAAACTACGGGGAACTCTGCAGGTCTGCGCGGTGAAGGCGCCGGGATTTGGTGACAGGCGGAAGGCGATGCTGCAGGACATCGCTACGTTGACTGGCGGCCGCGCAATCACCGAGGACCTCGGCATAAAGCTCGAGAGCGTTCAGGTCCAGGACCTTGGACGTGCCAAGAAAATCACCGTTGATAAGGACAACACCACGATCGTCGAAGGCGCGGGCAAGAACTCCGAGATCGAGGGCCGCGTGAAGCAGATCAGGGCTCAGATCGAAGACACGACTTCCGACTACGATCGGGAGAAACTTCAGGAGCGCCTCGCAAAACTGGTCGGGGGCGTTGCAGTGATCAAGGTCGGCGCGGCAACCGAGACTGAGCTTAAGGAAAAGAAGGCCCGCGTTGAAGACGCTATGCACGCAACCAAAGCGGCAGTCGAGGAAGGCATAGTGCCCGGTGGCGGTGTCGCGTTCATCAGGGCTCAAAAGGCACTTGATGGTTTTAGTCCGGAAGACGAGGACGAGGCGATTGGTGTTGGAATCGTCAGACGGGCGCTCGAGGAACCGATGCGACAGATCGTGGCAAACGCGGGACACGAGGGTGCGGTCATTGTCGATAAGGTGAAGGTTGAGAAGAACGCGAACTACGGCTTCAACGCAGACTCCGAGGAGTATGGCGACATGCTCAAGATGGGTGTCGTTGATCCGACAAAGGTTGCTAGATCGGCGTTGCAGAACGCGTCATCGATTGCAGGACTGCTGCTGACCACTGAAGCGCTGGTCTCTGAGATACCGGAAGCCGATAGAGAGGGACCCCCGATGCCTCCGGGCGGCGGAATGGGTGGCTTCTAAAAGCTCGGTTTAGGGTTTAGGGTTTGGAGGCAAAAGGATTCGACATTTCCCAGGTCCTCCAAACCCATCGAGCTTTTCCAAAATCGAACCCGAAACCCGAAACCGGGCTTACCTAAACCGGGCTTACCCTAAACCGACCTTTTTACTGGGATCGAAGAGTCGTTAATGGCTTGCGCGAAATGACGTCGAGAGTAGATACGGCTCCAACGACGACCACCAGTGCGATGGTCAATCCGATTCCGCCGAAGTTGATTGCTGGCGTGAACGTCCACGGAATCTCAAAAACGTATTTTGAGGTGCCGTAAGCGAGCCCGATGGCCGCGCCCGATCCGATCGCTCCAGCCACTAAACCCATCAGACCGTATTCGAACAACAGGATCTTCAACAGCGTCTTTCGTTTTGCGCCGAGCGTTTTCAAAACTGCGGCTTCATAGACGCGCTGAAACTTGGTCATCGCCAGAGACCCAGCCAGAATCAATCCACCGCTCAGAACTACAAACAGACCCACGAAAGAAACCGCGAGCGAGATGCTGTTGACGATTCGCTCAATCGATCTGACTATGTCCACGACGTCGACTACCGTGACATTAGAAAAGCGGTCCGAGATCACACGTTGAAAACGTGACCTTTCGATTTCACCCGTTGGTCCATTTATCGCTGCGACCATCATTTGTGGGGCCGACTCAAGCACGCCTGGCCTGAACAGGATCATGAAGCCGGTGCGGGAGTTCCTCCAGTCCACACGTCTGAAGCTGGTCACCCTGGCGTTGATCTTCTTGCCCGCCACGTCAAAAGTGACATCACTACCGACTTCCAGACCAAGCAGACCTCGCATGCTCTCTTCGAGAGACGCTTCCCCCTGATCCGAAGGCGTATTGTCCCAGAACTTTCCGCCCACTATCGTCTCATTTGCCTCGAGCGAGCCTCGATAAGTCAGTTGATATTCAGTTCTCAGACGGCCCTGGTCTCGCTTCTCGGGCGATTGATCCTGATCAATTTCTTTTCCGTGGATCGCGGATATGCGGGCTCTGATTACCGGCACAAGGGTGGGGCGCTCGCCAATCTGTTGTTGAACCAGTTCTGAGACTCCGTCCTGCTGGTCACGCTGAATATCGATAAGATACATGTTCGCGACGCCGGTTCGTTTTCCGAGATCAAGCTCGTCCACCAGATTCGATTCAACCGACTGGACGGAAATCACAAGGAAGACACCGAGCCCGACGACCATCACCGTCACGCGAGTCTGGTTGCCCGGACGATGCAGACTGCTTAGAGCCTGCTTCAACGCGAATGAAGAAAAGCGGCGTGTGCGCTTCAACAGGATGATCAACGCGGTAGCGGCGAGATAGAGCAGTCCGGCGGTTGCGCCAAGCCCCGCAAGGAATATCAGTCCTACTCGAACAGATCCGGCCTGCCAGGAGACGAGCAGCAGTAGGCACAACAAGACGGATGTCGCTACTACCCACCTTAGAATGTCTATGCGATTCCGCTCGTCTTTTTCATCGTCCCGGAGCAAAGCGTTTGGTTTGATGTGTCGAATCCGCAGCAGCGGCACGACAGAGAAAAGAAACGAGATCAACGCTCCGGCAGTGATTCCCTGAATGATGGCGCTCGACCTCATGCCGTACGTCATGTATGAAGGCAGCTTGCTCGAAAAATTGTGCTTGATCAGCCAGAGAAGAAACCAGCCAAACACCAGCCCGATGGAGCTGCCGAGCAGGCTCATTGCGATGACTTGTGTAAGGTAGGACGCGGTTATTCTTCGGCCGGTACCACCGATGCACTTCAGCACCGCAATGGTCTTTCGCTTCTGCTCGAGAAAGACACGTGTGACGTTCGAGATGCCGATCCCGCCGAGCACGAGTATTGCGAGACCGGTCAGTGACGAGTAGTTCTCGGCCCTCAAGAATTGTTCGTTCAGATTCTCTTGCGAGTCTTTATACGAGCGAACGTTGATCAGGCTCTTGTCTAACTCCGCTCGTAGCTGCTTCGTGAGCGGCTGCATTTTGTCGGGAAGAGTCGTAAACAGAGTCTTTCTGCGTGCACGACTGCCAAAACCTGTCAGGCCTGCCGGCTCCACCGCAGAGCGTTCGATGAACACCCGAGTGCCGATTCTGAAACCCGTACCGCCGCCAACCTCGTTTTCAAAGGCTCCGCGAATCTGAAAGGTGGAGTTGCCGATTTTTACGCGGTCTCCGACGTCGAGTTTCAGACGATCCAAAAGCGCGATGGAAACTATTGCGCCGCCGGACGAGAGCATCGAGCTGTCAAACTGGCGCCCATCCGCGAGTCGAAAGTCCCCAACAAGAGGGAAGCCGGGGTCGATTCCCTTGAGCTCGATCAGAGCTGCACCTTCGGTTGTCGCATCCGCCGGGCGCAACATTGTAGTTGCCTCGATCGTTTCGGTTCTGGCGCTGATCAAAGGAGCCGATACGCGTTCGATGATCGCGAGAGTCTCTGGAGTCCACGGCCGGTTGGTATCGACTTGAACATCCGCAGTCAGGATGGTCCGAGCCTCACTGGCGATCGCAATGCTGGCGTTTTGCAGCATCGACCTGCCGGCGACAATCGAGCCGACGCCGATGGCTATGCACAAGAAGAAGAACAGCAGCCGCCTCCAGGAGGAGCGCAGTTCGCGTCTCGCCATTTCGAGGATGAATTTCACCTGCCGCTCACTTCCTCGGTAACGCCTTCAGCGCTGCGAGCGCTTTCTGCGCTGTCGGCGACCACTCTGCCGTCTCTGAGCGAGATGATCCGATCGGCTTCGGAAGCCAGTTCGTGATCGTGCGTGACCAGCACGAGAGTAGTCTGCCTCTTGCGGTTTATCTCGACCATCAGGTCAAAGACGTGCCGCCCGTTCTTGGAATCCAGATTTCCTGTAGGCTCGTCGGCGAGCAGGATTGAGGGATTGTTTGCGAAGGCGCGAGCGATTGCTACTCGCTGGCGCTCCCCGCCCGAAAGCTGAGACGGGTAGTGGTGTGCTCGCGCGGTTAGATCTACGTCTTCGAGGAGCTGCTGTGCGCGCATCTTAGCGTCGGAGGCTCCGGCAATCTCCATCGGCACAAGAATGTTCTCCATCGCAGTCAACGAAGGGATCAAATGAAAGGACTGAAAAACGAAGCCGACCCTTGCTCCGCGCAGTTCGGCCAGCTCGTCTTCGCTCATCCTTGTGATGTCGTATCCGTCGATCCTAATCTCGCCGGAGCTGGGCGCGTCGAGGCCGGCTATCAGGCCAAGGAGCGTAGACTTTCCGCTGCCCGACGGACCTACAACCGAAATAAATTGGCCGTCCGCAATAGTGAGATCGAGCGGGTGAAGAATTGTCAGCTTGTCAGTTCCGGAAGGAACTACTTTCGATACCTTGTATAATTCAATCATGAATCGAGTGGCTGTCTGGTTGGTACTCCTGATCGTTGTTGTTTTGTCGTCTTGCAGCAGTAAGGCTCGAAACCCTGATCCTCCAGCGTCTGCGCCAGTCGCGAGCCCCGCCGAACCCAAAAAGAGTTTACCGAAGATAGTTGCGTTCGGCGATAGCCTTACTGCTGGCTATGGTTTGCCGGAGACGCTGAGCTACCCCACCCTCCTACAAAAAAAGCTTGTGGCCGCCGGTCTGAATTACGACGTGGTGAACGCTGGGGTTTCGGGGGATACTACGGCGGGAGGCGTACGCAGAGCAGACTGGGCGCTCGAGGGTGATGTACGCCTGGTGGTGCTTGAGCTGGGCGCGAACGATATCCTGCGCGGACAACCCGTAGATCAGATGAAGAAGAATCTTTCCGCGATCATCGAGCGCGCAAAGGCGAAGGGCACTCAGGTTCTGCTGGCGGGGATGGAGGCGCCGCCCGATACGGGACTGGAGTACCGACGCGCGGTGCACGATGCCTTCCCGGCTCTCGCCAAGGAACACGGAGTTCGGCTGATACCGTTCTTTCTCGCAGGGGTTGCAGGAGTCGATTCGTTGAACCAGGCGGACGGTATTCATCCCAACGCGCGTGGAACCGAGATTGTTGCGGAGACGGTCTATCAGGCGGTACTGCCGCTTCTGGGAAAGAATGGGTCGTGAGCATTCTCAACCGAACCCTTCACGCGAAAACCTGAAACGTGCTCACGCCAATAAAAACTGTTTGTCCCGTCTGCCGTAACCGGCTGGAGTTCAGTGTTGATGCCGACACCGTCATCTGCAGCTCCTGCGGCAACACCTTTCGTGTGTCGAGGCGAGAGGGTGGAATCGCGCTGGCGCGAATCGACCCTGAAGCTGAGTCGGTGGCGTTATCTTCGGATCGTACGGAGACCCTCTCTACGGTCATCGACGAGAGGCTGACGGAGGTTGATGAGCTGCTCGAAGAGGCCGAAGCAGAAGTAGAAGCAGTGCGGAGCCGCGAGCAGTCGGGCCCGCTTCGCGCCGGCTGCTCTCTTTTTGCGCTGTTCTTCGCTGTGTTGCTGGTGATCATATTGTTCGGGCTGCTGGGCCGCGAGTACGTGGGCGGAAAACTGTTCTATCTGGCTTTGGCGGTAATCATCGTCGTAGGGCTGTTCAGGATTCGGGCGAAGTTGTCCGATCAGGAGGAAGTAGAGCGGCTCAAGCGGACCCGTGAAGAAATGGAGACCGCGCTTGCGGGTCTGCGGACAGAACGCGACCGGTTGGCAGAACTGAAGTCCCGGCTTTCAGAGGACGATGAGCCTTCAGCGGATCGTGATTGATAAATTGGTGCTTGTCCCCGTCATCAGCAAGCAAACTGAGCTCGAGTTGAGTGCAAAAGGCGCGAAGATTCGCAAAGTAGGCCATGAACCATCGGTTCTACACAGCAGATGAAAACACGACCGAGTCGCCCTCCTACAGGAGCCAGTCGGAGAAGTAGAACAAACCGTTACCGAACCCGAGCCTCGTAGCGGGCGACAGAATGTAGGCCCCCCGGTGAGTCCGCGAACCGGAGGACTAGGACCAACAAACCGGGCTCGGGTCCTTTTCTTGTGCCTTCCCCCCGGTTCGCGGACTCACCGGGGGATAGCGTTCTGTCGCTCGCTAAGCGGGCTCGGGTCCTTTTTTTTGTGCCTTCCCCCCGGTTCGCGGACTCACCGGGGGACAGCGTTCTGTCGCCCGCTATGCGGGCTGGCGAACCTTTAAGCTCCTTTGTCGGAAAACCGCTTGCAGCCATTAGATATTTAATGTACCTTAACTATTAAGTTAGCTAAATGAATAATTGGCGAAAAGTCTTCTCCGGGGGAATGAGGAGATGGATGAAACAGATGAGCTGATGGCCGAGGTGGTGGAGGCGCTCTTTGAGGTCCTGGTTCAG
>DATFXM010000118.1:0-65455 GCA_035315885.1 Blastocatellia bacterium
CGCCAAGCCGTGCGATCTCTAACCGCCTTCCGCTTCGCACGACCGCTTAGGTGCTGACAGTGAGGAAGGGGCGTTGCCCCGCCTGACTCTGTATTGAACCCACTCAATCCGGGGCAAGCCCCCTTCCTCACTGTGAATGCAAATGTGTCTTAGTGATAACAACCAGACTTCTGCGAATAAGCAGGTGCTTGCGTAAGAACACACTCATAATGCGCGACCAGATGGTTTTCCGATGGGCCCGAAAGGGATCGCGAAACGCTACGAGGTCGAAAATAGCTGAGAGAATTCACGGTGACAATCTGCATCGATTTGGATTCAGTGGCACCCCTGCGTGCGAGACTTCATTGACAGTGCCGAGGCGGTGTTAGAAACGCGCGGAGACCGACACATCCTCACCACGCTTCCGTTCGGGCTTATGGGGGGCCGGTTCTTTTTTGAGTCACTAAAAGCAATCTACAAAAAGGCGGATTGGTAGCGATAAACAGAAACTTCATGGTCGCGATTATTATTGCGACGGGTTTATCAAGCGCGAGTCACGTTCGGGCAATCACGGATTTCGCGAGGCAATGCGCCGATCTGGAACACGCTGAGAACTCTTCTAGTGGCGTAAAGTCCGTCCACCTTTCGCCCTGTCACTGACCTCACGTTCCTCAGAACCATCTGGTCGCCACGCCATCGAAGCAGCGTCCAATTCCAAACTTGAAAATCATCTCCGCCAGAGGCCGCGAAACATCCCCAAGTACTGCGGAGCAAATACTGCAAAGATCAGAACAAAGAACGCAGGCACGATCATAATCGCCCCGACCAACAGCGCAAGATCTTTCCAAGACCTGTTCCGCAGTCGCGCGTATCCGAGTGTCGAAAAGAGCACGAGTCCGGCCGCGAAGATCGCAGCCGGTGCAGCGATGAGAATGTCGACGCGATCTACAGCACCTGTCCGAACGAGCATGGCGACCCGCTCAAAACCGTTGCGGACAAAAGTCGTCAGGAAACTCGCCGTCCACAGCCAAAACCCGCCACTTACACCAGCTAACATGTAACCGAACTTCTTCCGTCGTAAGCACAGCCCGGCACCGATCAAGTACGGCAGAGCTTCGAAGACATGAAGCACGAGGATAGACGGATCAAAATACGCCGCGATCAGAAGGACTACTACAAACAGCGCGGCGCATAGTACTATCGCACTGTTAATCTTGTTGCCTGTCCCTGGAAACGGCATAGCATCCGTTTATCGAGGTCCAAAGTTAACAACGGCGAGTCGTTCTATTCCGCCGATTCCTAATCCATTTGGTTTCCCTATCAAATCCCTGACCATTTACCACAACCACCGAAATTTTCGATGAGGGTCAGCTTTCGAATTACTACGAAGCAGCGACTGACGGCGGGTGCAGTTTCTATTGCAATCGCGACGATAAAATAGCCTGTCCGATCAAGTCATACCGAACAGTTGTTGCAGCGAGCTCGCAGACAAGTATTGATGTATGGCTTGCTCACGTCAGAGGTCTGGCAACGCCGGGCTGTTCAACACGATCGCGATGTCCTTTTCGCTTATGCCTTGCCACTTTCGTGGACTCGTGTTTGTGCGAAACGCGCTCCCGGGTTTGCAAATGGTTTGCGCTTGCGGTTGGCGACTGAGCCTGCGCGCTCGATGAGATAGAAATCATTCCAATAAGGATTGCAGTTGCGGAGAACGTGAATCTGTACCTCGGCGGGATCATAATCAGCTCCTTCCTTTCTTTCTCACTAGCATCAATTCCCATCAGTGCCGAGAAATCACCCGGCAAAAACGATTAGGCTTCTGACACGGATTCAGGTGGCTCCCGCTTTCTCGATGAGGAGCTCCTTCTTAACATTCCGTCCAAGCGGAGTCGGATCACTCGCGAGACCAGAGTCCGCTTTTGAATCGGCTATTGCTGTTTCTCAATCCCGGGCCCACTCTTGACCTCCGTTCGCCGCTGCCTGAGTCGTTGCATCATCTCGGGATGACGCGCCCACGCCATGCCTTTCTCTTCGGGCTGGCCGTAGGCTCCAGGGCTCAGGTAAGTTCCCCGCTCGCGCTCGGGCTTGTCCTCTTCCACCATGAACGGATGGTCGCGCATCGCTGGATCAGAGCGAACGCCTGTGACCTGCCATGAAACCTTTCCGCCTGGTTGCCCGCCCGCAATTTTGAATTGATTGTGCGAGATTTCTTCGGCTATGTAGAGACCGACGCTGGGCGCTCCAACCGATGTGAGTGAATACCGAAAGTCGTGGTTGATGATCTCGAACCAGCCTGGAAGCTGAATGATGGCTTCGCCGTTTCCATCCAGGCGAACGTTTCCAGTGTAGAAGTTCAAGACCTCTGATGATTCGACCGCCGCGTGATAGAGGTACTTATTCTCTGGATCCAGCGGGTGGTCTATTTGGAAGTTCTTTGTGCCCGTGACGTTGAGGTTGCGAGCTATCTTGACGCTACCGTCGTTGCATCCGTTGCAGGAATCGATGACGAATACGCTTCCTTCGAAAAAACCAGCCGCGCCTGGAATTGCGCCATTGTGGGCGGTACCGGCGACTGCAAGGATCCCGTCCCCAGCGAAATTTCCTGCACCGGATCCATCGCCGCCAGTTGCCTGTATTCCGTTGCCGGCAAATCCCGGGCCGGCACCGGCCTGATCACCCCCCTTAGCCTCCACTCCATTTCCCCCCAATTCCCCGCTCCCGCCGGTGCTGGATAAACCACTACCTCCAAAGACGCCGCCAACCAACGCTGCGCCACCGGTAGCAACGACGCCGGTGCCGGGCGAGATAGATGCGTCGCTCGTGCTGTGTCCCTCGCCAAGCACTCCGGTTATTTCGCCAGATCCTTTTACGCCAATTCCAAGTAGCGTGTTATTCACATCCAGAATGGCATTGCGGGGATTGGGTCCAAACAAGGTCAGCGGAACGGCAACCGACAATGGCGAACCGCTCGTTCCGTTGCCGTCGAGCGTCGAATCATGGAAGACGCCAGTCAATGCGTTCGGCCCGGCAATAGTTATTGTGTTGCCCGCCGGAGTGATCGTGATGTTGGCTCCTGCCGCAAGCGTCACATCTCCCATCAAGCCATTGAGGCTACGCACCACCTGGCTTGGCGCAATGCCTGCGGTGGTCTGAATAGTCCCATCAGGGAATTTGAAGCCGCCGCCCAGCGATTGAACTGTTCCTGCGACCGTAAGTCTCGATGTCGGCGAGTCAGTGCCGACGCCCACGTTGCCGTACTTGTCCTCAAAGATCGACGTATCGCCAATGAAAGAGTTGCTGCTACTGAAGCCGTTCCACTTAGTCAATCTTCCCAACGTGCCGCCTCCACTAACCGGCAGGCTGGTACCTATTGCTGTCGCCACCAGCTTGACCCTGAACAGTGTCGCCGCCGCGTTAGCGCGCACGTCTGGCATTGAATTCGAGCGGGCGCCAGAGGGCTGACGTTTGTTTCGCTCGGATTGTGCGAGCAGATCCCACAAGCGAAGCTCGATCCTGGCAGCGCCAGGCATTTCGTTTGCAGTTTCTGCCAGCGATTGAGCCTGCGCGTGGACTGACGTAGAAATTGCTGCAACGAACACTCCGATCGCAGAGAGTTTGAATCTGGCTATCAAGGGGGTCATAGCCACTCCTTCCCTTCATTCCCGTCGCTCCTGGTCGATGAGGAATGGAAATCGCGTCGCAAGAACACGGTTCTGTCCTTGACCGCTTGCGACTGCCGGTTTGTGGAATGCTTCATCCAACCGAGCGACGAGCATACTGCCACTTCAGTTGCGCGCGCATAGCACGGTTATGTGTTTTTTTGGACTGCTGCGGTAGTTTCAAATGAGTCGACTACGGAGGGCTTTCGTTACTGCTTCTGACTTGGAATGAACATGCAACTTTTCGTAGATGCTGCGTATGTAGTCTCGTACGGTGTTGACGCTTATATTGAGTCGTTCGGCAGCCCCTTGATAGCTGTACCCTTCCGACAGCAGTTTGAGCAGCCGCACTTCCTGCGGCGTGAGGGCCTCGTTGACTTTTTCCACGGGGCCGGTCTTTTGAAAAAGCGTAACGACTTTCCGGGCGATCTCCGGAGACATCGGAGCGCCGCCATTGTGAGCCTCGTTGATAGCTTCGAGCAATCGCGCCGGCGGTGTTTCTTTCAACAGGTAACCGCACGCACCGTTGCATATCGATTCAAATACCTTGTCCTGCTCCGCATAAACGGTCAGCATCAGAATCTCCATCGCCGGATGCTTTTCTTTGAATTCTCTTACGCCTTCCGTCCCGAGCATACCGGGCAGATGAATATCGAGGAGCAGGACATCGGGCGACTCGCTGGCGGGTAATCTCAGGGCGTCTTCAACCGAACGGTATGTGGCGATGCAACGATAACCGGGAGTGCCGTTTATCAGCATGCTAAGCCCCTCACGAGTGGCACGATCGTCTTCGACGATCGCTACTCGAATAGGCTCGTCCACCCGCGTCTCTTTCTTCAGGCCCACAGGAACGCGATCCCTTCTACACTTGCTCAAAGTGAAGCTAAGGCGTGGTGGGTGCGATGTTAACCGAGTCGCGTCGCCTCGAACAATAGCACAAGTATGCTATCGCTTCCTGAATGGAACCATCAACTGGACCGTTGTTCCGAGGCCGGGCGACGAGCGAATGGCCAGCTCGCCCCCAAGCTGGGCCGCTCGAGCCCGCATGTTTTCCAGACCGTGTCCTTCGCCGCCGTTTGCTGATGACGCTTCGGCCAGGGTCGAAAAACCGCGGCCGTCGTCGCGAACTTCGGCGCTCAGTGTGCCGTGTTCAATCGTGATTTTCATTGAGACCGAACGGCATCGAGCGTGCCGCGCCAGGTTATTTATCGCTTCTTTAAAGATGAGAAACAGGTGCCGACGCTCATCCGGGTCGAGCTTGATTCCGACAAGCCGAGGCGGAACTTCGAACTCCCAACTGATGCCTTTCGGTTCGAGCACGTCGGATGCGAATTGCCTCACCCGTGAAACCAGATTGCTCAGGTCATCGCGCCTCGGGTCAATCGACCACACGATGTCTCTCATCGAGCCTACAAGTCCACGCGCTGAATCTGCTATCTCCGTCAACATCGGAACGGAGTCGGGTGTCGCACCCACCTGTCGTTTGACGACCTCGCTCAAGATTGCCATCCGCGAGAGGCTCGCTCCAATGTCGTCGTGAAGGTCAGAGGCAATGCGGGTTCGGACGCGCTCAAGCTTGATCAACTGCGCGACGCGATAACGATAGAGCGCGCAGACAGCACCAATTACAATTGCGGTAACAATCAAGAGAAACCACCACCGCAACCAGACTGGGCGCAAGATAGTGAAAGTGAAACTGGCTGGCTTCACGCTTTCGATTCCTTCTGCAGTGATGGCTGTCACCAAAAAGCGGTACGTGCCCGGCGCCAGATTCGAGAAGTTGATTGTACGTTGTCCCGTCGTTGTCCAATCCGCGTTCGCGCCTTCGAGCTTGTATTTGTAGCGCAACTCCTCTCCTAGACTTGTGCCGAGTCCGAGGAAATCCACGCTCAAATTGTTCTGCCCGGCCTCGAATTCAAACCTCGGCAATTCCATTTCTCCCAAAGCTGAAACCCGCTGCTCCACATTCGACACGCGCAAGCCTGTGAGCAAGATGTTTGGCGCATCGCGCACATCCTCAGGGTCTGGCACATATCGCGCAAGTCCTTGATTGGACCCGAACCACAATGCGCCTGTGCGGTCTCGGTAAGAAGCAAGAATCTCTTCGCGCGGCAAACCGTCTGCTGTCGTGAAGTGTTTGACCGTGCCCGTTGCCGGGTCGAGCCGGTCAACACCCCGCCCCGAGCCTATGTAGATGCGCCCAAAACGGTCCTCGGTCAAACTCGACGTCGTGTTATCTGAAAGGCCCTGTTCCGTCGTGTAAGCGATGAAGCGCAGCCCTTCTGAGTTCGTATCATCGACTCGCAAGACTCCCCCGCGCGAAGTGGCAATCCAGAGCCGTCCCACACCATCGATCAACAAATCCTTAACAGTTCCTTCGGGCAGACCGTCCGCGGCCGTAAACCAGGTAAAGCGCCCGTCTTTGTATCGCATCAACGAAAAAGTCTGATTCTCGTCGTGTCTGAACGTCATGCCCGCGCCAATCCAGAGATTTCCCGCGCGGTCTTCACGGAAAGCGTAAATATAACCACTGTCGCCGAGGTCTGCGGCTTCTGTCAGTTCATGAAACTTCCCGGTCTTGCGTTCCCATTTGAACAGTCGTGTGATGTCGAGCGTCACAATCCAAATATCTCCGTTTCGGTCTTCGTAGAGCCGAAATGTGTCGTAGCCAAGCAACCCGTCGCGTGGTCTGTAAACGGCCTTCGGACTGACGTGAGCGAGGTCTTCCGGTTTCTTGACTTTAGGAAATCGAACGACCAGCGCTCCATCGGGGGGCATCTCTTTGAATCGCTTCTTGTATTCGTCGGACATCCCGACAGGGACCCACCATTCGCCGTCGCGAGATTGCAGGACAGTTTGTCGCCAGCCCCAGCCCCAATTACCGATGTACGATGGATAATTTGGTCTGGTCCCTTTGAACGTTCCGTTGCTAAAAAGATTAATCGTGCGTGCAACGTCGTGGTCTGTGACGACCAGCTCGCCGTCAATCGTTTCCAACAACGAGTTGATCTTTGACGAAGAGAGGCCGTCCTGGGTGTGGTAGGTGGTAAAACCGCTCAGTGTCCATTTCTCCAATCCACACGCAGTCGCAATCCAAAAGTTGCCGTCACGGTCTTCAGCGATGTCATTAACTCCATCATCGCAAAATCCCTGCGTGGCGCCGAAAGGTTGAAGAGTTAATTTACGTATCGCATCTCCTCGCGATACACGGATCAAACTAGTGCTGCAGATCCACAAACTGCCATCAGAAGACTGAAATATCGAGTTTACCCAATCATGTGGCAAGCCCTCTCTTTTGTCATAGCAGCGCGAAACCACATGACGGCCGGACCTTGAATCAAACGCGAGTTGACAAACAACACCTGAACGAGTGCCAACCCAGATGTTGCCTTCTTTGTCTTCCAGTAACGCGGAAATCGTTGTGCTTGGCGTTCCATAATTCCTGGGCAATCCTTCTTTGGAGGTGAGATGCTCCAAAATGTTCGCCCTGTCCGCCGAGAGGCGATAAAGACCGTCGGAGAACGTACCCACCCACAATCCACCAAGATGATCTTTGATTAGCGAAGTCGTCTGGTAGGGGGCGGCTCTCTCGAATTGCGGCTGCCCCTCTTTGACTTGCATCCGGTAAACCCCTGCTCTTGTTCCCAACCAAACCTGGCCGTTTTCGTCCGCGAGCAAAACGCTAATATCTCTTTCGAACTTACTGTCGCCGGGCGCGAAGACCTGAAACATCAAGTTGCTGGTTTGGTTTGCCTGTGGTGAATAAGGTGCGCGCACACCGGCAGCATTGAAGCGTACTAACCCGTTGTAAGTTGCAATCCAAATCGTACCGTCGCTGGCTTCGACCACGTCATTTACCGAGGGAAGCGGCAAGCCGTCGCTCATCGTGTAGTTTGTGAATTTGTAACCGTCGAATCGCGATAGGCCCTCTCCCGTGCAAAGCCAGAGATAGCCACGCGAGTCTTGCTTGATGCGAAAGACCGAATCGCGCAACAGCCCGTCAGCAGTCGTGTAAGTCTTTACCGGTAGTCGCTCGCCACTTGCCCGGACACTAAACGAGACGAACACCGCAATCGCCAGCGCGGCCAAAATGGGATATTTCGAGAGAGCCGAGCGCATAGAGCACCCTCGCTTCAGCCCAACGCAGGTGTCTATTCTTATACCACTCGTGACTTCACTTCAATCTGAGCCGGTGACTCAACAGGTTATTCGCGCGTTTCGAGTCATAAGACCTGGATCATGGATTCGTGTACGGACACAGCTTTCAGGATCTCGATGGACATACTTGGAAATGTATATGGAACCGGGCGAGTGAGGATACCGCAGCGACGCAACGCGCGCCGCGCAACTAAAAACGGACTTTCAAATGTCGTCCGCTGCACTGACGAGTCCGTGCCAGGACCACTTTGGGATTCGCAAACCATCCGGCACGTCCTCAGCAGAGTCGTGGTAACGAGACATCGTGGTCGTGGTGGCCCACGCGAAGTAATCGTGAAGCACGCTTCGCAGCCGCTCGTTGCGGGCGAGGCCGACATCTTCCAGCGCCTGATCGAAACAGGCGATCGCTCGCTGATCCATCTCTTCATGCGGCCCGTTGCCGCTGTGAATGCGCACGACTGACGTCTCATCACCGTACCGGTCGGTGTACATCGTTGGCCCACCGAGTGCTTCCGCCCAATACGCCGCAAGGCGCTCGGTGTGCTGCGGATGGTATCCGTGGCTGAACGCATGGCTAACCACTTCGTCCTCTAGCACTCGCGTGTGCCACGCGTGGGCCAACCTTAGCAGCGCGTCGATACCGCCTGCCGCTTCATAGACCGTTTGCATGGTTTCAATGTCCATTCCGGTATTATGCAGCATTTTGAAGGAAGGGCGCTGGCTACACAAGTGTACCGAGTGAAGCAAGGCGGGCGTAAAACCAGAGGGCGTTACGAGAAAATGCCAAGCGACGAGTTGCCGCCGATGTCGAAGCCGACGGTGGTCTCGGTAACGTCTGTATCGCCAGCGTGTCTCCTTCAATCGACGACGTTGTCTACACCTGCTCTGCGGCGTGAGCGACCGAGAGCCAGCCCACCGAGGGCCAGGGCAATCAGCCCGAGCACCAACGCTGCGGCGCCACCGACTACTCCGTTGCCGGTGCCGGGACCACCGTCGGCGATGGCCAAAACCAGCGCGCCGTTGACCACCGCGAGTAGACCCGCCACCAAGGCCACGACGGCTCCGAGTCGCCCGGAGCCGAAGCGACTGGCGGGGCGCGTCAGAGCCAGCCCCCCGATGAGCACGCCGACCAGCGCCAACACACTGATCGTGGTGGCCCAGAGTCGCCGGGGGGTCAGGCCGTAAACCGTGATCGCGGCTGGCTCGGAAACGTGTGCCGCCACTAGCACCGCATGCACAAGCCCCGCGAACACGACGGCTGCAGCCAGTGCGCCGAGAATAAGAACCAAAGTTCGTTTCATAGATTTTCACCCATTATCCAACAGCGGATGAGTTCGGTATTGGAAAAAATTGACCCATGCGGCCAATCGGTCGCCGCTCTTGTGACCCCACTCTCTCCTGCAGATGGTCTTAATCAATCTCCGATCGCGGGGGTGCATTATCTCAGGTACTCTAAAACCGATAGCCGCCCGAAGAGACGTTGGCGCTTTTGACAACGACGATGGACTTTTGGACAAGAACTACGGACGATTGTGGATTCCCCTTGGAAGAGCACAGGCGCATACTGGTTGCGAAGCGGGAATCTGAACATGCGCATCTTCGTTACAGGCGCCACGGGCTTCATAGGTTCTTCAATCGTTAAGGAACTGATCAACGCCGGATATCAGGTCCTCGGCCTCGCTCGCTCGGAAGCGGCCGTCAAATCGCTCGTCAGCAAGTTTCGTGATGAAGCGACGGACCACTTCGGGTGGTTTGCGCCTTTCGCCGCGGTCGACGACCCGGCATCAACCCGGATAACTCAGGAAGAATTGGGATGGCGCCCAAAAGAACCCGCGCTAATTCCCGATCTGGACCGATCGCACTACTTCGAAACAAAATAGAAAACTACACATCTGAAGTTGTCTTCACGTACTCACGATGAAGACGATCCGCGGATGGGAGGGAATACATAATGACAAACGGAACGAAACTCGGTGGAACTTTTGCATTTCCCGGGACCTCAATGAGCGTATACCGGATGGGCTACGGGGCGATGCAACTCGCTGGGCCTCAGGTCTGGGGACCTCCACGTGATATTAACGCTGCGATTGCCGTCTTGCGACACGCAATTGAGTCGGGGGTCAACCATATCGACACCAGCGACTTTTACGGTCCGCATGTAACGAACCAGATTATCAAACAGGCTCTTCATCCC
Organism: Blastocatellia bacterium; assembly: GCA_035315885.1. Classification (GTDB taxonomy): domain Bacteria; phylum Acidobacteriota; class Blastocatellia; order UBA7656; family UBA7656; genus DATFXM01. The sequence goes on from DATFXM010000118.1 coordinate 9,991, forward strand.
TACCCGGATGGCCTCGTAATCATAACCAAAGTGGGCGCCCGCCGCGGTGAAGACAAATCCTGGATCCATGCCCTCTCTCGTAATGAGCTGATCGACGGCGTACAGGACAATCTTCGGAATCTCGGTGTCGAACGTCTCGACGTTGTCAACCTTAGAGTGGGTGAAGTCATGGGGCCATCAGAAGGCTCGATTGAGGAACCGCTCACTGTGCTCATCGAGCTCAAGCGTCAGGGATTGATTGATCAAATAGGCCTCAGCAATGTAACTCCTCGGCAACTCGCAGAGGCTCAGAAGATCACTGAAATAGTCTGCGTCCAAAACCTCTACAATGTGGTGCACCGCAATGACGATGCTTTCATCGATGCTCTCGCGCAACAAGGCATCGCTTATGTCCCGTTCTTTCCGTTGGGAGGATTCACGCCGTTGCAATCGTCGGCGCTCGATCGAGTGGCTGAATCAATGCAAGCTACCCCAATGCAGGTCGCGCTTGCCTGGCTTCTTCAGCGTTCTCCCAACATTCTGCTGATCCCGGGCACATCTTCGAGGGAACATCTTCGTGAGAATCTTCATGCTGCAGCGTTAGAACTCCCATCGAATGCGATTGCCGAGCTTAATGCGTTCGAGAGTGTCGCGGCCGGTCAGCCATTGTCGTGATCGTGTTACCGCGATGAATGCGAGTCCAATATGCGGGCGCCAGCGAGAACTTGCAGTTAGCAGAGTCAAGCGAAATAGACTGGCGCCCCGCGAAATTGGGAAATTGTTTGAGGCGCTGACAGAAACCCTGGCGTTGTGACTAGTCAAACGCTCCAATCGAAAAGTCAACCGCGAGCCGACATTGAGCTATTGTGCCTATCCCGCAAGAATGTGATGTACGGATGAGACTGCGGTCGATCCCTCGCCGACCGCCGCCGCTACCCGCTTGACACTAACACGCCTATAATCTGCCTCCAGCTTAGACAGAAAAGCGCATAAATGGATTATCCAGTTTTCTGTCTAACAGCTCATGGTTGGCGCTACCCGCAAAACAGTGAGTTCAAGGTGGGAGGATAGATACTTTATGGCTAAAGGAGAGAAACCTTCAAATCAACCCAGTATTTGGGAAGTTGTGGCACAAGTCGTAAGCAAGATTAAGAGCGAGCCTTTTCTTTTTGTTATAGCGGTAATAGCACTTTTGGTCGGGCTTACGATAGTCCCCGCCCAAATAGGTTCATCAGATTTGAGGGTCATTGTGATTGTCTCTGCATCGTTAGCCTTCATGACGATTATTGGATATTACGTCCGAGATGCTTTGCCCCCAAGACCTGCACTTCATTCGAGTGCTAGACAAATCCGAAAGCCAACAACTCCTCCGGTATTTGAGGAGTCGCAGAGATTTGTCGATCCTCCGGTATTTGAGGAGTCGCAGAGATTTGTCGAACTACCCACCTTTTCACAGAAGAAAGAAATACTAATACACCCATTCGAAGCAAGAATAGCCAGCGGAACTCTTGAGCTAAACGAAGAACAGATGCACAAATGTGCAGCCAGCCCGTGGGATTTCGACCGTATCGTTCTATATCTTCAAGAAGAGAAATCTGCACGACGGAGTTTCAATGAACGACTTCAGCATGTAACACAAGAGTGGGAAAAACTTCGGGCGAGCGAGGGCAAAAGGAGCTTAATACCTCTACATTATGCGATCAGATCAATCCTCAGATTTCTGCAGACGGCTCAACCACCACAAGAAGCGCAGGCAATCATTTCCTTTTTCCGCGAGGTTTCTGAGTATCTCAAAGCCAGGCCAGAAATAGACCAGGGCGGTGAAGTCAAGGGGAATCTTGGGCGAGTCATCGATATTTTGGGAAAGCCAGCAAAATAGATGACGCGCGGGTTGCAACCGACTCGCATTCCGCTTCGCTCCACGCGTGCGGCTGAACGCGACCGTTAGACGGCTCTCAATCCATTATGCCAACACGACGCATTGTCCTTGCCGGCGGCCCGGCATCAGTTAGTAGCTAGCACGCCGTTCCAGCGCCCTACCCGTCGAGCCGGAATATCGAGCTTGCGATCGCATGCCAGGCGGGCGTTAAGCTCAGGGTGGAGCGCAGCAATCGAATGAATACGACGGCGGCGAGGCCAATGAGGTAGGCCGGATGCGGCCGACCCCGCTTCCGACAATCATGGCGGGAAGTTCCTACTCGCCGCCTTTTGCATTCCATGGACCGATACCGGCGAAACCGGTAGGTGTGATTCTCGTGATGTAACCCGGAATGTTCCGCATCGCAGCCGGCGGAAAGTCAACGTTCGGCCCCAAATAGATTCTGCCGAGCTGTTGCACGAGAGCCACTGCGCCGCCTTCGGTCACACGCGCCTTGCCGTAAATCACTAAGTATTCGCGCAATCCTTGCGGACTTATTTTATCTCCGAGCAGGGACAACGCGACTCTTGGGTCGCGCCGAATGTTCCTGACCTTCTTATGCTCCGCGAGATGGCCCAGCACGAACTCTTCGTTTTCTATTCCGACCCAGACGACGGTGACCTGTGGGCTGCCATCTGAATTGAGCGTAGTCAAATGAGCGAGAGGAGCCTTCGTCAGAAGCTCGCGAACGGTTTCCGGAATCTTCATAGTTATTTCTCCCTTTCGAGTGTTGCAGACTTTCACCCGCGGCTGCCGCAAGAGGACAATGCGATCATCATCACCTAGATAACCAACGTCGGCACTCAGATAGTCCCGACGGTCTCTTGTGTGTCAGGCCTCGACCAGTTGCTGACCGCCGTCGATGTCGTACGTAGCCCCGGTTATCGCGGTATTTGTCATCAGATGGATGGCAAGTGCGGCGACGTCGCCCGGGCCAACAACTCGACCGATCGGCAGCGTCGTTCGGAGCTGCTCACGACGTTCGTCGAGTCGGTCGCTTAACAACTTCGCCGACAGTGGTGTGTCGACGAAGCCGGGCGCGATGAGGTTTACTCGCACCGGCGCGATTTCGAGTGCGAGCACCTTCGTGAGAGCAGGCATAGCGGCTGTAAAAGCCGACATCAGCGCCATCCCGACGGCAGGACGTCGGGCGCCTGTACCACTCATGAACAGCAGCGATCCGCCGGGCCGAACTTTGCCGACTGCGTTGCGCGCGACGTGCAGGGGCAGCAAGAGGCGCTGGTCGACGTTTCGACTGGCTTGCTCGAAGTCGATATCGTTCAAGCGCGCGTAGTACGGGCCGCCGGCCGTAACCATCACGTGGTCGACCGGCGCCGGCAACTCGTCGAAGAAACGTTTTAGCCGATCGAAGTCCGTCGCGTCGAAGGCGGCACTGCTCACCCCGCCAAGCTCGATCGCAGCTTGCTGCAGGCGCTCCGGGTCGCGTCCGGTGATGACTACATTGGCTCCCTCAGCGCGTGCACTTCTGGCTGTTTCCAGTCCGATTCCGGCGCTGCCGCCGATCACGACAACTGTCTGACCATAAAGCTGGGGTTCGCGAAGATTTGTTTGTGCTGTGCTCATGTTTCCCTTCTGCATCACAGTAGAATGTCACTCACTTAGCGTCGAACTCTGAAAACATTCGTTCTCGCTTACTCATCAGTAACCTCTTTCGAACATTATTCACTCTCCTATTCCTCAACTATCCTGTGAAGAGAACCTCGCTGATGTCAATTGAGACCATCAGCATTTCCAGGATCGGCCGGCGGTCAGGTCCGCGCGTGTAAGCCCGGCGCTTTGTTGGAAGACGAACGCCGTTCGCCGTCACATAATCTGAAGTCAGTTGCGCCGCAGCAAAACCTCCTGCGATGCTCACGCTGTAGTCGTGGCGGCGGAGCAAGAGATCCTCGCCGAAGAAAAAGTCCTGAACCAGGCAGTGCGTCTCAATCGAACCAGGAAAGTACGCGCGCAACACTCGCCAAGTCTTCGCGCCTTCGCGCCAGGGCTCGGTCTCCTCGACTCGCACGCCATTCATCGCAAGCAGGAAAGGCGTAGTCAGGTAGGTCCATAAGGCTTCGCCGTTGAAATAAGCACGATGGAGCGCATCCCAGGGCGTGCTCATCTGGTGGCCGGCGAATGAGTCTCTGGGTGCATAGCGCTCGGCGACAAGACGGCCGTCGAGTTTTTCGATGGCGACCCGCTCCGGCGTGAACATAGTGCGCTGATCGGGAGCCCCGTAGGGGAAAACCGACGAGCGTTCCTCGTGCAACCAGACGGTCATGCGGCGCGGGTTTGAATCCTGCGGCACGCCCTTGAACGGGAAGAGCCCGCCGCCACTCACTATCGTGGCCTCGACTTTCTGGTACTGATTCCACCGATCAATACCGCCGTGCGCCTCAAGAATTTCAGCCAGCAGTTCGCTCATCGCTTCACCTCGTCTCGCCGAACGAATACCGCATCACATCAACCGGTCGAACCTGAGATCTAGTAATCGAGGTTCACAATCTCGCCGAGAATTGGATTGATACAGGTTTACTTATACATTGCTGGACAAGGCTTGGTCTATTATTGGAGTCGGAGCCTAGAATCAAGGCGAAGAGCGGACAGCTAATCAGGTTGGACCGATGGGGTCGAGACCTCGATTTCAATAGGAAGAAGGCGAAATGAGCCGAACAATAATTCTGAACTCGCTGACCTGTGTAGCCGAGTTGTTCGTCGACGAGGTTTCGCGCAATTCTAGTTAACTCCGCGGCATTTTTTGACGAGGGCGACCGCGGGAGTCCACGAGTCACACTGCAAATTGAAGGAGACGTTATGCCGACACGGAAGGCAGAAGCCGAATGGAACGGCAATCTCGCCGAAGGCGGCGGGAGACTGAAACTCGAAAGCGGGGCGCTCGAAGGCCCATATTCGTTCAAGTCCCGGTTCGAGGAAGGGCAATCGGCAACAAACCCGGAAGAGCTGCTGGGCGCGGCCCACGCGGGCTGTTTCACCATGGCGCTCACGGCGCAACTTTCGCGCGCACGCATCACTCCGGAGCGTATCCACACAGAGGCGAGAGTGAAACTGGAAAAAGTTGACGACGCGTTTGCCATTACCCGGATTGACCTCGAGACCGAAGCCGAGGTGCCCGGGATCGACGACAAGACATTTCAACAGTACGCACTCGACGCCAAACAGAACTGTCCCGTGTCAAAGGCGCTGTCCGGAACGGAAATACATCTCAGCGCAAAGTTGATCGCAATGTGACCGCCTTGTAGATCGGTCATTGTTCGAAGCCGGTTTGATAGTCATCGAGAGACAAGCGGCTTTCGACATTGCGTTCTTTGCGCCCCTTCGCGAACCTTCGTGGCCTTTGCCTGAAACCAGAGATTTAGTGGAGGACGGCCCCGGGGGCACGCGCGATGTCCCCTTCGTTCGCTGCGGGTCGAAGGCGGGTTTCACGCAAAAGGCCGCAGAGGTTCGCAACGTAGACATCAACCTTCGTTTCTACACGCCGGATAAGACGTTCGAAGAAACGCAAAAAAGAAATGGAAGATCTGGCGTTGTTGATCCGTCTAAGGGAGAAACATTCTCTCAAGGAGGCGACCATGAAGTTAACTCGGGTTCTTGTCGTGCTTACGCTTTTCAACCTCGGACTCACGATATTTCTCCTGGCACAGGTATATCGAGTGCAAGCAACTGGACCAGCGATAAGCGCGTCAGACAACGTTGCTCCGGTCCTGCGAGGGCGTGAGCTTGAGATCGTCGATGATCAAGGAAAAGTCAGAGCCAGCATTAAGATTCACGCAGGTGACCCGGTATATAAATGGCCGGATGGCAAGGTCGGATATCCTGAAACAGTGATGCTTCGACTAATCGATCCAAACGGACGACCCGAGGTCAAAATGGGCGCATCAGTAGAGGGCGGCGGGCTAGGCCTGGTAGGTGGAACTGATTCCACGCAACTCACGCTTAAGGCGGATGGCCCCGATACCTCAATCAAATTGCAAAACAAAGCCGGGAAGCAGCAGATGATTAAGCCGTAGTCCAGGGGGAAAAAGAAGTTCTGAGTTCTGAGTACTGAGTTCTGAGTTGTGATTAGGGAGTTTTGACGTCTGAGTCGGGCGCTCGATACGCAGAATTCAGAACTCAGTACTCAGAACTCAGAACTCACCCGCTACCACTCTAGCCCCAGCGATGCTGTAAGGAATTGAACGAGGGGGCTCATCTTTCGACAGGCAGTCACAAACTGCAAAATGAATTTCGGATCGCACACTTCCTTGTCGATATACCTGACCGAACTGATAAAGTCCTTTAGCTTTAAGTCCTCGGCGAACTGGTGATTTGGATCGAAGCCCTTTGGGGGACGCGTCAACTTATCGCCGTGAACCTCGAGTTTGCTCCGACGGATTGCCTGCCATTCCTTGGGTCGTTCGACCATTCCGCGCCGAACACGCGCTAGCGTCGCAGGATCGGGATGCCAAACACCGGCCGCGGCAAAACTCGCTCGAGGCTCGAGATGAAGATAGAAGCCGGCAGCCGAAACGTCACTTCCAGCGCCGAGGTGCGGAAAATTAGCGGCAACGTGCGTCTTGTAAGGACTCTTGTCCTTGGAAAAGCGGATGTCCCGATAGATCCGAAAGAGCGAGCCTCCGCTCGGCCTGGGATCTGCAACAATACGCGCACTGATTCCGTGGAGCATCGGAGCAACATCTGCGATGAAGCGCAGGAACGGACCACGCACCGATTCCTCGAATCTTTGCTTGTTTTCAGCAAACCATTCTCGGTTGTTATTGTTTTTCAGTTCTCTTAAGAACTTGAAGAGGTCAGTAGAAAAATGGCGCTCCGGCATGGCTTCGCATAGTAGTCGGCGCGAACGACTATTTGCAACAGCAAATAGGGCCAACGCTAAGCGACTGAGGCAACTCGGATCATAGATCAATTAGATACCTCGAGCTAGCTCAGACTGTGCGTAGTACCACGTCGCGACGTGATGTGTTGTCACGACCACCACAGATGGTTCGAAAGGTTAGAGTATTGCTGCAGCAAAACCCGCCCAAGCGGCGAAGATGACCAACAAGAGCCCGGGAATTACCTGAAGGGCGAACCTGACGCCGCCGGTTGTTATTGCGATCACGGCTTTGGTGATTGTGTTGGTAGTAAGCCCGATCAGAATTGGCAGGACAGCTTCTGTTGCTGCGATCTTGTTTGTGGCAACCAGGGAAGCAACTGAGATCGCGGCGGAATGAGTGTCGACAAATCCTGCAAGCCCGGCCGCGAGGGCCAGGCCAGCAGAACCCAGCCAGCGGTTCACCGCCGCGGACGCGAGAAGTATCGCCGAGACTGTCACCGCGAAGATAATCGCGGTGATTAGATTGAATGCCCGCCCTGTAGCTTCGTCGCTTTGTGTTTGGTGATGCGCGGTCTTGATCGTGAACAACGCGCCATAGAGTACGGCAGCGGCTCCCGCCAGCAGAAGCGGCACCCGCATAGCCGTGAGAGTCGATCGATCGGTCACCAGCAGAACTGCGCCCATTTGAATAATGGTGGACACCGTGGAGAGGACTGCTCCTGCGACTGCTGCCCTCATCAGCTTTGTTTCTTGAGCGGCTCGCGATCCCATCGAGCCTATGGTCGCAGCGCTGGAAACAAACCCCGAAGCCAGTCCAACTATTGGAAGTCCATACCGTGGTCCGAGTGCTCGCAAGGCGATGTAGCCGGCGGCGCTGATCGACATCACGATCACCACAAGCTTCCACAGCGTGCGCAGGTTCAACACCGCCAAAGGCCCTAACGGTTGATCCGGCGTGAGCGGTAAAATCACAAGCGCCGCGGCTGCAAATAACAACGCATCTTGAAGCTCCTGCTCAGTCAGTACTTGCTGGACGAATTGATGGAGCCGTGTCCGCGCGGCTAACAGCACTGCGACCGCGACTGCGAGACCGGCGGCCAGGGCAGGTTGCCTCACTGCCAGCGCCCCAAGAAGCAATGCGGTCAATAAAGCAGCCGCTGTGGTGAAGCCGGGATCGTCGCGACGCTTGAGCCGGTAGGCTACGATAGAGAGACCGGCTATGCAGATGGCGACGACCGACAGAAGCAGCTCGCCTCCAACCGTGAGACTGATACCGCCAGCCAGCGAGACAACCGCGAAAGTTCTAATACCTGCCGGCGCTCGCGAAGGGCCGGATCCCTTTCTGCGTTCTCGCTCAACGCCGATCAGTAAACCAATCCCGAGCGAAATCGCGAGCCTCACAGCAAGATGATCGGTAAGTGGCATAGACCCGCCCCGGTTCTCTCGAAGAATAACCGTAGTCTATTGAGGCAGGCTATTGGCTGAAGGAAAAATTAAGCGGTAATGCTCGGAGTACCTGGACCTGAAGGGGATTTCTCTGCCACGCCGGTGATTTCCTGGATTTGAATTCGAAAGATGCTCACAGATGATTGTCCATCATGGACCGGAACAGATTCAACGGGAGTCAGATTCGGAAACCGCGCTAACAGCAGTCGCGACGCTGCGGCGCGTTCGTTCGAATCAGTAAGCTCTTCAAAGACTCCGTAGGCTATGGCGCTTTGCCAGTGATAAGGATTATCGATTTCATCAACCTGAAGACAGGCTCGCGGGTTGGCTCGGAGTGCCTCAAGCTTCCGGCCCGGCAACGAATGAACAAAGATGCTGTCACCATCGAAGGCGTAGTTTACAGGTATCACATAGGGGCCGTCTTTATATACGCAGCCTAACCGACCAACCCGGCCAGCGGTGAGCAGCGTACGTGCTTCTGCCTCAGTCATTCGCGAAATCATTCTCTTGACCCTTGATTCAGTCGATCACAATTGGACCCGTCAAGCGCTATTCGTGAACGTGAAGAACAATGCTACAGCACCATCTTCACCTTAGTGCGTGAAATCAGTCGCTCAACCTCACCGATCACAATTCACACCAAAATCACGTCTCACGCAGCTAGCAACGGCACTCGCACCAGTTCGACCGAGCGCTTTCCAGGCGATGCACCCGCTTGCTCCTGAACCAGGCTCGAGCGCTCGAAGCGAACTCTACAGACAGTCAACTCGCTTTCTTGAAGAGCAATGTTCGTGCCGCCAAGAAACACCAATCTTGTGCATTTATTGGTCACTCTTTGCGAAAAATAGCCGAATCGCAGCGAAGAATTTCGCAGTTAGGTTTCGCAGTTAGATAGCGCGGCGGGTTATGAGCTAATGCACGCGACAATGTGATGTTTCATGATGCCATCTCAACAAGACGATGAGCAGGCGATCCATCTACAGCGCCCACTCTCGTTCTAACGCCGAAGCAATCCGGTCATACTTTTCATTCACTCCCGCGCCTAACTCCATTTCTGCTTGCTTAAAGCCCGCACCCAACAAAGCTATGTCCTCCTCATCAAGTATCTCATCAGCGAGCCTAAGTAAGATCGCATCTTCCTTGTCAATGTGACTGAGAAGATGATCAACGTATTTGCGGGCAGCATCAACGAAGCGTTGCCTTGCTAGCGGGTCCTCTTCTCTGTAGCCCTCGATTGCGCGGTGCATCTTTGTGCTCAACTCGCTTTCAATCTGGTGCTCTCGCGCGATGGCACCGAGCGGTCCGCCGTTTTGCGCAAAGCCGTGTCGTTGCAAGACGGGAAAGAGGTACGCCTCTTCCTTTCCATGATGATGCCGATCAGCAAACGTACTTATGAAGTCTGCTAATTGTGAGAGTGCTCCTGCCGGAACATTGTGTCCCCACTGGAGCCTGACGCAGACTCCATCGAGTGCGCGCAACGCTCTCTCGATTACCCGATGCTCATGCTTAAGCATTTGAAGTGCATGAGTCACTATATGACCTCCAAATCCTCTGCCGTTCGTCTTGGCTCGAGAAGAACTTCCTCCCAAGAGCTACAGCCACAGGTGGAAGGGAGAGCTGACCTGCGGCTGTAAGCTCGGGCTTACCATGTGTGCGTCACATGGTACATGCCGACTACTTCACCTTGACTTCGATCTGCTTCGGTTTCGCTTCTTCCAGTTTCGGCAAGAAGACCCAAAGCAGGCCATCCTTGAACTCAGCAAGGATCTTATTCGCATCGATGAACGCCGGCAGAGTGAAGCTGCGCAGAAATTCGCCGTAGCTGCGCTCCACGCGATGATAGTTCTCGCGTTTCACCTCATCCGCAAACTTACGCTCGCCGCGGATTGTCAACACATTGTTGTCGATGCTGACCGACACGTCTTCTTTCTTCAGACCGGGAATCTCAGCCTTCACGACGATCTCTTTGTCGGTCTCAAAGATGTCGCAGGCCGGCACCCAGGTCGTCAACGGGAGCGTTTCCTCCTCAAAAGGCGCGAGCGGAAAGTCGAACAAACGACTCAACCTGTTCTGAAGCAGATAAAACGGGTCCCTCGTCGTCGCATTACGCAGGCTCTTTATCGGAGCCATAGCTGTTCCAGGTAGCATTCTGTTACCTCCTTACTTTCATTAAGCCATTCCAAGTTAAAAGACCCCGCCACTGACCGGAGCCCCCTGACCTAAGGCCGGAGGCGGCGAGTCATTCGATCCGTGCGCTCCGCGAGCGGGGCGGCTAGTCAATCAGTCGCTCCCGCCCGCGGCAACGCTTTGCCTTTTCGGTGGCGCACTCACAGGTGGTCAGACCGTCACCATCGAAGGCTTGAATGCTTGAATGAGAGAGGAAAAATCTGACAACGGTCATTTGAACCCTCTCGATCAATGATCAAGCAGCCGTAAAACATCGTAAGCTTTGGCCTGAAGAGAAATCGATGATGCCCGTCACGTCTCGTTGTGACGATCTCACTGGCGTTTCTTGAGAATGGCTGCGGATCATCAGTCGGTCAGCGGTAGCCAAGTTATCTAGTTACGAAGTTGTGACGGTAGACTGGCAGAGGTCTCTGTGTCGGGCTGTTCAATCTTTCCTCGTCGAGGAGAGCAATTCCGTCGAGAAAGAATCACGGTCTGACGCGGCTTAACACTAAGTTGTTTATATCAAGATGCGCTGAGACTTTAATAAGTTCGTTTTCGGTCTCCCGTCGGTCCAAAGCGTTCCGTCTTGATCATGTCGGCGCTAATGCCGGCAGCGATCAGAAGGCCAGTTGCGGTTTCAACAAATGATGTGGGGCCGCAAACGTAGCAAGTCGGTAGTAGATCCGCAGGCCACGCCGTCTCTGCAATGAGAGCGGCATTGATCCTGCCAGCCGGGCGCGGCCAACCTTCGGGAGTGGCTCTTGTATATACGTACCGAATAGAGACCTGTTGCTGAGAAGACAGCGTCTGTAGTTCATCACGATAGAAAACCGATTCGGGTTCACGAACGGAGTACAGCAAACGAAAAGGCGCCGTGCTGTGTGCTTCCGGGCGCGACCGAATCATCGACATAAGCGGCACGATCCCCGAACCTCCAGCTAACAATTGGACGGGCTCCGTTTGTTCAGCACGCCAAACAAACCAACCCCCGATTGGACCTCGCAACTCAAGGGGATCGCCGACACGGAGTTCCTGTGTGAGATAAGGAGAGACTTCGCCGTCCGCCAGTCGCTCCACGGTCAGCTCGATCCGCTTTCCCGAGTTCGCCGCAGAAGCGATCGAGTATGACCTGACCGCCGAATATCCATCCGGTGCGGTCAAACGAACGTCGACGTGTTGACCCGCCAGATGACCCGGCCAATCTGGGATGTCAAGCGTAATGGTTTTTGCTCTCGATGTTTCGTCACGAAGAGCAACGACAGTTCCCACTCGCCAAACTACTCGTCGCTCGAATAACGTTGCTCGCGCCATGGGTCTCCATAGATGTGATAACCGAGACTCTCCCAGAAACCTGGTCTATCGTGATCCATCAACGTAATTCTTCGAACCCATTTCGCACTCTTCCATAAATAGAGGTGAGGAACAAGAAGCCGCGCGGGACCACCGTGTTCCGGCGCGAGATCTTCGCCGTCAAATCGAAACGCAATCCACGCCTGGTGCTCGAGAAGATCTTGAAGAGGCACATTCGAGGAGTAGTCACCATAGGAACGAACCATAGTATAGCGTGCGTCTGTTTTTAGATCCGCGAACAGTGTATCGAGCGAAACACCTTCCCAGGACGTGCCGAGTTTTGACCAGCGAGTAACGCAGTGGATGTCAACTGTGACTGTTTCAGTGGGTAAGTCGCGAAACGACTTCCAATCCCAGCTTCGCACAACGTTCTTACCGTCGTCGATCGTGAGTTCCCATCGATCCAGGGGGATGCGTGGCGTAGGACCAGCAGACAAAACAGGAAAATCAGTGGTGAGGTACTGTCCTGGTGGTAACTTTGGATCTGTCGCGTGGCGCCTGCCTGAAAACCCGCGCGAGATAATTGGCATGTGTTCTCCCCTTCTACTAATGCCGGGTTCTGGTTAATTCGCCAAGCCGCCTTTCTCGATCACAAATTCCGCGATTCGATCGACGCCTTCACCGCTTCTCAGATTTGTAAAGACGAACGGCCGCTGAGGGCGCATTCGCTGTGTATCTGACTTCATTACTTCAAGGTCGGCGCCTACCAAAGGAGCCAGGTCGATCTTATTGATTACGAGTAGATCGGAACGCGTTATTCCGGGACCACCCTTGCGTGGTATTTTCTCACCTTCGGCGACATCGATCACGTAGATCGTCAGGTCTGCGAGTTCAGGACTGAACGTTGCCGCAAGATTGTCACCACCTGACTCGACAAAACATATTTCTGCACCCGGAAATTTCTTATTCATTTCCTCAATAGCCATCAGGTTCATCGAAGCGTCTTCTCGAATCGCAGTATGCGGACAGCCACCGGTCTCGACACCCATGATGCGTTCAGCCGGAAGAGCCTTCGCGCGTGTAAGAATGAGCTGGTCTTCTTTGGTGTAAATATCGTTCGTAATCACGTAAATGTCATAAGTGTCGCGGAGCCTCTTGCAGAGCATTTCGACGAGCGCGGTTTTGCCTGAGCCGACCGGGCCACCGATGCCGATGCGCAAAGGACGGGTTTCGTGATCGGAGTCGGTAATCGTCATGAGCGGAACAACCTCGTATATTGCGTTTCATGGGCCATCGAAGACAGGTCCACCATGAATGCGGCGGACCCAAGGTCATCAAGTGTGGCTAGCCTGGCTCGTTCGCTTGCGTGTAATACTGCCTTCTCGAGCTGAGCGAGGGCACGCTGTCCATCAGTTTGACCAAGCGGTAGAAGTCGAACTCCAGCGTTCACCAGATTCGCAACAATGCTTTGCAGGAATGCGGGCAACGCCAAGCTAGCCGGAACGCCTTGTGTCGCCGCGCGAACTCCGAGAACAACGGCGAACGCCGGCGGCAGATTGAGTTTGCGAAGCGTTTCCAAAAGCCAGTCAAGAAGGCGGTCGTACCATACCCGGCAGAGCGTAGCGAGACATGCAGTGCCCTGCTGGATTGATTCGAGCGCAAACTCTGATGTGCTTCGAAAGACTGCAGCCAGTTCCGCCACTTCTATTAACCGCGCTCGATTGTCTTCTGACGCGGATCGCCACGACTCGTTGAAAAAGATCGCTTCATTGCGCCCCGAGCCATAACACAGATCCGCTTCGAGCCAGTCGACCAGAGTCTCGCGGTCATAAATCTGTCCTGCTTCGACGGCCCACTCAATACCGTGCGAATAGCTATAGGCACCTGTAGGAAATGCAGGTGAGAGCCAGGTTTGCTGTCTCAACACTCCTAGCAATGGCAAGCGGCATTGATCATTAGTCATGATGATGCGGTTCCTCGCGATGGTGGCGATGATCGTTTTCGCTTCCGTAAGCGCCGCCCTCGGGCTGGAACGCGGTCTCCACTTTAACGACCTCCGCGTCGAAGCGAAGGAGCATCTCTTCGATCACATGATCTGGTCGAATACGAAGAGCTTGATCGCGAATCTCGGTTGGCAAATGTCGATTACCTAAATGCCACGCAAGACGCACAAGCTGAGTGGGATCCTTATGCCGGACTTCAACGACGACTTCCGCTGCTGCTCGGACCCTGAGCCATCTGCCATCCTCAAGGTGCAAGCCGTCGCCGTCTGCCATCGCAACTGCCTTTGGAAGATCGAGCAGCAGGTCGCGGCCTAGATCATCTGTCAGACGGGTACGGCGGCGGTGTCGCTGGTCAAAATGCAGAGTAACCGAGCCCGTCGCCTCATCGTCGGGCCATTGCCCGGCGGGCCGGTGCGAGTAAGCACGAGGAAGGGAAGCGTCGTGAGTAGCCATATCAGTATAAGAAATAACGTTGAGCCATCGGCAGTACTGTCGCCGGTTCGCATGTTAGAAGCCGACCATCGGCGCGCACCTCGTAAGTTTCCGGGTCAACCTCAATATGTGGAACTGCATTATTCAAAATCATCGAGCTCTTGCCGATGCGTCGAGTGCTGGTAACGGGAAGTAATCTTTTTGCGAGTCCAAGCTCGCGGCAGTTTTCCAAGCTCGCCTGACTCACGAACGTGACCGAGCTCTCCCCCGTCAACTGACCAAACGCTGCGAACATGGGCCGGTAATACTCGGGCTGCGGCGTGGGAATCGATGCGTTGGGATCGCCCATAATTGCTGCGGCGATGCTGCCGCTTTTCAATACCAGATCGGGCTTCACGCCAAAGAACGCCGGATCCCAAACACAAAGATCAGCGAGCTTTCCGACTTCAACCGAACCGACGTACGCAGAGATACCTTGTGCGATTGCCGGATTGATCGTGTACTTCGAGACATAACGCCGAGCCCGGAAATTGTCGTTGTCACCATGTTCTTCTGCGAGCCGTCCGAACTGTCGTTTCATTTTGTCGGCGGTTTGCCACGTCCGAATGATCACTTCGCCTACGCGACCCATGGCCTGGCTATCGGATGACATGATCGACAGCGCTCCCGTATCGTGGAGGATGTCTTCGGCGGCAATCGTCTCGTTGCGGATGCGGCTTTCGGCGAAAGCCAGATCCTCAGGAATACGAGCATCGAGATGATGAGTAACCATCACCATATCGAGAGCCTCTTCAAGCGTATTCACCGTGTAGGGTCGAGTCGGAGTTGTCGAAGACGGAATCACATTCGGCTCGCCGCACACCTTGATAATGTCGGGGGCGTGACCGCCCCCGGCGCCTTCCGTATGAAAGGAGTGAATCGTTCTACCCTTGAATGCTGCGATCGTCCTTTCGACGAAACCACTCTCGTTCAGCGTGTCGGTGTGGATTAGAACCTGCACATCCATCTCATCAGCAACTGAGAGGCAACAGTCGATCGCCGACGGTGTTGCGCCCCAGTCTTCATGGATTTTGAAACCGCAAGCGCCGGCCTCAATCTGTTCGATTAGACCGGCCGGTAAGCTGGCGTTGCCCTTCGCGAAAAACCCAAGGTTCATCGGGAAAGCATCGGCTGCCCGCAGCATTCGCTGAATGTGCCAGGGGCCTGGCGTGCAGGTAGTGGCATTGGTGCCGGTAGCGGGCCCGGTCCCACCTCCCATCATTGTGGTCAGTCCTGAATAGAGGGCCTCTTCGATCTGCTGCGGACAAATGAAATGGACATGCACGTCAATCCCACCCGCGGTAATAATCTTGCCCTCGCCGGAGATCACCTCCGTGCCTGGTCCAATGATTATGCTGACGTTTGGTTGCACGTCCGGATTACCCGCTTTACCGATTGCTGCGATGTGCCCGTCCTTGATCGCGATATCGGCTTTCACAATGCCCCAGTGGTCCAGAATAAGAGCGTTGGTGATCACAGTGTCGACGGCGCCCAGGCTACGAGGACGCTGCGACTGGCCCATGCCATCGCGAATAACCTTTCCCCCTCCGAACTTCACCTCTTCGCCATAGATTGTGAAGTCATTCTCCACCTCGATTATGAGATCCGTATCTGCAAGGCGCACCTTGTCACCTACCGTAGGACCAAACATCTGTGCATAGGCGTCGCGCGCCATTCTGTTCGTCATCTTCGTTACCTTTGCGGCAATGCTCCCATTACGGCCTGCTCGAAACCATAGATCACTCGACGGCCGGCATATGCGACCAGCGAAACTTTACGCGACTGGCCGGGCTCGAAGCGCACAGCAGTTCCCGCAGGGATGTCGAGGCGAAAACCCAGAGCCGCTTGTCGATCAAACGCCAGTGCGGCGTTAGCCTCAGCAAAATGGTAGTGACTACCGACTTGAATCGCTCTGTCGCCTGTGTTCGCGACGGTAAGTGTGATGGCGGCCCTATTCTCATTGAGGATTAGCTCGCCGGGTGCTGGGAAAATTTCGCCTGGTATCATTGGAGATGTGACCCCTAGCGAATTGGGTTGTGAAGCGTCACGAGTTTAGTACCATCCAAAAACGTAGCCTCCACTTGCATCTCGTGAATCATTTCTGAAATACCTTCCATCACCTGGTTTCGTGTCAGCACCTTGCCGCCATCTGAAGTAAGTTCAGCAACAGATTTCCCTTCACGCGCTCCTTCAAGCACAAAGTCCGTGATAACTGCGATGCTCTCCGGATAGTTTAGTTTGAGACCTTTCGCCAGGCGCCCTCGCGCGACGATTGCCGTGAGCGCGATCATGAGCTTGTCTTTTTCTCGCGGTGTTAAATTCATGACATCCTCAACACGACAACCACATCTTTGGCACGCGAAATGGGCCCGGACCAAACGTCGTGCCAAGTTGCCGAAGGAAACCGACAAGTGCGAGCTTCAAATTCGACGACGCATCCGCGGCCAGGCGAACAATAATCAGTCCACCAACCGATGTAACGGCACAGTAGCATTTGAGCGAGCCTGCGATGTCGCGCAAGAGGTTCACCCGTCTGCCGAGCTCAGGGCCGCAATAGATCAGCGTAGCGACCGCCTTGCAGTCGCTCAGCACTGCCCTGCGGTTGAGGTGGCGAAAGACTTCTTCACCAACTCGGAAGCTCTCGGCCCAAATCAACCGGCCCTCGTTTCTGACGCGCCACTGATCGATGAGCTGTCCACCGAGCAACTGCTCGCCGTGTGCGGCACGACCAAACACAAGCCACTCAAGCGCAAGCAGCTCTGCTCTCGAAGAAATCTCGATTTCAGTCTCGCGGTGAAACCTCGCCCAATTGAAGATGATCGTTTCCTGTGGAAGCCAAGCCAGCCTCGCGCCGCCGGATACTTTCAGCTTCGTAAAAGCGCGGGCCGGCTCGTCTAAAGCGCGGTATACGCGTTCTGCCGTCTGCGTTGTGACAGCGATGGAGGCATTAGCCACCGCCGTCACCTCGCATTCGAGTCGGTCGCCACCCGCAATGCCGCCCGCTGTATTAATAAGGACAGCCTCCTGAGCGCTGGCGACGCTCATTCTCGGAAATATCACTCGTAGAGGAGACCGCTGAAAAACGTCAACGATCTGGTTGCCTTTTTTTGAACTGTCCACAACGATCCGGCAAAGGCCGTTAGCACGTTGCAGAAGCTTATCCGACGGGCTCGGTGGAGGCGTCGCCGGCGAGTCGATTTCCCGAAACTGGATCATCGCGTTCACCGTGATCATCAGAAGCCAGCCAGACCCTGCGGGCTGTTGTAGGGAATTTTCACGCTCGTGATCTCTTGGAGTGAGCCGTCTGGATGAGTAGAGTAGCCCACAAGTTTCGCGGCATTCCCGTAGATCTGGTAGAGATAGTTGCCATCCGACGAAATCCAGTTATCGCTCGGACCGCTGGTGACGGTTGTGTTGAGCCCCCTGGCGGTGCCATCCCCCGGCACCTTTAAGCACGCTGGATCCTTCGCGACTTCCAGGCCGTTGCCGTTGATGCGAAGCGCGCTGACGTAGCTGTAGCCAAAGTTCGCGGCATACACAAGATGGTCGTCCGGTGAGACCGCCAGCCAGCACAGCTCAGAGGGCAGGCCCGGGCCCGTGTCGATCTTCACAAGCGGGCCGATACTGAGGTTGCCGTCTCGATCGATGGTTCCCAGGGTGCAACCATCTCCTACAGCATATCCGATGACGAACGTGTCCGGCCGGCCATGCAGGAAGGCGATGTAGAACGGAGAGCCCGCCTTTCCGTCCTGAAACTTGGCTGCACCAAGCGTGCCGTCATCTCGCACAGGAAATACGACGAGGCCGTCAGGATCCGGTGCATTCGAGGCGATGACCTTGAATGAGCCGTCTGGCTGTTGGACCCAGAGAATCGGTGAGCCGTCGGGATAAAGGCCGGTGTGAGCGATTGGCCGATCAAACGTGGTGCCGACAATAAGGAATTTCCCATTGGGCGAAAGTACTGCCATGGTGGGTACACGGTCGGTCTTGTCTTTTGTATTCGCTGTGTATCGCTCCATGCGCGGCGTGAGCTTGCCGTCGCTGCTGACCGACATCAGCCGGACATGGTCGGGTCCGAATGAGTGCAGCACGAACAGCATGCCCTTCGAGGGGAGATAGGCCAGCGATTTGGCGGTGCCGCTCTTTCCCTCGACGGCGTTCCCCGTAGGCTTTGTGTCCAACAAAGTGAGCCGGCCATCTTTGCCTACACTGAAGCTGGAAACCGAATTGTCGCCACCGTTGGTCGTGAAAAGAAGCCGGCAATCCGGGCTTAGTACGACGCTGGCGGCGCCTTCAAAGGCATTCGGTGCGCTCTCCTGACCACTGATCGGTTTGAAAGTTCCAGACCCGAAACCTCCGGTGGCTGTGCGCTCCACTTCTGCGATCGTCCCGTTCGCAGCACGGCGATAGTGTATTATGGAGTTCCGAATCTCATTCGTTTGCAAGTAGAGATGTCCACCACTTTGATTGGACGTGCCCATTTCTTTCGACATATTGCCCTCCTTTGACCTACTCATTTGGTTTTCCTTCTTTAGATTGCACCGATCTCTATCGTTGAGTGCTCGGCCAACCTGATAGAAATCTCGTTACCTAGTAACCCTTCTTGTCACGAAGTAAGGGGTAGAACTGAATCCACGTCATATCTGTCTTTGCGACATTCGCGATATGGCATCCCCCGCATTCACCGACAGACGCCTCCGCAGCAGTCTCCGCATACGGCAATGGATGATGGCCGAAAGTGAAGAAGCCCCAACCATTGGTTTTTGCAAACCGTTTGCTGTCCTTCACCGTTACGTCGATCCCGTTGTACTCACCGTTGAAAAAACCGCGTCCCGATGGTTCAGTCCGAGAACCGTCTGGGAAGGTAGGATTGAGAACCCTGGTCAGTTCTTTCACAATCACTGTTCCTTCGGGAAAGGAACCCGTCTTCAGGTAGGCATCAATATTTTGCTCCTGGACGTATACGTGGTGATATTCCGGGAAACCAGCTTTGCCATTGTTGAGTCCATTCGGCGTTAGTGGAGCGCCTACAAAAACCCACTTTCGAAAGTCCTCCGGCAATTTCAACTTGCCGTCGGCGTCGAATTGCGCGGCCGATTGCTTCGTCTCAGCCGCAACTCGACTGTTGTTGAATAAGAAAAGAGTCCCAGTCATCGCTACCGCTATTGCTATTGCGATCAGCGCTAATACACCTGCGTACCTTCGCATTTTTATTGCCTCCTTCGAGTATCGCTAAACATCTCTTCGGGCTGCCGGGCTGGTCCTACTTGGAAGACAACACTGGATAACCCTGAACGTAAACCCAGTCTGTTTTCTGTGCCGGAATGTGGCAGCCCAGACAGTCCTTCTTGTAATCGGTTGCAATCTGCTTATCCGGCGCGTCCGACTTATAGAGTGCCCAAGCCCATCCATCTCCCCACAGTGGATTGCCGGGATAGCGACCTTTGCTGTCCTTGATCATCACGAACCAAACTTTTGTTCCCGAAGCCCAGTGCGCGTCGCCAGTCGTCAGTGGCCCGTGATCGGTTCCCAACACTTCTTTCACCAGAACTGTCCCATCGGCGAACTTGCCATTCTTGCGATAGAACTCGGCGGCGCCGGGCGACGCATACGTGCAGTGCATTTCTTCGGCGCCTATAGGATCGCGTACGAAGAAAGTGCCGAGAGCTTGATAAAGATCTCGATAGTCCGCCGGCTTGATAATGTTTCCTGTCTTGTCGACCAGGTCGAGGCCGTTGTAATTGCCGTTGCCTTGCGGTTTGGATTGGTATGCAGCAAGCAACAGCAGTGTAAGGACGACCAACGCGACGCGAAGCATTGTTGCTCTCTTCCGCTGCGGCATCATCGAACCGCTCTGCAGCCGAGGGCTCTTGTGGGATTCTTGACGATGCTCTGTTCTTTTCATTTCGCTGAAGGTTCAGCGCAAGCACTGGGCCAATAGTGAACTCGTTGTTTAATTGGTTTTTCTGAGGCAGTGACGTCGAATCTTCGTCTTTTGCGTGTCGAAGCAAAGGGCGCGTGTCGCTATAACGACAACGACAGCCGCGCTGTGAGCGCTGTGAGCACGTGCAGCGCAGTAACGCTTCGAGTACCTCAATCCGCTTCGAATGGGTTATGCAAGGGGTCCCACAGAGCTGGAGCTCAATCTCCTCTTGCTTGGCGCAATGTTTGCTTCCGAAGAGTTGGTTACTAGTGGTAGTTGGCTACTACAGGAGAAGGGAACATGATCTCTGCGGCATTTCCGTACCAAAAGCGGCGGCGGCGGGTCCTCGGCAGCGAGATGACGTACGTCGAGGTGGGAGAGGGCGACCCCATCGTGCTGCTGCACGGCAATCCCACGTCGTCGTACCTCTGGCGGAACGTGTTGCCGCACCTGAAGCCACTAGGCCGCTGCATCGCCCCCGACCTGATCGGCATGGGCGACTCCGATAAGCTGCCTGACAGCGGCCCCAGCTCGTATCGTTTCGTCGAGCACCGCCGCTACCTGGACGCCTTGCTCGAGGCCCTGGATGTGCACGAGCGGGTTACCTTCGTGATCCATGACTGGGGCTCGGCCCTCGGCTTCGACTGGGCCAACCGTCACCGTGAGGCAGTGAAGGGTATCGCGTACATGGAGGCGATCATCCGGCCGCAGGCCTGGGACCACTGGGACAACATCGGTCCGGACATGCGTTCGGTCTTAAAGGGGCTACGCTCCGAGGCCGGTGAGACGATGGTCCTGCGAGACAACTTCTTCGTCGAGCAGGTCCTGCCCAAGGCCATCCTGCGCACACTCTCCGGCGAGGAGATGGCGCAGTATCGACGACCGTTCGCCGAGCCCGGCGAGGGGCGACGGCCAACGCTGACTTGGGTCCGGCAGATTCCCATCGACGGCGAGCCTGCCGACGTGGCCGCGATCGTTGCCGCCTATGCGGAATGGCTGGCGACAAGCGGTGTGCACAAGCTGTTCGTGAAGGCCGAACCCGGTGCGCTCCTCGCCGGCGGCGCCAATCTCGACTTCGCCCGCGGGTTGCCAAAGCAAACCGAGGTGACTGTCGCGGGGGTCCATTACCTCCAGGAAGATTCGCCGGACGAGATCGGGCGGGCAATCGCCGGCTGGATGGAGTCGTTGGGTTGACGGGGCGATCCGTGCAACTGACACCCGGATCCCATGGAACTCGCCGGAAGTTCACTTGTTGCACTCAAAGTAATCCATCAGCCGATCTGCCTAGCGTTCGGCATCTTCAATCTGATTGTAAAGAGTGTAATCCCACTCGGTTGATCTTAGTCACACTTCTAATTTTTGTCGTGAAATCCCCAGCTTCTTCATTTTGGAAATCAGAGTAGTTCTGGGCAATCCAAGTCGAGCTGCTGCGCCATCGGTTCCGCCGATCATCCAACCAGTGTCTTCTAATGTCCGCAAGATTAGCGATCGAGTGCAGTCGCAGAACGTCCCCGATCTGGAGTGGAGGGTTGTCGGTTTCCCGCTCGATAGGGTCGTCGTTTCCAGAAGCGGAAGTGGATTGGCAAGCACGCCATCGCTTGACCGAATCACCGCTCTTTCGACCAGATTCTGGAGTTCACGCACGTTCCCTGGCCAGGCGTAGGCGATGAACACATTCATGGTCGTCTGCGGAATCTGATCAATGCGCTTGTGCATGCGCCGCGCAAATAACTCAACGAAATGTGACACCAACTGCGGAATGTCCTCACGACGTTCCCGCAGGGGCGGCAGCAACAGCGGGAAAACGTTCAGTCGATAGTAAAGATCACTGCGGAATTCTTTGAGCATGACCATCTCCGGTAGATCTCGGTGGGTTGCTGCAATCAAACGGACGTTGATGCGATGCGTCCGACCGCTTCCCAGCCGTTCGAACTCCTGCTCTTGCAAGACGCGCAACAGTTTCGGCTGAAGCGCCAGCGGAATATCTCCTATCTCATCAAGGAACAATGTTCCTGTGTCGGCCATTTCGAAACGGCCAAGTTTTTGCGCGAAGGCCCCGGTGAAGGCGCCTTTCTCGTGCCCGAAGAGTTCGCTTTCCAATAGATCAAAGGGGATGGCAGCGCAATTCAGCTTTACGAACGGGTGTCCCCAGCGTGGGCTGGAATTGTGAATGGCTCTCGCGATTAATTCCTTGCCTGTGCCGGTCTCCCCAAGGATGAGCACGGTGGAATCGGTAGGTGCGACCTGGTTCACTTCGGCAAGCACGAATTTTATAGCTGGGCTGCTGCCGATAATCTCGCTCGATGTCCTCTCGTTTTGAACCTGGTCATCTGATCGTACTCTGCGCAGTTTCTCTATTGAGAGGATTTCTGAAGATCCCTGTCGGGATTCCTGGTATTGCCGCTCAAGGTGACGATGATTTAACTCTGTGCCAGATATTGGAAACATAATCGCCATAGGACCTCTCCGAATATGCACTGGTTGGCCGGCCGCGGCCGCTCCATAAGTGTTGGGTCGTCGTGAACGGGTGACGCTCCGTTCAGCGTCATACTCCAGATAATAGACCCGCTTTCCTGTTAATGAATCCCCTCATCGAGTCTCATTCAGACTATTTTGGTGGGTTCTGTCTGCTCTTTCGTCCCGGCCCACAGTTTTAGTTGCGTGCCCTTATTGAGATTAAGCGGCACGACTGGATGCACCAGCATCAACACTGAAGGGATTATGGTTTGCGTTTCGGAATTTCGATTTGCTTCCATCCGAAAAGTCGGGCGTCAAGCGACCAGCCTCCCGGGCCTAGTAAAGCCAGCGCCGCGCCGACTGTTGCGATTAGAATACTGGCCTCTCGATTCTGCGAACACACGTGACACAACTCCCAGATCGCCACCAGCGCTCCCGCAAAAGGGGTCCATAAGCCCGCAACCAGTAACAGCCCCAACGCTACTGGTCCAGCGTGTGCGAGAACTACGGCAAAGTCTGTCCCTGGTCGCGGCCTCGCAAGTTCATCCGCGATCAGCGAAATGCCGGCCACCAGACGCATGAGCAAAAGACCCACGCCCGACCAACCACGCACGAAGTTGGAGTATAGGCGGCGCACAAGGTTCCTCTCGCCTGATGCTATGGGATTGTCGATGGCGACCGAAAGCCCCTAACGGGTCTCAGGATGACTCTTTCGAGTGGTCAGAATTCAATGATTCCTCGTTTTAAGCCAATCATCGCGGCATGGGTTCGATCGTTGGCACCCAGCTTGGAGAGAATATTCTTCACGCGGCCTTTGACGGTGTCTTCGGTGATCGATAGCTGCACGGCAATTTGCTTGTTCGCACTTCCGGTCGCGATCAAGCGCAGCACGTCGACTTCTCCGGGGGTCATGGCAGAATCCCCGGCATGCTCGGCGAGCGCGTAGGAGGCTTCAGCCGAGAGCGTCTTCTTGCCATCCTGAACCGCCCGGATGGTCGCCAGCAGTTCCTTGTGCAGAAGGTTTTTCAAGAGGTACCCTCGCGCCCCGGACTTCATTGCTCGTAGTACCTGCACGTCGCCGGTATAGGTGGTCAGGACAATGAACTTTGCCTCGGGAAACTCGGTGCGAATAGCAATCATTGCATCCAGTCCACTCATCTCCGGCATTTGTAAATCCATCAAGGTGACGTCAGGACGATGGGAGCGGAATTTCTGGATC
This sequence comes from Blastocatellia bacterium, assembly GCA_035315885.1. GTDB lineage: Bacteria > Acidobacteriota > Blastocatellia > UBA7656 > UBA7656 > DATFXM01. The sequence goes on from DATFXM010000118.1 coordinate 33,700, forward strand.
GCCTCACGCCCATTCGACGCTTCGGCAACGATCACCATATCGGGCTGATCACCCATGATCGTGACGATGCCCTGGAGGAGAAGCGGGTGATCATCCACCGCCATAATTCTGATTGGGTTGGAACCGACTGTCATTTCCTATGCCCCTTTCCTAAGAGCGAGGAGTCTTCGATACCAGCGGTCACGCGCGGTGTAGGCAACGGCGGCGGGAATGATCAGTTCGACCTCCGTACCAGAACCCACTTCGCTCCAAAGCGCAAGATTCCCGCTCAGGAGTTCGGCGCGTTCGCGCATGCCACTCAACCCCCAGTGTCCCAGCGGCCGCTCCTGGGCTGGGATTGCCGGCTCGATGCCCTTTCCGTCATCCCGAATCCGCAACCGCAGCTCCCGTTCGCCGTATCGGATTTCAACCTCAATCCGTTGCGCTTCCGAGTGTTTGAATGCGTTACGCAGGGCCTCGGCCAGAATTCGGTAAACTTCATCCCGCACGATTGCGTGGAGGTTTCGCGGCCTGCCCTCCACTTGCATCGAAAATTCAGGAGCACAGCCGTTGTTATGATCAAGTCCTAATTCTCTCGCCAGCATGCTTATATCGTAGGCCAGGTCATTTGTAGCGAGAGTTGTTGAGCGCAGATGGTGTACTGCATCCCGGCCCTCGGTTATCGCTCTTGCTGTGTACTCGATTGCATTGTCGAGTCTTTGCTTTGCGTCCCCGGGACGCGTGGGGAGAAGGTTAGAAGCAGATTGAAATCGTAACAGCAGGCCTTGAAAGCTCTGCAACAGCGTGTCATGCAGTTCTCTGGCGATACGAGTGCGTTCGGCAACGCGCGCCTCCAGCCCGATGTCAAACTGCCGGTTGAGATGTCGAACGCGAAGCCGGTGGAGCGCCCACAACAACAACAGAACCGCACAGACGCACGCCACGCGGAACCAGGTGGTCTGGTAGTACGCCGGTAGAACGGTAAAATCAAAAGAGGCCCCGGTCTCATTCCAAACGCCGTAGCTATTGCAAGCGACTACTCGGAAGTGGTACGTCCCCGGCGCAAGATTGCTATAGAACGCCTGCCGTCGCGTGCCAGCGTCTTGCCATTCCTGATCGTGTCCCTCGAGGAGATATCGAAAGTGTACTTTCTGAGGGACCGAAAAGCTGAGTGCGGTATAGTCAATCTGGAGATCGCGAGTAAGAGCAGGGATCTCCATGAATGGTTGTGCTGTGGAGACGTTGTGATCGGCGACAATGGCTTCGACAAATACCGAAGGCGGAACCGTGTTCTGATACAGATTCTCCGGGTCTACGACTTGTGCGGTCAAATAACCAACGAACCACAGACGTCCATCAGGTGCCCTGGACGACAAGGGCTGATAAGCTCGCCCCAACCCAGGGTGCGCTCCATCAAGAGCATCAAACCTCGTGATAGTAAGCTTGCTATCCGGTTGCTCGGTCCACTTCGCCCATTCTGTAGCGTCTACTTTCAGTAATCCACATCGCGCATAGATCCAGAGGGCCCGGTGTTCGTCCTTGATCACCGTGTAAACCGCATCACAGGGCAGACCATTCTCGCTCGTGAGCGCGCTCAGTTGTCCGTCTTTCCACCTGTACAGTCCGCGCAGTGTTGAGAACAGGACGGAGTCGTCCGTGTCTACGAATAATCCGTAGATGGAGACGGGGCCCTGGCTGTCGGCCAGCGGAATGGTCTGAAACTGTCCTTCGCGGTAGTAAGAGACCGCGCCTCTTCTGGAAACGATCCACACACCGCCGTTCAGGTCCGCTGCGATATGGTCCAGCGACGTGGGTGCGCTATTCGGCAAAACGTGCTCTTGTATTTTATCTCCGACAATACTAAGAAGGTGTCCTCCCAAAGTAGTGACCCATACTCTGTGGCTTGTGTCTTCCGCGATGCCAGTTACCTCGCCATCTCCGGCGAACGGTTGGCCGTGGACTCCCTTGATTTCACGGAAATGGTCGTGCTGAAAGATCAGCAGCTTGTTATCAGCGCCAAGCCAAATCGCGCCAGAATGATCCTCCAGCATCGCGCCCACATTATGGCCCGCCAACTCTCGACCAAAGACTACGGTGGACTTCCCTTGGTTTCGCAGAATGTCCACGCCATCCAGGTTTGCAAGCCAAACCGACCCGTTGCGCAGGGCCAGAACAGACTTTAGTTCAGCGGCTGAGAGACCTTCGTGTATCGTATAGCTGATAATCGAAGTGTTTCGAAACATGTCGAGTCCGCCGTCGGTGCGTACCCAGATGTTTCCTTCTCTGTCTTCATAGACAAGCGAGATCGAATTACCGGACAAACCATCGGACTCCGCATAGTGGTCTGCGACACCGTCGTGTATGCGATAGATTCCATCGTTTTCAGTGCCAACCCACAGTGTCCCTTGGCGGTCGAAGAGCAAGGCGTGTGACCAGACTTTTGCCCCGTCGAATCCGGGGACGACGTAGCTCGTCCACTTTCCGCCGGAGTAATAGCGGACGCCCAGTTCGGGCCCGGTGCCGTCCAGAGTTGCCCACACAATGCCTGATGGACCGACGGCCACATCTACTACCGGGGCGGGCTGAGTAATCTTGTCAGTAATGCCGTCAAAAAACGTAGTCGCAGAAGTCCCTGGACGCCACCGGCAGAGGACTTTGGAACCAAACCAAAGGTTTCCCTCGCTGTCTTCAGTCAAGCCGACTCCAAAATCAACCGGGATACCATCCTTCTTGCCGAAGAAGCGTAGCGTTTCCCCTGAAACGCTGCAGATCGGGCCGTCGCGTCCGTGCAATCCATAACACGTCGCCCATATCGTTCCGGAGTTGTCTTCTATGATTGCCTGGATACCAACGGGATCAGCCGGATCTGTGTAGATTCGCAGTTGGCCGTCCTTCAAACAGCTCAGGCCGCCGGTAGTCCCGATCCACAAGCTGCCGTCGCGAGAACCTAAGAGAGCCGTGAATGCTCTACCTGGCACACTCTGGCCTTTGGGAGGTTCCCATCGCACGAACCTCACTCCATCGAAACGCATCAAGCCTTCAGAGGTCCCCAGCCATATATATCCGTCTGTCGTTTGAGTGATCGGTGAACCTTGAGGGATAGCCCCATCCTGTACTCGCCAGGCCGTGTGTCCATATTGAGAGATTTTCCGTTTCGGATCGAGTGCCCAGGAGGGAGTTGCCAAGGACAAGACCAGCACGATGAAGAGTCCCGATGAAGTCTGTCGTATCCGGGACACGAGAGTTGCACTCGCGCGTTCTATCGATTGCAGGTTCATCCACTGCTTCGGTTTCAGCAACAAGCCCGAATTGCTCTCGCTCACGGCCGCTTGCCAGAGGGAAACGCCTCGGCGATTGTGAGGTCGCGATCTGGGCCGTGAGGGATTACAGCCTGACCAGCCGGCAGCCGGAGCTGTTTGCCATCGAGTTGCACAGACACTATGTCCGGTTCGAATGAGACAAAGTCAGAGATTCGGCCAACCTCGGGATAAGCTTCACGATACGACCATGCCGCCAGATGTGCGTCACCGATGTGGTAATGGCTGCACAACCCTTTGTACGGACAGAAGGTCTGCTTTTCAACTGCAGTCAGGGCGGACTCGACGACATCGGCTCGAGGAACGTACCAACGTGGCGCGAAGCCGGACTCGTAGAGAACCAGCGGCCGCTTGGTATCGGCAATGATGCGATCACTGTGGCGGACCACGAGGTTACGGGAGGTTTGGCGGATGTCGATGCGATGGTAACTGTCTGCGGCATGACCCACGATTCGCTCGTCTTCTTCGTAGAAAGCATCCATCGCGGGCCAGGCGAAGGCCACCCGTCCGTGTAATTCGCTCGCGTAGTCCGGCAAGTTGAAATGCTGCCACGCTCCTCGCGGAGCGCTTTGTTGTCCCGCTCGAACGATATACCACGAAGTGGGTCCGAGTTCGCGATGCATGGTCGTGTGCTCGGTACGTTCTAAAGCATCTGCAGAGACATCGCTCTTCGGGAAGTACGCGATCGGATAGTGACCTGGTTCGAAGAGCAGGATGACGTCTTCGCTGTCGGCAATCCATGCGCCGCCGAAGAGTACACGCATGCGCCGGCGCAACGGCTCGGCGTATAAGAGCTTTTTTGGCAACGGCTCGGGTACGAGAAATCGTCCGATTGCTCCCGATGATAACGGTCCTTGTTGCCATGAGAGTCCCATGGCTCACCTCCTTTAAAAAGTGTCAGAGATCAAGGTTGAAATGATGGGGAAATCGACTCGGATCTCCGATCGTCATAACGACTGCGCTTTCTTGAGAGCAGTCCATCGACTGAAAATGGCCCGGAACCAATGAGTACCAGTACAGCCAGGCAGGTCAAATAAAGCAGGTCACACTCGTAGCCCGGAGGGCCGAACTGTGCGCCCGCGGGTGTTACCGCGATAAGCTTGATCGAACTGAAGCCATAGGGCAGATGTACGGAGAGCATCGCAACCACGAGAAGACCGGCGAGAGGCACACTGAAGAGTGGGACGAACGCGCCGACGAATACTGCGAAACCGCCGAGCAGTTCAGTGAGTATTGTCACCCATGCCATGACGTGCGCGGCCGGAACGCCTAAGGCTTGAAGAATGGAAACGAAGGCAGCAGGGCCGTGCGCGAGTTTGGCGTAACCGTGCTGCATGAAACCGAAGCCAACGATAACGCGTAATGGAACGGCCGCCCATTGGGGATTTATGAGACGCTCAAACAAGGCAGCGACTCCTTTCATTCCCCGCCCAATGCCGGGCGTGCGTCGGGAAGTGGAGTCCCACCATTCGAGAATCATACCCGCGCGGAACATCAAACGATCTACCCTAAATGCTCGCCATTGGCGGCGAGGAAGTCTTTTATCGCCGCGGCAATTTCCGCGACGTGTGTCTCGATTGCGAAATGACCTGTATCGAGGAATTGGACTTTTGCGTTCGGCAGGTCTTTTCGAAAAGCCTCGGCTCCCGCAGGAATAAAGAAAGGATCATTTTTGCCCCAGATCGCAAGCAATGGAGGCTTCGACTTGCGGAAATACTCCTGAAATTTTGGATATAGCGCGACATTCGAAGCGTAATCGAGAAACAGATCCAACTGAATTTCTTTGTTTGCCGGACGGTCTAACAAAGCCCAGTCCAATGTGTACGACTCGGGAGGAACGCTTTCTGCATCGCTTACTCCGTGCGTATACTGCCACCGTGTTCCTTCCGGCGTCAGAATGTTCTGCCGGATTACTTCGCGATTTTCGGCTGTCGGCGAAGCCCAGTATTTCCGGATCGGGCCCCAAGCGTCCCCAAGCCCTTCTTCATAAGCATTCCCGTTCTGCGAAATGATGGCGGTGACCCGCTCAGGGTGAGCCATAGCCAAACGCAGACCGGTCGGCGCGCCGTAATCGAACACATAGATTGCATAACGGTCGATTTTCAACGCTTTCGTGAAGGCATCGATGGTCGACGCCAATCCATCGAACGAGTAAACATATTTTCGTTCGGCTGGAACTTCAGTGAATCCGAAGCCGGGGAGGTCCGGAGCGATAACGCGATATTGATCAGCGAGGCGAGGAATGAGTTCGCGAAACATAAACGACGAAGTAGGGAACCCATGTAACAAGAGAACTACGGGAGCATCAATATCACCTGCCGTCCGATAAAAAACTCGAACACCGTCGGCATCAACTTTGTGGATGGATGTTTGAGGCACGCTGAACTGTGATTCGGCCACACGTTCAAGTGTCGTGGTCGACTTAGGGCCGGGAGGGCTCGGCTTAACCTTTGTTGTCGCTTTATTCATGATGATGCGTCGTCTCTCCTTGGGTTTAGTGTTGGCGTCGCAGACCGCGATGGTGAGAGCAAGCAAGATGCCAAAGAGGTGGGGGTAGCTCAAAGATGGACGGGGTCGATAAATTGTTCTGGTCCTACAAGATGTCTTCTTGAGCGAGGTAAGATCTCGAGGTATGCGAGACGAATCCGTGGCGAATGGTTAACAGTGACGAGTTTTTGTCTCGGCCATCGTCGCTCCACTGCGATCGCAACCGGTTGGGCAGAGGGTTTCGGACGTTAGTCGATTGAACCGGAGGCGTACAGGCTGGCACGCTTCTCGTGCCTGCAGTTGATTATCTTTGCGAGTAGCGTCGCTGAGCCGTTAGCGGTTTCGCGCGAGCGCTGCAAATCGAACGCAAATCGAACACCGGAGGATAGGCGGTCTTGCGCGATAACACTCTTAGGTCGCCAAACGTATTCCACTGAACTGCCACCGGGTGGCCGGTTGAAAGAAATTGCGATAGGTCGCGCGCAGATGACTGTCAGGCGTGACGCACGAGCCTCCGCGTAAGACCATCTGACCGCTCATAAACTTGCCGTTGTATTCGCCGAGTGCGCCCGGAAATGGCTTGTAAGCCGGGTACCCGGTGTAGGCGCTGGCCGTCCACTCCCAGCATTCTCCGAAGAGTTGCTCAACGCCGTCACCGCTTGTCCTCGTTGGATGCAGTCTCCTTGAGTCGAGCAAGTTTCCTCGGGGAGGTACCTGGCTCGCGACGCATTCCCACTCCGCTTCCGTCGGAAGCCGGCATCCTCGCCAGCGTGCAAACGCATCGGCCTCGTAAAAACTGACGTGGCAGACGGGCGAATCCAGCAGTGCAGAAAGTCCCCGCCAGCCCCTCAAGGTGAAGACTCTCCAGTTAGTCTGATCGTTGGAATCACGATCCCAATAAAGAGGTGCCGTCCAACCTGTCTGCTTTAGAGTTTCCCAGCCATCAGAAAGCCAGAACTCCGGCCGCGAATATGCATCATCGGCGATAAACTCCAGATATTCACGACAGGTGACCATGCGATTTGCGATCTGGAAAGGTTCCAGGTAGACCTTGTGGCGAGGAGTTTCGTTATCGAAACAGAAATCGAGAGGGTTCGATGATTGCAAAGGATAACCAATCTCAATCAGACCGCCGTTCAAGCTGTGCCAGCTCAGTTTAGAAGGCGGACGCTCTTTCTCGTCGGAGATGACGTCCGTTGCGTACAAGGGACGAAGGGGATTGCAGAAAAAAGCGTGCTTGATGTCGGTCAGCACAAGTTCCTGGTGCTGTTGCTCATGGTTTAAACCCAATAAGATGATCCGCGCAGGCTCTTCCTCAAGGAAACCTGCAAGGAACCTCTCCATCTCGTGATCAACGTGTGCCCGGAAGCCCAGCACCCGGTCTAGCGAGGGAGAGGAGAAGCAAGCTCGCAACCTTTTCTCCGGAATCTCGCTGCCCAGTGAGTTGTAGTAGCTGTTAAACAGCCAACTATATTCCTCGTTAAAGGGCTTGTACGCGGGAAGGAAAGGTCGTAGAACAAAAGTCTCGAAGAACCATGTCGTATGGGCTTGATGCCACTTTACGGGGCTGGCTTCCGGACATGATTGGACCATTTGTTCCTCAGCGGACAGACCTTCGACGAGAGAGCTAGTTACCGATCGCACCGTTTTGTACTTCGAGTCGAGCGCAGATATTTGTCTTCTCAAGTGTCAATACTCCACTTTCAATATCAACGAACAACTTTGCCCGCCGAATCGCGACAGAGTACTGCCCTCAATTCAACCCGGGCCAACTCAACCCACCAGGCAACGCATAAGCCAACCGAGAAATGGTAACCGAGGTGCAAGGTTTTGGTCCAAAACATTCAGGCAGTCGAAGATGGCCAAGAGAATCCCCAGTCAAGGTCTTGTCATTTCCTGACGAAACTGTGATGGATGTTCGTCAGTGACAAACTTCCCGTCGCAAGAAACTTCGCGGAAGATGTGGCCGGGCACGGCACCGGACGCAGTGCCGCGAGATCATCTGGTCGTGACTTAAGGGGTTCAACTTTGTCTTTGTGAAGTAAGAGGGGCGGGACGGCTGATACGAAGCTTCTTCATCCGATATACCAATGAAGTCCGTTTCATCCCGAGGCGATCTGCGGCACCGTTCCGACCACCGACTACCCAATTGCTTTCATCGAGTGCACGTAGGATGTGATCTCGTTCGACTTGCGCGAGTCCGCAGATCTGCGGTTGTAGTTCTTTGCGAGGATGAAACTGCTCCAGTTCGGAAATCGGGGCGCGCAGTACGGGGCGAGGAGAAAGTATCACTGCTCGTTCGATAAAGTTTTGCAGTTCGCGAACGTTTCCAGGCCAGCGGTAGCTAACAAGCGCGTCCATGGTCTCCGGAGGAATTTCGTCGATTCTCTTGTTCAAACGTCGCCCGGAAAGTGCTGCGAAATGCCAGACCAACTTCGGAATGTCCTCGGTTCGTTGTCGAAGAGTCGGAACGTGGATAGGAAATACTCGCAGTCGGTAGTAGAGATCCTCGCGAAATGTCCCCTGCTTGACCATCGCAGCGAGATCACGATGAGTAGCCGCGACCAGTCGCACGTCGACTTTGTGCGTGCGATTGCTGCCGAGCCGCTCGAATTCCTGCTCTTGTAAGACTCGTAGTAATTTTGCTTGGAGCTCGAGGGGGATGTCGCCCACTTCGTCGAGAAACAGTGTGCCCTTGTTCGCCAGTTCGAACCTTCCGGTCTTTTGCGCGATTGCCCCGGTGAATGCTCCTTTTTCGTGGCCGAACAATTCACTCTCCAGAAGTCCTAACGGAATGGCAGCGCAATTGAACTTGACAAAGGGGCGGTCACGGCGGCCACTTAGTTTGTGGATTGCACGCGCGATGAGTTCTTTACCGGTGCCGGTCTCGCCCTGGATCAGCACACTTGAATCAGTAGGTGCAACTACGGATACCAGGTCCAACGTGACTTTCAAAGCGGGGCTATCTCCAACTATCTCTCCAAACTCGGCACGAATTTCCTCTTCAAGATAGAGTCTTTGTTTGGTTTCTTTGTCTCTGTCCCTTATGGCTTTTTCGTAGTCCAAGGCGTTTTCAACTGCAATGGCGACCTGACCAGCGACCTGTTCGAGAAACGCGACCTCATCTTGTGCAAAGGCACGTTCCGAGCGGCTCAAGGCGCCCAGGACCCCGACCACCCCACTTCTTCCGATCAATGGCAGATCGCAACCAGACTTCAAACCTTCCGCCATCACGCGCTCGAAGAAGCGTTGCCCCTCCTCGTTCCCAAAACTTTCCAGGTCGTGCCTAACCTCTTCGAGGTTATCTGAGTACTGAGTCATGCCGGTCCGGAAAGCCTTACCACAAATGGATCCGTTGATAGGCACGATGGTGCCCTCAGTTATAAAACCCTGGGTCTGAGGGTTGTATAGGACGGTTACGCGCAACTGGCCACTATCGGGGTCCGGCAAAAGCAAGGCGCAGAAATCACATCGCGTTACACCCAGCAGGTTCGTGGATAGCACCTCGACCAACCCTGGTAGATCCAGCTTTGACGTCATGCTATTCGCGATCTCCAGAAGCAAGTGCAACCGATCACGTTCGTGCCTCAGCTCTTTTTCACGAATGTGGCGTTCAATCGCGATTCCCACAATGTGGCTGGCATTCTCGATCAACTGAAGCTCGGTGGGACCAGGGCTTCGCGGCTCACGATAGAGAATTGCGAACGTGCCGAGTAGCTTACCCTCGGTCGTAAACAAGGGTCGCGACCAGGACGAACGAATACCGTAAGGCACGAATTTGTCGCAGTAGTCTTCCCATCTCGAATCTTTGAAGATGTCGTTCACATACACCGGCTCTCTGCGATAAACGGCTGTGCCGCACGACGCCCCCTTCGGCCCAACAAACGTGGGCCCTACGTGAGCACTAAATCCAGGAAGACTGGGTGCTGCGACGCAGCGGAGTTGGCTTCCGTGATCATCAGGAAGCCAGATGGTGCAGAGCATGTCTTTGCCTTGAGATTCAACCAAACGCGCAATGATCGTCAGCACTTCGGGCAACGGAGATCCAGAAAAGATCAACCTGAGAATTTTAAGTACAGACTCGCTTTCCAAAGTGATACTCCCTGCATAACGGGTTTCCATCGCAAAGGGAGTCTTAATGACTCCGTCTCCTTTAAACCAGATTCGATAGGTTATTCAGATCAAGCATCAGGCTCACTTGCGTGTCCTTGAATGGCGCTCGTCTGCCCCAACAACCTCACCAGACCTGCTTGCCCATTCGCGAACGACCCTTTGAGCGGATTCGCAGGCTTTGACGAAATTACGGGACGCGGCCGGAAGCCAGCGCAAGCACGCATAGTGACAGATGCCCTAGGCCAGTATGCCGGAGCCGGAAAAATGGCGCATCCCAAATTAGAAGATGATTCTCGTACTACTATCGGCGACCGCGCATATACCACAATCGAGGTAATTGGCCTCGTCCGGCGGCCTCAGGTTTGAACAGCTCACTAACTGGATGCGGCTGGAATTGGCGAAACGATTTAGGCGCAAGAGGAGAAGCGTGCCACCTATTGTGACGAAACAGATCGCTCGGCATCGCTCGCCGGCACAGTGATCTCTTCGACTGAAAAGGTTTGCGTTCTCACAGTAACGTCTCCTTTGTGCCGGCCCCGGTCGGAAGAGGTTCGTTGACCCGATGTCCGTGGTGGAATATACAGCGCTTGTCATTGTCGTGATGGATCTTGGCGCAGTAGGGACCAATCCCCGCGCGAGCCCACAAAAAAATCTCGGCTCCGGCTAACATGCCCAGCGTGGGTGCAAACAAGTAGATCCAAAACGCTTGCCAGTAGCCGGCGCGAAACGCCGAACCGAAAGTGCGAGCGGGATTCATGCTCATGCCCGAGAGTGGAGCTTCGAAGGTTATAAACATTGCGTACAGACCGCCCACAAGATAGGGGGCGTATCGGGCAACCGCTTCCCGATTGGTGGCAAACAGGACGCCGGCCATCAGGACGAAAGAAATAGTCACCTCTCCGGCGAATGCGCCGGCGTTGCCAAATATGCCTGGCGTTGTAACCGCGTAGTGCACGGAGGCGTTTTTCGGTGCATCTCGAAGTACATAAGCCGCTATGCCTACACCGCCGGCTGCGCCGGCGAATTGCGCGGCCACGTAAAAGAACGTATCCCAGAACGCCAGTTTCCCAAGGCGATAAAAAGTCAAAGTTATCGCGGGGTTGAAATGACCGCCCGACTGTTTGCCCCAGGGCGTCATGATGATCGCGACCACCGCCGAACCGACTAAGAATCCCATCACGGCTCGGCGAAGGACGTCGCTGTGAATCGCGTGGTGGAGTGGTGAAGCAGGATGCAGCAACCATGTGGCGAACGTTAGAACCAGGAACATATACAACGCAATTTCACCAGCTTCCATCAGATACTCCGACCAGTGGTTGCGCAGGCTCGCAAATGCGTTCAAGGGAGGATTCCCACCAGGCGTTGTTATGACCTCGGGGTTCTCAGCTCCGATCGCTTTGCTTTCCGCGGACTCAGCGATGGGTGTTGCGTCCGGAAATGGAATGGTTTCAGGCTCCGATTGCATGTTCTCTCGTAGGAGCAAGAAGGTAGCCAGAACCAAACTGGCCGACAGCCCGCCGCTCATTCCCCGAAAATCTGCGCGTCACCGGTGAGGTTGAAGCCCCGGCGTTATGAGATGCCGAAGCTGGCGCGTCGATATAAGAACGCCAAGACTTCTTTGCGACAGTAGGTAACGCTGGGTAGGACTAGTCCACGCTGGGCTAATGAATCTGTGATCGCGTGGGATGCTCGCTTCTCAGAAATGCGGTGAGACGCTCGGCCTCGCGGGTGAAGCGTGGAGATTGGCACTTATTCACAAGCTCCTTGTATTCATCGACGAGTTGCGCGGCGAGTTGCTGCTTCGCCGCAGCCTCGTCGAATTTTCCTTCGCCATCGGCTCGCTTAGCCACTGCCAGGACCACTTCTACGTAAAGGGGTCCAAGCCATAGGCGCGTGACGTGAGAATCTGTATCCGCCAGGAACTCCGCGGCGGCGGCGCACAAGTGTTCGGCTTCATCCAGTTCGCCGCGGCGAAATCTGACTTCGGCAAGGCATCGGTGACCTTCGAAACGTGAATATAGCAAGCCCAGCTTCTCACTAGCCTCGAAAGCTTCCAGAGCAATTCGCAACGCCTCATCGAACTGTCGCTGACGCTCAAGCCGATCATTCGAGCTGTCAGCAGGGTGCTTGGCCGCGTTTGCTGCAAGGACGATTGCAAGGTTACCTCTCGACAAGTTCATGGCGCGAAGCTCGCCAATGGATTCCGCCACCGCGATGCTTTCCGTGAACTCCCTCTCAGCCCGCGCGGAATCTCCCGTGAAGAATGAACATATGCCTGCGGTGAAATGCGTCCATGCTTTACGTTCGCGCGAGTGAATCTTGTAGACGATCTCGCGCTCGCGTTCGGAGTATTCGAGTCCCGCGTGAAATTCCCCTGTATGAATTGCGTCCTCTCCGAGGAATTCGAAGCCGGCAGCCTCGGTGGATGGCACTTTATGCCGCCTGCCGAATTCGAGGCACTGTCGCGCCCAGCGATCGGCCTCCACGTAGAGTCCAAGGTGTTGATTGGCGCCGGCAAGAAAACTATAAAGCCGCCCGATGATGCCCGCCGCGAAACTGGAAATCGACTCGGCCGCGGCGATCGGGGCGACCAGATCGACGCCACGCTGTAACAGTTCAATCGCTTTGCAATGACGACCGGCCAAATGGTGAAACCTTCCTTCGATCGATAACGCGTTGGCGGTTCCAATCGGATTGGTCTCAGGATCGAGAACCGCCAGCGCCTCGCGGATATATTCCACGCCGCGTTGGTCGCCGGTGGCCACAAGCGAGCCCGCAAGATGAACCTGTAGCCGGGCCTTGATCTGAGGATCGGTTGCAAGTGAGAGCGCGCGTTCGAAGTGTTCACCGCCGGCGATCGTTTCGCCGTTAAGCATGTACACCTTGCCGATCATCTCTTCCTGCGCGAGTTGCTCATCCTCCAACTCGAGCGCTTCGGCGCATTCAAGCGCGCGTGTGTAAGCGGCAATTGCCTCGTCAAACGCGAAAACACGCACAGCTTCCTGCGCCGCTTGCTTTGCATACTTCAGCCCGTGGTCATATTTGCCGGCCTGAATGTAGTGATAGGCGAGCCGCTCGACCGCGCATCCCCCGGGTCCGCAATGTGCCTCGAGGCCTTCCGCGGCGTTTCGATGCAAGCGCCGGCGACGAATTGGATTAAGCTCTTCGTAGAGCACTTCACGAATCTTGTCGTGGGTGAAGCTGAAAGAATCGTCATCGCCAGCGGCGGTCAGTTGCGCGCTCACCGATTCATCCAGAGCATCCAGCAGAATTTCTTCCGATATGTTGCCTGCAACCGCGTTGAGTTCGTCAAAACTAAAAGTCTTTCCCAATATTGCGGCGATTCGAAGTATCTCATTCGTCTGTTCGCTAACCCGATCGAGACGATAACCGATGGCCTCTTTGACACTTTGCGGAATAATCAATTCGCCGATCTCTGAGCGCTGCCAGCGCCCACCTTGCCGGCGCACCGATCCCTGTTCGATGAGTGCCTTAAGGACCTCTTCGACAAAGAACGGGTTGCCTTCAGTCTCGCGGTGGACTGCCTCACCAAACTCTGCGCTGACCTCTTCGCCAAGCAACGCACTTATCTGCGCCGAGGTCTCAGCAGTGTCGAAGCGGCGCAGGGTAATTCGGGTGACTAGACGTTCCCGATTCCAATCAACCAAAGACTTTGAGAGCGGATGGGCGCGATCCAGCTCGGTCTCCCGGTAACAGCCAACAATCAAAACGCGCTGATCTCGCGTCTGTCTCAGCAAATGTGCCAGCAGCCAAAGTGTACCGCGATCGGCCCAATGCAAATCATCGATGAAGAAGAGCAGTCCATTCTCCTTCGATAGATTTGAAAAGACGCGCGCCACTGCATCAAAAAACAGCAGCCGCTCTTCGTGTGGCGGCAACTCGGTGCGATCCGGGAACGGGCCGAGACGCGTTTCAAGTTCGGGCGCAAGCTTAGCGATCTGGGGAGCTGCATCACCAATTGCGGCTCGCAGCACCGCATCATCTTTCTGTTCTCTTAGCCAGCGGCGAAACGTCTCGACAAAAGGAAGGTAAGGAGTAGTCGCCTCGTACTCGTAGCAGCCGCCGCTCAACACCACCGCGCCTGCGACGGCGGCCTGGATCGTAAGTTCGCGAGCGAGTCGCGTTTTGCCCGCCCCCGGTTCACCGCTCAAGAGCACCGCATGGCCATGACCTTCACGCGCGTGCCGCCATAGCTCGCGAGCCTGGGCGAGTTCGGCGACGCGACCAACTAAACGCCCGCGAGAGAGTGCATCGAGAATCACCACGCTGGCGGCCACATCGCTATCTGCAACGTCGTCCGACGGTCCGAGCGAATCCGCAAGAGCTACGGCAGTCTCGCGTGCTGACGCGAAACGATCGGCCGGGTTTTTTTCCAGCAGCCGAAGAATAACGGACTCGACCTTTCGCGGCAGATCGGGGCGCAGCACGCGAGGCGGGACCACCGAAGCATGTACGTGCTGCGAAATTACCGCCAGCGGATCGTCGCCAACGAAAGGCAATCGTCCGGTCGTCAGTTCATAGAGCACAACTCCGAGAGCATACAAGTCGGTGCGGCCGTCGACCTTCTGTCCCAGAGCTTGTTCGACCGCCATGTAGGAAGCAGTTCCCACAATCAGACCCGCGCGCGAAATCCGCGCACCATAACCCGGTAGCGCCAGACCAAGATCGGCAAGCTTGACGCTGGGATGAGTGCCAGACGTTGAGATGAGTACATTGTCGGGTTTCAGATCGCGGTGGACGATGTTGTTGTTATGGGCGTGATCCAGGGCATTGCAAATCTGCACCGCGACGTCAATGACTTCAGACAACTGAACCGGAGGCGCGGTGGCGAGGCTTGGTCCTTCCACCAGCTCCATCACAAGAAAAGGCGTTCCGTTCTCTTCACCAACATCATGCACCGAAATGATATGAGGATGATTGAGTGCGGCCGCAGCACGGGCTTCTCGCATCAAACGCTCGTGTGCTTCCGGGACCGCAGCCTCTGAGAGTACCTTGACGGCAACCTGACGCTTTAACTGAAGATCCGTGGCCCGATAGACGACACCCATTCCCCCGCGGCCGATCTCGCTCTCGAGCTGATAGCGGTCGCGCAGTATGACCCCCGGAGCAATTGCGCTGGTTCGAGTTTCGCCTCGACCCAAAATACGCGTGGCTTCAGCTTCGTTTGACATCGGTAAAAGCATAGCACTTTGACTGGACGAATGGTGAGTAGGTGTCAGCTAGACGGGACTCTCGGCGAGGACGTCTCCACACAGGCAAGATTGGAAACAAGTGTTGGTGATGCTAAGTCCAAACGGATTTGGCAGTCTCCACCACCAACCCGAGCTTCCGTCTCTGATCCTCCACAGAGATGCGATTACCAACAACTGAGGTGGAGAAGCCACACTGGGGACTTAGCGCCAACCGCTCGAGGTCTACAAACCGGCTGGCTTCCCTGATCCGGGCCGTGAGTTCTTGCGGCGTTTCGTACCGAGGAGATTTTGTAGTAATCAGGCCGAGTACGACCATCTTGTCGTCAGAAACATCAATCAAGGGGGCAAACGAGCCAGACCGCTCGTCATCGTACTCAAGCAGCAGCCGTTGAGCGCGAATCCTTTGAAAGATCTGCTTAGCAATCAGGTCGTAACCACCTTCTACCAGCCAGCGGCTGCCTTGATTGCCACGGCACAAATGAAAGCCGAACGTAACCTCCGAATACCCCTGCATCAGCGCGTTGTCCATTTCAATGCCACGATCGAGCCACCGGTCGAGTGTCCAACCCTGCGCCTCATAGAAGGCCCTGGTTTCAGGGTCAAGTAACGAGGTGTAATGTGGCGCATCGATCTGAATGTATGTGGCTCCCAGGCGTACCAGTTCGGTGACCTCTTCTCGCAGGATGACGACGACATCCGCGAGAAAACTATCAAGCGTCGGATACGCCGTGATGGAGTGCTTTGCTGACCAAAAGTTGGCCCACAGGCTTGGACTCGGGAGCGTGATCTTAGGCGCTCGAGTCGTGTGACCACGCAGGTAAGTAAACTCCTCCGATGAGAGGTGACGCTTGCGGACCAGCTTACCGATTACTCCCAGAGAAGCCGGCCGTTTCACCTGCCGATCCCCGACCCGCTCATCACCATGCCAGTTGCCCCAGAGAAAGGCATCAATGTCATATTTACCAAGCCCATCAACGGCCTCGGTAAACTGGCTTTGGAAGGACAGTCGACGCATCTCACCGTCGGTGATCACTTCGAGGCCGGCTTCTTCTTGTAGTCTAATCGCCTCACGCACCGCGCGGTCCTCGATCGCTTTGAACTGCGCGTCGGTTATCGCGCCAACAGACAGATCTTCTCGAGCTTTCAGCAAGTAGGGTGGGCGAAGGAGACTTCCAACAACATCGGAGTGTGTCGTGATCACGATTTCTTCAGTTCTCCCGACGTCGCGCGTAAGGCGTTCCACGGGTCTCCGGTCAGACTGCGGCAGTATCGATGCAGAACAGCGCGAAAAGGCACTGCAAGTTCGAGATAGCGATACCACGCCTGCTTCGTTTCGTCGCGAAGCTTGTCGGTGAATTCGATCTCAGCCATAGTGCGCCCTTTCTGGTCACTCAGCATGAAGTGAGCGTTGGCGGACCAATCAGTCGTAATCCCATTCGACTGCGGAGAGCCTGTTGAGATACTTGATCTCCCAAACTCTATCTGAACTGCTGCGAAGCAGCTCACTCGTATCGAAGGGCCGAGAGTGAATCGGTTCTAGCCATTCGTCGCGCCGGAACCCACGACGCTAAGAGCGCGACTGCGGCCAGGAGCAGCGATACTCCAGCAAATGTAATTGGATCGGTCGCTGTTACACCGAACAGGAACGCCGATAACGCTCTTGTCATCGCCGCAGCTCCCGCAAGACCGATAACCAGGCCAACCAGCGTCAGACTCAGGCCCTGACCAATTATCAGCTTCAAAATATCTTGTGTTTGGGCGCCGAGTGCCAGCCGGATGCCGATCTCGTGTTTTCGCTGCGCTACGGAGTACGAGATCACCGCGTACAATCCGACCGCGGCAAGCAGCAGCGCGACTCCGGCAAAAACGCCCACGACCCACGCCATCACGCGCTTTGGTGAGATGCGCTCGTCAATCATTCGAGGCATAGTCTTGATCTCGGATACCGGCACGCTGCGATCAAGCGACCCGACTTCGTCTCTCAAACGCGAGGCTATCAGAGTTGGATCGCCCGCCGTGTGGACGATCAGGTGCATCGTGCGCCCAGCCATTTGAGCATATGGTACGTACATCGCTGGATCGGGTTGTTCGTCCATGTCATCGTTCTTGACGTCGGCTACAACCCCGACGATCTCGAGCGTTCCGCCTGTTCTATCGCTCACCTTGATCCGTTCTCCGATCGGTTCGCGCTCGCCGAAGTACTTTCTGACAAAAGTTTCGTTGATCAAGACGACCGGACTCGAATTCTTATCGTCTCCAGCGGTGAACACGCGGCCTCTCCGCAGTCCGGTTCCAATCGCGTCGAAATACTCGGGAGTGCTGACGCGAAACTGAACGAACGGCTCGCGTCCGCGCTCAAAGGGTGGCCGTCCGACAATACTAAACATCACGCTGTTGTCGCCGGCGCCGCTTATTGGCACTATGCTGGTGGCGCCGGCTTGCAGCACATCCGGCAATGCCTTAACGCCACGCAACACTTGATCGAAGAACTCTCGTCGCTTGTTCTCGTCTTTGTAAGCATCGCCGGTAAGCGCGACCTGCGCCGCGATCACGTTCTGCGGCCGGATCCCCAAATCCGCTTGTAGCCTCTCGTTCAAGCTGCGAATCAAAAGCGCAGCGCTGATCAGCAGAATCACCGACAGGGCAATTTCTGTGATGGCAAGCGTGTTCCGTAGTCGTTGTCGAACGCCGGCTCCGGATGTACCTTTCGTGCCGTCCTTCAAGCAATCGTTCAAATTTGTTCGCGCTGCCTGCCACGCCGGCGCGAGGCCAAACAGGATGCCGGTGAGGAACGAGGCGGCCAGGGTAAAAAACAACACCTGGCGGTTCATCCCGAAGTGATCCCATCCCGGGATGTACCTCGCGAAGTCATCGGGGATGCCTTTTGAGAGACTCTTGATCGCCCAGATCGACAGCACTAATCCGAGCACACCGCCGGCGCCGGCGAGCAGCAAGCTCTCGGTCAGTAGCTGACGGATGAGTCGCCAGCGTCCCGCGCCAACGGCAATACGCACTGCGATCTCTTTTCGCCGAGAAGCAGCTCTCGCCAGAAGCAGATTTGCGACATTGGCACACGCAATCAAGAGAACGAAAACGGCAGAGCCAATCAGGCTCGGCATCGCTGTGGCGACGCCGCGCACCGCATCGGCGGTCATTGAAACTACGTTGGCGGTACGGCCGCTATTGGTGTCGGGGAATTGCCCCGCGGCGCGAGAACTGATTTCACCGAGATTCGTGTTGGCCTGAGCCCTGCTGACTCCAGTTTTGAGCCGCCCGATAACTTCCAGCGAATGTCCTGTTCTATCTTTTCGCATCTGCTGGTCAATGACCAGCGGTGTCCACATCTGACCGCTGTGAAAAGGGTAGTTGAATTCCGGCGGCATTACGCCGACCACCGTGAAGCTCTCACCGTTGAGCTTGATCGTGCGCCCGATGATCGTCGGATCTGACGCGAACTGCTGCCTCCAGAAACTGTTCTTGAGAACGACGACGTGCTCACCTCCTGGCTCGCTGTCCTGATCTAATAATGTGCGGCCAAGGGCCGCAGTCGCGCCGAGCGTATCGAAGAAACCAGCGGTCACCCTCGAACCGGGGAATCGTTCCGGTTGATCTCCGTCTGAGATGTCGAAGTAGTGCTGGTCAATGGCGACAAGACGCTCGCAGGTGTGATTCTCCTCGTTCCAATCGACAAAGTTGCCCGATGCAACTGAGCCGCGCTTAAACCCCAAAACCGGGTTCTGCTCCCATACTGCAATGAGCCGATCCTGATCGGGAAAATTGAACGGCCGAAGAATTAGCGAATAAGCGGTGCTGAATATCGTGGTATTCGCACTAATGCCAAGCGCGGTCGCAAGGATTGCCACGATCGTAACAGCCGGAGTTCTGATCAAGGTCCGCATACCGTATCGAATATCCTGCCAGAGACTCTCAAAGCCGCTGTCAATCAAGGTATTCATCAGCTTCATGCGTCCTCCGTCGCGAGCGATTGGGTCGCATTATTGCGTCTCAATTAGCCGCCGCGATTGATGCGATCCTGCATACAGTAAGCTAATAGACTGACGTCGAGCACAATTCTTTGTGACCTACTTGGATTGAATCAGCTGTTGCGATTTGGCAGCGCTTGACCGCGTCGCTGCTATTCGATACGTGTGCGACGGTGGACGAGTTGCAAGTTCCGAGCAAGAGTTACAGAAACGTGGCTCCAGCTCGATTTCATGAGGGACTGCGGAATGATTTCACCGAAAAACGCCGAGAGC
Source organism: Blastocatellia bacterium (assembly GCA_035315885.1). Taxonomy (GTDB): domain Bacteria; phylum Acidobacteriota; class Blastocatellia; order UBA7656; family UBA7656; genus DATFXM01. The sequence goes on from DATFXM010000118.1 coordinate 53,065, forward strand.
TGGGTTCTGAACGTAAACGAGAGAGAACTCGCCCTGAGGATTGAAATGTCGCTTGATCACCCCTGCCGGATCCAGGAACCACTCGCCGGCAGGCCGGTTCTTCTCCACATTGTCAAACCAGCCCCAGGGTGGTCTCGACATGTTCTCAGCGCCAACCTTACCCAGGAATGCAGAACCCATTATCCCGACCTTCACCTGTTGTGCAACGACCTGGCCGCTTGGCGACACAGCCTGAATTGAAACACTGCCGTAGTCCTGCGCGAGTCCGAATGTCTCGTTCTTATCCCCGACAGCCTTGCTCCAAAAAGTTGGATAGATTGGAATCAGATCATAGCCGATTTGATCCTCGCTCCCTCGCTTTTCGGGATCTTCGGCTTGGCCGTAGAACCTGTATGTAAGCGTGCCCTTGACCGACTTTGCGAGTTGCTCGTTCGTCCCAGTGAAAGCCTCGATCCCGTGGCCCTTGGGTTCAACGAACAGACGCGGGCGGCCTTTCTTCAGGCTGATCTGCTTCACTCCGGAAGCCGCGCTGCCCTCCGGAAGGTACTTGAGGAACCGATTGTGCGCCATTGTTTCGACGTAGACCACCTGTGCGGCGCCGACGCCGTCGACGTTCTTTCGAACTACGACCATGCATCCTTCGAGATCGTTCTCGTGGGCGAGAACGGCTTCGTCAGACAGGCCGGTAGGATCGTACTTGCTACCCGTCTGCGCACCCTCGCGAATGAGTTCGCTCAGGGCCGCGCCGCGTTGGTTGCCGCCCTTGGTGTCGCGTGGATGAAACGCCGCATAGTGGATAAAGAAGTGAGTCCTGGTCTCGGTGACCGAGTAATAGACGTAAGCCAGAAGGGGGTACTTCGTGTTTGCAGCGTTCTCCCAGTTGTTGTCGCCTCGCCAGTCGCCGTCAAAGTCAAAGTTGGTGATGTAATCCAGTCGTTGTGGATCGGAGAGCCCCTGAATGAAGTTCGGAGCAAATGCCTGTGCAATTTCGCGGTCACGGTCGCTGCCGGGGTACGTCATGCCGGTTATTCTGAGTGCAGCGGCCGAAGGATTCGTTCCCCCCGTTTTTGCTATCGCGGCCGCTGCGGCATTCGGCGTATCGACTCCCGCGGTGTCTTTGCCGCCGGCGAGAGCCTGGCCTTCGCTTTTGCCGGACCCAGATCTCGAGCTTCTCGCAACCAGCGAGTTCTTGGCCTGTTGAAACTCGGGGGTGTCCTTCTTTAATCCGCTATGCGCGGGAAAGGAAGCGATGATGCTCGAGACGTTGTCGATGCGCTCGGCTGGTGATGGATGTGACGCAAAGAATTTGTCGACCGAGTTCGGGTTGGTTTTCTGCAGTTGCTGAAGCTTCTCAAAAAGGCTGATCATTCCTTCGGGATCGTAGCCCGCATCGTACATCGTTTTGGCGCCGAGGCGATCTGCTTCTCGCTCGTGGTCTCGGCTGAATTTCATGAACGCACCCTGCTCGACCATCTGAGTGGCGATCTGGCCGATCTGACCTTTGAGACCTCCTCCCGCTACTGAGCCGAGAAGGTCGGTGCCAATCTGAGCCATCTTCGCGCGCTGGATTTGCGAGGCGCTGTGACGAGCCACGACATGATTTACTTCGTGGGCAAGGCACCCAGCGAGCTCGCTTTCGCTTGTGGATGCCTCAATCAAGCCACGATTGACGTATATGAAGCCGCCGGGAAGCGCAAAGGCATTGACATCGGGCGAGTCGATGACTTTGAACTGATATTTGATATTGGGTCGACCCGACTTTTGCACGAGCGATTGCCCGATGCGGTCGACATACCTTGTCAGTGCCGGGTTGTCGAGGACTTTCTCTTTCTTCTCGACCTCGCCGGACGCCTGCTGTCCTATGGCGATTTCATCAGATTCGCTGAGTTTGAAAAGCCCCTGTCCGTGCGATAGCGAGTAATTCTGAATAAGGCTGATGGCGACTGCTATCTGAATCAGGGTTCGGTTGAAGGCACTTGCGGGACGCAGGAAGGTTCGTGACATGGCAACTCCTCCTCCCGGCATGCGCTACGCAGTCTATGCGCGGATATTCCCGAAAGTCAACGTGGGCAAGGAGTCTTTCAAAACTACTTGGACTGAATTAATTTCTGCTTCTTGAGCTCAGAGGCCGAGGCCTTAACAAGATCGTCGAGAAGCTCCCTGAGGTGTTTCGGATCAGTAGACTTCATCCTTCCTACCCAGATGGCCTTGCCGGTCGATGCGGAGAAGATGGCGATGTCGGCAAGTATCGTCTTCAGCGTCGTCGAATAAGTGGCAGTTGACACCGCCATTGGAAGTCCCCAGACATCCCAGACCGCTGGATAGACGTAGGCCGTGTCCCCGAACGAGACCAGTGACTCCTCCTTTACATCCAACAGCCGCAGCAGTATCACTCCGTCAACCTGATTGTCGGTGAGCCTCTTCTTGATGGCCTCGCGGTCGCCCAGTTCACTGTCGGGCACAAACGTATGAGCTGCCACCGACCGTGGGATCCGCCGAGCAAGTCCGCTCTCAACCCGTTCCCGTAGACTGGTGTCATTTGTCGGGAAAGCGATCACGATTTTACTGAAATTCGGTGCAGTGGCTCGGGAGTCTCTCCAGGTGGTGACGACTTTGACGCCAGCTTCGGCTGTGGAACCCGCAAAGAGTGCCAATATCAGCAGTGAGGCAAAAACCTTGTGCATGATCTTCTCCTCTTATGAGAAAGCGTGATGCCGGGCGCCCGGATCGCCAGCCGAGTGATTATGACGACTCTCCTCTCGGCTGTCATGCTCCGAGACAAGCGGAAGGTTGTAGTGACAGAGCTGTAGTGACAAAGCTGCTGCTTAAAGGTAAGACTTTGACGTACGATTTGTGGGTGGGGAAAGAGCGGTATTTTGCGCCGAAGTCAGCGCCGCTGTAGAAGCGAAGCTCAGCTCGTTGAGTTGAACACTAACTAATAGGAGACGATCCGAATGCGAAAGCCTTCATACCAGCTTGCAGTTCCAATTCTGATTTCCTGTCTCTTGGCTGGGCCGGCGGGCGCGCAGAATAGAGCGCGGAGGGCGACCGCGTCATCAGCCCCTGTGCTATGGAGCGATCCGGGTCAGGTCGAGAACCTCGATTTCTTCAACGGGCCCGGGGGGCCAAAGAACATTCCCAAGACCCCTTTCACTTTCGTGGAAGAGGACAAAGGAGGGACAAATCCAAAGATCAAGGTGACCGATGCTGCGGGCCGGCATTGGGGTGTGAAGTGGGGCGAGGAAACTCGCTCCGAGGTCTTTGCATCACGGCTCGTATGGGCGGTGGGCTACTATGTAGAGCCAAATTACATTGTCACTTCGGGGAAAGTGTCAGGCGTGAAAGGTCTTACCAGAGCAAAGAAGTACGTGGCGAGCGATGGCACCTTCTCAAACGCTCGCTTCGAGCTAAAAAGGAAAGGCATCAGCAAAAGGACTGACAAGGAGAGCTGGAGTTGGGACAAGAATCCGTTCGTCGGCACGCGCGAGCTGAACGGGCTTAAAATAATGATCATGCTCACATCAAATTGGGACCCGAAGGATCAGGCTGACTCCCAATCGAACACCGCGATCTACACGAACAGGAAGACCGGAAGAGTAACGTATGTAATGAGCGACTGGGGCGCGACGATGGGTAAATGGGGCGGCTTCTTCTCGCGCGAAAAATGGGACTGTGAAGGCTATACTAGTCAGACATCGAAGTTTGTCACCGAAGTTAGCGGCCAAGTGATTCGCTTCGGCTACGACGGAAAGCATGCGAGCTACATAAAAGAAGGAATACGAGTAGGAGACGTACGCTGGCTACTGAAGTATCTCGGACGAATCACCGACAACCAGATTCGAGACGGTCTCAAGGCGGCGGGCGGAACAACCGAGGAGCTCGATTGCTTTACGCGAGCCGTGCGCTCACGTATAAACCAGCTGAAAAAGGCAGTGGGAGCTTGATGGCCGAATTGCCACTGCTCATCAAGGAAACCCTAACAGCTTCGAACAGGGTAGAGTGTTTGCCCGGTTGCGGGTAGAATGACAAATCCAAGGTTGTAGACCCGCGTCGATCAAGGATCAGTTTAATAGATCAGGGATGACTGGAGTATTTCCAAAGGCGTTTCTCCCGGTCCCGTTGGCAGGATCTGCACAAACGAATAAGTCACGTCGTTTAAAGTCGAACAAGAATCGCTGGCATTTCGTATTCGTGTAGGCCTGCGATCCCAGCATCGGGCACGCGCCTTAGCCGCGGTGTAAGACAATTAACCGGCACTGGCATCAGAGCCAAACCGTCAATGTTTCGGACTCAACTAAACTGTTTGTTGTGCCTTGTCAGTTCTGGTCTGCGCGCAACTCCGTAGCACCCAAGGAGACTATGTTATGAAAAAAGTATTGCTCCCCCTTCTTGCCATCCTCTTTCTATCGGCGGCAGCGTTGGCGCAGACCAACAAGCCGCTGTTGATGCGCAACCCGACAATGAACAAGACTCAAATTGCCTTCTCGTATGCCGGGGACTTATGGACCGTCCCTCGCGAGGGTGGCGCAGCCTCACGACTGACGAGCGGCACAGCCAACGAATTTAAGCCTATCTTTTCGCCCGACGGCCGCTGGATCACTTTCTCGGGTGAATATGATGGCAACGTCGATGTCTACGTCATACCGGCGAACGGCGGCATTCCGAAAAGATTGACCTACCATCCCGAAGACGACGTGGCAATTGGCTGGACTCCTGACAGCAAACAGGTTCTCTTCGTGTCGGACCGCGACAGTTCTTCAACCCGTTACGCGCGTTTGTTCACGATACCGATTGACGGCACCTTCCCGACGGCGGTGGCGCTGCCCATGGGGTACGAAGGCGCATTCTCGCCCGACGGTTCGCATCTGGCTTACGTGCCGCTGCCGCATGGGTTCAATGCGTGGAAGCACTATCGCGGCGGCATGACGACGCCGATCTGGATCAGCAATCTCGGCGACTCGAGTATCGAAAAGCTGCCGCGCGACAATTCGAATGACTTCAACCCAATGTGGGTGGGCAACAAAATCTACTTTCTGTCCGATCGTAATGGATCCATCACGCTCTTCGCTTATGACATCGGCTCTAAGAAGGTCGAGCAATTGATTCGGAATGATGGTCTGGATATCAAGTCAGCATCCGCCAGCGAGGACGCCATTGTTTATGAACAGTTTGGATCGCTGAATCTCTTCGATCTCAAATCAGGCAAGGCGCGCAAGGTCAACGTTGCGATCAACGGTGATATGCTCTCTGTGCGGCCGCATTTCGAAAAGGTCGGGGCGCTCCTGACGAACCCGTTCATACCAGCCAGCGCCGCTATTTCGCCTTCGGGCGCTCGCGCCGTCTTCCAGGTGAGGGGCGAAATTCTTACCGTTCCCGCCGAGAAAGGCGACCCGCGCAACCTGACCAACACCACCGGTGTGATGGAGCGCAGCCCCGCCTGGTCGCCTGATGGCCGCTTGATCGCCTACCTCTCCGATGAATCCGGCGAATACGCGCTGCACCTGCGCGCGCAGTCCGGGATGGGCGAAGTGAAGAAGTTAAAACTCGGCGACCGTGCGTTCTTCTCCGGCCTCACGTGGTCTCCCGACAGCAAGAAGATCGCTTATGTTGATAATCATCTGGGCCTCTGGTACATCGACATAGAGAAGGGAACGCCGGTAAAAGTCGATATCGCCAATCGCGCCACGGCATTCAATCCGAGCTGGTCACCCGACAGCCGCTGGATCGCCTACATCAAACCGGTGCAGTCGTGGTATCGCGCGGCTTTCATCTATTCGCTCGACGATCAGAAGAGCACGCAAATCACCGACGGCTTGAGCGATGTGGCCCACACGACATTTGATAAGAGCGGGAAGTACCTTTACTTCTCCGCGAGCATCGACATTGGCCCGGCGGTCTTTGGCTTTGATATGACCAGCTATCCGCATCGTCCGACGCGCAGCGTGTACCTTGCGGTACTGCGCAAGGATTTACCGTCGCCGCTTGCCGCTGAAAGCGACGAAGAGAAAGTTCAGGAAGATAAGAAAGCAGGTGAGAAGCCCGCGGATCAGAGCGCCGAGAAGAAGGCAGAGGGTCAGCCCCCGCCAGGTGGCAAGAAACCGCCGGAGCCCGTGCGCATTGATTTTGACAGGATTGGCCAGCGCATCATCGCGCTGCCGATTCCCGCGCGCACCGTGGTCGGGCTTCGCGCCGGCAAGCCGGGCACTTTATACGTAATCGAGTCACCTCCGCCGACAGCAACCGCGCCCGGCGCTCCGGCAGGCGCGACGCTGCACAAATTCGAGTTGGAAAAGCGCAAACTCGAGAAAGTTCTCGAGAACATCGGCGCGTTTGAGGTATCGGCGAACTCGGAGAAAGTGCTTTATCGGCTGGGGCCGAGCTGGTTTATCGGTTCGGCGGCAACGCTTGGACAGCCAGTCCCGCCGGGTGGACCGGGTGCGCCGAATATGTTGAAGACCGCCGACATCGAGGTCTATGTGGATCCGCCGGCGGAATGGCAACAGATGTATCGCGAGGCGTTTCGAATCGAGCGGGACTTTTTCTACGATCCGAATTATCACGGACTGGACCTCGAGGCGACAGCTAAGAAGTACGCTCCGTATCTTGACTCGCTGGCGCACCGCGCGGATTTGAATTACCTGTTGCAGGAGATATTCGGCGAGCTGACGGTCGGACACCTTTACGTTTCCGGCGGTGACTTTCCCAATCCTAATCGGGTGCCTAACGGCCTGCTCGGTTGCGACTACGCAATCGAGAAAGCGCGTTATCGGTTTGCGAAGATTTACGACGGCGAGAACTGGAACCCCGGTCTGCGCGCGCCGTTGACGCAACCCGGCGTAAATGTACAGGAAGGGGAATACCTGCTATCGGTGAACGGGCGCAATCTGACGGCCAGTGATAGTGTCTATGCCTTCTTTGAAAACACCGGCAACAAACAAGTGGTAATCAGAGTAGGACCGAACCCCGACGGTTCGCAATCACGCGAGGTCACGGTCGTGCCCGTGCCGAGCGAGGTGGGTCTGCGCAACCTTGCGTGGGTTGAAGGCAATCGCCGTAAAGTCGACAAGCTGAGCAATGGTAAGTTAGCTTATGTTTGGTTGCCCGACACGGCAGGAGGCGGTTACACCTTCTTCAACCGCTATTACTTTTCGCAGCTCGACAAAGAGGGCGCGGTCATTGATGAGCGCTTCAACAGCGGCGGTCAGGCAGCAGACTACGTCATTGATTACCTTAAGAAGCCGCTAAACAGTTACTGGGCGCTCCGCGATGGCGAGGATTACCGCCAGCCGTTCGGCACGATGCCCGGTCCGAAGGCGATGATCGTCAACGAGTATGCGGGTTCGGGCGGCGATTACCTGCCCTACATGTTCCGCCGTTCGCAGATTGGTCCGCTCATCGGAAAACGCACGTGGGGCGGACTTGTGGGAATTGGCGGGACGCCGCAGTTGATGGATGGCGGATCAATCACTGCGCCAAACTTCGCTTTCTACACGCCGGAGGGTAAGTGGGAGATCGAGAATCACGGCGTAGCGCCAGACATTGAAGTCGAGATGGACCCGGCAGCATGGCGTGCAGGTCGCGACCCGCAGTTAGAAAAAGCGGTAGAAGTGCTTCTCGAAGAATTGAAGAAGCATCCGCTGCCGCCGCATCCCAAGCGCCCGCCGTTCCCGAATTATCACAACGGCAAAGTGCAGGATGCCAGCAAGTAGACTCGCGTTGATGCTGTTGGCGAGCGCTTTTTTTAAGTACGGGGCGGCCGAGCACTGGCCGCCCCGATCACGTCACCAGTTTGCGTCCGTTCCGAGGTATTCCGAGCCAGGCACCGACAGTCCGAGCCGTCGGCCAACGCACCGCCAAAACACAGGTTCACCCGCTACTTCTCGCCCGCCTTCGCGAATCGACGAATGAGCGCTTTGATGGCTTCCGTCGTTGCTGCAGAGGCTCGCTCACCTCCCGCGTTTGCGAATACCGCGACTCCAAGATCACGCGTCGGTTGAATTATCGTGATCGCATAGAACGTACCGGCGCTCCCCGTGTGCACGCTCGCCGGCGCTCCGTCAAAATCCTGCAGACCCCACCCTAGTCCATACTTGTCGGGAGGAGAGACGGGCGAGGTGTGCAGGTGCTTGATGGTCGCGGCCTTGAGCAGCGGCGTGTCGTGGCCCTGAAGGCCACGCAGATTGACCTGAAGAAAACGCGCGTAATCCTCGAGCGACAGTTCCACCGAACCGGCTGGCCAGATGATCGGTGGAACTCGTTCACCAGGGTCGCGCGGATCCACAGGTCTCGTGCCGTCGCGCGTCTCATAGTGGCCCCACGGCTGATTCACATCCGGGGAATCGGACCATGCAAATGATCCGGTGAGTCCGAGGGGCTTGAAGACGCGTGCGCGCACAAGCGACTCCCAACTCTCACCCGTAATGCGTTCGGCGATTGCGCCGGCGATCGTAAAGCCGCCGTTTGAATACAAACCTTTTCCACCGACTGGACCTGCGGGCTTGCCTCGCAACACCCATGCGGTGAATGCGGCGCGCCGCTCGGTCGGTGTCCCGGAAAGACGCGGAATGCTCTTGAAGTCCTTGGCCTCGGTGTCCTCGAACGGCGAAATGCCGGCGTGATGTGTTAGCAGTAGATCGATCGTGACCGGGCGAAAGTCTGCGGTGATCGAGTCGCGCAGCTCGGGAAAGACCTCCAGGAGCGTCGTAGTCCACTTAAGCTTGCCTTCCTCGACGAGAGTTGCAAGCACAGTTGCGGTGATCGCTTTTGTGTTGGATCCAAGCTGGAACCGGTCACGCTCCTCAACCGGTGTCGTGGAGTTGGAGCGCCGCACGCCGGCTATGCCGCTTGCAAGTATCGTGTCGGCGCGAAACACGATCGCTCCCATCGCGGGGATGTTGTGCTGCCGCCGCACCGAATCGATCCACGCGTCGAGAGATTCGACGCTCGAGGATGGAGTCTCCGCCGAGGAAACGTCCGCACGGATCGAGTCAGTGGCGGTCGAGGTTGCACCAAACACCAGACCGGCGGTCGCGACAACAGACAAGGCGAGACACAACGCGCGTTTCATCGAAGGGAACTCATTGAATCGGAGTATCGAGCCACGATCCGCTCAATTCCTTTGACGTATCGAGTACAGCCGGTGTTCAGTTCGTATCAGCAATCGTTGGCCCACCAACGCTGGCGAGGCCAGCGCCATGTCGTCCAGATTGTTGACGTGCAATAGCCGGAACTGCTCCCCCGTCGCAACGACGAACGTCTGGCCCTCCTCGCTCAAGCAGAACAGCTTGCCGTTGTAAGCCCAGGGAGACGTTGTGAAAGCGGTTGCGGCCGGGTCAATTCGAGTACGATAGGTCAGGTTTCCGGTACGAGCGTCAAAGCGGCTCAGAATTCCAGTCTCGGTCAGCGAGTACAGCGCGCCTTCATAGGCTACGGGGGTTGGCAGATAAGTCCCGCCGCGAGCCTGCGACCAAACTACGTAATCATTTGACGTCTGATCTTTGCCGAGCGAGATGTTGCCCGTAGCGCCTGCCCGCAGCGCGAACAATGGCCGTCCACGCCCGCCATCAATGTAGAGCAGCCCCTCGTAAGCGAAGGGCATCGGAATCGGCGTCGCAGCCATTCCCGACATGCGCCACAATTCTTTCCCTGCAAGGTCATAGCTCACGACATCGCCTGGACCCACCGCCACGATTTCGGTGCGCGATGCATTCGTCCAGACAAACGGCGTAGCCCACCCTGACCGCTGTACAGGCTGCTCCTTGCCGCCAATATCTCGATCGGTACGCCATACCTGCTTGCCCGTTTGCTTGTCGAACGCCGCGATATATTGTTGCTTCTCGTTGTCGTTGAGGATCACAAGCAGGTTGCCGGCCAGCGCGGGCGAGCTTCCCGTTCCCAAGTCGAGATAAATCGGATTCGCTTCGAGCGGCGTGGTCCACACAAGCTTCCCGGCAAGATCAAAGGCCCACAACCCCAGATTTGCGACGTAAACGTAAACGAGCTTCCCGTCGGTGACCGGACTTTCAGAGGTAAAGCTGTTCTTGCGGTGCCGGCCACCCCCCGGGCGTCCCGCATGAAATTCCTTCCGCCACAGCACGTTCCCGCTTTTCAGGTTAAGGCAATAGAGGAAATAGTGGAGGTTCACTTCCTTCGGGAGCTCGATGTCGCGCGCCGTCACCCGTTCCAAGACCTGGTCAATCGGCAGCCCCTGCTTTTGTAGCTCCGCTACGTAATCGTTGCTGTATTCGGTGCCGATCTGCGGAGGCTTCGATTTGCCATCGGTGGTTACGGTGGTCAGGTACACATTACCTCCGGTCACGATTGGCGACGACCACCCACGCCCTGGAATCTCCCGCGACCATTCTACGTTTTGTGTCTTTGACCAGCGTTCAGGCAGCCGGGCATGCGCTCCTACCGGGTTCGACGTCGGCCCCCGAAACTGCGGCCAGCCGGAGTCCTCTGCCTGAACCCCCTGTGCGTGAACTATTGATGAGGCCAGTGACAGCGTTCCCGCGATGCTCACCACCCGAAAGAGGAAACGGAGGTTGATACCTATACGGTTACTCTTGGTTCCAGACAAAGTGTTACTCCGGTTTCTAAGCTTGTGTGCCTTGAGGTACTAGACACTCTAGTTCGAGTTATCAGTGTTTTTCAAACAGGGAAGACGGAGTCTCTCGAGCTTGTGCAGCGAGGTAGCTGATCAATCGGAAGGTCGATCACTAGAGGATCTTGTAAGACTCTTGTAACGTGGCTTCCACAAAATAGAGAAATCTCTCAGCTCGATGTATTTGTTTCGAGGCAACCTGCTCTGCTCTTGGGGGAGAATCCGCGGTCCAAAAAGGAGGAGGAAACATGCCACGTAGCTATCCGTGTGTCCAACGCGGCCACCTGTTTCGCTGTTCGCTCGCATTGATCGCGATATGCCTCACTCTCGGCGTAACGCATGCACAAGCGCAAACAAAAGCTTATTTGGTTAATGGGTCGAGCAACGCGATAACGGTGCTTGACACCTCCAACGATGCCGTACGGGAACAGTGACGCTGACCCTGAGCGGAAAATGAGGCACCGGTTCTCAACCGCACTTGGGATAGTGAGCTAATGGAATCGCTGGAGATTCCATTAGCTCACATCGGATCGACTACCCGTTAGATCGGCCGACACGGCGATACGCGGCCGCGTTCCCAACCGACTCAGAACTCAGTACTCAGAACTTCTTATTCATCACTCCGATTCTTCAAAGGCCTTGCGCGCGATCGCTACAGCAGTGTTGGCTGAGGGCCAACCAGCGTAGAACGCTAGATGGGTGATCACTTCGATCAGTTCGTCTTTCGTGACGCCGTTCCTAAGCGCCCGCTTGAGGTGGAACGGCAGCTCGTTAGTCCGGTAGAGCGCGACAAGCGTCGCCACGGTGATAAGGCTGCGGTCGCGCTTGGAGAGCCCCGGCCGTTCCCAGACATCGCCGAAGAGCACTTTGTCCGTGTACTCTCCGAGCGCAGGGGCGATATCCCCGTAAGCGTTGCGTCCGGCGGTTGGTTCGTTTGGCATCGTCGTATCTCCTGCAGGTAAATCTGCCACTTCTACATCAGGCATCGTGTTCTTGGAAAAAAAAAGGAGGTGACAGCATCGGACACAACGAAGTGAGCGTTGCAGAACTGCTACAACCAACGTCCCTGTAATGATCCAGTGGCGAACTCGGAATTACTGCTTGTTGCCGACTTTTTCCGCCTGGACGCCTACCGTGACATCCTTATTACCAACTCGCGCGTAGTAATCGTAAACGTAATCCCTCAAGCCCCCGTGACCGAAGCCGCTCTCGAAGCCGTACTGCTTCATCTCTGCGTATGCCTTATCGGCGGTCCAGCCGTCATGAGTCATTCTGTAAATCGCGGTCATTATCCCTGCTCGATGCTTGCCACCGTGACAGTGAACAAACACTGGCTGGTTGTCCGGGTCGTTGACAACTTTGAGGAAGCGTTCCGCCTGATCGGGCGAAGGCCAATCTTTATCGCTAAGCCCGACCCTATAGAATTTCATCCCAGTCGTTTCCACAAGTCGTTGCTCGCCCGCAGAGCCATCCTGCTGAAGGTCGACAATTGTTTTGATCCCGGCTGCTGCCAGTTCGGCATAATCCCTATCGGTTGGTTGCGCACCTCGATAGAAGTTTTCGTTTATGCATCCGAAGTTCTTTATTCGATTGCTTCGAAACGTATTACGCTGCGGCGATTGTCCGCAAAGTACGGTAGTGATCGGCAGGATTGCCAAAGCGAAGGCAGCAATCGCCCGAGTTTGACGTAGATGTACGCGCATTTTTGTTGCTCCTGGACGGGGTTTGATCCGCGCACTGCTATACACACGTCTAAGCAAGTTTTAGGATGTATGCTTGTACGGAATC
>DATFXM010000119.1:0-8450 GCA_035315885.1 Blastocatellia bacterium
CGTTCACGCCGCTCTCGACTTTCGCATTCTCCTGATCCTTACGCCCGCGCGCCTCGCATCCCTGCAACAAACAAAAGAGGCGACTCTCGTCGCCTCCTCTCTAAACTAGTTAAAAGGTACTTAGCCGCTAGCTACTAGGTACCAGGTACTAGCTCTCTCCGTGCCTCCGTGGTGAATCCTGACGACCGAGGACTGAAGCCTGAACGACCAAAACAAACGGGGCAGCTCACGCTCCCCCGTCCCATTATTAAGTTCTAGGCGGACAGGAATGCCCCGCCACATCACAACACCCCGCCAACAACTAACGACCAACGACTAACGACTGCTCTTACGTTCCTTCCGACCACCCCGCCAGATACTCTTCCTGCTCGGGCGTCAGGCGATCGATCTTGATCCCCATTGACTCGAGCTTCAGCTTGGCCACACGCTTGTCGAGCTCCTCGGGAACTTTATAAACCATCTTCTCCAGTGTCTTCGCATTCTTCACCATGTGCTCGACCGACAGCGCCTGGTCGGCAAAGCTCATGTCCATCACCGACGGCGGATGCCCCTCGGCCGCCGCCAGGTTAATAAGCCGCCCATCGCCCAGCAGGTTGATCTTGCGGCCGTCTTTCATCGTGAACTCTTCCACGAAGTTGCGCGTCGAGCGCTTCGACGACGCCATCTTCTCCAGCGCCGGGATATCGATTTCAACGTTGAAGTGGCCCGAGTTCGAAATAATCGCGCCGTTCTTCATCACCTCGAAGTGTTCTTTCGCCAGGACGTTCTTGTTGCCAGTCACCGTGCAGAAGACGTCGCCAATCTTCGCCGCGTCCGGCATCGACATCACGCGGAAGCCGTCCATGACCGCTTCCAGCGCCTTCGTCGGATCCACCTCCGTGATGATCACCTCCGCGCCTTGGCCGCGCGCGCGGCTCGCCAGCCCGCGTCCGCACCAGCCGTAGCCGGCGACCACAAACTTCGATCCCGCCAGCAGAAAATTGGTCGCACGAATGATGCCGTCGATGGTCGACTGCCCCGTGCCGTAGCGATTATCGAACATGTGCTTGGTATCAGCATCGTTAACTGCGATGATCGGATACCGCAGCACGCCCTCTTTTGCCATCGCGCGCAGGCGAATCACTCCCGTGGTCGTCTCCTCGGTTCCGCCAATCACTTCGTCGAGCACATCGGTGCGCTTGGTGTGCAGCACGCTCACCAGGTCGGCGCCATCGTCCATCGTGATGTGCGGCTTGTGATCGATGGCCGCAAGAATATGGCTGTAGTACGTGTCGTTGTCCTCTCCCTTGATGGCGAACACGGGTACGCCGTAGTCGCGCACCAGGCTGCCGGCAACGTCGTCCTGCGTGGACAGCGGATTCGACGCGCACAGCACGACCTCGGCGCCGCCGTCGCGCAGACAGATTGCGAGGTTTGCGGTCTCGGCTGTCACGTGTAGGCAAGCCGAAATGCGCACGCCCTTCAACGGTTGGTTCTTAATAAATTCTTTGCGGATGATCTGGAGCACGTTCATCGACTGATTGGCCCAGTCAATGCGCTTCTTCCCCATATCGGCCAGTTCGATATTCTTAACGTCGCAGTTCACTTGCGTCGGTGTCGTCGACATACTTCTGTGCTTTCTCCTGTGGCGCTCAGCGCAAAAAATCGAATGATTACTTTGTATCGAGACGTCCCTTAGGGCCGCCACGAATAATTATTAATGGACCGGGTTCAGCCGATGATCTCAACAAGAATTCTGTCATCCCGAACAAAAAATCTGTCGTCCGGAGCGAAGCAGAATGATTCCTTGCGAATCATTCTGCAGAGTCGAGAGAGATGCTGTCACTTGCCCGCGGAGCAACGCTCCGCCTGTGGGAATTCGTATCAGGTCACGGCTTCAGCCGTGCCACACACGCCCGTTTCTCTCAAGGGTTCTTCACGCGCTTGCGCGCCGCGCATCGCGGCGCCAGCGTGCGATGAATACAAACTCCAAAACATTCGAAAACGAAGCGGCGACAAGCCGTATCCCCGCGCAGATTACTTCTTCACCGCGTGCGCGACCGGCTCGTACTTCAAGCCCGCGTCGCTGGCTAGCTTGTTCGCCTTGTCAGTCTTCTCCCAAGTGAACTCGGGTTCATTCCGCCCAAAGTGCCCATACGCGGCCGTCTTGCAATAAATCGCTCGCCGCAAATTGAGATATTCAATGATCCCCTTGGGCGTGAGCTTGAAATTATCGCGCACGAGAGCCGGGATAATGGCCGGATCAACTTTCTCCGTCTTGAACGTATCCACCAGCACACTCACCGGCTCAGCCACGCCGATCGCATACGCAAGCTGCACTTCGCAGCGTTCCGCCAGTCCCGCGGCAACAATGTTTTTCGCAATATGACGCGCCATGTACGCCGCCGAGCGATCGACCTTGGTCGGATCTTTTCCGCTGAATGCACCGCCACCGTGACGTCCCATGCCACCGTATGTATCAACAATAATCTTGCGACCCGTGAGCCCTGTATCACCCATCGGCCCGCCAATTACAAATCGTCCCGTCGGATTAATGTGGTACTTCGTATCCGCATCGAGCAGATTCGCCGGAATCGTCGCTTGGATCACATGCTTCAAAATGTCCGCACGAAGCTCATCATTGGTAACCGTCTCGGCGTGCTGCGTAGAAATGACGACCGCATCCACGCGCTTCGGCCTTCTGTGCTCATCGTACTCAACCGTAACCTGCGACTTCCCGTCAGGCCGCAGATAAGGCAGCCGGCCTCTTTTTCTTATCTCCGCCAACCGCATCGTCAGCTTGTGCGCCAGAAGAATCGGCGTAGGCATCAACTCCGCATTCTCATTGCACGCATACCCGAACATCATTCCTTGGTCGCCGGCGCCGCCGGTGTCGACGCCCATGGCGATGTCGCCGGATTGTTTGTTGATGCTAGAGATCACCGCGCAGGTGTTGGAGTCGAAGCCGTAGAGCGCGTTGTCGTAGCCGATGGAAGAGATCGTGCCGCGCACCAAAGTTTGAAAATCGACGTAAGCTTTCGTGGTGATTTCGCCGGCGATGACGACCAGGCCGGTTGCGGTCAGCGTTTCGCAGGCGACTCGGCTCATGGGGTCGTCTGTGAGGCAGGCGTCGAGAATCGCGTCGGAAATCTGGTCGGCGATTTTGTCCGGGTGGCCTTCGGTTACGGATTCAGAAGTAAAAAGGTAAGGTTTTTTCGCGGACAAATTTGTGGCTCCTTACAATCAGTTGGGCGTTGCATCTGGAAGGGGTGTTTCAGAGCAAAGCGACCATCAACAACCATGTGGAAGTCTCCTAAAAGGTATCAGAGAAGGGTGCACGGCGCAATGGATTTTGTCGCTGTTGACAGCTGCTAAGTCACGAGCAGCAAGGGGTTTAGGGGATTGAACGGCAGCGAGGAGGCGGTCAATGGAGAAAAGGCTAGGTCGAAAGGGATACGAGAAAAATGTTGCAGGTAACCGAGATCGACGAATCGATTACGAGACACTGGCAGCATGCATTGTGGAAGGCGCGGTCGAACGACAGGCGGTCGTTCGTCGTTAGGAAAGCTATTAAGTGCGGAGAAGTTTAAAATCCCATCCACACCGAACAGAGGGTGACGCAATGGAACACACCCGGGCGTAGTCGTCAGGCGTCGTTCCTCAGACGTCAGGAACGTCGATTCCTCGTTCGTCGATCGTTCGTTAAGGGGAGCGAAGTAGAGGAGAGCCGTCATTGAAACTGACTCGAAGAGTCCTTGGCGTCAGTCGGTCACAGTTCCGCTATTCGTTCTGTACTTGAAGGTGGGAAGGCATTTGGAACCTCTTGTCCCCACCTTTGCAAAGAACGCGAAGACGGGCCACCCGCGAATCGAGGGTTGGTGGAACGAGTTCCACCGCACGGTGATTCAACGTGAGATTTCCAGCGTCTTGGTCCTCAACCTCTCTGGCGAAACCAGAGGTGCTTGCGCACCGCCCAGGATATCTACGCTCTTGACAACGCCTCCGCTCTTATCGAGGGGCAACCGAGGGCTGATTAATGCAGAGCGCGGCCACCCAGGCCCCATCCGCCCTATTTCGCTCCTCGCGACACTTTGCAAAGAGCTCCCGCACTTGAGAGGACCACTGGTACAAGGCAGTTAACGATCAACAGAAGTCCCAGGAAGCATGTCGAGTAACCGAGTCGGGACTGCAGGAGCCTGAAAATTTCTCCATCCCGAAGCTTCCGAGGTGTGCAACGATTTAGCAAATCGAACAACCTCGAGCGTTCCAAGAGAGAGGCCAAGCAGAATCAAGCCCCTCTCCACATAATTCGCAACTTCATAAATGCGGACGCCAAGCACGCTTCGTCCGGAAGCATGGCGATGCAGAGGAAAACCAGCGTTAGGAATTCGAGAGGTCTAAATCCATAGCGGAGCGTGAGGTCTGATGTCGGATTGTGCAAGAACTTCAGCTGCCGCCGGTATTCAGCCGACCGATCTTGCCCAGCAGACTGTAAAGGATGGGCTTGCCATGGACTTCAACCATGCGCCCGAAGGCGTCGTAGGTCATGGGATCGTTGTTGTTGAACGTGGTCAGCACGCTCAGTTTGGATCCCATGTATAGATGTTGCCCGCATTGTCGGAGGTGACGTTGCCATTCTTGACTGTTGATTTCTTGACAGTCAGTACCCCACGTCTCGCAAGAGGCCGCCAGACGTGGGGCACCCGCCATTCAGCAGGTCTATTCATTAATTATGGGTTCCGGTTCTTTCCCGGTCGATAGGACTTACTTTCTGTTCTGGAGGAGCCGGCTTGTCAGGCGGAGCGATGGCGTAGGCGCACGGCCTGTGGGGGCAGGTGTATAGCTTGTCTAAGTATTCTTGGTTCTGTGCCGCCTTGTCACCTCGCGTTAGCTGGTTGAGTCCTTCGATTTCAGCATTGGTCAACCGAAATCCATATCGTTTGACTGTTCCAGATGGGTCCGCAAAAAGTTGTTTCCGGAACTCGTCGTCCGCAACCGCGTTCCCGATGATGAGCAACAGATCCATGACGTCCTCCTCGTCGAAAGTCCGGGGTAGTGTAACCCGGTTGTTGAGTTGGTCCCAGAAAGATTTTTGGCGGGGCTAGCTTCGAAGGCGAATTGCTGCGCTTCGCGCTTGGCTTGGCTGAACAGGGGAATGTCATCGGCGTTTTGCAGCAGACGAAGCAACTGCTGGTAGTGAACAAGGGCATGGTTCGAGTCGTTGATCGCGCGATAAGCACGTGCTAGTTGCAAGTGCGCAACAAACAGATCCGGGGGAAACTCATGATGTAGGATTTCTCCTTGCATTCCCAAGAACTGTTGCCATTCCTGGATAGCGGCGTCCCAACGTTGAAGGCCCTCGTAAGCATGCCCAAGGCCTATATGAGAGCGAGCACGAGGATCGGCCGCCAGGAAAGCTTTCTCCGCTTGTTCTGGTTGGTGCTCCGCCAAGAAAATTTCACCCTCCAAGTTCTTGAGACTGCTCCCCTTCCAGGAACTGGGGCCTGCCTTCCAAGTCTTCTCCAGTCGGACCAAGGCCTGTCGAGCTTGTCTAATCTTTCCTGCACGAGCATAGAGAACACCCGCCTGAAGCAAATCACTGATCTGCAGCCCCGCTTCTGGGGTTCGAAGGATCAGGTCTGCCTGACTAGCTGTCAGTTGTGGCTTGTTCTGTGTCAGGTAAATGCAGCCGAGCAAATACCAGCGCACCGTTGGGAGCCCGTTCACGCGTGATGAGAGCTTAGCTCGCGCAGCTTCCAGCTTTCCTTCGTAAAGATCCGAGACAGCCAGATAAAGGTCGCGCAGGTCTCTGTCAGTATCTGTCACTTCTCCAATGCGCTGAAACTCCTCGCGGGCGAGAGCGACATTGCCCTTACCGAGATAAGCAAGGCCTAACCCCCAGTGCAGTTCGGGTGATGTGATGCCGTGCTCGTGGGCATCTCGAAAAGCCGTAATCGCCTCATCGTCGGCATTCTTACGCGCGAGGTAGAGGACCAAATTGCGCCAGGCCATTGCGGAGAACGGGTTCAGTCGCAAAACTTGTCGCAACTCAGCGATACCTTTGTCCAGTTCGTTGACATTGAAATAGGCGACGGCGAGTTCTTCGTGGGCTTCGGCGTCGTCTGGGTAAAGGCTGACTAAAAGGCTCAAGGCCTGAGCGGCTTCGTCGTAGCGTTCCTGGTCGGTGAAATATTCCGCTTCAATGCGGCGCTGTTCACGGTCGGTGACGCCCTGCCGCAAATCGTAGGCTTTCTGGAACTGTTGTGAAGCACTCTTATTTTTTCCTACAATCCACGAGTAGTAGCGTCCCAAGAGCAGGTGCGCCATAGCAAAGTTGGGATCCAGTTGCAGGGCGCCCTGCAACAGGACCGGTACCCTTCCGGTATCGCCTCCTACCATTGCCTCGGTAGCTTGCGAATAGAGTTGCAGAGCTTCGAGCGACGGAGAGGTTACCTTGGCAAGAGGGCGACTGGTCTTAGCGATCGAGCCCACGGATTCACCCAACTCGTTGCGTACGCGTCTAATGAGGTCGTCCGCTTTTTCGAAGAATTTATCCTTCCGGTCGAAGCGTTCAGTTTCGGCGAATAGGAGGTTTCCCTGGGCAGGATCGAGTGCCCGCACCGTAATCTGAAACACCTGTCCCACATGTTCGATGCTGCCGATAAGCAAGACCTGAAGATTTTCGCGCTGGCAGATTTCGCGTCCCAGAGACTCGTCGATGCGAGCGACGGGCTCCCGCTTCATGCGCTGGAGCACTTCGTAGACACGGTTTCTGGGGTAGACGTTCACGTATTGGGATTGCTGCAAGGAAATAGTGAGCGCTTCACGAACGCCTGTATCGGGGATGGGATCTTCGCCTCCAGTATCAAAATCAGAGATGAGCACCCAGCCGCGCTCGGTCAGGATTGGAGTGCTAAAGAGGCGGTGAATTCCGAATGCGGCGGCAAGGACGAGCGCGGTGATGACGGCGACAACCGGAATCAGCCAACGGCGGCGTTTCTTTTGCTCGCGCCGCGGCAGTTCACCGCCCAGTTTGGTCGGAGTGAGGCCTTGCTGAATGGTGTGCAGATCGTCGAGCAAAGCGCGGGCATCCGGGTAGCGCTGGGACGGATCCTTAGCGATAGCCTTGCCGACCGTAGTTTCGAGAGATTCGGGAATCGCGGGATTGAACAGGCGAACCGAGGTCGGCTCTTCGTGCAAGATGCGCTGACTTGTTGCGACGAAGCTAGTGGAGAGGAAAGGATGATGGCCGGCCAACATCTCGTAGAGAACGACACCGAGGGAAAAGATGTCGGCACGACCATCGATGGCTCGTTCTAAGAGGACCTCGGGCGCCATGTAGGCGGGCGTGCCGGACATGGCGCTGGCGCGTTCCAGTGTCGAACTCTGATCCGAGTGCGGCAAGTGTTTAGCCACGCCGAAATCAAGGACTTTAACCTGTCCGGTGGCGGTCAGCATGATGTTCTCTGGCTTGATATCGCAGTGGATAATGCCGCGCACATGGGCGGCTGCCAAGGCCTGGGCACACTCAGTGGCGATGGTGAAAAACTGGTCCAGGGACATGGGGCGACGGAGGCGCTGGCGAAGGGTTTCGCCGTCTACGTACTCCATGACGAGGAACAGTTCGCCATGCTCTTCGAGCACGTCGTAAAGTGCGGCGATATGGGCGTCGCTGAAACGGGAGGCTTGGGTTGCCTCTTCCAGGAAACGGCGGCGATAGCGGGCATCAGCGCGGACGTCGGGCGCGAGGCGTTTGAGGGCAACTAGACGTCTGAGGGTAGTGTCCTCGGCACGATAGACCTCGCCCATGGCGCCTCTGCCCAAGAGGACCTCGACCCGGAAACGTCCGACTGTCGTTCCGGACAAGAATTGAGTGGTTTCTTCCAGAAGGATGCTCCGAGCGCTGCTCGAAATCTTACTCCGAGGCGAGGGGGGTGAGTGAAGGGTGAGTGGTTCGATTCGTCGTTGGTCGTTAGTCGTTGGTCGTTAGGAAGAACCACGAGGAATGAAGACGAGCCTGATCCCAGGTTAGCGCGCCGAAAATGAGCGCGAAGCTGGGGCACCGGCACACAAGGAGACGTTACCAGGGTTGAATGATGCCCATGCGGCCGATGTCGGCGGTGCGGGCCAGCGGAGTGTGATTTTTCAGCCAGAGCTTCACGTCGAAAACGTTGGGATACAGGAGGGTCATCAGGCCGACTGCAGGGGTTTTGGTCAATTGATCGCGCGGGGTCTCGAGTGAATAGTCTAACCTAGTAAGTAAGTGGCCGATCGCACTTTCTAGATCTCTCACCTGTTCGCCAGATAGAACGGTTTTCCAACGGCCGACAGGGCTGAAGTCGGTGCTGGCTTGGGCGTCTTTGAATGACGAGTTGGGATTTTGCAGAGAGCCGAGGCTGGCCTGCTGGATGCGGTCGTAGTCGAGGTCATGCTGGAGAAACTCACCCAGGCGTGCGAGGGTTTGTTGCGGT
>DATFXM010000120.1:0-22288 GCA_035315885.1 Blastocatellia bacterium
GACGCAACCCCTTCGGGGTTGGAAATCTTTTGATCGATGGACCCAGGGTAGCCGCGGACGGCAACCCTGGGCTGGACGACGCAACCCCTTCGGGGTTGAGACCCTTTTGCGCGTTTTACCCAGGGTAGCCGCGGACGGCAACCCTGGGCTGGACGACGCAACCCCTTCGGGGTTGGGACCCTTTTGCGGGCTTTACCCAGGGTAGCCGCGGACGGCAACCCTGGGCTGGACGACGCAACCCCTTCGGGGTTGGAGACTCAGCACTCAGCACTCAGCACTCAGCACTCAGCACTCAGCACTCAGCACTCAGCGCTCAGCACTCAGCGCTCAGCACACAGCACTCAGCATTCAGCGCTCAGCACACAGCACTCAGCACTCAGCATTCAGCGCTCAGCACACAGCACTCAGCACTCAGCGCTCAGCACTCGGTACTTCACTTCTTCTGCCCGCGCCCTTGCTCTGCGTCAACGCGACGTTGCTTAATCTCGCGCATCACCTGAGGCTGATTGGCCCAGTCGATGCCGCGCTCTTCGGGCTGACCAAACGCCTCCGGATGAAGATAGTGACCACGCTCCTTGTCAGACTTTACCTCCTCCACCGGGATTCGATTCTTGTTGGCCCAAGCATCCTGGCGAATTCCAGTGACCTGCCAGGAGACTCTCATTCCGGCTCGCCCACCTGAAATCTTGAAGCGATTGTTTGCGATTTCCTCACCGATATACAGACCCGGCATCGGACCCCCCAACGCGGTCAGCAAGTACCTGAAGTCCCGGTTCAACGCACCGAACCACTCCGGCAGCTCTACAACCGCCTCGCCGTTGCTGTCGAGCGACGCAACGCCGTCGTAGATGTTCTTCATATCGGGCGACTCGACAAATGAATGCGACAGATACTTGTTCTCGGGGTCGAGCGGATGGTCAATCTTGAACGAGCCTCCGCCCTTGGAGAGCGTTCCGGTTACGCGAACATCGCCGTGAAAAACTCCGGCCGCTCCGGTAGCTGCGCCGCCCAACCCGGGACCGCCGAATGCGTCTATGCCCGCGCCGCCGGTCTGGCCCGAGGCAAAGCTGATTCCGCCCGTTGTGCTGATGCCAGCACCGGGGTTGCCGCTGAGGCTGTTCCCGCCTTGCGCGGAGACGCCGGCGCCGCCGGTGCCGCTGACACTGATGCCGCCCAGTGCCAAAACTCCCTTGCCCGAAGTGCCCGCATCGCTTCGACCGCCGTTGGCAAACACTCCGGTGCCTCCGGTATCGTCGGCGTCACCGCCAATGCCATCCACGCCTTCGCCTCCCGGTCCCGCGACGCCCATGATTCCGGTGCCGTGGATCTCGCTGTTGAAGCCGGTGATCACCGCGCCGGGTCGCGATATCGCGCCTCCAAGAATGAGCGGCACTCGAATGCCGAGCCGCGACGTCGAAGTCCCATTTCCTTTCAGAGTGCCATCGTTAAGTATGGTGGCCAACCCCGCGGTCGTTTGAAGAGTGCCGTCGGAAAACTTGATGCCTCCCTGATCGCTCGTGGTCTCAATGACGCCGTTGACCGTCAGTTGCGACGTTGGCGCCGTCGCTCCGATTGCAATGTTGCCTGTGGTCTTGTCTTCGAAAATATTGGAATCTTCTACGGTCTTGTTTTCGCCGGTGAACTTCGCGATTCGCCCGGCGGTATTGCTGCCGTGTGCTGCCGCGACGTTAGTTTGATGCTTAACTGATGATGAGGTGTTACGCTGCTGCCTGCCCCGCGCGACCGCAGACGAAAGCAGGAATCCGGTCATCAGGGCTAATGCTATAAATTTTGACGCTCGATTACTCATTATCGGTCTCCTCTATTCTTAGCTATTGATCTGTTCTTTGTAAGGATCTGGCATATACCAACCTTCAATTCGCGAAATCACAAAGTCACAAACAATCGTCTGGTGATAGCTCCTGCGTCGGATCGCAAGGCCGGTACCATCATTTGTCGGCAGTTGGTACTCGTGGAATGGCGTTGGATCCGACGCAAGAGGTTCGGTCAATCCTTAACGACGCAGTTAGTCCAAGACGCTACCTCGTGATGCAAGCGACTTCAGATACTCCACTACGTCGCGCTTTTCCTGGTCTGTGAGATTCAGATTGAACTGGATGTTGTAGTGATTTACGACATCCATCAGAGTCGCGAACCGTCCATCGTGGAAGAAGCGGCCCTTGTTCGCCGGTTTCATGAACATACCGTTCTCCCTGATGAATATTCCCGCCAGATTCGAAGTCTTGTAGGCGCGATCCGGCGAGCGGTCGGCGGTGAAGCTGTCGATACCGATCTCGGCGGGCTTATGCAGATTCCAGCCGGGCTCGGTCCACAGCGGCTCTACGTGGCAGTTGTTGCATTGTGCCTTGCCGCTAAACAGTTCGTCTCCACGACGGGCCGATGCTTCGTCGAAATCCACTCCGGCCTGTGGGGCCGGTGCGGGAATCGAAAGTTGATAGAACTGCAGGGCCGGCAGCTTCTTTGTCACCATGTCCTCGTCGGGATCAATGTGCGGCAGGTCGTCGAGATGGTGCGCCGCCGCCACCGGAAACTGCGCGGGATCACTCAATCGCGGATCAAAGAACCTCCCCTTGCCGTTCAAACCTATCGTGCCGACGAATGCGTTCCAGTAAGGAATGCTTCCCTTGCCGGTCCACGTATGCTGATTGAAGCCCGCCAGCCCAAAGGCGTTTGGAATCAGGGTCGCTCCGGGCACATTCACCCCGGTGACCACACCGTGCGACACCTGTTGAGGGTTGAACGCTTTGCCATCCAGAAAAACCGCCGCGTCAAATTTGCCGGGGCCCCAACTGTTGAGCACCGTCTTGACTATGTCCACAGTCACGCCAAGAAAATCTGCGATCGGCTGCAGATTCGGTGCCTGTGCGACGATCGCGCCGGCATTCATATCGCGGTTTGCCCAACCGTCCAGGCGATGCCCAACCCCGAAGGCCACCGAGTTGTCGACCGTCGAGTGACAAAGGGCGCAGGTCAGGCCGACTGACGTGAGGGTATTGTCCTGAAAGAAGCCCTTCACGCCCAGCACCGCGTTTGCCTTTAGGAGCGTGAGAGTATTCGCAGGATCGGTGAGATCGAACCGCCCTTTCTGCATGTCCTTCAGCACCGATTTTGGAACCGCGTCCGCGTCGACCTTCAAGCCCAGTTCGAGCGCGGCCTGAGGGCTCAAGCCATCGCCAACCCCTCCAAACCTGGCGCCTTCAATAGCCTGGTGAAGCCTGATCGTGTCTCCCCAAAATGCCTCGTCGCCGAAGGTGTCAAAACGAAAGGTATTCCGGCCCTCATCCATCATGCGCGCGGAGTTGTCGTTGATTTGCGCGTCGAATCTAGTCAACTTATCTTTCTTGTCTTGAGTCTGGAGGGGATCAATCTGAGCGCGACCTCTATCGACCGCGATCACGCCGATCAATATGCCCACTATCATTGTTATCCCCAAAGAGAGGGTCTGCTTGACGGGCACGCGCACAAGTCTGCCGCCGAGCCTCTCTGCCAGGACTCTGTTTGTGTCATTCATCGATTCAGTCTCCCTTCAATAGTCGAAGCTCCGCGTAAATGAAGGAGCTCCGTCTCTCTTTCGGGAAGCCGCAACGTTAACCGTTAGAGGTTGCTGGTTCGGGTCCAGGGTGGACCGGCTCGTATGCTTGGGCCGCCTTAACTACGAGCCCGAAACTCAAAGCCCCAGACCCAAACCTCCTCGGCCAGTGATCGTCACTCAAGGATCCGCCTGACTCGTGGCAGCCAACCTTGCAGATCACTGGCAAAAATCCGCTATGGACAGGTGATCGCAATCAGGGCCAGATTCCCTACGTTATCGATCGACAGCAATCGGCACGTTGCCCCGTCCGGCGATTTCAGAATGACGCCCTGACCGGGCGCGCCAACGGTGATATTGCCTGCCGACACAAACGCGCCTGGCACTTGTACGGTGTCCGCACTCCTTCCCAGCACAAGAGTGTTGCTGGCGGAGACGATCGCACCGGAACCTATCGCCGTGGCAAAAGTGAGGTTGTTAGCGCCGAAATTTGCCGATGCTCCAATGGCCGTGTTGTTGTTCCCTGTCGTATTGAGGTCGCCGGCGAAGAGTCCGAAGAATGCGTTGCTGGCGCCTGACTGGTTTCGTTGTCCGGAGAAGATTCCAAAGAACGCGTTGTTGTCGCCGGTCTTATTAGCTTGTCCCGACCCGTTTCCATAAAAAGTATTGCCGCTGCCGCTGATGTTGTTTATTCCGGCGTCCTGTCCAAAGAAGGAGTTTCCTTCTCCGGTTGTGTTAAAGAGGCCGGTGCTTCTGCCGAAGAAGGAATTGAAACTGCCGGTGGTGTTGTTCGCGCCAGCTTCGCGTCCAAAGAATGAGTTCTGGAAGCCGGTGGTGTTCGACAGACCCGCATTGCTGCCGAAGAACGAGTTGTTGTCGCCCGCGGTATTCGCTCGACCAGCGCCGGCTCCAAAGAAGGAGCAAAAATCGCCGTTGGTGTTTGACAACCCGGCGCTGTCGCCGAAGAACGCGTTACTCTGTCCGGCGTTGATGGCTCCGGCCCCGGTGCCTGCAAACAGGTTTGCGGTGCCCGGCTGACTCAGGATGCGATTGCCCCCCAGATTAAACTGAGTCGCGGCGTCGAAGACCGCTGCCTTGCCGGTCCCGGCGATGTTGAACTGCGTGGCCGGTTGCAGGACTGCTGAGTTTTGGACGTACTGCAGGCTGCCAGGCGGGAGGTCCGCTGCTGACAACGGCGCGGACTTCCAGGCGACGCCGTCGCTGCGCAGAAAATTGTTCGCCGCGCCCGGCGAGATCAGTCCTGTCCCTCCGTTCGTAGCAGGAACGATTCCCAAAGAGATGTTCGGCGTAGTTGTCGGGTTCGTTACGGAAAGAGGTGCGGTAGCGCTGACGTTGGTCACTGTGCCGCCCGGGCCAGTCTCGTCTACCAACTGAATGTTTAACTGAGCTTCGTGACTCGTTTGCAGGTTCTCTTTGCTATCGAATGTGAGGCTTGCACCATCGCGGGCCACGAGTGCGACGCCGTTGTTGGGTGCTCCACCGGTTCCCGATCCATCGGTGCCCAGCCATTGCTGCACAGCCGGAGTGACGTCGAAGACAATAAACTTGCCCTCCTGATCCGGGTGAACGACTACGCCGGATTGAACGAGGTCGCCTGGTATCGGCTGTGACGCAGAGATGTTGCGCTCGCTCCAGGAATTGACGATCTGAAACACGTCTATGGTGCCCGGCGATTTTAGAGTCGAAACGTAGAGTTTCATCGTCGCCTTCGCCACTCTTGAGCCCGGCGTGTTGGCAGGCAGCGTCGATGTGATGTTGAACTTGATAAACACTCCAACCCCGTTTGCAAGGTTGAGAGTCGCGACGGTGCCTTTGTTCGAGTCCGCGTCGTCGGTCAATGCGGCCTGTGCGAATGAGGAGCCTGGTGCTGCGAGAAGGCAGGCTGACCAGAACAGAGCGGTCAGCAGGATGGTTCTTGCGCGCCGAGTGACACAGATCGCAAAGGAGGTACTTACAAAGTGGGGACGTTTTTCGTAAACAAAGTTTTCCGGATTCATTAATACATTCTCCTATCGGTTAGTCGCTCCTTTGCTCCGGTAAAGGGCGACCGATCCTCTTTCAACGAGAGCGCGATGGTGTTCGAGATTTCGACAGCTTGAAAATCTCGAACGCGATACGCCCTACCTACTAAGCGTATTCGGATCCAAAAGTGGACACTCAAACTCTAGCTTCACGGTGTGACATCAGGACCAGTTGATGGATAGTGGGCGGTCCGAGACATCATTTGATTAAACGATGAAAGTAACGCCGCTCGGCACGGAAGTCATAAAGTTTGAGTAAATGTGGAGTAAAGCATTGGTAAATGTGAGGGGAAGGAAGACCGGTAAACAATCCTCTCTTATACGTCCGGAGTTTACCGTAATCGAAAGCTGATCAAACTCGATTACCTCGATGCCAAGATGTTTTGACACGTCTTTCCGATGACAGCTTAGGGCAGCCTCCTGCCATCACGGCCTTACGAGGTCATGCGGTTCTATCGTTGAAGCTCGCATCAGGTCGGATAGTTTCAGTTACCGCTTTGTTTGGACGACACGATCCTTTTGATGTCGGCAATGGTTACTGCTGATTGAATGTCGACATCGTTCAGCTTGATAACGAACCTGTCCTCAAGGTCCAGGAAAATCTCTACCACGGTGAGGGAATCCAGATCGAGATCCGCGGTCAGAGACATGTGTGGTTCCAGCTCAACTTCTTCATCGCGGTCCTTGAGGGTCTTCTGGATGATTTCAATCACCCCGCTCAATACCGGATCTGCCTGGTAACTAGTCGTCTGCATGTTCATTCCTTTCTATCGTGCTTCAAAAGTCAGATGAAGGCCGGCCCAGGTCAACCCCGCGCCGACAACTGCCAAAATCGCTTCGTCTCCGGGGCGGAATTGCTCCCATCGTTCCGATAAGACGCTCGGGCCGCCCGCCGCTCCGCAGTTGCCGCGTTGATCGACGTTGAAGAAGTGGCGCTCGGGTGGAACCCCGGCGCGCGAACACGCCGACTTCAGCATCAGCAGGTTGGCTTGATGACCGATGAAATAGAACGAGCCTGCCGTGTACTCACGCAAAGACTCGATGATCGACACCGTTTTGCGAATCGCAAAGCTCTGAACGGCGCTTCCGTCCTGGGACACGACCCCGCGCGAAGGGATCGTCACCTTGTCCCAACCTGAAGGATCAGACTGGTGAAGACTGTTCCTCACTACGACACGCGACGGCACCCTTTTCGAAACCACGGCGGCGGTCGTACAGTCGCCGATCAGCACCGCAGTGCTTCTATCGTCGTAGTTGACAGCCCGAGTGATATTCTCCGGATTCACCACGAGGATGAAATCCGGAAGCATCGACTCCTCCATCATTGACAGAATCCGCAATTGAACCGCGAATGTGGGACACGCCGAGTTGAGATCGAAGGCAGGCACAGACAGTTCGAGGCTGTTTGCGATGATGCACGACTCAGCGGGCGTCGACATTCGAGGTGCGCTGCCGCCGGCTGTGAGTAAGCCAATCTGAGAGCGATCAAGACCCGCGCGTTCAAGCGCCATGAGCGACGCTCGCTTTCCTGTTTCAGCGTTCGAGTAAAGCGAAGCTTCGTCCGCCGCACGAGGGTCGCGATTGCGTGTCTCGGCGATATAAGAAAGAGGAAGGACAGTGCGGCGCGTATGGATGCCGGTGCGATCGGTTATCCATTGAACCGTGGTGCCGATATCGAGAGATTCAAGAAAGTGATTGTCGATCTTATTCTCAGGATGAAAGTGACCGATACCGTGAATGTACAACATAGTCCCTCCAGATAGTGCTGAGTGCTGAGTAACGCTCCTGTGACGGTGTTTGAGTTGCCGCGCTCGTAGATAACTCAGCACTCAGCACTCAGCACTTCTTCTTCCCTCAAGGTCCACAGATCATCTGCCTCCACGTCTCTGAGGTAAAGATAGACGTTGTCGATAGCTTCGTGGTGATATGAATTGAACCTGTTAGGTGAATAAACGTAACGTGAGTTCAACTCTGTATCGAGCGATTCAGCTAACTTCCTGAGCCACTCTCTTCTGATACCCTTCATGCCTCCATAAAGGCTTCGCAAAATACACTCGGTGTCGTTCAGATATTTGCTCGTTAGATCGGTCGGACAAACCGTGTCAGAACCAGGTTCCTTCGCCGCCAGCCGCGCGTAAGCGACAGCCCTCTCCAGCCTGTAGAAAGTGCATGGCGCGAGCGATTGCAAACGGTTGTACACAGCGTCAAAGCCCGCGAATTCCTCGGTAGAATCGCCGGCTGAATCGCGGGCAGAATCGATGCCCAGCAAAAGAACCGCTGCCTTCAACTCGCCAACCTGATCGTTTAGCTGTCGCGCCGACTCGAGAGCGATGTGAGCGGTAGCTAAGGCCGAATTGCGTTCGCCGCATATGAATTCACTCAGCGAAATCAGATACACCGTCTGAAACATTTCCGGGCAGCAGTTCGTCAGCTTTTCTACGTGCTTTCTCGCGGAGGCCAGGACCTTCTTCGCCAGTGATGGCGCATCCATTTCACTGTAAACGCCGGCTATGAGCGCGTGCAGCGCGATCCCCGGGTATCGCGCTTTTTCTTGAACGACGCGCGCCATGAACTGGTTAAGCAACGCGAGCGCGCCCCTGTGATCTCCTAGCCCGAGCAGAGCCCGCGCACGCGCTTCGATGATCGGCAACTGAAACGCGCTTTCTCTGTTGTACTCGTCATAGCTTTCTATCAAATCAAGGAAGGACAACAGCCCGTCATGATCTCGCGAGATCAACAGCGCTCTGATCGAATCCATCAGGTACACTGACCTGCAAAGGCGCGGCAACGTGGGACTCGCATGTACCAGCCTGTCCACCATCGACGCGGAAACCCGACGGTCCCCCAGCATCAGGTCCTCTTCCTTATTTATGAAGCTGAATACCTCGCGAAAAATCGAGATCGCCTTTTGCAGGTCCCCTCTAGTCGCCGCGATCCTGCCGATGTTGATGTAAGGCTGAATGGCCTGAACGGTCCAACCCGCAGAGCTCTCGCGTTCAGCGAGCGCAAGGCAGATTCGGCTGGCGTGCTTGCATAGATCTTCGGCACGATCGAATTCGCCATAAGCGAATTGGTAGAGCGAAGCAAGATTGTAAAAGGTGATGAGCTGATACTGGTCGTCGACTGAAGAAGCGTTTCGAAAAGCAAAGAAATCAGAAAGAAGCTCCGAGGACTTTTCAGCCAGGTCTCCCTTGACCTTGCTTTCCATCCGCGCGATCAATCGGCCGGACTCGAGTTCGATGAGTTGTTCGGCGACATTCATTGTTGTTCATTCGTTCCCGGAGCTTGTCAGGCGATTCCCCGTAGAGGCTTCCCTCAGCATGCTCCCGATGGATATTCCGATAACTGAATCAAGGTCTGAACCCGACGCTGCGCCAAAGGGCGGCGCTGTCAAACACCGCTCCATCAGCGACAACGTACCGGGTTCTTCTGATATTGCTTATTGATTCCAGAGGGTCGGCATCGAGGATCACGATATCGGCCAGCTTACCCACTTCGATCGAGCCAATATTTCGCTCTCGCCCCGACACTTTCGCAGGGACGATGGTTGCCGACTGCAGTGCCTCGAGCGGCGTGAAGCCGGCCTGAACGTAGAGTTCAAGCTCACGATGCAGGCTATGGCCGGGCACTGCCTGATCGGTTCCTGCAACAATCGTGATGCCCGCCTTGTGCAGCGCTCTCACCACCGCCATGAAGTCCTCGAACAGCGGACGCGAATAGCTTGCGGCCTGTTGTGGAGGAACACCGGTTCCGCTAAGCGCGGAAGCCAGCTCCGGCGGGAGCGTCGCCGCGCCCGGCTCGAACGTTGAAAGAGGCACGTCGCTGGAATGAGTCATTATTTCGCCAAGCGCAAGCGTCGGGTCCACAACCGTCCCGTGATTCTTGAGGAACTCAATCGCGGTCCTGGCTTGCGGCGATTCAACGTCGACTCGAGGGATGCGAACGCCGCGGCGAAAATTGGAATAGTTGGGCAGCATGGCAAACATCGGGTATCCGACGTGGTTGATCTGATCCAGCCCGGCCTCTATGGCCTGAAAAGTATCCATTTGATCCGGAACGTGGCCGGTGACTGTCATGCCGCATTTGTGCGCCTCAGCCGCCAGCGCGCGCAGCACTTCGGCGCTGATCGAGCCGTAGACTTTGATTTGATCGAACCCGGCGCGCTTGTAACGCTGCACAACCTCTTGCGCCTGCTCGACCGTATCCGCGCGGATGATGCCGAAAGAAGTGGGAGAGGTTCCATCGACTATACCGGCCAGCAACAGCCGCGGACCAATCGGCAAAATCCCGGAATCGATTCCAGCTCTGACTGTGCAAATGAATTCGAACTCATTGCCGACATCACGGCTCGAAGTGACGCCAGCCGCAAGATAAGCCGGACCCCATTCAACCTGCTGGAAATGTGCGTGCATATCCCATAGTCCCGGGATTAGGAACTTGCCGGTCGTCTCAAGCACTGTGGCCGTTTTGGGAATCTTTACCTGCGCCCTGGTTCCTACCGCTACTATTCGCCGGTCCTTGATTAAAACGACGCTGTTCTTTAGCGGCGGTTTGCCGTCGACGTTCACAACCGTAGCGCCGGTGATCGCTATGACACCTCGCCTGGAGATCAATGCCGAGGCAACGCGATCCTTCAAACGGGACATGGCCGCAGTCGCCGCACGAGTCACGAAGAAACCCAGTTGTGACTCAAAGCCTTTTTGCACGGCTTCGAAGTGGTCGTTCTCCGCATCCACGGTCACGCAGGCTACGAGCTTGTCGTTCTCATCAAGCCAAATCGATTCGGTTCCCCAGACAACCCCGCTAACCAGGTAATGATTCAGTTCAGCGCGACTGCCTGAAACTTCAATTGTGTCGTGGCCGCACAACTCAACTGTTGCTCGGCCTTCAGGCAAAGTCTGAAAGGGCTCTCGCAAGCCGTGCATCCGCGCATATCGAATGAGCATCATCTGAACTGCAACCGGGGCATAGCCGGCAATTGTGAAGAAACGCTTCGAAAGGTCAAACTTCGAAACGACATTCTTGCGACGTACCTCGGCCGTTTGATCTTTGATCGTCACCGAGTAATCGACGCGGGAGAGGCGTGAAGTGTCGCCGGCGATTTCGAAGTGCTGTGGATCAAGGCCCGAGGACATTTTCAAAGACGCCTTGAGCGACTCTTTCATTCCTCTGTCGGTAAGCTCGATGCTGGACTTCAGATCGGCGGTGTCGCCGGCCGCGTTGAGTTCATAGTGTTCCTCGCCAATGGGCTTTTGCAGTTTGAAGAGAACGAATGTGCCTTGCTCGTTCTGTAATCGAGCGGGCACTAACCGAGCCGCCGCCGGGTCAGCGGGCACTTGAGTCGTACTCGCCGTCTGCGAGGATGCTGAACCTTTCGACACTGATCCTGCGGGCTTGCTCAACGGTAGAGCGGGAAGGCAAATCGCCAGTTGCAGAATCAGACAACCCGCCAGTCTCTCAATTGAAGTGCTGCGCGCTTGCATTTTGTGCTCCTGCTCTTTTCTAACTCGCGTGGTCCTCGGTAATCTTCTTCAACGCGAACATTCTGTCCCAGATCTGAGACCGCTTCAGGCGTTGCAAGATTCTGAGAATGGTTCTGATGATGAAGACGGTGCAGCCAACGATCACCAGACTGCGCCATCCAAAACCTAACAACGCGCCGAATGCTTTGACTGGGTTGAATGGCTTGTCAGTCAAAGTGGAGATCAGTGACGTCAGGATCTCCGGGTACGCCGGTATGAGAAAGAAAATGACCTGCCGAAACATCGCTATGATCAGATAAGCGAAAAAGAAAACGCTTAAGATCGTGTACGAGGACAAGACCAGAGTAGCGGTTGTGGTGAGTTGCCAGTCCGGCGGGTTGTGACGGCCCTTTGGATTCCAGAGCCGCCCGGCAAGGTAGCTCAAATTGGAAATCGATTGCTTTCTCAGGTTGAAGATTCCAAAGAGGTCGGCCACGAGCCAGTAGCCGTCCATGCGAAGAAACGGGTTCAATGAGTAGGCCATCGTGACGTCAATAAAAAAGAATGAGTACAGGAAAACTACGTCAGCGGTGGCAGCAAATAGAGTCAACAGGATCAACTGACTGATGATGTGGAAATAGATTCCGCCGGCATCTACCCTCGCCCGCTCGAGGCGCTGCAGCCGCCACGCCTCCGACACGTCTGTATAAAGCACCGGAATGTAAAGGTAGAGGCCGACTCCTATCTCCAGGCGCTCACAGTTGCTGAGCGCAAGGGCAGACGCATGACCGAGTTCATGAAAGAACGCCGCGATGATCGTTATGAGCGTGACGAGTATGAATTGATATCCGCTCAATCGGTTCAGATTCAGAGCGTACTTAGGCACCGCCCAGAGGTAGAACATCAAATGGGCAAGCAACGAAAGAACGCACACCGGGATCGCCGTGTAGCGTGAGAAGAGAAACGCCATGCGTCTGGCCAGCGGGTAGATTGACCTGTGCGTCAGCACACGCACTTTGCCGTAGAGGTACGACCGATTGGGGCGCGATACGAGCTCCGGCGCGGGCTCCGAAGAGCTGATCAGAATCGCCTTTGGAACACAGAAGTCCCGAATCAGCTTGTCGGCCTTGTCAACGGTGAGGCTCTGATTGTGAGACTCGTTGTAGCGCCGAACTATGTCCTCGGTGTCGGTGGCTCCATCAAATAATTTGAAGAATGAGAGCAGGTGAATGGGTACGGCATACCTCAAGCGCCCCCCATCCCTGGTTGGTATCTCGCAGATAGCCACGGCCTGTTGCGATCCCTCGGGCGGATCGACCGTTTGTACGTCAGCGTTGAAGGTGTATCGATTCATTGTCCGGCTCAAAACAAGTGCCGGCACTCGATCAGAAGCTGCCTGCTCGGATCGAGCGCCTTGAAGCAAAATCAAGAGCGAAGGCCCACGCGTGGAACTGACCGACTTGAGGTAACCGTCGACAGCGCCACGACGTGGGCCATCGCTGGTTAGTTTGGTCTGCAAGAGCAGTCGTCACACCAGGCTACAAACTCGAGACGCTCGTCCAACTCCATGATCGAGAACTCCTCAAGTGTTGCTTCCAGTTCTTCAGTA
Organism: Blastocatellia bacterium; assembly: GCA_035315885.1. Lineage (GTDB taxonomy): Bacteria > Acidobacteriota > Blastocatellia > UBA7656 > UBA7656 > DATFXM01. The sequence goes on from DATFXM010000120.1 coordinate 12,664, forward strand.
TTTGGTTTGTTCTCCTTCATCTGCTTTCTCCTTTCATAAATTTCCTGATCGCACGAATGCTTCAGGATTTCATTAGAGCCACCGGCAAGCCGGTTAGGCCCCAAACTCGAAAAGACCTTGTCGTATGACCGGCTACGATATGGCGATTAGCTGACGCAGCTTAAGGCGTGCGAGCAACGGCCACGGTTCAGATGCAGCTCCGTTCTTTTTTACCCACGAGAGGTCAAGCCCGCTTCGGCTGGAAAGGGCGCGAAAAACATCGCGCGCCCAGTCGGGACTCTTTACACTTCGGAGCGTTTTGACATCTAGCCAGATCTCGGTCTCTTTTTCGGGAAGCGCAATGACCCCATCCTGTTCGTTGATTCTCAGTGTTCGCCCTTGCTCCAGTAGCTTCTTGATCTCGAGCGTAACCTCCTCCAGATTAGACTCCGCGGGCTCCGGAGCCTCTACTCCCTGACGACGCCATCTGTGCAGTGACGCGCTCGATTCCCATTGCTCTGGATATGCAAGTGCACATCGCTCGATAAATGAATACAGTTGCTGCGTTGTATGTCCTATGAACTGCTCCTCCTGAGAGGCATCTGCTTTTGGACCGGGAATGATTGGCTGTCCCAGAATCGCTTTGCCCAAGCCATTCTCGCTAACCGCGATCAGCGGCAGGATGGGAGTCCGAGTAAGACACGCCAGTCGCGCGGTGCCATCCTTGACCGTCAGCTTGAAGCCGAGAAAATCTACAATCCGTCGTGACTTGTCCCCCCAGTGCCCATCGAGCCCTCCGTTACCGTCGATGTACATCAACACCAACTCGCCGCGCCTCAGCGCTTGAGCCATGTTGAAGAGAGCGCCCGGTGCTTCGATGTTGAGCACTTCGTATAGACTTATGTTTCTGGCCCGCGTCGAGCCCTTCCCCCGCGAGATTGCGCCCTCATCCGGCCAATCCAGGGATCGGAGGTTATCCAGTTCCTTGCTGAACGTCCGATACTTTCGTTCCAGGATGGGCACCGAGATCTTGTATCCATGCAACGCCAGATCGGCGGGGATGAAGCTGTACAGACCCATTCGAGAGCAGGCGATGATCAGTCCCTTGCCCAGGCCGAGCAGGGAGTTGACTGTTTCAATCTGATGTCGATCGAACCCGATCTTCATCATTCGATGAATGTCGCTCGAGGGCCATCGAGGGATTTGCTCGAAGTAATAATGGATCGCCCGGTGACTCCAGATGGACGCTTTACAGCATTCAAGCGAGATTTTCTTGATTTGCTGAAGCGGGAGCCGATTGCGGAACACCGACAGCAGATTGAGGTATATGGGATAGTACCGCCTCGGGTGGAGCCTGATGGTCTGAGCCAGGTCCAGCTCTGAGAGCCATCGCCGCAATTGATCCTCGGTGAATTTCCGGAGGAGAGCTTCGATCGCCACTTCGTCTGCTACCGCAATCGACTGCGGGGTACACTCACCCTTGTTGTTCATCACTGACTCCTCGCCTCTCCACTCCAGCTATCTTGAGACGCTCACTTGCCGGGCGTTTGCCTTCTTGACTTCGTAGGTAGCTACCAGCCGATTGTGCAAGTCTGGTTTTGCAGTAGCGTCGCAGGGGCTCTCGTTGCGATTGAATCGAATGAGCGGACACGACAATCCCTGGCAATGCGGCAGCAGGTAGCACTTCTGGCAGCCTTGGTCGGTTTCAAACACCGGCTCAACCCACAGCGAGTATCGTTCGTCGTCGAGGCGCAATTCGCCGTCCCGCTCGAGCACGCCGACAATGTTGTCCTCTCGCTTGTCGAGCGCAACCGTGCATTTCATCACCTTGCCATCAGCGCCTATCACATAGTTGTAAGGTCTCGCCGCATAGCAAACCTGTCCACCGGTGCCGCTTTTCTCCGCCAGCGTTCCGAACTGCAGCCCCTTCTCGAGAGCGCTCTTCTCCAGCCTGGACTGGATCTGATAGACCTCGCTTTGACCACACACATCAAGGTTCGCGTCGTTATCCCCTCCCCATTGGCCCACGCCATAAAAAGCTACGCCGTATCGCGGGTCCCCTCCGAATTCGTGCTGTACAAGAGCCAGGAAGTCTTCGAGGTGCGGGTGACTCTTCGCGTCGAAGTTGATTCGAATGCGCACAAAGAACTTGTCCGGCCGTTGTTTCAAGAGTCTGAGATTATTGAAGATCGTTTCGAAGGTTCCGCTTCCATCCCTCGCGTGCCTGTTTCGATCGTGCTGCTCCGCCACTCCGTCCACGGTGATCTGGAAGTTGCTTATTCTCCAGGCGAGCAGCTTGTCGGCGATGTCGGGCGTGAGCAGATAACCGTTCGTGGTCATCGACACCGAGTAGTTGAGCGAATACCTCTCGACCATATCGAGAAAGTACGGGCCGAGGTCTTCGATCGCGGCGAATCCGTACAGAGGTTCGCCTCCAAACCAGCTCACGCCGAGATTCCGAACGCCGTCGGCTACCCGCCTGGCCACGAGCTTCTTGATGCTCTCACGCACTTCAGGGAGCATCGTGCCGCGTTTGAAATCCTCATAGCAGTATTCGCAGCGCAGGTTGCAATCCTCGGAGGCGAGAAGAATCAGCTCGAGAGTGTCCTGCCTGAAGTGTTGCTGACCGAATGCGGTGCGAAACTGGCGGACTTCATCGGCGTCAAAGGCGACGAGGTAACCCTTGTCCTTAAGATAACGTCCCAGTTGGTTCAGTTCTCCGCTGACGCCGCTGCGAGAGAGCAGCGTTTCAACCGCGCGTTTCTGGTCGGGCTTAAACACACTGATGGCGCCGGTGCGGCTGTTCCAGAGAATAAGGTTGCCGTCTTCCGCAGTAGTCCTCGAGTTGAACTGCGAAGGGACCCATTTGCGTTTCTTGTCCGCGGGTCTGATTTGAACAAGAGAGTTAACCACCGGGTGCCCCTGTGCGTCGTAGGGCGATACTTTTTTGATATCTACAGACATTGCTCCTCCCAACCGACATTAATGCGGTCCATCAATAATCAGCAGTGTCCGCACCGTCGCGGTCCTGCGTTAGAAAGTAATATATATCACTAAAGACTTACTGAGTGATAGGACTAACGTTCGTACATTGCGACCTCGGTGCCGGAATAAGCGACAGCGCGGGCGGCATTGGGCCTGATCAACTAAACCCGATTTGTTCTCCGATGGACGCGACATTGAAATTGAGAAGAAGTCACTCATAGCCGCCTCACTCACCAGTCAGACGAAACTCTCTGGGCGTGCAACCGACCAGCCGCTTGAACGTGCGCTCAAAATGTCGGAGCTCTCCGAATCCGACCAATCCCGCTAACTCGGTGATCGTTGTATGCGGATCTTTGAGCAGCTCCTGCTTTGCCTTTTCGATTCGAATCGCCGAAAGCATTTCCTTGAAGCTTGCACCCAGCGACTTGTGAAACAGGTGGGAGAGGTGCGATACGCTCAAAGCGGCTTCCCGCGCTACATCCTTGAATGGAATGTCTTCAGAAAAAGAGGACGACAGAAATATCAACGCCTTCCTCAGCCCCGGATGGAATCTTGAAAGTGCTGCAAGCTCTGCCTTCTCATTCAGCAACGCCTGAGCGAATGTCGACAGATCGTCGCCCGGCCTCGTGTTCGGCGAGAACGGGCCGGACTTCGGCGCCACCACAGATGGGTCGATACCTGCCGTAGTTCCGGTGCAGCAACGCCCAGACTCCAACAGTGTCGGAGCATGCGCTCGAAGATCGTCGACGGTGATCAAGTCTGTTTCCGCCAGAGCGGTAATCCTTGCGACCACTCTTTCGAGCTCACACTCATTCCCGTGCCAGTCGTGTCTTTCGAGCAGCCCCAATACTGCATCCTGCATCTCCACGGTACGGTCCCCAGAGTACTTTCGAAGGAAATACTGAACCCCTGGACCGATGTCCTCTCTTCGGTTTCGCAACGGCGGCACGGTCACGTTCAAGAAGTTGAATTCCCACAGCAGTGCCCGGCAAAACTTCTGCTCTGAGACCATGCGCTCCAGATCTCTGCTTGCCGATGCATATATTCGGCGATTGATCTTGGTCCCCGCGGATCTGCTCTGGTGTCCGATGCTGAAGCTCGATTCAAGCAAGCCAAGCAGCGCGTACTGAAGGTCCGGGCTCAGCTCATCAATGCCGTTCAGAAACAAAGCTCCGACGCTCGGGTCCGCAAGGGCTCGCTGGATGCGCTGTTGAAAGTTTCCGGGATTGGATGCTGCGCAATTGATTTCAGCTAGCCGGCGATGTGACTCGGGAGCGGCGTGATGAAGCATGTAAGCAATTCGGTCTTTTCTGGTGCCCAGCTCGCCGAGGATGATGACAGGCAGCGCGACCCGCGAGGCCTTTTCGATGAAGTCGTCGATCCTTCTGAGTGCGAGGCTCGCCCCAACTAGCATGTGGTCGCGCCCGAGACTCGCCATAATCCGCGAGCGCAGCTCATATCGTTTCGTTTGATGTGCGATTGTTTTGGCGACGGGCTCGAGGCTCTCAAACTCGCAGCTCGCTCCACCGTGCGGCTTTTCCAGCGACAGAGTGCCGATGCGCAAGCCGTGATAGCGCACGGGAACCTCGATGCCGCTTCGGTTCAGGGCAAACGAGTCAGAAACCGCGTCCTGCAGCGGGATGCTTTCTGCGCACCACGGCTGCAACTCTAAGTCTACAGCGGCGGCGTTTGTGCGTTGCGCTGAACCTGCATCTCCCGCTAAGTCGCGAAATGATCCGCTTTCAACTTCAGCCTTGATGCGAATCTCTTCCACGTCGTTCAGCTCGTTGCCTACTGCGACCTCTGGAAGTGAGATCCCGCCGCGCTTGGAACCGGTGGCGTCAATCGTCAGACGCAGCAATGATTCAAGCTGATCGCTCAGCCTCTCGAAGGGATGATAGCGTCTGGTAAAGACGCTAAGGATTGTCTCGTTTGGGTGCGTAGCCATTGGCAAAAACCTTGATTCGATAAACAAAGCCTACTCACTTCTGAGCGCGACCATAGGATCGACTTTCGAGGCCCGGTGCGCCGGGAGATAGCTCGCAATCAATGAGATCGTAACGATAAACCCGATAGAGACAGCGTATGCCGCCGGATCGATCCAGCCGACTCCAAACAGCAGTCCCGACACCAGTCGGGTCAATGCCAACGCAATCAGCGCCCCGGTCATTATTCCAAGAGTGACCGAGATCATGGAGCGGCCCACCAGAAGCCTCAGGACCGAGCCGCGACTGGCTCCCAGCGCCGTTCTCACGCCTATTTCATGAACCCTTTGACTTACCAGATACGAGATCACACCGTACACGCCGGTCGCGGCCAGCACGATGCCGAGCACGCCAAACGTAGTTGTGAGGATCGCGCCCAGCCGCGCGGGCAGTAGCGCAGGGCCGTACTCTATATGATCAGCCATCGTGGTGATGTCATATAGCGTGAGTTCAGGATCGAGACTTGCAACGAGGTGATGGATCGATCTGCTGACACTCGCCGGATCCACGTTTGTACGAACGAACAGGTTGACAATGGGGGTGTACGATTGATCAAGCGGGATGTAGAACATGGGCCGCGCCGCGCCGTAGATCCAGTCGTATTTAATATCACCTGCGACACCAACCACGGTGTAGAAGTTCCTGTCCGCCTTGAATCTCTTGCCCACTGCGACGTCGTTGGGCCAGAACTTTGCCGCCATCGCTTCGCTGACGATGGCTACCTTCTGAGACTTGTCGTTATCGGAGGCAGTGAAGTCTCTCCCGATCTTTATGAGCGTATCGACTGTCTTGAAGTATTCTGACCCAACCGCGTTGTAGTAGACTCCTACGCCTTCGGCCTCGTCGGGTGACACGGCCGCTCCATCCGCTATGACCGACATCCGGCCTTTGTAAAAACCAAGCGGTATGAACTCTGTCAGACTTGCCGACTCGACGCCGGAGAGGTCTCGCAAGCGATTGGAAAGCTCGGAATAGAATTGCTTACCCATTCTCTGGCTGTAACCCTGCGAGCCGACGTTGATCGATGCGAGGAATACATCTTTGCTCCTGAACCCCAGCGGTATTTTTTTCGAGTTGTTCAGGCTTTCAATGAACAGCCAGCCGCAGACAAGCAGCGCGAGAGAAACGGCCACTTGTGAAACGACAAGAAAGGTCCGAAACCGTCTCAACACCCTGCTGCCTGAAACGCTGCGGCCGCTCTCTTTGAGCTTCTCGCTCACATCAGCTCTCGAGGCCTGAATCGCTGGAATCAGACCTGCGCTCAGACCAAGTAACGCTGTGATGCACAAGGAAAACACCAGTACGCGCCAGTCTACGCTGGGAGTGACATCCATTGGGTACGCCGTCTGAAATCTGATCGAGCCCAGGAGCTGGGCTGCCCACTTGCTCAGCAAGATACCCGCGCCGCCGCCAAGCAGCGCCAGAATCATGATTTCGACTAGAACCTGCCTGGCAACACGCCAACGGCTTGCGCCCAGCGTAACCCTGATCGCGAACTCTTTTTGTCGCGAAGCGATCTGCGACAGAATCAATGTCACGATATTCGCGCAGGCGATCGCCAGAACCATCCCGACTATGATCATGAAAACGACCGCAACTTTGGGCAGCAGTGCTCCAATTTCCGGATCTGGTCTCGCGTGGTTCTCCGGCACAACCGTGACGCTTGCGCCTTTGTTGGTAAGGGGAAACTGCTCCGCTAGTCTGCTGGCGATAAGGTTCAACTGGTTACTGGCTTCCCGCGGGCTTATCCCTTGCTTGAGACGGGCCATCGGCTTGAAGTTCTCTGCCTCACGCTTGTTGAGAAGCTCATCCGCGCGCTGAAAGACTCGCGTGGCGATTCCTATCGGGAAGACAGCTTCAACAGGCATTAGCGGCCGCGAGCCCACAAAAGACTGCGGCAATACCCCGATGATCGTCACAGGATATCCGTTGAGCCTTATCGTTCGGCCGACTGCGGAGGGGTCCCCGCCAAACTCGCGCAGCCACAAGCCGTGGGTGATCACGATGACCGGTTCGGCATCCAGCAGATCCCCCTTTTCAGGCAAGAACACTCGGCCTCGTTCGGCATCGATGCCGAGCATGACGAAATAATTCGATGATACGACTTCGCTTCTGATCCTGAGAGGCTGCTGTCCATCGTTTATATCGACGCTTGCCGCCATGACTGCCGACAGATGCTCGAAGGCATCGGCATTTTCCATGTAGTAACTGACATCCTGATAGTACATTCCGTGAGGCGATGAGCTGTGCCGATCAACGCTGGCAAGCACCACCACTCGATCGGTGTCTCTCACCGGAAGCGGCTTGAACATGAGGGTGTTGATAACGCTGAACATCGCCGCATTGGCTCCGATGCCGAGGCCAAACGTAACGGTGATCAGCAGGGTGAGGCCAGGGTGTTTGAATAAGCGCCTGACGGCTTGGGTAATGTCCATTCTAAATGATTCCATCAGACACCTCCGAGAGAGCCTACAACCGATTGTGGCAACATCCTGATAATCATCACAGAGTATCCGTTGAGCCTCACCGTTCGTCCGACCGCTCACGCGTCCACCGAGCTCGCGCAGCCATAGAGTTGAACAAACGCATTCAGCAAACGGGTTCAACTACAGGAAGGAATGGAGACATGGCGGGGTGTCGCAATCCCATCGGACGTTCGAGTTGCATCAAATATTACATTTTCAAGACAACCGTGTTTTTCCAAAAGCCGACTCAAAACAGGCGCGATTCGTAGCGCCGATTGCCGACACGAATTAACTAAGGTGATCGCCGGGTTCTATTTGAGGACCCATTCTGCGTGACGACGTAACGACTACGCTCAGTTGACGCGTAGATCCCGATTCACTCGATGAGCCGTAACGCCGATGTGCCCTTGCGCGTGTGTCTACTTGGTCCATCTGGTTGCTTCAAAGAAAGAGGACTGATGTGATAAGCCTGAACGGCCTGGTAGAAGCTTGTTGTTCAAAAAAATCCGGCGGGGGTACGACTGGCACTCAAGCTCGTTCGTACCGCCGCCGGCGCGGGTCGCATAAAGATAAATAAAGACCCACTGTGCACTAAAGCTTCTCCACACCTTTAAGGGTGCGAAACTCGATCTGATATTACTGCCGGTCGAATTTATTCGAGGAAAAAGTGTCCTCATTTCTTGATTGTTATTGTGCTCAACCTTTAGATCGAGTGGTTGCCTCATGACCCTAATGTTGTCCTTTTCTTGTCCATCTATTTTGACGGATTGGGGGTCGGTCTTAATGCAATGTGTTAACTTTGTTTTAGGGGCAGGGAAGTCGCAGTGACTGTAACAAAGACAGCAGTAGGCGGGTCGCAAAATCGTGCTCGCCCGAATTGACCGGCGGAGCAGTGGGCTCACTGCGGCGGCGGGTTGTTATTTATCCGACAGTCTCTCGGATCGAGGAAGAAGAATAGAAATCGTATGGGCAGGGCAAGCGATGAGATGAATTGCCAGAAGAATTGGGGGGCTATTCATGCATCCTTGTAAGCTTGGCTGCCAGCAATTCGGCTGATACAGTCCACTAGATTCGGCGGTCCGCGCGTAGTTCGCTGCGATGTTTCAACAAGACAGAATGCCGACGTTGGAGTCGTGATGAAACCACTTGCCAAAGCTTTGGTGCTCGCTGCACTCGCGTTGTCCTTAGTGGCGTGCGGGACGATCAACACGTTGAAGAAGAAAGATGATGGGCTGAAGCGTTCCTCCGAGCTCTGGAGCGATGTTCCGAAGATGGATGGCTTGTCGACTTCGGAACTTGAGATGCCGGTCTATATGAAGCTGCTGATGCGAACCGCGTTGAATCAGATCGCCGGCCGAGGCGCAAAAGACACGGGCGACTGGATAGTCTTTGATTCCACCAGGACGCCCGACGATGTAAAGAATTTCTATACGAACGACCGAATGGCAGCCAGCGGATGGGATAAGAGCGAGAAGTCAACTTGCGTCAGCGGCAGTGAGTACGGTGTTGCTCAAGTCGGCTTGGTCTGTCTGTTCGTGAGACACAACGGAGATAAGGACATCGGTCTGATGATTATCCCAGCTCAAGCCGAGGACGTCCGGCGGACTAATGTATGGTTTGTTCGTGTTGAGAGCCCTCGCGATTCGACTGCAAGCACAACGCCTCAGAGCACCGATAAGGGCACGCCTGTTAACAAGGGTCCGGCGCCTTATGGAATCGACCAACGTCCCATGCCTACCGGGGCGAAAGTCGAGCAACTACTGCCGGCGCAGGTCGGTCCTTATAAACGCGAGAGTCTTCGACTAGGGTCGTCGCAGAACTTGACACCGGAGGAGATCGGAGGCGCGATCGATGGTCCGATATACGCGGATTATACGGCGGGCGACATTGGAGTGTTTGTCGAGTTAGGAGTGATGGCCACAGTGAAAGATGCGCGAGACTCGTTGGACGTTGCGGTGGGTGATGCTGCCGGGGGAGTCTTTCCGAGTGACCCACGCTTTGGCGCGCGTGGTCAGGAACCGAGTTACTTGAAAGTTATCGACAGTGACGGCGCCTTCTTTGCGTGGACTCGCGGTAATTATTATTTCTCAGCTCATGCCAAAGCCGGCGAGGCTGCACTTGATGCGTTCGTCCGAGCGTTTCCGTTTTAGGAAAGTGCTGAGTGCTGAGTGCTGAGTGCTGGGTGCTGAGTGCTGGGTGCTGGGTACTGGG
>DATFXM010000121.1:0-2708 GCA_035315885.1 Blastocatellia bacterium
GCAGCTGAAGTTCAAAACCGCGACGCGGTCAATTTGACGCGGGAGATCTACTCCAAGGGGTTAGGTGACTACCTGTCGGTTCTCGATGCACAGCGAGAACTGCTGGCTGTCCAGCGACAGCTCGCACAGAGTGAAACGACGGTACTGCTCGATTGGATCAGTTTATACAAAGCTATGGGCGGCGGTTGGTGAGGAAGTGAGCTCACGATGACTACAGAACGCGAATTTGTCCTGAAGATGAATCCATGAACTATTACGCACTGTTCTACTATGTGGTTGACGACTTTGTTTCCAGACGATCACCGTACCGGAGTGAACATCTCCGATTAGTGCACGAAGCGAATCTTCGAGGCGAGTTACTTCTAGCGGGCGCATTGGACCATCCGACGGACTCTGCGCTCCTGGTGTTCCGTACCGCAGAGAAGCGTGTCGTTGAGGACTTTGCTCGTCGCGATCCTTATGTAACCAATGGACTGGTGACCCGATGGGAGGTCCGCCCGTGGACCGTCGTCATTGGAAATGAACCGTCCTATGCGACCGGCCGCGGAGCCGCGCAATGATCGCGCGGCTCTGGTCGGCGCAGACGACTCTCGCACTGGCTCCCGCCTACGCTGAGCACTTGAAGACGAAAGTGTTGCCAATTTTGAGGAAGCTCCACGGCTACGTGACTGCAATGCTCCTCAAACGTGAGGTGGCCGAGAACGCAGAGATCATCGTCATTACCTGGTGGCACTCTCTGGATGCGGTCCGCCAATTCACAGGAGAAGATTTTGAGGCAGCGATTGTCGCCGATGAGGCTGCGGCGTTGCTGACGGCGTTTGACGTACGCGTCCGTCACTACGATCTCGCGCTCGGAGATGTTGCATCAGCACCTGGCATTTAGCGGAGACAAGATCAGAGGCGCAGGCATGGAACGCATCATTGCACGCTACAAGGTTAAACGTGATAAAGCGCAGGAACATGAAATGTTAGTTGACGAGGTGTTTAGAGAATTGGGCTCCAAGTTGCCAGGCGGCGTACGTTGCCTTGTCTTGAAACTCAACGACGGGAGTTACATTCACGTCGCTTTCATTGAGAATCGTACCCGTCTCAGTCATGCCCTCGAAAGTTTCGGGTTGTTTCAAATTACGATCGCGGAGCGATGCACTGAACCGCCGCTACAGGGCGATCTGACCATTTTCAGAGATTACGGCATGCTGGAAATTGATAGGTAGCGTGCTCAGCCGGATGAAATTCTTTAAAACGTGAAAGAGGAGAACTTATGAACCCTGTCGAGACTTTCTTCGCAGTTTGGGAACGTGAAGCCCAAAAGACCGCTGGGATACTGGAGATGTTGCCTGCTGGGCAATACGATTTCCGTCCCGATACTTCTGGTCGCTCGCTTGGTGAACTGGCATGGCATCTCGCGGAACTCGATGCTTATATCAGCTTCGGCGTCGCGAATGGGGCTTTCAGCCAGGATGCGAAACCGCCGAATATCAAGCGGCCCATGACTATCGAGGCGCTCGCTCCGGGCTACAAGCAAATCCACGAAGAAGCCAAAGAGCGTCTCCGGGCGCTCACCGTTGTGGACCTCGATAAAGAGATGCAGTTCTTTGGATCCACCCTGACAGTGAATTCCCTTCTTTGGGACGTCATGTTGCTCCATTCGATCCATCATCGAGGGCAGCTCTCCCTTCTTGTTCGGTTGGCGGGCGGTGTCGTTCCTCCAATATTCGGTCCGACTCGCGAGCAATCACCACCCAAGCGCACAGCGTAGACAGAAACCCGAAATTATGACTCGGGAGCACCAAGCGAACAGCGTATTACAGATCAACCTCGCTGTGACCGGCGCATTTCACCTTTAAATAAGGATGGGATGGATACGATGACTTTGGGATCATGCGAACTGGTTTCGCCCTGCCATGACGCCACCGTCCACATCCCAGATTGCGCCCGTTACCCACGAAGCCTTGTCGGACAGCAGGAAACAAATCACTTCGGCGACATCATGCGGCTGGCCGACTCGTCCGATAGGGTGGAACGTGTTGAAAGCCTGCAAAGTGGAATGGATTTTGTCCTTATCGATGAAGCCCTCGTAGATCGGTGTCTCGACAACGGCGGGAGAGACCGCGTTTACGCGGATTCGAGCAGTAGCCAGTTCCATTGCAAGATGCTGCGTAAGCGAGTGAAGGCCCGCCTTGGCCACGGAGTACGCGGAGGAAGGAGTCGCGGCGACTGCCTGTCTCGCCCACATCGATCCAATGTTTACGATACTCCCAGCTATCTTCCGCTCGACCATATTCCTCGCCACGGTCTGTGTAACAAAGAACAGCGATTTGTTGATGCTCAGGTATCGGTCGTAGTCGTCGATGGAGTGATCAAGGAAGGCTTTCGGAACGAAGATCCCGGCAGCATTCACGAGGTGGCTCGCATCCGCGTGCTTGAAGTCGATTCGCAAGCGCAGCGAATCGACGTCGGCCATCCTCATCAGATCGGCCTTTTCGCCGCTCACGGGCCCGAGTTCTCCAAGTTCCTTGACCGCTGCCGCAACGTTGTCGTCCCGACGTCCGATCACGACTGCCGAACCGCCGCGCTCCAGGAACAGTCGGACAACCATCCTGCCGATTCCACTCGTGCCCCCAACCACAATCAGCTTCCTACCAACAAACTCTCTCATTGGTCTGCTCCTCTCGAACTCACTGCCCGTAGAAACACTCTCAGGCAAA
>DATFXM010000122.1:0-17165 GCA_035315885.1 Blastocatellia bacterium
TGCCTGCATCCGCGTGTTTCAGGATGTTCAGCCCTTCGCCGTAAGCTGCCATCAATCCGTATTCAATCCCGTTGTGGACCATCTTGACGAAGTGGCCGGCGCCGTTTGGTCCGCAATGCAGGTAGCCTTCTTCGGCAGTACCTTTCACCTTCTCACGTCCAGGCGTGCGATCTACGTCGCCGCGACCGGGGGCGAGCGTCTTGAATATCGGGTCGAGGTGATTAACGATTTTCGTTTCGCCGCCGATCATCTGGCAGTAGCCCCGATCGAGGCCCCAGATGCCGCCGCTGGTTCCCACGTCAACGTAATGAATTCCCTTCGATTTCAACTCGCCCGCTCGGCGAATGTCATCAATGTAGTAAGAGTTACCGCCGTCAATGATGATGTCGTCCGGGCTGAGACGCGCGGCCAGGTCGGCGAGCGCTTTGTCCACGACCGCGGCTGGAACCATCAGCCACACGACGCGAGGCGATGCCAGTTTGTCAACAAAGTCATCGAGCGACGAAGCAGCGGTTGCTCCTTCTTTCGCCAGTCCCTTCACCACTTCAGGGCTTCTATCAAAGACGACGCACTGGTGACCGTCGCGTAAAAGACGGCGCACCATGTTTGCGCCCATTCTGCCAAGACCAATCATTCCAAGTTGCATAATGTGTTTCCTTTCTCTAACCAAATTGTTAGCAATCGCTCACCGGAGAGCTTGTTCAATAGCGGCAGCGAGCCTCGAGAGACCTGCACTGACATCGGCGCCGAGATGCACGCGCAGCGCTCGGCGTTCGCGTTCGGCAAGCACCTGGAAGTCGCCTCGCGCCTGCGCGGCTTTGACAATGCCGAATGTGTATTTCTGCCCCGGCACCGGGAGGTCGGTCTCATCGTCGCAAGTGATTTGCAGGAAGACGCCGCTGTTCGGGCCGCCTTTGTATGCCTGCCCGGTCGAATGTAAAAACCGCGGACCGAAGCCGAGACAAGTTGCGACACGTTTGCTGTCGCGGACTGCATGACGCAGCTTTTGCAACTGCGCCTCGTGATCTTCATTCATCTCGATGTAACCAAGAACCGCGAAGTAATCGCCGGCGTTGATGCGGTTCAGGTGGGCTTTGATGTAGCCGGCGAGCGATTGATCATCCGCTGCTTGCGAAAGCGCAGCGGAGTTCTTCGAATCGGTGAATAGCTTGACGCCGTTGTCTACGAAGAACGGCGTTTCATCGGGGAGCTTGCCGGTTTGTTCGTACTCGCCGGTGAGCTTGCGAGTCGCTACTTTACTGGCTTCCACATCGGGCTGATTGAATGCGTTGATACCGATTATCGAGCCTGCTACCGCAGTGGCAATCTCCCAACGGAAGAACTCCTCGCCAATATTGTTAATGTCTTCCACCGCGATGCGAACTACCGGCTGACCGGCTCTCGCGAGCGCCTCGATCGCTGCGTCTTGCGTCGCATCAGGCTCGGAGTCTAAGCGCAAATAGACGAATACGCGGTCATCACCGTACGTGCCCGGTTCGGCGAGCGACTCGCGATCGACCGGTATTAAGCCCTTGCCAATCTTTCCGGTCGATTCGGCAATCAACTGCTCAAGCCACGCACCGAGATCCCGGATGCCCGGAGACGTGATAATAGTTACCTTGTCTCGCCCGAACCGCGTGGCGCCGACTCCCAATATTGTGCCGAGGACAACGCCTGGATTTTCCTCAACTGGTACCGATGCTGAGCAAGCGTGCACCATCTCTTCGGTGCGGTCGAGGAATCGTGCAACGTCCAGACCCATAACACTGGCCGGCACCATGCCGAAATCCGATAGGGCAGAGTAACGACCGCCAATGCTCGGCCAACCGAAAAAGACATTACGGAAGCCGTCGCCTTCGGCCACCTTTTGCATCTTTGAGCCGGGATCGGTGATGGCAATGAAGCGATTGCCTGCTTCTTTCTCTCCGACCACTTGTTTAACGCGATCGAAGAAATACTGCTTGTAAATGTTTGGCTCCAGGGTGCCGCCGGACTTGCTTGATACGATGAACAGGGTGTTCGCAATATCGATTTTGCTTTCAAATGCTTTGATCTGCGCTGGGTCGGTGGAATCGAGGACGTGAAGCTCCGGGAAGCCCGCGAACTTGCCAAAGGTCAACTTCATCACCTCGGGACAAAGGCTTGAGCCGCCCATCCCCAGCAACGCTGCGTGCGCGAAGCCCGCGTTTTTCACTTCCTCGGCGATATTCTTCAGGTGGCTGATGTGAGCCAGCTGGTCGTCGGTGATTCCCATCCAGCCGAGCCAGTTGGCTTCGTCCTCCCCCGTCCACAGAGTTGCGTCGCGCGCCCAGAGCCTTCTAACGTTGCCGTCTGCTTGCCAGCTCTTCAGGGACGCCTCCACTGCGGAGGCGAAGTCAGCAGGTATTTTTGCGGTCTGGCGATTGATCTTCGCAGTGACCGATTCTTTCGAAGACTTGCCCACCGCGTCGAGCAGTTTGTCAAACGCTTCGATGAACAGGCGGACACCATCATCTAGCAGCTTACCGGTGACCTTTTCCATCGAGATGCCGACTTCGGCAAGCGTCGTCATCGTGTCGTGCGCCTCCTCGATGCCCTCAGTGAGACTCTTACGCAGTCGACCATGATCGCGGAAGGCATCGAAGGTCGCCGGCGGTATCGTGTTAACGGTGTCCGCGCCGATCAATTCTTCGACATAGATCACATCGCGGTAAGCTGGGTTCTTGGTGCTGGTGCTGGCCCAGAGGACGCGCTGGGTTTGTGCGTTACTCGCCGCCAGCTTTTCCCAGCGCGGATTATTGAATAGCTCCAGGTATCGTTGGTATGTCAGCTTCGCATTGGCGATAGCGATTTTCCCGAGCAGGCTGCGGAGCAAGGCTTGTTCCCCTGGCGCGGTCGAGTCTTTCAAGCGAGCGGAGATGATGCTATCGATTGCGCTGTCAATTCTGCTGATGAAGAAACTCGCTACGCTCGCCACTCGGCTTACGTCGCCGCCCGACTTCCGGAACTTCTCAAGACCCGCGATGTAAGCTTCGGCGACTCGCTCGTACGCCTGCTGCGAGAAGAGGAGCGTGACGTTGACGTTGATGCCCTCGCCTATCAGCGCCTCGATTGCAGGGATGCCTTCAGGCGTCGCCGGGACTTTGATCATCACGTTTTTTCGACCGACTGACTTCCACAAACGTCTTGCTTCTTGAATTGTCCCTTCGGTGTCGTGGGCGAGTGTTGGGGCAACTTCGAGACTGACGTAACCGTCTCGCATGTTAGAGCGGTCGTAAACCGGCCGCAGAATATCAGCAGCGTCTTGAATGTCGCGGATCGCCAGTTTCTCGTAGAGCGATTTTGCGTCAAGGCCGCTGTACCTTTGACCATCGAGAAAGTCCTTGTAGTCGGTGCTGCCAACGATTGCCTTCTCGAATATCGAAGGGTTCGATGTCACGCCCCTCAACCCGTCCTCATCCAGCAATCGCTTGAGCTCACCGCTGGTGATCAAGCTGCGTCGGATGTAGTCGAGCCAAACTGACTGGCCGTAAGTTTGTAATGACTGCAGTGGGTTTTGTGCTTTGCTTTTAATTGGTTTCATTATCTAACTCCTTCAAGAAACTCTCCCTGCGCGCGAACGCGCTGATCGCGGCGCTACGGAAAAATTCCTGCGCCACAAATGAACATCACTGTTATCTGCCTCCGCCACGCTCTTATCCGCAGATGATGCAGAACACACAGAAGAGGTAACCAGAAACCGCAAACCAGTAACCAGAAACCTCACCCTGGCTACGTTGGTCGCATTCCGTGCGTCCGTCGCTTGACGCGCAGTTGCGCGAGTGATCGCGACAATGCGGCATGTGTGGAAGCGACTTCTTCGGCGGAAATTTTCTCGCGGAGGCGAGCTTCAGCCCGTCGGCGCGCTTCCTCGGCCCTTGCCTCGTCGATGTTGTCGACTGGAACGGCCATATCCGTCAGAATGGACACGCGATCCCCGGTTACGTCCACAAGCCCCTCGCCAACTGCCAGAGAATCACTTCGGCCATTTTTGCGCACAATCATTTCGCCCGGTACCAATTGGGTCATCAGACAGACGTGGTTTGGAAGAATGCCAAGCTGGCCCTCAATTCCCGGCAACGTAACCATCTCCACGTCTTCAGAGTAAACCGTGGCTTCAGGCGTCACGATTTCCAATCTCAGAGTTTTGGCCATCTCTCTGGCTCCCTCCTTTTCCCTTAAGCCTTCGGACCGTCAGCCTGTTTGACTTCCTCAATGGCTCCCTTCATGTAGAAGTCGCCCTCCGCCGCATCGTCGTGCTTGCCATCGAGGATCTCTTTGAAACCGCGTACGGTGTCGGCTACCGGAACCTGCTTTCCCTCGCGACCAGTGAAGACTTGCGCCACACTGAATGGCTGGCTCAGAAAACGCTGGATCTTGCGCGCTCGGAACACGGTCCGCTTGTCCTCCGGCGAAAGCTCATCCATGCCCAGGATCGCAATGATGTCCTGCAGGTCTTTGTAACGCTGAAGCACCTTTTGCACGCCACGCGCGACATCGTAGTGTCCCTGGCCCACGATTTCTGGGGCGAGCGCGCGAGAGGTTGAGGCCAGAGGATCCACCGCCGGATAGATCCCTAGTTCAGCAATCGCACGATCGAGGACGATCGTGGCATCAAGATGCGCGAATGTTGTTGCGGGCGCCGGATCGGTCAGGTCATCGGCCGGCACATACACTGCCTGGAAGGAAGTGATCGAGCCCTTCTTAGTGGAGGTGATGCGCTCTTGCAGGCTGCCCATTTCTGCGGCGAGCGTCGGTTGGTATCCAACCGCGCTGGCGGTGCGGCCGAGCAATGACGACACCTCGGCCCCGGCCTGAGAAAACCGGAAGATGTTGTCGATGAACAGCAGTACGTCCTGATTCTTCTCGTCGCGAAAGTATTCAGTGAGCGCAAGGCCGGCGAGGGCCACGCGCAAACGGGCGCCCGGCGGTTCGTTCATCTGGCCATAGACCAGGGCGATCTTGGACGCTCCCAGGTCTTTCTGGTTGATGACCCCGGCTTCGCACATTTCGTTATAGAGGTCATTTCCTTCGCGAGTCCGTTCCCCGACACCGGCAAACACTGACACTCCGCCATGGAGCTTAGCGATATTATGAATCAGCTCCATGATTACGACCGTCTTGCCAACGCCGGCGCCGCCGAAGGCACCCACTTTGCCTCCTTTTAAGAAGGGACATATCAGGTCAATGACTTTTATCCCGGTTGCGAGCACCTGCGGGGAAACTGATTGGTCAACCAGCGGTGGGGGCAAGCGGTGAATCGGATAGTATTTCTCTGCGTTGACCGGACCCTTCTCGTCGACTGGAGTCCCAGTGACATCAAATATCCGTCCCATTACACCGTCGCCGACGGGCATCGAAATAGGGCCACCGCTATCCGTGACCTCCAGGCCACGTTTGAGACCCTCGGTACCCGACATGGCTATCGTTCGGACCCAATTGTCGCCGAGATGCTGCTGCACCTCGAGCGTCAGCTTATTGGACTTGCCGTTATTTCTGTATTCGACCGTCAGTGCGTTGTAGATGCCGGGCAGTGAGTCCGGAAATTCCACGTCTATTACTGGACCGGCGACTTGAACTATTTTGCCTATTCTCATATTCAGACCTGCTTTCATCCCTGGTTGTCTACATAGACATTTGATCAGGCGGCCTGGCCGCCGGCGATCTCCAGTAATTCCCTCGTGATGTTGCCCTGACGAAGCTTGTTGTATTCGAGCGTTAAGTGGTCGATCAGGCCCTGGGCATTATCAGTAGCGTTCTTCATCGAAACCATGCGGGCGCTTTGCTCGCTGGCTTTTGCACTAAGCAAGGCGTAATGGATGTAAATATTGAGATAATGCGAGAGCAGATAGCCCAGAACAGCCTCCGGACCGGGCTCAAACAGTGACTCCTTGGCATCGGCCATCAGCTTATCTTCGGGTTCCGCGCCCGGAATCTTCATCCCTTTGATTTCGCCCACCGGGAGAAACTCCAAAGAGACAGGTTCCTGCGTTAGCGTGTTGATAAAACGGGTGGCGACAACGCGGACTTCGTCGACTTCCTTTTTCAGGAAGAGGTCTCTGGCAAAGGCGGCAATCGCCCTCGACTCGTGGAACCGCGGCGTGTCGCTATACGCAAACTCGGCAACAAGCTGCCGGCGTGTTGCGGCTACGAACTGTGCGGCTTTCTTCCCTGCCGCAATGAAGAGCGTGGACTGCGGGTCGAATTGTGAAGCCAGCCGAAACAGGTTGCTGTTGAGCGCCCCGCATAGACCCTTATCGGCGCCGACCAGGATGACTGCCCGTTTGCGGACCTCTCGTACTTCCATCAGCGGATGGGTGAAGTCGCCCATCCGAGTCGTTGCTTCGCGCTGGAAGCGGTATAGCAGGTAAATGAAAGGTCGGCTGGCGACCGCGGCTTCCTGGGCCTTGCGCATCTTCGACGCCGCCACCATCTGCATCGCCTTTGTAATCTGCGCCGTACTTCCGACTGATCGGATTCTTTGGCGGATGTCGCGTGTGCTGTGCATATCACTAGTCCTTTATTTCCAGGTTTGTTTGAAGGCGTTGGCGGCGGCCTTCAACTCGCCTGCCACTGCATCGCTGACCGACTTTTCTTCCGCGATCTTTTGGAGTAACTCGGCCTTATGTAATGTCAGGAACTCCGTCAGCTTGGCTTGCCACTCTTTGACCCGTTCCACCGGTACATCATCCAGGTAGTTGTTCTTGACCGCCCAGAGCACCGCAACCTGGACCTCCACCGGGATTGGGCTGTACTGGGGCTGTTTAAAGATCTCCATGATCCGCTTGCCACGGTCGATCTGAGCTTGCGTTTTAGCATCCAGTTCCGAGCCGAACTGAGCAAAGGCCGCCAATTCTCGAAATTGGGCGAGGTCACCCTTGAGTTGCCCTGCAACTTGTTTCATGGCTTTGAGCTGCGCTGCCGAACCCACGCGAGAAACAGACAGGCCCACCGAAATAGCAGGACGTACGCCTTGATAAAACAGATCAGTTTCCAGATAGATCTGACCGTCAGTGATCGAAATTACGTTAGTGGGAATGTAAGCGGAAACGTCTCCAGCTTGCGTCTCAATGATGGGCAGTGCGGTGAGCGAACCGTTGCCGTACTTTTCTCCAACGCGCGCCGCGCGTTCGAGCAGCCGGCTGTGGAGGTAAAACACGTCGCCCGGATAAGCCTCGCGACCCGACGGCCGTTTCAACACGAGGCAGACCTGGCGGTAAGCCACGGCATGTTTGGACAGGTCGTCATAAATAATCAGAGCGTCCATGCCGTTGTCCATGAACCACTCGCCCATCGCCGCTCCGGCGAATGGCGCCAGATATTGGTTGGTGGCTGAATCTGCGGCAGGAGATGCGATGATAATCGTGTAGGGCATCGCCCCGGCTTCCTCGAGCACTGATATGAGGCGCGCGATGCTTGATTGCTTCTGGCCGATTGCGACGTAGATGCAGTACAGCGGGCGATAGTCTTTATCGCCGGCAGCCTCTGCCGCTTTGTTCAGGCGAGCCTGATTAATGATTGTGTCGATACATATGGTCGTCTTACCCGTCGACCGGTCACCGATGATCAATTCGCGTTGGCCGCGGCCAATCGGAATCATTGCATCAATCGACATGATCCCCGTCTGCACCGGTTGTTTTACCGGCGTGCGCTTGATGATTCCGGGAGCAAGGTTTTCGACTGGATAATCGACATCACTCTTGATAGGTCCCTTTCCATCGACTGGCTCTCCCAGCGTATTCACGACACGACCGAGCAGACCCTTGCCCACTGGAACCTGCAGCAGGTTGCCCGTAGCGCGGACCTCGTCCCCCTCCTCGAGCTGGGTGTAGTCGCCCAGGATCACAACTCCGACTTCTGTCTCGTCGAGATTCAGGGCGAGGCCGGTGATTCCGTGGCCGAGGTCGATCATCTCATTGAGCATCGCGTCGGACAGGCCTTCGATTCGAGCGACCCCGTCGCCGATCTCGCGGATCACACCAACGTTCTGCCTGGCCCCGTTATTCTTCGCTCCGGCAATCTGAGCTTCAATTTCCATCAGTAAGCTGGACATGTATCTTTCCCTCAACTGCTAATCACAAAGTTGGCTTCGCCATCCTCGATCGGTTACAACGATCGGTTCTCTTCGCATAGTCGATTCAAAATTGTTTCTCCAGTGCTGCGAGCCTGGCCTTTACACTGCCGTCATAGACGTCACTGCCCACCTTGATGCGCATTCCACCGATCAGCGCAGGGTTGGGTACGAAAGAGGTGGTTATGCCCGGACCGTACAGCCGCTCCAGGTCGGCGCGGACGCCTGCCTGCAAGTCAGCATGCAACGGTCTGGCGCTCTCGACGTTCGCGCTGTGCTCAGAAATGTCGAGTCGCACCAGCCTTCCAAAATGCTCCGCAAGAGCCAGGCAGTTCCTGCGTTTTGACTCGAGGACTGCTTGCACCACCTGCCTTACGCGCACCCCGTCCAACAACCCATCAACAAGACAAAGCCGAAACAAATGCTTGGCTTGACGCTTGACTTGCTTGGTCATTCTCATAGCAGTTCATCCTTTGTTGGTTTCATCATTAGGTGGCTAACTGCCTTGCTGTTGCCTCGGCCAGTCGTTGCTGGTCATCCGCTGTCAAAACCTTATCGGTAACTGCAGCGGTGGTCTGGACAACCAGCCGGCCCACTTCCCGCTTGAGTTCGGTAAGCATACGAGCGTGATCCTGCTCAGCGGCTTCGTGAGCCTTGCTAATGATCTGTTCGGCCGCAGCGGTCGCCTTCTGGCCTTCCTGCTGTTGCAGGCGGGCAGCCGCCCCGCGAGCCTCCTCGATGAACTGGTCTGCCTGAGCACCTGCCTGTGCCATCACTTCCTGGCGTTGAGTCTCGGTTCGGGCCAACTCGGCTTTAGTTTTTTCGGAGTTGGCCAATCCTTCAGCGATGAGTCGTCGCCTTTCCTCCAACATCTTGAGGATGGGTCGATAGGCAAACCGGTATAGAAGCGCACAAACGATGCAGAAGCTGATTATCTGGGAAATGAGATGAGACCAGTCCACGCCGAAAGTTCTGGCAATCTGTTCGATCTGTCCGCCACTCTGCGCTTCTATCAGTAGAGCAATTGGATTCATAATCACACTCACAAAAAGTTGGGGCGCCGGGCCGCCAGGGCTGCGCCCTTTGACCTATTTCACAAGGAACAACGCGTAAAACACGATTGCCTCCGCAAAAGCTATGGCAAGGATGGCCTGGACCAGAACCTTGGTGGATGCCTCGGGATTCCGCCCGACTGCCTCACAGGCCTTCCAGCCGATCAAGCCCACGGCAAGAGCTGCCCCAAACGCCGCCAGACCCACATGCAAACTTCCGTTCATGGATTTGCTCCTCCTTTCTCGCCGGCCCCCGAGCACGGTCGACCGACAAAAGTCATTTCAACTGTGCGCGGCCTCTGGGCCCTCCGGCTCCTGCTGGCAAAGCAGCAACGTGAAGACAGCGGTCAACAACATAAAGACCAGCGCTTGAACGATACCTACAAGCAACTCTAAGAAATAAAAAGGAATCGGTATAAGCCAGCTTAAACTGGGGACCATATTGGACATGGTTTCCAACATATTCTCACCGGCAAAGACATTGCCGTAGAGACGAAAACTCAGAGAGATGGGCCGGAACAAAATAGAAATGATTTCCAGACAACCGGCCGCGAAGAACACCACAACCATCAGCACCTTTAACGGCCCAGTTGTTTCGCCCTTAGGTGCGAACAGTTCCTTTAGAAATCCGAGCGGACCGATCTCCCGAAGTCCCCAAACGATCCAGCAAGCGAAAAAGACAAGGGCCATCGCCATGGTCATGTTGACGTCGGCATTGGCGCCGCGGAACCAGGGTTCATCAATCTTGAAACCATGAGAGGTCTGGTGCCCCCACCCAAACGTTCCTACGCCGGGAATAAGACCCACCCAATTGGCGGACAGAATGAAAATAAAAATCGTTGCAAAGAACCAAAACGTCCTCTTCACCAACTGAGGGCCGAGGATTCCTTCCAGAAAGCCGTATAGACTCTCAACGATCCATTCCAGGAAATTTTGTGCTCCATCCGGGACCTGCTTCATTTTCCGCGTTGCGATTTGAGCAAAAATGATAAGGCCCAGGGCCACGACCCAACTGACGACCATAGAGTTGCTGATCGGGAAGCCGAAGATACGTCCGATCTCAACAGCCTGTTGTGACAGGCCGTGTTCTTCTTCCTCAGGTTTCGCCGTTGGTCCGCTCGTTTCGGCAGCTCCGTTCGTAGTTGAAGCAGCATCGGACTTGGCGCCCGTGGCGAACGTAGAGCCTGCGCTGAGACCAAGGAACGCGACGACAATGAGCAGCGTGACCCATCGAGTCTTCAGCTTGATTAAAATTCGTCGAAGATGTTTCTTCATCTCTAACCCTTCAGCATGAGTCGCCATGAATAAACTCAATTGATCAGCTGGCGCGTGTGCCGGGCGATCATCAACTCCTCGTTGGTCGGAATGCACCACGCCGCAACTCGAGCTCCGGGTGTGCTGATGCGAGGGCCACCCGCAGCGTTCGCGATCGGATCGAGCTCCACGCCCAGCCAGGCCGCATCACGACAGACCTGTTCGCGGATGGCGGCAGCGTTTTCGCCAATGCCGCCGGTGAATACAATCGCATCCAGTCCTTTGAGCGCCGCTACAAGCGAACCGATCTCGCGTTGAATTCGATAGCAATAGAGGTCAATCGCTAGCTTCGCACGTGGATCGCTCGAGGCCAGGAGCGTACGCATGTCGCTGGAGATGCCGGACACGCCTAACAATCCCGATTGGTTGTAGAGGAGTTTCTCGATTGCCCGCGCGTCCATTGCGTGATTTTCCATGAGATGCAGGATTACTCCCGGATCGAGAGAACCCGAGCGTGTGCCCATTGGTATTCCTTCGACGGCGGTGAAGCCCATTGTGCTTGTGACGCTGCGGCTGTTTTCAAGGGCGCACATGCTCGCGCCGTTGCCGAGGTGCAGTACAACTGTTTTGCCTGACGCAGCTTTCGCATCAAAGTTGGGGAGCACTGAGGAGATGTACTCATATGACAAGCCGTGGAACCCGTAGCGTCGCACGCCCGCATCGTGTAACTCTTTGGGTATTGCGAAGCGCTGCGCGAGATCCGGATTGGTAGTATGGAAAGAGGTATCGAAGCACGCGACCTGCGGCAGTTCTGGCGCTCGATTGAGAAGACGCTGGATCGGTGCGAGGTTGTGAGGCTGATGCAGCGGAGCGAGTGGAATCAACCTATCGATCGCCGCCGCCACGCTCGCATTGACTAGCACTGGTCCCTTGAAGTCGATCCCGCCATGCACGACTCGATGTCCAACGCCTGTGAGATGGTCATGCGCGAGCTCGGAGCGCAGAAAGGAGACCAGGTAATCGAGCGCGCCATCGTGTCCGAGCTTCTTGCCCTCGTCCCAGGACTTCTCCGATGTCAACGAGCCGTCCTGTCTTTTCACGATGAAATGAGGGTTGGTGTAGATCTCCTCAACCTGGCCGTGCAGTTCAAGCTCGAGGTCACCGCTGCGGGTGACAAAGAGGGAGAACTTTATGCTTGATGAGCCGGCGTTCACGACAGCAATTGCGTCAGCCATAACGTCCCCTTATGCAACCGCCTTTGACGGGTCTTCTCGCCGAGCCTTGGCGACCAGCGCCGCTGCGCCTGGATGAGTTTTCGACGGGTTGTATGCGGTGCAGCTGATTATCGAAGGCGTGCACTTATAATTGTTCTGTGTTCGCGTCAAGGTGAGATGAACCAAAAGCGCCGAACTTCCTCCGTCGTATTCTGTCGAGTTCTAAGAGTTCACGCTGATCACTCGGCTCGACCCAAACCTTCGCGGGCAGTACTGCATTGGCAATCGCGTTGCCAGAGGGACTGCGAGATGACTGTTACCTGCAAGTGTATGAATTGCGGATTGATACACCGGATCGAAGACTTGGGCTTTCTCTATAGACTTTGAAGCTATGATGGCAGCATATAAACAAGTGGCAATATGTTGACTTGAGTGGAAGCTTTTACCCAAGAGCAATATCTATTGTTGATTCGATTGATTCGGAGCAAACACCGCTAGGCGCTGTCACCGACGCGACTGCCCTTTCTAAACCGTTGGAGTTTGTTGCTCGATTGGAATAACTTCGATGAGTGGAAAGCAAAAGGAGATGGGACAAGCGCTGCCTTTATCGGAGAGCACCCAGGGCACTGGAGAGATTCTATGACCGAAGACACAAATCACTTGAAACAACCAAAATCGTCCAAGGTTGTGGCCGCCGTGCTTTTTCTTCTGTGCGCAATCCCTGGCCTCGTTATCTTCTTGACTTTTTCAACCATGCTATTCGCTGCGTACTATGATCCGGCTCCGAATCTTCCTGGTCCAATTGTTTCGGCAGCGACTGCTGTGATCGGTGCGTTGCTGATGCTAATCGGAGTGGGGCAATGGAGGAATTGGGCATATTTGTTCGTTTTCTTCTCCATCCCGATATCGTTATTCATCTGCTTCTTCTTAATAGACCCGAATGCTTCGAGCGGAAAACTGGCACCAGCACTTTTTTGTCGGCTTGGTTGCGTTTGTAATTTATTATGCGGTTCGGCGATTCTATCGACTAGTCAAAGACTAAATCGGTTTGCTCGCAAAGATTCACCAGTCGCGAGTGAGAAACAGCTAATTAAGGTATCGCATGGCTTGATCGCCTTTGATTAGAACAACTTAATTAATGGAAGCTCATCAGACCGGATATGATTGGCCATGGTGACAGCATCTTGTCAGATGGTCGTATTTCGTCGCGGATGTCCCACAACTGAGGATCCTGACTAGTAGATTACATTCCGTCGAATTAACGCAAAACTCAAGTACATAGCCGAACCAGCAACTACCTGTCCACAATGGCCACAGATTTGTACTCGATTGAGCTGCGCCTTCCGCGTGGATGTCCCGAACAGACTTCAGCGGGATCGCTAAAAAGAAAATATGGAGTACGCAATGAAAAATATTACAAATCGTATAGCTTTGTTCTTGTTACTCGGAGCCATCACCAACGGGGTCGGGCTAGCTAAGTCGGCCAGGAAGGAAGTGACCTTCATGAAGGCTGTGACGGTCAACGGAACGTTGGTCAAGAGCGGCACCTATGAGGTGGCGTTCGATGATGTAACAAATCAGCTGAGTATCATCAAGGGCCGAGACGTCATCGCCACTGCTCAGGCTAGTTTCGAAAAGGTGGAGAGCGATGTTCGCGAATCGTATGAAACTCGTTCCGACCCTGACGACGCGACCAAGCCGCCCCTTCTAGTAACCATCGCTCTGAAACATGGGGGCCGCGCCACTATCGTAAACAGTGGTGACTGAGAGAGAGAGATACAAAACTAATAAGAAATAGGAGCTAAATAGATGTACAGCATTCGAATTAAACAGGTGACGATCGGGTTAACTCTTGGCTTGACGCTGGCGACGGCGGTCTTTGCACAAAGCTCGATCCAACAACAATCACAGCAGACCGGTGCCGTCCCATCGGGACTGAAGCAGAAGGTCAGCGGAGTGATTGTCGATCGGAACGCCGAATCACTCGTGGTTCGGAATGAGGTCGGGTCGGAGATCAATGTTCTGCTAACAGATAACACCAGAGTGCGACAGCAGAAGAAAAAGATAATTGGTGGCGACGCGCCGCAACTGATGAGCGGCCTGTTCATCGACGTCGTGGGCCGAACAAATAATTCTGGGTACCTCGTCGCGGAAAGGATTCGCTTCTCGAAGACGGCGCTAATGGTCGCAAGCGCCATCGGGGCGCGCGTCGATCGGGTAGAGCGGCGCGTGTCAGCGAACGAGGCGAATGACGAAGAGCAGGCCGTTCTGATCGAGCAGTCGGATGCGACTGCTAAAGCTGCCCTACAGGGCTCCCAAACCGCGCAAAGGATTGGTGCAGTAGCCATTCTCGGCATCGGGGCGCTCGCGTCGGAAGTCGAAGAGGTGATTTCCGGGCTTGACCAGTACGAAGTCACGAAGCGTACCGCGGTCACATTTGCCGCCAGCAGCGCCGTGCTCTCACCCGAGGCGAAGGCAGCGCTCAACGAGATCGCGCAGGAAGCCAGTGACAAAGACGGCTACGTGATTGAGGTCGAAGGACACGCTTCGTCCGATGGCGACGTCGATCAGAATCGTCGCTTGAGCCAGCGACGAGCTGAAGCGGTCGTTACTTATCTTGTCGAGACGAACCTGATTCCGCCACGGCGCATCGTCGTGCCGGTAGGGGCGGGCTCTGCGAACCCGATCGCCGATGAGAATTCTCGAGAGGGTCGGGAGCAAAACCGTCGCGTAGAGGTGAAGTTGCTCGTCAATCGAACCCTCGGTTCACCAGATCTCAATGATAGGCAGTAACACAGGCGCATACCCACCTCGTCAGAGGTGGGTCTTTGATTTTTAGCCTACAGCAAAGGTGCACCGCGTCCACGTCCTTGCGCATACCCACCTCGTCAGAGGTGGGTCAGTGATGCTTTAGCCTACTGCAAAGATGCACCACGTCCACGTCTTTGGGCATACCCACCTCGTCAGAGGTGGGACAGTGATGTTGTAGCCTACTTGAAAGGGCGCTTGAGCCGTTTGTCATACCCACCTCGTCAGAGGTGGGTCAGTGATGCTTTAGCCTACTGCAAACGTGCACCACGTCCACGTCTTTGCGCATACCCACCTCGTCAGAGGTGGGACCGTGATGTTGTAGCCTACTTGAAAGGGCGCTTGAGCCGTTTTGTCATACCCACCTCGTCAGAGGTGGGTCAGTGATGCTTTGGCCTACTGCAAAAGGTGCAGCGCCCAGGCCACAACATAAGATCAACCTCTGATGAGGTGGATATGAGCACAGACGTGGACGCGGTGCACCTTTGCAGTAGGCTAAAGC
Organism: Blastocatellia bacterium; assembly: GCA_035315885.1. Classification (GTDB taxonomy): domain Bacteria; phylum Acidobacteriota; class Blastocatellia; order UBA7656; family UBA7656; genus DATFXM01. Next base: position 14,920 of record DATFXM010000122.1, read on the forward strand.
ATCAAGAACCCACTGACGAGGTGGGTATGAGCACAGACGTCAAGGTGGGTATGAAAATTCTTGAGGAAAGGATATGACATGGCCAAATCGGGCAATAGTTACAGGATACTCATCGGGATTGGGAGCAGAGTTCGCCCGTCTTTTGCTTGAATAGGGATGGAGTGTAGTAGGGGTCTCTCGCAAGTCCGAGCGAACGGCTCTCCACGAAAAGTACGGCAGGAAGCTGATCGCGGTTCATGGTTCGGTTGACAAACAGGAAACTGCAGAAGCAGCTTTTCGGGCAGCCCGCGAGGCGGGTGAGTTGCGGCTAGTAATCAATTGCGCCGGCGAAGGCGCGTTTGGCGAGATCGGGGGCTACACGGCTGTCGAGATCGCCGCGACTATCTCCGGAAACCTCATCGGTCTCAAATTGTTTTCGGATATGGCAGTCCGTTACCTTCGGCAGCGCGGGGGTGACGTCATCAACGTGATGTCAACCGCCAGCAAGAAGCTGCGTCCTGCGGAGTCGGTTTATGTAGCTTCTAAATGGGGTGCTAAAGGGTATACCCGGACGCTTCGCGAGGCTGTTAAGGCGGCAAAGCTCCCCATCAGAGTCTTTGAAGTCTATCCGTGTGGCATGAAGACGCCGTTCTGGTCCACCGCTACGCGACCAGTGGCAGACGGGTTAGCGTTTCCGCCACCTGATCCTATTGCGGAACAGGTTCTGGCCGAGATCAATTCACCTCGCCCGGTTTACTGCCAGGAGTTTACCTTCGAGCGCTCTTAACACCTTCTAAACAGAGAATTCGCAGGTCCTGTACGGGTGGCCCTCCGTGGCCGCCCCTTTCTACCTAACCCTAATCGCGGCAAGGAGGGGTGGCCACGGAAGGTCACCCGTACAGGATTGACGCGCTCGGTAAGGTGGACGCAAAGAGAGCGGACTGACTGTCATCGACGACACAGCTATCATAGTAATAACAACTGACATCCAACTCTGCCGGTTGTTATCGCTAAGACTTCACCCGCTTTGTCCGCCACTGATGCGATCGATGACGATCTTCGGAACAAGGAGACCGAAGCTCATGGCTAAAATGATATTGATGGCGACAATGCCGTTTGCGATCGTTCCACCTAATAGGTCCGACGTCGTATTCGAACTATTGGTTAGTCGGACGAAGCCGCTGACCATTCTGAACAGAAAAGCGCCCGGCATCATCGACACCACCGAGGCAAAGCCAATCGCTGCGAATGGCATATGAAAGCGGCGAGCGACCGGCGTGAGAACCAGACCTGCGACCACACAGGCAACGAATGCCCCAAGGGCCAGATCAGCGCCAGCGGCAAGTGCCAACCACCTGAGCGCGTGGGCCAACATTCCAATAGCAACAGGCCAGGCCAGCATGCGTAACGGCATCGCGAAGAAAATGCTGAAAGCTGCCACGGCGACTCCCGCAGCGACCACGTCGAGCCCAATTGGAACTGTTCTGCCCGGTGGGTCAACCGGCAAGGACACGTTGAGCATACTAAGTCCGACAAGCAGTCCTGCAGAGATCGCCAGTATTATTAGCCCAGCATAGATCAGACGCGAAGCACCAAGAGTCACTCGCAAAGCAGCAAGATCCATCATTGCGTTCAGAATATGCGGCCCTGGAACCAGGATCATACACGGGCAAACGGCTATCAGACGCAATGATGAACTCAACTGATAACGAACAGCCAAAGCGCCGATTATGCCCGCGACCAGCGCGGCGAAAAACGGCTGCGGGAGGGGATTCGAAATATTGCGGGCTAACGTTCGACGCAGAACAGCACCTGCTGCTGCGCTGGCCGCTATGAGCACAACCGAAACTGAATGCTCTACTCCATAGATCACCGCCAGGGCCGCAGCGCCCGCAGCCGCCGCGAGGGTGAACAGCCAGGTCGGCGCCGGCGGCGCCTGCGAAATAGCTTTGATCGTGGCCAGTGAAGCAGATGGAGTGAGCTGGCCTTCGCTAACCTCGTCTTTGAACTGCATCGCGGAGGCGACGCGATGCATGTCCACTCCAACCGGTGCCGCCGTCACCGTGGATGTGGTCTCCAGATCTCCAGCCTGAAGCTGAAGCTGCCCCCACGCGGGAATTATTTTCGCGCGAAGGCCAAGACTGCTGCCGAGCTGCTCACATGCCGCAAGAGTCTCGTCCGTAGACTGTCCATTGACGTGGAGTACTCGAGCAAAAGTGAGGATGAGGTTCGTTCGTTCGTGCAAATCAGGCAGCATTCGCAACATT
>DATFXM010000123.1:0-12466 GCA_035315885.1 Blastocatellia bacterium
CCAAGACTTGACCCGCCGCAATCGCCAGCGCGAATCCGTCAACGCTTTCGTCGAGGAGTCTTTGTCATCCCGAGCCTGCTCACCACCGCCAATATCTTCTGCGGGTTCTACTCGGTGATGGAGTCGCTAGCCGGCGCGCGAGCGCTTGCAATCGCAGGTCTCGGGGACGGATCGATGGATCCGGCCTCCATCCTAAGCGCCACTGAGCACTTTGATCGAGCTGCGATCAACATAGGCTTCGCCACCCTTTTCGATCTGCTCGATGGCAGGGTTGCCCGGATGACGAATGCCACCTCGGAGTTTGGCCTCGAGCTTGATTCAATCGCCGACGTGATCTCGTTCGGGATTGCACCGGCGGTGCTGGCGTTTGCGTGGGGTTACGGTCAGGTCCCCGAGCTGCACAAGATCGGCTGGGTGGCGTCGTTTCTGTTCGTTATCTGCGGAGCGCTGCGACTCGCGCGATTCAACGTTCAGGCTCGCCGTCCCGCGCCCAACCTTCCGCCAAAGAATCCGAAGGTGGATAAGAAAGCCTTCGTAGGCATGCCCATTCCGATCGCAGCGGCGATGGTTGCCTCGATCGTTCACGCGTGGCCTCGTCCGCTACGACACATAAGCGATTTTAGTCTGCCGCTTTCAATCACGAGTCACGCGTTCGCCGTCGGGATGGTCGCCCTGGTGGTGTCTCTCGCGTTCCTGATGATTTCCACGATTCGCTACCAAAGCTTCAAGAACGTCAACATCACCAGCAACCCGCGCATCCTGATAATGACCATAGCGCTGCTTGTGACCGCCATCTGGTTTTACTCGCAGGCAAGCCTCTTGATTATTTCAACGGTGTACGCCGCCCACGGCGTCATCTTAAAGTTGTGGTCGATGTTCAGAATAAGACGGGACGATTCGAGCGCGGAACTGGAATCAAAAACCGAAGCCGATACCCGCGGTTCCTTGCCGGAGACTTGATCGCGTATCTTGATCGCGTATAAAGCCGAGTCCGGGCTCAGCTCTGATGCTCGGGGTGGGTGCAGCCGGTGAATTCCTTCAGATAGGAATTGCCTTTGTATTGAAGCTCTTTGTGAATGCCGATTTCGGAAGTGTAGTAGCCGTCGATCGTACCGTATTTGATCGTGCGGAAGAACCGCTCCTCCGTGGTCGTGGGGGTTCTCTCGTTCTTGCTGATCTCGGTCAGAAGTTGGACCTGCTGCTCGACGGATGCATCGGCAAAAGCCTTCCCGAATTTATCCCGGCTCATCTTGTTGATCGCGGCCAGACCTTCTCTCCAGTTCTGCTTGGTCAGCTCTGGTGATTCGCTGATTATCAGGTCGAGGTACTCGTTAACCTTGGCAGCTTTGGCGCCGGGCGAGTGGCTGTCTTCAGGGATTATGCGCTCGCTCATCTCTATCACGGTGCGGTTCTCGTCTTCGGTGAAGAAGCGAAGCGCGACAGGTTTTGATTCGGTCGCAGGCGCGGCGGCATGATTGTGGTTATGAGCGATCTCCTGTGCGGAGGCTCCCGAGGAGAGGACTGGCAGACTGGCGATGACACCAGCCCCTAGGCCGATGCCTTTGATCGCATCGCGCCTCGTGATCTGGTCGGTTGCGGGATTTCCTTCTTTGTTGATCTCTGTGCTCATAGTCCACCCTCTCGCGAGTAATTGGCTTTTAAACTTCAGGCTGATCAGCGGCGACCGGCTATTGAACCGAACCATCGTCGTCGTGCGGGGCTCGTCGGGGCTTCGATCACTCTGCAGAAAGTTTGCGCCGCTACCTGGTTGAGATCTGAAAGCCAGTCATGCTGCACCATGAAGTGTCCTTCACCGTCGGAGATGAGCTCCCTTTCCCCGAACTGATCCTCCCATTCAACGTGAAACGCACGTCCCCAGAACTCGTCTTTGCCCCGTATCTCTACTCTGATCCTCGGGCCCACGACCTTCATTCCCATGCCTAACGTTTTTGTTGCTGGAGCGTTGAAAACCTATCGCAGCCAATTCGCTGATGTCAATGGAGAGCTGCTGAGGTTTCGAGTTTAGGGTTTCGGGTTCGTTTGATGGAGTAGTCTTTCATCGAGCATTTTCACCGGCCGAGTCTCTATCGGACGAACGCGAAACCCTAAACTCGAAACCCTAACCCGAACCTCAGTCATTCAGCACTTCGCTATGCAGCGCTCAAGGTGGCGGTGCATCTCATCTCTGGGCGCGTGAGCTCTGCGGCCGTGACCGGGTAAGACCCATTCGAAGCTGTAATCCATCAACTTCCTTATCGAAGCCGTTTGTTCTGGCCACGAATACCAGCAAACATTGCGGGATGCGCTCAACGATTCGCGGGCGTCGGACCACCACAGATGATCCCCCGAGAACAGGTATTTATCCCGGTAAAGCAGAACCATATGGCCGCGTGTGTGACCGGGCGTTGGAATGGCTAGAAGATCGCCCTCCAGATGAACGGGTTCGTTTCCTTTTATCTGGCGCTCAACATTTGCCGTGCGCCGGCCGACGTCATCGCGATGCAGGACGCGGGTTGCGCCGAAGCGACCGGCCCAGCGCTGGTGATCTGCTACGTCGTCGCGATGCGTTAAAAACATCCATTTGATTCCGCCCATCTCGCCGATTCGGCGCGACAGCGGGCCATTGAATCTCGGCGAGTCTATCAGGACATTGCCTTCTTCGCGCACGATCAAATAGCTGGACGCGCCGAAAGATGACTCAGCCGCGAACCCGCAAAAATAGACGTTGCCGTGCACCAGCTCGGGATACGCAGCAACTGCATCGCGCGCGGATAGCTGACTAAACGTTCCTATCGAAGCGGTAGGGCAGGTGACCAGGGCCTTCAATGCGGCGAACTGCTCGTGGTTATTTTCGGGTTGACGATAAACGGCCGACTGATCGCCGCTCTCCGCAAAAACTTCTGGCGCAATTTGTCTGCAGAGGTCACAGTCGATGCACGTTGAGTCTACATAGAAGTCTCCCGGGACATTTTCGGGCTTTCTCAGACTGATGAGTGCCATGTTTCAAGCCTCTCTTGTTCGATTTTATTTTCTACAACTGGAATGCGCTAGGAGAGTTCTGAGTTCTGAGTCATCTCCTCATGTTCGTCTCCTCATCTGCCTACTGACTCAGAACTCAGAACTCCGAACTCAGAACTTCGACTTTGTGCTAACATTTCCGCATGCAACTCGACCGGCTCGAAGCCTCGGGGTTTCGTAACCTGGAAGGCTTCGCAGAGTTCGGCCCCGGGCTAAACATCTTTTACGGAGACAACGCTCAGGGAAAAACCAACTGGCTGGAGGCCATCTACGTCCTCGGAACGAGCAAGTCTTTCCGATGTAGTCAGGTTCGCGACTGCATTAATTTCGAATCCGCTCAGTCCCTCCTGAGAGGAGAAGTCCGCCGGGGCGGCATCACCAGATCAATGCAGCTCGTCATAAGCGAATCAACCAGGGAACTCTATATAAACACCAAACGCGAGTCACTCGCGCGCTATCTCGGGAATCTCGACGTGTTTGTGTTCTCGCTCGAAGAGCTGGATATCATTCGCGGCGACCCTTCCGAGCGCAGGAGATTCCTGGACCGGGGAGTTGTCACCGTCACTCCGGCGTATCTCAACACGCTTGCTCAATACAATCACGTGTTGAAACAGAAGAATCGGTTGCTCAGCGAAGCCAGCGAGAGCGAAGACCCGTCGCGACATCGCGACGAGCTGGAAGCGTGGAACGAACAACTAATCGTCCTGGGGACGCAGGTTCACAATGCGCGCTCGGGTTATGTCACCAGAATGAATCAGGTGCTGGAGGCGAGTGATCATGGCAGGGCGATTTTTGGAGCCGAGCGCGTCTCGGTGGGCTACCGCTCACAGCTCGAAGGAAAGGGCGATCTGGACAACTTCGAAGCTCTTTTTCGCGAAAGACTGGCGTTGAGGATGAGTGCCGAGCTTGGGGCGGGGCACTCGTTGATCGGCCCTCATCGCGACGATTTGGAGATCGCTGCCGATGGCCGCGAAGTGGCCCGTTTCGGTAGCGCGGGACAACAGAGAAGTGCCTTACTTTTGCTTGATTTAGCACAGGTTGACATCTATAATTCAGTCTACGACGAAAATCCCGTTTTGCTGGTCGATGATATAGACGCTGAACTGGACAGGGGCCGAATCGAAGCCCTTCTTTCGGAGCTCGAAGGACGCACCCAAACATTCGTCAGTACATCGCGCCGCGCGATCGCTGAACGCTACCGCCAGCGTGCTTCAGTATATCGCGTCGAACGCGGAGGATTGACTTGCGAGAATCCGGCGACAACAACCAATCCGACGACGGGCCGGGCTTAGAAACTTCACAAGCAGGTCTGGAGGTAATGAGTAGTAATCCACAGAACAGAAATCCAATCGAGGAGAAAAGAGTGCCAGCTCAAGATTACGGCGCGGCTTCAATTACCGTGCTCGAGGGCCGCGACGCGGTCCGAAAACGTCCTGCCATGTACATCGGCTCCACCGGAGAGCTTGGTCTTCATCATCTGGTGTATGAAGTTGTAGACAACTCGATAGACGAGGCCCTCGCAGGCTTTTGCGACCGGGTCGAGGTCTTCATACATCTGGACAATTCAATCACCGTTATCGATAACGGCCGCGGAATCCCCGTAGATATTCATAAACAGGAAAAAGTCTCCGCAGCCGAAGTCGTGCTCACAAAACTGCACGCCGGCGGCAAATTCGACTCAAACGCCTATCAGGTCTCCGGCGGCCTGCACGGAGTCGGCGTGTCGGTAGTCAACTTCCTGTCTGAGTGGCTGCGCGTCGAGATCTGGCGCGACGGAACTACATGGGAACAGGAGTATGTGCGCGGCGTGGCGCAAGAGCGCATCAAACAGACCGGGAAGACCCGAAAACGCGGAACAAAAGTATCGTTCAAACCCGATCCCGAAATATTCGAGGTCACCGAACTCAACTTCGATGTGCTCTCGCAGAGACTGCGCGAACAGGCCTTTCTAAACTCGGGCATTAGAATCACGATTACCGACGAACGCAGCGAAAAGCAGCACGAGTTCTATTACAAGGGCGGCATCGCCGAGTTCGTCAAACATCTGAACAAGAACAAGTCGGTGCTTCACCCGCAGCCGATTTACTTCGAACGCGCCGGAACCGACGCCGACCCGTTGGCCATTGAACTGGCGATCCAATACAACGACGGCTACAACGAAATCGTCCATTCGTTCGCCAACAACATCAACACCGTGGATGGCGGCACACACCTGACCGGCTTTCGAGCGTCCCTGACCCGAACGATCAATAACTACGGAAAATCTGCGGGCCTCTTCAAGAAAGATGATGAGAAGCTTGCGCCCGAAGACGTTCGCGAAGGTCTGGTAGCGGTAATCAGCGTCAAGCTGCCTCAGCCCCAGTTCGAGGGTCAGACTAAAGGCAAACTCAACTCGGACGTTAAGGGTCAGGTCGAAGCATTTATAAACGAGAACCTCAGCCGTTACTTCGAGGAGAATCCATCGGTCGCCCGCAAGATCATTGCAAAAGCAATCGACGCCGCCCGCGCTCGAGAGGCGGCTCGCAAGGCGCGCGACCTCACTCGTCGAAAGGGAGCGCTTGATTCGGCTTCGTTGCCCGGCAAACTTGCAGATTGCTCCGAGAAAGATCCCGCGATGTGCGAGATCTTCATCGTCGAGGGCGACTCAGCAGGAGGCAGCGCCAAACAAGGGCGCGACCGCCGCTATCAGGCAATATTGCCGCTGAAGGGTAAGATTCTGAACGTCGAGAAAGCCCGATACGACAAGATGCTCTCTCACTCGGAAATTCGCACGATGATCACCGCTTTCGGAACGGGCATCGGCAAGAACGACTTTGACGCAACCAGGCTACGCTATCACCGCATCATTCTGCTTTGCGATGCTGACGTGGACGGTTCGCACATACGAACCCTTCTGTTGACGTTTTTCTATCGACAAATGCCCGAGCTGATCGAACGGGGCCACGTTTACATAGCTCAACCGCCTCTGTTCAAAATAAAGAAGGGTAAGAGCGAGCAGTATCTCCGCGACGAGAAAGAGCTGCAGAAGTTCCTGATGAAGAAGGCGACTGAGAACGTGACCGTCACAGTCAACGCTACGGGAGCCGAGTTGAAGGGAGCCGAGCTCCGGAGGACCCTTGAGAAACTGGCCGAGCTTGACGGTTACATGGACAAACTGGAGCGCCGGCTGCACGACCGTAAGATCGTCGAAACGGTCATCGAAGCGATTGCGGGTCAAAGCGGTGTTCTTGCGAGCAGTCAGGGTTTGAAACTGCATCAGGTGTTCGAGCAGGAAAACCTTCTTCAGAAAGTATCCAGCGCGTTTGAGAAGGCAAACTACACCGCACAAATAGAAGAAGACGAGGAGCACGGCACGTTTGAGATCGCAGTCTCTCGCTCGCGAGGCAACGGCCGGGTCTTGATCAACTGGGAGCTTGCTACTCACGTCGAGTTTCAAAAAGCTGTGCAGCTCAATCTCGACCTGCAGGGCCTGAGCAAGCCTCCATTCTTGATCGCCGAAGGGGACAATCACGTAATAGTGGAGTCACGAGTCGCGTTGCTCGACAACCTAATGAGCTCGGCCAAGAAGGACATTTCCATTCAGCGGTACAAGGGCCTCGGCGAGATGAACCCTTCTCAGCTGTGGGATACAACCTTGAATCCGGAGTCGCGCACGATCCTCAACGTTCAGGTCAACGACATCGTTGAAACGGACGAGATGTTCACCGTGTTGATGGGCGACGCCGTCGAGCCCCGCAGAAAATTCATCGAAGACAACGCGCTGGACGTTAGAAACCTCGACATCTAAAAACAACTCGAAGCCGCGAGGAAGCAGGCCCTCTGCCCCTCGCGGCTTTGAATTGAAGCTCCACTGCCTCTAGCGATTGGTGATCAGCTCGGAGAACAAATCCAGCGATATATTCCTCCCGGTCACCACCGCAGCAATGATTCCCGTTCGCAGCCTCGAATCGCCGAGCGCCGCAATTGACGCGGCCGCCGAACCTTCAATCATAATGTGGTCCTCTAGCGCAACACGCAACAGCGACTCCTTCAATGCACGCTCGCTCACGATGATCATCCCATCGACGAGCCGCTGCACGATCGGAAAAGTAATCGAGTCCGTTTCGATGTTCCCCGCTAGGCCGTCTGCGATTGTAGGGGCTTCTTCGATTTGCAGAATTCTGCCGGCCTCGAGCGCGCGGGTCATTGTCGGCGACGTCTCCGGCTCGACGCCGTAGATCTTGATCCGGGGATTCCGAGCCTTCGCAGCTATCGCGATACCTGCGATTAAACCGCCTCCACCTACCGGGGCTACGATGCTGTCGCAGCCGGCGAGCTCATCGAGAATCTCCAGCGCGACCGTGCCTTGTCCCGCGATTACCTCCCGATCGTTGTAAGGCGAAACAAACGTCATTTCACTTTCGGCCTGCATTCGTCGAGCGTCCCTCTCGGCGTCATCATAAGTCTCGCCCTTTTCCAATAACTTCACCGGGTATCGTCTGATCGACTCCACCTTTGCTCGCGAGGCGGTGCGAGGAACAACAATCGTCGCATCAAGCGAGAGCAGGGAAGAGCAATGCGCCACCGCCAGGCCGTGATTGCCGGCTGACACAGTCAGGATTCCGCGTTGCTTCTCATCGACACTCAACGCGGTCAGCTTGGCGGCGGCCCCGCGAAGCTTGAACGATCCGGTCGGCTGGAAGCATTCCAGCTTCAAGAACACCTGCTGATCCGCGTTCGATAGCCATCGTGATTGTTCCAATGGCGTTCGCATTGCGATGGTCTTGATTCTCGCTGCGGCTGATTCGATATCGTTCAGTCCCGGCTCTGCGGCTTCAGCACCGAAAGAATTGGCACTCACTGTGTTCATCGGTTGTCACCGTAGCTTCATCGTGAACATTGATGCGGTCTTTGCGAATCTTTGCGAGCCTTTGCGGTCTTTCGCAAATCTTTCCGGTCTTTGCGTGAAACGCCAACTTCGCCGGTCGCCCAACACGCGGGACAGGGCACCTATCCAAACTCATCACTCAGCACTTCCTCATCACCGCAACGAAAAATCCGTCGCATCCGTGTCTGTGAGGCAACGTTCTCACGAAGCCCTCTGGCGTCAGTAGACTTGAAGGAACGTCAGGACTCACTGACTCGAATTCGCCGTGACGATTCAAAAAGTCCGCGACCACGCTCTCATCTTCCTCAGCTTCTATAGAGCATGTCGAGTAAACGAGCGTGCCTCCGCGCCTCAGGACTCGTGCAGCTTGCTCCAGCAGCAGCGATTGAGTCCCTGCCAGCCTTTGAATGTCTTCCGGCTGGAGTCGCCATTTTATCTCGGGATTCTGACGTAGCGTGCCGGTGCCCGAACACGGCGCGTCCACTAGCGCTCGATCGAACACAGTTTCCTCCGAGAAAGGCAACGCCAGCGTAGCATCGCACGCCAGCGCTAGTACCGACCTCACACCTAGACGTCGACACGTACTCGCGAGCGTGGCTACGCGGTGGCGATGCACGTCACAGGCTACGATAGTCGAGCGATCGTTCGAGAGCGCAGCAATGTGACTCGTCTTTGAACCCGGCGAGGCGCACAAGTCCAATATCGATTCACCTGGCTGTGGATCTAAGACCAGGCTGACCAATTGGGACGCTTCGTCCTGGAAGTAGATCAAACCCTCTTCCGCCGGGCGAGTCAAAATTTCGGGGACGCTCCCATCAAGCAAATATGCTCCGGCCGCGATGCTCGAGCGACTGATGCCCGGGAGATCGTCGATCGCTTTCACTATCGAAGCTTCGCCGCCCCGCAATACATTTACACGAAAGGCGAGGGGCGCCGCGCTAATGTTTGCGCGCGCCAGTTCCTCGGCTTCCTTGACGCCGAATTGCGCAATCCAACGCTCGATCATCCACCGCGGGTGTGAGCACTCGATTGAAAGCCGATCGGTGGGGTCGGAAACCGATGCTCCAGGTTCTTCGTCAATGTTGGTCGAAGCTTTGCGAAGGACCGCATTCACCAATCCCGCTGCGCTCCTCGTGCGGGATTGCTTTACAAGGCTCACCGATTCGTTGACCGCTGCGGACGGCGGAATTCGACTCAGGAAACGGAGCTGATAGACGCCCAATCGCAGGGCGATCAAAACTGGGAGGTCGATTTTGTCGACCGGTCTCTTCGAATACCTCGCGATGAAATAGTCCAGCGTCGACTGCCGGCGTAGAACTCCAAGCGTCAACTCGTAGACCAGACGGCGGTCTTCGGGCGAAAGCGCACCTTCGGGCATCGATGCCAGCAGCACCGAGGCATAAGCGCCTTCTTCGTTTACTCGTTTTAGTATTTCGAATGCGGAACGGCGTGAGGGACTGACCTGCGGCCTGTCTGCGATTGCTGCGCGGCCGCCTGCTCGATTAATTCGTTCAGCTCGCCCGGCTGAGCCCTTCGAGTGTCGCCGGCGTTTAAGCTCGTCGCTCATGCTGAAGGAATGAATTCGTCATCGCCCTGGCGACGTCGCTCCGATGCCAGAAAATCATAGTAGCCACAGCGCGCGCCATCTGGATACGAGCGGCAAACTGATGGCCTCGCGTCGTAGATCGTGCAGCGTCGCTCCTCGGTGTTTAAAAACTCACACACCGATTTGAAGATGTGATCCTTCTGATGCCTGAGCACCCGATCACCCCACGCGATCTTGGTGTACTTCTTCTCTGCCTGCTTGTATGAAATTCCGAAGTGCTTTGCGATTCGAAGGAGGTCTCTTTTCGTCACTTCGATGCGATCATAGCTACAGCAATAGGCGGGACACTGGGCGCACTTATAAAGGACGCGCAGCGTTCGTGACTTTGGATGTTTGCCATTGGTGGCTTCTATCATTGCCCCCTGATGCTTGCCATTGGTAGCTTCTATCATTGCCCTCTGGATCCCGTTGAGGAAGCCGACGCACTGATTCTAACGCTAAGGTAGATCAAACTAAAGCTGCAGACGTTTTAGCGTTGTGAAAAGTTTCTTGGGCGCGAAGAAACTCACGTTGACGTGAGTGGAAACACAAGAGCCACCGCTTCAGGTGGCTTCGTGTGGATGTTCGTGCTTTTACTGGCGGCCCTACTCGTTCCAATCCTCCTCTTCTTCTTCCACCGCTACGTCCAGCTCAATCGGGTCCAGACCAACCACTTCAAGCTGAGCGCCGCAATCCGAGCATTCGACAACGTCGCCTTTGTCGGTGTCTTCATCCACTTGGACAACCGCTTCGCATTCGGGGCACGTTCCTCTTGGCATTGTCGATTCTTCCCTCCTGTGTTCTCCGCGCCAGAGTGGTTGGCGCGTGCAAAAAAATTTCTAAACCAAAACCTCATGAATTTGCAAGCATGCCGAATCTGACTGCGATCGTGGCACCAATAAGCCATTTGAAGAACCCTTTCTTCGCAATAACCACAGTGCGTGAAACCAAAAAACGTGCTTTCAGCACTCGCGTCGCAGCGTTAACAAAGTCGTGCGCTGGTTCGTATCGTGTAACGTCAAAGTAAACTCGTGACGGATCAATCAGACCGTCTGAGTTGGGCATTCAGCTTCTCCAAACGTGTCCGCGCCGCAACGGCTGCGTCGCTTTTCGGGAATCTCGCCAGAATCTCGCGGTAAGCACGTCCGTCATAGACATACTGGTTGTTGGCACCGTTAAAGTCGAACGACACACCAATCCTGCTGTATCGATCGAGTCCGGGATCAGTGAGGAAGTAGTCTCTTTCACTCGCGCCGTATTTCTGCGTATCGGCCCTCGCGATCCGGCGAGTGGATCGAATGCCGAGCACGCTGGACGCTCGCTCAGCCTCCTCGCCCTGCGCTAATAGGACCTTCGGGACCAGGATTGAGTGCGGCATGAAACGGAGAAACAACTGACAACGTGTTAACCGCTCCAGCCCGTCGGTCGATTCGGCAATCATTTCAAGAAGCCGCCGATCTTCTCCTCTGCGACTCGGGACGATCAATGACGCCGCGTGAATCCATCCGGAGGTTCTGCGACTTGTAGCGACGTGACAGAAGTGCGGCTGTTGCAAGGTCGCGTTCCGCCGGCTGATTATCCACACTTTTCTTCCAAGTCGCAGTCGTCTCACGACCGTAGACTTCAACTCAGGCTTCTGTCTGAGCGCCGCGAGATGCTCGTCGGCCACAAAAGCGAGAACGGATCGCACTCCTGCCGTCGAGTCCTTTACGTCAGCAGCACGCGCCTTAGTCGTCGAATGTGAAATAGACTGTGCATCAAGTCTGTCGCCAGTAACGCTGACGACACCAACGCTGAGAAGAGCAACCCATACGCGTATGAAACGATTCAAGGGACACCTCCATTGAACTGGACGCTTGTTTTTTTGATGAGATCGAATTCGAGGTGCGGAAAACTTCAGGCAGGCACGACTCACAAAGAGCGTTGCAGTCGCATTAAAGCTAAGGACGCCTCAAAAGATCAAGCGTCAGGAGTGCGATTGGTGAGATTCATCAGACTGATTATTTGCTTTGGACATTGAATGCGCAATGAGGGTAGTGGGGTCATACACTAGGACGCACTACCAAAAACAGGCTGCACCTTGACACCCGGCGAAACGGTCAGTTATTTTGATCAGTCGTTTCTAGCGAGCGGACGCACCCTATGTAGACGCCCACTGTATAGGCCGTGATATAAAGGATGCGTGGGCACCGCATCGAGCCAGCGTAGCTCAGTTGGTAGAGCATCGGTTTCGTAAACCGGAGGTCAAGGGTTCGAGTCCCTTCGCTGGCTCCATAGAATCAAGAGTTTAACGCCGCCTCAGAGGGCGGCTTTCCTCATGGTCAAACATTCACTCAAACATTCAATCGCCTTCTGAAAAATTCTTGAGCGGAACGAAATTTCCATGCTAACTTGCCGGCACAAGCGCAGACCGGCAGCACCGAACGAGAATCTGCGCACTACCTTCGAGAGGAAAGAGTTCTTTCGACGCTGGCTTCCTGGCGAATTCTTGAAAGGAACTTTTTCACCGTGAGTACTACAGAAACTCCAAAGCTCACTATTCAATTCCCGAAGTCTGCAACGTCCTTCAGATCTACCACACTCTGGAACCTAGTCTGATCCTGATCATTCTTGCCTTCGCGACCGCCCTCATCGCGAGGTATCCTTTTGCCGTCGCTGCTCGCTTGCCTTCATCATTTCGTTCATGTCCGTCGCTGGCCGAATCTCATTCGGCGCGAAGAGCCTTCATGACGTCGATACGCGCAGCGCGCACGGCCGGCGCCAGGGACGCGATGACCGCGGCCGTCAGCAGCACGAACGCAAAAATGACCACGGGCAAGACGCCCGGCATCTTCACGTCGAAGAAATAGCTGCGCGCCAAACGAGCCATCACGAACCCAAATGCCGCGCCTGCGAGGACGCCGGCCGCAGCCATCACGATGCCATCTGCGATTACGCCGCGCAGAAGGTCTCGTGGTTGCGATCCTAGTGCCAACCGGATACCGAATTCGCGCGTC
>DATFXM010000124.1:0-17214 GCA_035315885.1 Blastocatellia bacterium
CCACTGGTATCACGCACACAAGCACGGATCGACCGCACTAAACCTTGCCAACGGCATGGCCGGGGCGTTCATAATCGAAGGACCCTATGACGACGCGCTGCGTCCCTTCTACACGAAACAGCTGGTCATGGTGTTGCAACAGATCGGCACTCAGCTCAACCTTCTTAGAAACGCCGCGCTGGCGCCCAGTCTGAAGTCGGACCTTGTTTTCGTGAACGGCCAAATGACGCCCGTCGTGCAAATGAAGCCCAACGAAATGCAGTTCTGGCGACTCATAAACGCGTGCCATCAGCGAGGCATCAACCTTGATTCACCGACCGGAATCAAATGGGTCCAAACCGCTCAGGACGGAGTGCAGTTCAATCCCAAGAATTATAATCCGTCGCTCACGAATGCGTCGTTTCCGATTCCGGCTAATTCACAGCCTCCGTTCGGCAGTCTCGCGCCTGGCAACCGGATTGATCTGCTCGTCCAGGCGCCCAATGCTCCAGGCACTTTTCAGGTCACCTTCGCCGGCAGACTCCTGCTGACCGTGCAAGTCACCAATGATCGCAGCATCCCGAATCCGATGCCGTTCCCAACGCCGTCACAGTTTCCCACTATGCCTGGATTCCTGAATGACATTGATCCCGGCAAGGTCACGGTGCGCCGGGATCTGCGCTTCAAGTCCACTCCGCCCAGGAACCGCGGAACGAACCCGCCTTATCCGCCGCCGGTGCACACGATCAACGACAAGCAGTTCAGTGGCAAGATCGACCAGACCATGACACTTGGCGATACTGAAGAGTGGACGCTCTATAACGAAAGCGCCGGAGCGGCCCACCCCTTCCACATCCACGTCAACCCGTTTCAGGTTATCGAAATACTAAACCCGGCAGTCAGCGCGACACCCGTCAAACTTCCAACGCCTTGGGTCTGGTGGGACAACTTCGCGATTCCACCAGCAGCTGTGCCCCCGGGCGGAACACAACAGGTCTCTGGGTACGTGAAGATATTGTCCCGGTTCGTGGACTTCACGGGAATATACGTGCTGCATTGCCACATCCTGGGCCACGAGGATCGCGGGATGATGCAGTTGGTGCAGGTTGTAACTGACACCACGATTCTAAAGCACCATTGAGCTGTCGATTGACTCGAGTTCTACAGGGAGCGGGCTGACGGGAATCGGCCAGCCCGCTTCCGGAAAAACGGCCTCAGAGATCCTGCAGGCTTCTCGATCAATAGATACCGAGCTGGTTAGAAGCTTTCATCAGCCTCAAGCTCCGAGAGCCCGCCTCGCTGAGCATCGGACACGCACTATGAACAATGGTCACGTGACTGAACGAATCCGCGTTCTCATCTGCGGAACAGGAAGTGGTGCTCATATGCTGGCGGCCAACGCGTCGAAAAATCCGCAGTTCGATGTTCGAGTCCTGACTCGAAGCGCCGAAAAAGCAGAGAGGTGGACCGAAATGATGCAAACGCGGCCCCTCTCAGTGTATGCAAGGGATGGTAATGATTATCGACTCAACTGGAGCACGAATTCGTTCAGCGTAACAGACCAGCCAGACCAGGTTCGTGGATGTGACCTTATTCTCATCGTTGTACCTGCCTTTGCGCATTCGGCTTATTTGAAGCTACTCGAGCCAATCATCGAGGAGGGAAGCATAGTAGTCGGTTTGCCTGGCCAGAATGGGTTCGAATTCGAGGTGCGCAAAAAGTTGGGAGAAAAACTGAAAAACTGCGTTGTGATGAACTTCGAGTCATTGCCCTGGAGTTGTCGTACCATCGAGTTTGGTGAATCCGTAAGGCTGAATGGAATCAAACAAAGGCTGGTTGGCGCGATTGAGGGAGACCTGAGCAAAGCCACACTTGAGGATCCACTCGCTGCGGTTCAGAGTCTTCTCGGGGATCCGCCAACGCTGAGGCTGGCCGGCCATCTGCTCGGTATCACGCTAATGTCTCTGAATGCTTATAGTCACCCTCCGATAATGTATGGGCGCTGGAAGCACTGGGACGGAACACCGCTCGATGAACCGCCGCTCTTTTTTCAAGGTGTCGATCCTGAGACAGCTGACCTGCTGGGGAAAATAAGCGACGAAGTGGTCAGAACCAGCAAGAGAATCACTGCCGAATGTCCCGAGGTAAATCTGTCCCAGGTCATTCCGATGTATCAATGGGATATCGCACATTACGGCAGCTTCATCAAGGACAAGACAAACCTAATGACGGCGCTGCGCACAAACGCGTTGTACCAGGGCAGAACCCATCCCATGATCCAGACCGAAGATGGTCGCTATGTTCCGGACTTCGGACACCGGTTTCTCGTGGAAGATATCCAATGCCTTGTGGTGATCCGGGGAATCGCAGAGCTTGCAGGCGTGGAAACGCCAAACATGGATTTGGTCTTGTCGTGGGGTCAGGAAAAGATGGGGAAAGAGTATCTCGTTGGTTCGAGGTTGACCGGGAGGGATCTGCAGACTACCCGTTGTCCTCAGCGATACGGCTTCTCCGAGATCGAAGATTTGCTCGGCTGATTTGCTCAGGCCTCGCCCCTCATCGCAATGAGCGCAGCAATTTCAAACGCCAGCGTGGCACCAAGCAGCGCGGTTATGTCTGAACAATCGTATGCCGGCGCTACTTCCACCACGTCGCCGCCTATGAACTCGAGCCCTCTAAGCGATCGCATCATTTCGAGCGCTTCAAAGCTTGTGAGCCCGCCCACCACCGGGGTTCCGGTTCCCGGAGCAAAGGCCGGATCAATGCCGTCGACGTCAAAGGTGAGATAACACGGGGCCGAACCTGCAACCTGCCGCAACTTCTCTACAAAAGTCTCTCGCAACCGCGCATCATGAAAGGAGGACATATCGAGAGTCTGGATACCAGCTTTGCTGGCATACTCGTTGGAGGCGGGACTGCCGACAGAACCGCGGATGCCTATCTGGAACACTTGGCTCCCACTGACCAGCCCCTCTTCTATTATGCGCCTCACGGGCGTGCCGTGGTGAAATCTCTGTCCCCATCCCTCATTGGTCGTGTCGCGATGCGCATCGAACTGAATTAGAGTGAGATTCTTGAATTTCCTGCTGGTTGCTCGGAGGATGGGCAAAAGTATCGAATGATCACCGCCCAGAGAAACGACCGCCGCGCCTCGTTGCTGGAGATCGCTCACACGGTTTTCGATTTGCCTGAATGTCTCGACGTAATCGAAAGGATTTACGTTCACATCCCCAACATCGACTGAGCGAAGTCGTTTGTATACGTCCACCCCCATCTGTTGACTGTAGCCTCGGCAACGCATCGATGCCTGGCGGATGGCATTTGGACCAAAGCGAGCCCCGGGCCGGTTGGTCACCATACCGTCGAACGGAATACCTAATATTGCCAGGTCGCACTCGCCGTCCACGGTCGTGGGAGCATACGGCAAACGGCCGAACGTCGAAATTCCGGCAAATGAGGTCTGATGGAGTGATGCTGAGTCTGCGTCGTCTGTATTCTTCAAAGCCGAAACCTTCTGATTGAAAATGGGACAATCAAATTTGGAATAAAGGTTGCAAAACTCTGCGAAGCGAAGGTAGTCTGGCGATTTCATTGTCCTATGTCAACGACGGAGATGCAGGTTACTAGTGGTTCTCCCCGAATCTCTGCGCCCTCGGCGGCTCTGCGATGAATCTCACATATCAGCTATTCAACGCAGAGTCGCCGAGGTACGCAGCGGTTTCAACAGACTCCCGAGTGATTGACGGTAAATGAGTGCCGAGCATACGTTGGACCACAAATGATAACGTCCCGAACGCAACCGGCCGAATTGCCAATCGCCCACTCGATAGCCATCGTGGGTCTCGGACCCAAGGGGCTCCACTCTTTGGAAAGGCTGCTGGCTGAAGTCAATGCGCGTCCGCTACGTCGATCCTTGCAAATCGAGCTTTTTAATCGAACCGCCGATTTCGGAACCAGCCCAATTTATGACCCTGCCCAACCAGAGTACATCCTGGTCAACGTGAGCATCGGCGAACTCGATTTCTGGACACCAGTAGACCCTCCCATCGCGGCCGGAAAAGGACCAAGCTTTGTCGATTGGTATCACGGGACCTTCAGTCCGGAAGCACCGCTAACCGGCAATGAATACTTGTCCAGGGCAGTTGTTGGACGCTATTTGATCGACTGCTTTCGACGAATCCGCAACGCCCTTCCTCCTGGCGTCACGGTCAGGTCCCATGTGGGCGAGGTAGTTGATATTGAACCTGGCGATCTGGGCTACAAAATACATTTCGCAGGCAGGAATGATCGGGTAGAGATTCGTGCCGATAAAATACTGCTCGCTACCGGTCATTCGAGGATAGTGCCGGACCCCGAAGAGAAGCGCTATCAGGAATTTGGAGTTCGACACTCCGGTGCGGCATTTATCCCGTTTGTGTATCCGGTCGTCGAATCAATGGCTTCGATCCCACGCGGCGCCAAAGTCGCTTTTAAGGGGGTTGGGCTCTCGTTTATCGATGCGGTGCTCGAACTCACAGAAGGACGCGGAGGCAGCTTCGAGCGAGTTGCCGGCGGCTGGCTTTCGTATACAGCGAGCGGCAATGAGCCTCTGTCGATCATTCCGTTTTCCCGCAGTGGTCTGCCCATGGCGCCGAAGGCTGATGACCTGCCGCCTTTCATGCGGCCGTTGACATTCTTCACACCCGAAGCGCTGGCGGAGATCAGGCAGCAGAAAGGTGGCCAGAAGCTCGATTTCGATCGCGATTTGCTTCCGCTGTTCAAACTTGAAATGGAGCTTCAGTACTACCGTGTCTTAATGCGCACCGATAAAGGCGTGGAACCACTTGAGTCGAGTGGTAACGATGCAGAGGCGATGCACCGGGTAGTCGATTCCTACTTGCTGGAAAATCCCTCCCGGAAGCGATTCGACTTTACGGAGGCTTTCGATCCGATAGGCGAGCGTTGCTTTGACAGTGGAAAAGAATTTGCGGTTTTTGTCGAGAAATACATGGAGCGGGAGATTGCTCGCGCCAGACTGGGCCAGGGCGGATGCGGCGTAAAAGCCGCAGTGGATATTTGGTACGAGGTGAGAAAAGTGCTCGGGTCAGTTCTCAAATTTGGGGGACTGAGTCCTGAATCCCACCGGCGGGTTCTTGAGTACTATTTCCCGCGCTTAAAACGGATAGTGTTCGGCCCGCCGACGATCAACATCGAGAAGCTTCTTGCGCTGGTAAGAGCCG
The DNA here is from genome assembly GCA_035315885.1 of Blastocatellia bacterium. GTDB lineage: Bacteria > Acidobacteriota > Blastocatellia > UBA7656 > UBA7656 > DATFXM01. Next base: position 5,199 of record DATFXM010000124.1, read on the forward strand.
GACTGGTTGATTTTTCGGTGGCGCGCAATCCTCGCGTGCTGCCCGACGAGACGTATGGGTGCTTCGAACTCAGGTGCGACGACATTCCCGGAGCAGTCGCGCGAGCCGAGGTTCTGGTCGACGCCCGTTATCCGGCCCCCAATATGCTCAGGGACGCGATGCCGCTTTACCGGAATCTTTATAATCGAGGCATGCTGAGGCCTTATCAGAACCGCACGCCCCTCTCGAACGGACCCAGGTACTCCCCAGGCGCCATTGATATGACTGAGAGATTTCATTTTGTGGTCGACAGCAACGGCGTAGGGAACGAAGACATTTCGGTTATTGGAATACCGACGGAGGGAAACCTTGTCGGGAACAAAAATCTGGCCCGCGATGATTACTCGGGCGTGTGGGCCGCGGAGGTGGTCAGACAGCTGCGATGCCGAGAGCGAGCACTGGAAGACGACCTCGTGACGACAAGTGGGTTGGTTGATTCTAGCTGGGACGCTTGAGTGTCCTGCTATCAACATCCCGAATGTGTTGCGCAAACTTCCACCGATGACCCTCCGGGTCCATGCACTCATACACGCGGTCACCATAGAACTGTTCAGTAGGTCTGCTGATAATGGTTGCGCCGGCATTGCGGGCTCGCTCGAAGTGAGCGTCGACATCATCCACGAAAATGTAGAGTCTTTGGCTGATCTTGCCGAGTGTTTTGGGACTCTCGCGCACCTCGCTCTCGGAAGTCAGCCCAACCATGACCAGGCTGTCCGCAACTTCCAGATCGCCGTGGACGACCGCACCCTGGTTATCGGTCATGCGAAGTCTTACTTCAAAGCCGAATGCTTTTACCAGCCAGTCGATGGCCGTGGCGACGTCGTCATAAAAAAGATGCGGCGTGATTCGAGGCATGTCGCCTGGAGGATTCGAGACCATTCGCTTCTCCAACTCAGTAATCGCGACTACAGGGATGCGCGACCGGTATTCTTATATCGAAACCGGAAATGGTTGTCCAATAAAAGACCCAACGCCAAGCAACCGCGATCACCGGTTGGAGCTTTTCACTTGTGTAATCTCTTTGACAAACGAAAAACTCGAAGCTAGCATTCAGCCGCGAAAAGCCGAGTGTGATGAATCTTTCATAGTGATGTAATGAAGATTGCTAACTCGATGAGCGGCAGGCAACGCACATACGGTTTGGGAATTTGGGCCCTGGGACTTGGCTATTTCCTCTTCTACGCACCGTACAGCGGTCTGACTAGAGCCCTGTCGAGAGGGCTGTTGCCGGCGATCGGCGGACCGGTAAATGGTACAGTGCTATTGCCGGCTTCAGTAGCGGCGCTGGTCGTCGCAATGCTCGTGTTCATCACCGCGATGGGATGGTGGAAATTCGCCGGGCATCGCCGCGTCTTCGGAATCAGCGTCCCCTTTCCCCGCCGGCTGACCTTTCTTTCGGGTGTCTGCCTGGCTACCATAATGGGCACCACCACCCTGGTTTTCACCTTTGCAGGTGTTTCAATTGTCTTCGTGCTGGTCCTGCTGCGCGGCGGCGTTCTGATCATTGCGCCAGCGGTGGATCTCCTGGTCGGGCGGCGAGTGCGTTGGTTCTCGTGGAGCGCAATGTCCATAAGCACCGTCGCCGTCCTCATCACGCTCGGCGATGCTGCCAATTACAGTTTGAGCCTGGGTGCGATATTAACGGTTGCCGCATACCTGCTCGCTTATTTCATCAAATTCCAGTTGATGAGCAAGATGGCCAAGACTGAGGACCAAGACGCAAACTTGCGCTACTTCGTCGAGGAGCAAATGGTCGCCTCTCCCCTGTTGCTCCTGGCTCTGGTCGCAATGGCGTTCGTAGGTTTCGGTGAACCGGCCATTGGGTTTCGTACTGGACTGACAACTTTCCTCGCAAGCGACGCAGTATTCTTCGCGCTGCTCGTGGGGCTGCTTTATGCAGGTCTTTGCGTTTGCACCACGCTTATCTTTCTCGACCGGCGCGAGAATACTTTCTGTATACCGATGCACTGCGGTTCCAGCATGCTGGCGGGAATAGCCGCGTCTTATGCTCTTAACATCGGTTTTGGTCAACCGCAACCCAGCGCGCCTCAGCTCACCGGCGCCGGTCTGATCATTGTTGCGCTCGCATTCCTCTCGCCGCTTCATCATCTCCGCCGCTTTGCTGCGAGACTCAGGTCTTGGATCGGTCTCAGAAATCGGTTCGCGAACGTCGCGCCTGCGCGGATGAAAGCAGAGAGCCTGGGTTCGGTCGTCGGGTCAGGACGGGTGCTCCTGTTTGTCTGCAGCGGCAACACATGTCGCTCGCCGATCGCGGCGGCGATAGGCAATGCTGAAATAGCATCGAGATTTCATATTCCGGTTGAATCCCTTGACTCTGCGAAGCTGCCAGCGGTGAGCGCCGGAATTTCAGTCACTGTCGGGTCGCCGATGAACCACGACGCCCAGGAGGCATTGCGATTGCTCGGTATCCCTGTGATGCCCCATAGTGCTCGCAACTTGACCGTCGAGCTGGCGCAAGAAGTCGAGAGGATTTATTGCATGACTGAGGCCCACCGAAACGCGGTCATCGGCATGATTCCCGCAGCCGCAGCCAAAACACAATGTCTCGATCCAAACGGCGACGTTGAAGACCCGTTGGGCAGCGGACTGGCTGCATACGTAAACTGCGCGCGGCGCATTCACAGTTTAGTTCGGATTCGTTTCGACGAGATTGGCCTGCAGGCTCAGACGCAAAGTTAAGTGACACCGGTTCAATTGTTTTTTCGATTGCCATATACGATCGTTCCCACGTGCTCCCCACCCAACGCAGCGACGATCTGTTCAGGACGGCGGCCATTGACAATCTGAAATGACCGCAACTGTCTTGCATTCTCCAACAGGTCCAAAAGAACGCGCTCGAACGGTAGGCTTTCAAAATTTCGCCTCTTGAGATCCGAGCTGTCGATCTCGCGGATCAGGCCGACACCGGGATGATGTCGCGGATCCCGGTCGTAGAGCCCGTCCACATCCTTAACCAGCGTGAGTGACTTACACCCGAAACATTCGGCGAGCAGCAATGATCCCGCGTCGCTCCGATGCGGCGGTATTCGCCCCGAAGGAGGCAGATGTTCCCAGAGAGAATACGGCGGATCGCCGTTAAAAATCACACCCGGCGCGCTCGCTATGAACAACGGCAGAAGGTGGCCGAAGATTTCGGGAGGAATTGCTACAACACCGAAAGGCGCTAGAAGTGTGCCGAGGATGTGAGCGTTACCAAGCGAATCGGCAAGAGCCAACTGTGCGAGGACACCGGTGGGAAGACCCAGATCGATTCCGATCGACAGAACATGTCTGCTTCGCACGCCTCCGCCGGTGCCGATGATCAACTTTTTCGTTTTCAGACATTGCGCGAGAGCCTCCACTACCGGATATACGATCGCTCGCCCCCCATCCATAACTGATCGTCCCCCGATCTTGATCACGTGCGCTTCAGGGAGCATCTTGAAGACCGGGGTCTCGGTCGATTTCTGCACGTCCTTGTCCAGCAAACTCTCACGCATCAGCATCGACTGTACATGGTGACGACCGTCTTTCGATCCTGGTAGTTCGCTCAAAATCGGTGATTCCTCCTCGCTGATTCCTTTTTCTAATAAGCTTGTAGCTACCGTGACCCCCGGCACCGCAACATTTCCGGGTTACTCAGCGGTGATAATCGTACCGACGTGTTCCCCGTCGAGCGCTCGCGTGAGGTTGCGTGGTTCGAGACCATTGATTATCTGAATGGAGCGCCGGTGGGTCGCATTTCGCATCATGTCGAGAACGCTGCGCTCAACAACCAAATCCCGCAAATCAAGCTGCTCCAGTTCGGTGAGAGTAATTTTTCCTATGAACTTCGCGTTGCGGTCCTTTTTAGGATCCGCCGTGTACAAGCCTTTTTCATCTTTCACAAAGATCATCGATCTCGTCCCAAATACCTCACTAACCAGATAGCTGCCGGTGTCTGTTCGGTGAGGTGGGATGCGTCCTACCGCCGGATTGGCGTGCCAGTAGACGTAAGGAGGCATGCCAAAGAAAACCACCGCCCCACGTTCAGCCAGATAGTGGGGCAGTTGAGCAAACTGTGCCGGCTCAATAAAGGGGATTCCGTGCTTTGCCAGCAGATAATTCAGCATCCTGGCGTTCTGCATGCTGACGAAGGTTCCCAGCACGCTCAGCACGCCGGTGGGCAGCCCCAGATTCAGTCCAACGCTATAGGCATGCCGCGCTCTGGTGCCCGCGCCGGTCCCGATTATCATCTTGTGACGCCCCAGGTTCTCCACGATCTCGTCTATTAAAGGAAATACGGCCACCCGTCCACGATCGATGAAGCTCTGGCCGCCGATCTTAATTACATTGGCCTCGGGCAAAATCTGCACCGGAGGTGGCGCGCTGGTTTGCGCCATCAGACGTGCATCGTCGAGAGAACCGAAGACTAACGATCTGCCGAGTTGAGTGAGAAGATCATCTTCCATTTTTCATCGCTCACATCGCCCAAAGTTGAGGGTCTGAACTCTTCCAGGCTCTCGAGTTGGCCCGGCGTATCAATGTTTTGCTGACGGAATAGCGAGTGCCCTGATCACGTAAGCCTCCTCGAACTCAAACTCTTGATCCAGGGCGCCAAAGACTGTCACAGACCAACTCTCCAGCTCTTGAAGAATCTGTTCTCGAATCGTCTCCGGAACCAGAACGCCGCCCAAACCCGTAAGCTGCCGCCAGGAATTGAGCGACTGGCGTGGCGTCGCCGAAACGCGCCACTTAGCCACGCAGATGCTCTCCAGCACGTCAGCCCCCCGAAGTTTGCACGCTTCTACAAGCTTCTGATTGTGTCTTTGGTTACGGCGTCCCTTAAAACCACGCTCCTGCAATCGTTCATTCATTTCGCTGGCCATCCGCTCGCGTACGCTCAACGGATCGCGTTCTAGTCGACCAAGCAAAAAGACCGCGCCCGCTGGAGCGGCGACACGAAATACCTCCGAGACTATGCGCTCATGATTCAACAGGTGCATCGTTCGGGAACTGAAGATTACTCGCGCCGATCCATCGGCGATCGGCCAGCCGGCGTTGGCGTCGGCCTGGAGGAGCGCGCAGTGATCGGAATCACTACCGAGGCGCCGCCGAAACTCTTCCAGCATGCCGGCTGAAAGATCAAATCCGACATAACGCACCGGGGGTTTGAACCAGCGGCCGATCTGTCCTGTGCCGGCGCCCACTTCGACGACCAGATCACCCGGACCGGCTTTTCCGATCCCGACCGCAGTTTTAGCTATCTCGCGACAACAGTCGGACGGCAGGCCCGCCCGCTGGTCAAAGACTCCCGCTTGTTCGTTGAACAACTCGGGGCTCGCGCTGAAAGAATCTTCGCGCGAGGGTCCTTGCCCCTTGTACTTACTCGTAAATCTCATCACCCTCAGGTTGATTCGGAACAATGGTAGCTTAAGTCACAATGAAGCTGCGTCAGTATAACATGCCCGATGTGCCGCCTCGAAAGGCTGAGGCGCGAAAACTTCGGATGGGGTTCCGGTATCACAAATTACTTACTCTGGCCGCGGCTGATGCGGTAGGATGAATCCCGCGGGAACGAGGCCGGGAAACTATGATTCTGGAGACTCAAGCGCTCACTCGAAGGTTTGGCAGTCTGACGGCGGTAGACGCAGTGACGCTATCGGTGACGCCCGGGGAGGTGTTCGGGCTTCTCGGTCCAAACGGCGCCGGCAAGACAACCACGATCAAGATGCTCATAACGCTTTTGCCGCCCACTTCGGGCGCGGCTAAGGTCGCCGGCTTTGACATCGTTCACGACGCCGACAATGTCCGGCGGGCGATCGGATACGTGTCGCAAATGATCTCGGTAGATGCCTCGTTAACCGGTTTCGAGAATCTGCTGATCTTCGCAAAGCTCTATGACATACCTCGCAAAGAACGCGAGACGCGGGTGAGCGAAGCGTTATCTTTTTTTGGGCTGAGCGAAGTTGCGGGAAAACTGGTGCGCGAATTCTCGGGTGGAATGATTCGACGCCTCGAGGTAGCGCAATCAACGCTTCATCGGCCTCGCTTGCTCTTTCTGGACGAACCAACCGGCGGGCTGGATCCAATCGCGCGCAAGGCGGTATGGGAGCATATTGAACATCTCCGCTCCGATTTCGGTACCACAATCTTCCTAACGACGCACTACATGGAAGAGGCCGACACGTTATGCAATCGCGTGGCGATCATGCACCGCGGCAAGATAGTGATCGAGGATTCTCCGCGGCGTCTGAAGGAATCGATCGGTCGACGCGAAGCCACACTGGGCGATGTCTTCGTTTACTATGCGGGTGATACGCTGGATTCAGGAGGAAGTTATATTGAGACTTCCAGAGGAAGACGCGCATCCAGGCGTCTTGCCTGAACTCGCTGTCTCGGTCAGCTCAAACCCTTTCTCATTGATCGCAAGCTTCGTAAGAAAGACACTTGCTATCACTGAGTTGGAAGCCCGCAAACTGAGTCATGATTTCTCGGAGCTGATCACCCGAGCCATCCAGCCGGCGCTTTGGCTGCTGTTGTTCGGAACAGTCTTGTCCAGAGCGCGAGTGATCCCGACCGGCGGCCTTCCTTATCTCGACTTCCTGGCACCTGGGATTCTGGCTCAAAGCGTCTTGTTCGTATCTATCTTCTATGGTGTTGCGATCATCTGGGAGCGCGATCTTGGGATTACCAGCAAGTTCCTTGTCAGCCCTGTTCCGCGTTCGGCGCTGGTGTTGGGCAAAGCTCTTTCTGCAGGGCTGCGGTCGATTCCGCAGATCGTGATCATCTACGGGCTGTCGTTGCTTCTGGGTGTAGATTTGAAGTGGAGTCCGGTGGGGCTCGCGGGTGTGTTGATTACTACAATTCTCGGCGCGGCATGGTTCTCTACTTTTTCGTTGATCATTGCCAGTCTGGTCAAGACACGCGAGCGGTTTATGGGGATCGGGCAGGTATTAACGATGCCGTTGTTTTTTGCCAGTAATGCAATCTACCCGATTTCAATGATGCCGGACTGGCTCCGAATCGCCTCGCGGATCAATCCGCTGAGTTACGAGGTGGATGCGCTGCGAACTTTGATGATTGAGAACGGAAGCAGCGGGTTTGGGTTGACGACAGACTTTGCCGTGCTTTCGATTTCGGCGCTGGTGTTGGTAGTAGTCGGCGCCCGCCTATACCCCCGAGTTGTACTCTGATAGGTGATTCTTAGCGAGTTGACGATCTTTTGCGATTGGGTCTTTTACGTCTTCCCTCTTCGTGGCTCACCGGTCCCTTGCGGACTTTGCGCGGAACTTTGAGCATCCCCCCTCCACCGACCACAGGGTCGGTGGAGGGGCTCAAGCCGATACTTGCGGAATCTCTAAGTCCACTAGTTGGTTCCCGAAAATCCTCACGACAGAGCTTCCAGCAAACGATCAATATCCTGCGTGTCGTTGTAGATCGAAGGCGACACGCGCAAGAAGTGCGCTCCCAGTCGAACGTTGATGTTTGCCTTCTGCAAACGCGCCAACACCGGAGCCCTATCTTTGACTGTAAAGGTAATTAGCGCTGACTTTGTTCCCTCGGGCGTGATCGGATCAAAGCCCAGTCGCGGCATTTCCTGACGCAAGCGTTGCAGTAGCGGTTGCCGGTAAGCTTCGATTGCTGAAACTCCTATCTCTCTGATGTAAGTCAGTGAGAAGCCCAGAGCGGACATTGGTCCATAAGCAGTACTGCCTGATTCAAAGTGCGCGCTTGCATCACTGCCCAACTCCCAGGTGAACGGGGTGTCAGCAGGTGTATCAAACGGCAAAAAGTGCGTATCTATTCGACGTGCGGAATGATAACCATATTGCGGGCGACGGATTTTGCCCAATAAGTCTTCCCGAGCATACAAAAAACCAAGGCCAAAGTCGCCCATTAGCCATTTGAAACTCGAACACGAACAAAAGTCGACGCCGCTCGCGCGCACATCAATCGGCGTGGTGCCAGCAGCCTGAATGATATCTGCGTACACGTAAGCGCCGTGGGCATGAGCTAAATCGCATACCGCTTTAAGATCGTGCTGGAAACCGTTGTACATCGCGACCAGCGACACCTCAATCAGCTTCGTCTTTTTGTCGACCAGCTTCTCCAGGTCACGCAGATCAATCGATCCATTCCTAGGCAGTGCAATACGCAGATCGAGACCCTGATCACGTTGCAGCGCTTGCAGATGCAAAATCATTCCATCGAAGTGAAGCGCGTCGGTGACCACATTGCCACCGGACCCGACAACGCCGAGTGAATTGAAGACGAGATTCTCACCGGTGCTTGTGTTGGGGACGTAGCTAATCTCTGAAGGCTTCGCATTGATGAGCAAAGCAAACTGTTCCTTGACGGTCTTCGCCAAAGCATCATGTCCCGGATCATCGATGCGCCCGGGCCGCAATCGGTATTCGCAATCGCGCCGAATCGCGTCCGCAGCGCCAGTCGGTATCGGATGCGTGTAAGCGCCGTTGATATAAGTGAGACCTTCAGGAATCGCAAAATCGGATTTTCGCGGGAATGTTGTCTTTGTTTCTGTAACGAGCTCCTCAACTGCTCGTGCGCTCGATTTGTTCTTTACTGATGACAACGCCGTTGCTGCCACAAGTCCTCCCATTCCGGACAGAAGTTCTCGTCGATTAAATTGCATGAGTAATTCCTCACTTCAGGTGTCATTAGGGGTCGGACTTCACAGCCAGGGCAAATCCCACCAACGCAGAGGCGCTCAGCCAGAATAACCAAGGCAGTGACTGCGTGAAACCGGGCGAATAACACCAACGCTTTGTCGTAATCTTCACCGCATAGCCTTGTCCTATCGGCACCGCGTAGCCGTGTCTTATCGGCACCGCGTTGCGGTGTCCTATCGAGACCGCCGTGTCTAATATTCACCGCGTAGCGGTGATGCACAACAGCCGTTGGGGATGCACCCAACAGCTTGGGAAGCACCAACTGCGTTGCGGGAAGTCATCGCTTAAGGTCTGCTGTCCAATTAACCACCAGAGTGATCGGCGCAGAGGTTTGCTGTTCTACCGCCATGTTGACTAGTATGCGCTGGCCGTCGGCCGTCACGTCATAGACATTACCGGGCCCGCCAGGACGAATCTCAAACAGTGGCCGCGCCGCCCCGACTTCCAACGTCTCCCCCTTCACATTGACCTCGGCTACCATCAACTTGTTATCCAGGCTTAAATAGAAAACCTCTTTCCCGCGCCATTTCGGCAGTCGGCCGCCGGAAATGGAGATTTGACGCTTGCCGCCGGGCGCGGCGAAGGGCATCGCATAGATCTCAAATCTGCGGGATTCATCCGATTGATAAGCGACCCAGTTCCCATCGGGAGAGAACTGACCGTTGATTTCATTAGATTCTCCCTGCAAAAACGGAACCGGCTTCTGGCCTCCTTCAAGCGGTAAAGCCCACATGTCTCCCTTTGTCTTGGGATCCGTGGTGGTATACAGAAGCAACCGACCATCGGGGGAGAAACCGGTCGGGTTCTTATCCAGATTGGACTCAAGGAGCGATTCCTCATTGCCGACGCCGCTGGAGGCTTTTTGATAAAGATCAAAACGTCCTTTGCGATTTGAGCAAAAAACTATGCGTCTCCCGTCGGGCGACCACAACTGCTGTCTCGCTTGTGCTGGCCCGAACGTAAAGGCCGTTCTCAGGCCGCGCGCCACATCATAGAGCCAGAGGTCAGTACGCCCGATCACATCAGGGATAGCCACCGTCGCCATCTTTCCGTCAGGCGAAACACAAAGACTATTGTAAGAAGTCACGTCGCCGAGCGAACCGATCGGCTTGTTGGTGCGGTCGAACCAGGTGAGCTGCGAGCCACTCTCTCCGGCGCCCGTCTGATAGACCAGGACACCTTCTTCCGAGACGGAGAATACTCCTGTGGCTGTGATTCGTCCGAACTGAATTTGTTCGGCGATCGGGAAAGCGTCTCCGGTTGTCTCCATGCGTTTGTCATCGAACGGCTGGGCCATCAGCGCGCGCTCGCGCACGAAGAGCAAATACCCCTGGGCATACGCCGCGTTTGAATTAGCTGGCAGCACCGGTCTGCCTTCTTGCTTTCCGAGCGCGGCCACGCAGATCGCCGCGCTCTCCGCTGTCGTGCCTCCGGCCACGATGACCGAGCTGAGATAGAGAAAGTGCTCACCGTCCGGCAGGAAAAAGGGCCAGCGGTGAGATGTTTCAGCTCGCGCCTCATCGAGCTTGGTGACGGCGCTCGATGTGCCGCCCGAGGACGAGATGCGATGGAGCACACCGGTAGAGTTTGGGGCGAAAACAATCACTCCGTCGCGGTTCCAAGTGCCGCCACGCCCCTCAGGTGCATCGCACAGCGGGATCGGTGGCCCGCCAGAGGCTTCGATCTTCTTGAGCTTGCCATCCGCGAAGAACCCCAGCGAGCGGCTGTCTCCCGACCAGAAAGGACAGGTGGCGCCGTCGGTGCCTGCGAGCGATTGCGCCGAGAGCGCATCGAGTGCTCGGATCCAGAGAAGTTGTTTGCCCTCTTCTGTCCGGGCGACGAAAGCCAAACGACGGCCATCAGGCGAGATTGCAACTGTTGCTCCTATTCTTTGGCTAAAATCGAGGGACGATTTCTCTGGCGAGAGGATGAATGAACGGACAGCACGGATTTCAACCGGAGCTCGTTGGAAATGCGCAATCGTCAGCGCCAGTGCCGCCAGCATCGCGGCTGCAGCCACGATCCAGGCGATCGGATCGCGTCGCCTCATCCATCGTGGCCCAAGCGCGGGCGACGCCGCGGTCTGACCCGATGTCGGAGTCGATCCTGATAGAGCTTCAATAGCGAACGCCAGATCGTTCGCCGAATGGAATCGCTCCTCCGGATTCTTCTCAAGACAATGCCGCACGACACGTTCAAGAGCCGGCGCCACGTTCTTATTGCTCTCCGACAGTTCTGGCGGATCTTCTCTCAGAATCGCGCTCATTGTCTCGGCTGCCGATTCACCGTGAAAGGCTCGCTTGCCGGTGAGCATCTCGTAGAGGATCGCTCCGAACGAAAAGATGTCCGCGCGATGATCTACCGGACGACCGCGCACTTGCTCGGGCGACATGTAACCGACTGTTCCCATGATCATTCCGGGATCGGTATCGACGCGTCTGGTGGGAATATCTGTTTTCGATTGTCCAACGGCCGGCTCAGTGAGTTTGGCAAGTCCAAAATCGAGGATCTTCACCCGTCCATCTTTGGTGATGAAGATATTCTCAGGCTTCAAGTCGCGATGAACAATTCCTTTCTCGTGCGCGGCTGCCAGTCCGCGGACGATCTGCAGCGAGTAATCAATCGCTTTGCGTTGCGGTAGAGCCGCGCCAGCCATTCGCTCACGCAGCGTCTCGCCTTCCAGGAGTTCAGAGACGACGTAGGATGAACCGTCATGTTTTCCGACGTCATGAATTGCGAGGATATTCGGATGATTCAACGCGCCTGCGGCACAGGCCTCTTGTTCGAAGCGATGCAGCCGTTGCTCATCATCGGAGAAAGAAGAAGGGAGGACTTTTACAGCGACATCACGACCGAGACGAGTATCTCGCGCGCGATAGACTTCTCCCATCCCGCCCGCACCGAGGGGCGAGATGATTTCGTAAGGCCCGAAGCGTGTGCCCGTCGCAAGACTCATCGTTTCAAATCCGCCGTCCAGTTCAGCACCACGGTCGTTGGCGGCACGGTCACCTCTTCGAGATTTGTGCTGACGAGGAAACGCTTGCCGTCTTTGGAGACGGCATACCAATTCCTGGGGCCGGGGAGGTTGCCGGGGACGCGCAGATCGAACAGCGCTTTGGGGACGCCTAGCTCAAAGCTCGCACCGTCCGCGGTCACATCCACCACCATCAGCTTCTTGTCCGCCGAGATGTAGAACAACTCCTTCCCGTCGCGCCGCCACCTGGGTTGCGCCCCGCCGTTCGTGGAGACCGGCCACTTCCCGCCCCGGTCGGGAAAGCTCCGCACATAGACCTCCCACCTCCCCG
>DATFXM010000125.1:0-7755 GCA_035315885.1 Blastocatellia bacterium
TTAGGCGCGTAACGCCATCCCTTTCGTCTCCGGTCCTGCAAACGGGGTGACTATCAGCCCGACGATATAGATTAGCGACATCGCCGCGGCAGCAGCCCCAATTCCGCCGAAGGAAGAAGCCAGCCAACCAGCCAAGAGCGGGCCGAGTGCCGCGACGGTTCGCGAACCGTCAAAAACAATCGATATTGCGGAGCCTCGTACGCGTGTTGGAAAGAGCTCGGGGAGATAGATTGTCATCCAGGAGAACTGACCACCTATAAAAAAGCCGTTCGCGGCGGCGGTCGTCAGCATTGCATACCAGTCGTTGACCCGCAAAAAGAAGCACCACGAGAGTCCTAGCGCGCCCAGGTAATACAGCCAAATGCTGGGTTTCCGACCTAAGGTGTCGGCGAGCAATCCGAAAGCGAGGTAACCAGCGATCGACCCAACGTTAAACATCAGCGCAGCTACTGAAGCCCAGCGCTGAGGCTCCTGTCCCGCAGTCGTGGCCAATTGTGCAGCATGCTGTGGAATCCATGTCGAGACGGACCACCAGCCAACGACGGTGCTAAGCGACATGAGCAAGAGGAATCCTACTCGGCGCCGCATCTCAGGCTCCGAGAATATTCGAGCGATGGTGAACTGGGCCAGTTGCCGGTCTTTCTCCGATCCGATACCCGTTTCGATACGCTTCCGCGCCTCACGCCTGTTTTTGTTGGCAGTGGTCCACAGGACAGGGTCGTGGACCACTCGACGAACATACAGCAATAAGAAAGCTGGAGCTATGCCGATGACGAACATGTACCGCCAACTTGAAGGTCCAAGCGGATTAACCAGCAGCCAGATAGCCGATGCCAGAAAATTGCCCACACCGTAAGCTGCATGAAGCGCGCCTCCAGCGCGACCACGAGATGAAGGCCGCCAGAATTCGGAGACGATGGCGCAGCCCGGTCCCCATTCCGCGCCCAAGCCGAGCCCCGTAAGAAACCGGAAGGCCAGAAGGGACCAGTAGTTCGGCGAGAGCGCTGTGAATCCTGTGAAGACCGCGTACCATAGGATCGAGAACATGAGCATGCGGCGGCGACCGATATAGTCGGTAAGCACACCTGCTATGATTCCTCCTACCGCCCATCCCAGCAGAGTCATTGAGAGCAGGCCAGCCATATATACCGGCGCGGTCGCCAGCCTTTCCGGGGCCAGAAGCTGACGCACCGCGATATCCATGACCAGGATGAGTGCGTACGTCTCGTATCCGTCGAACATCCAGCCCAACCACGCTGCGGCAAGCGCCCTTCGAGCCGAGCGTTCGATCGAATCCGACACTCGCGGTTCTTGCCGGAGTTTCGTTGCCATCAAGGGCGGCTTCACCTCCGAGTCTGTTTCTTTAACATGTATTCGTTCCGTTTATTCGTTTTAAACCGCGCGGCCTGACGCCCTCAGTTGACCGGGCACGAAGAGTTGGATTTAACTCAGCCATTGCAAACCATCTGAAACTAGCTGGGCGCTTGGTTGAAGCGATTGTAGGCCCCTTAGTACTCGGCAAAAATCCGCCTGATTTCCATCGTATCGCGCGTCTTCGTGAGTGCTAGCATCAGTAGTATGCGGGCTTTCTGCGGGTTGAGCGTATCTGCGGGGATCATTCCCAGCGCGTCGTGATCTACTCGTGCGATGACACGCCCATTCCCCACTCGACTGGAACGAACGAACACGGGTCGGGATTCTGTGGGAAGTGACATCACCGACTTCACTTCAGCCTTTTCAGCATTTGAGAGAATGCCGGCCCCACCCGCTGCAAAGACAATGCCCTTGGCCCCGCTACCGACAACGGCACGAATGACCGCCGGATCCGACTCGATATACGAATAGACGATTTCAACTTTAGGTAACGCCTTCAAGCCTCTGACATCAAATTCGGAACTGACCGTGTGCCGCTTGGTTGACATGCGATAGAAGCGCACTTCGTCTTCATCAACATAGCCAAGCAAGCCAAGCTCAGGAGCACGGAACGTTTCGACGCGGTACGTACTCGTCTTTGTCGCGTCTCTCGCTCCGTTAATCTCGTCGTTCAGGACGATCAATGCACCTTTGCCGATGGCTGCTGGAGAGATAGCAGTGCGTACCGCATTTAAGAGATTGAGCGGACCATCTGCGCTGATTGCGGTCGCCGGCCGCATCGCTCCGACCAGAACGACCGGACGATCATACTTGACGGTCAGATTGAGAAAATACGCGGTTTCTTCAAGCGTATTGGTCCCATGCGTCACCACGATGCCGGCTACTTTCTGATCGTCGGCAAAGATTTTGTTGATTCGGTTCGCGAGAGTGAGCCAATTGCCGACCGTTATATCCGAGCTGCTTACGTTCGCGATCTGCTCCACCTTGACGTTTGCGACTTGTTTGATTTGTGGTACAGCATTGACGAGTTCTTCCCCAAGAAGGGAGCCGGTATTGTAGTTGGATAAGTCGGTTGCCGAAGCTCCTTTACCGGCAATCGTGCCACCGGTAGAGAGTATCCAAACCGAAGGCAATTCTTTGGCGCGCGCTCCCTGCCCAGCACAAGGCATGTTATTTACGGCAAGTACGACTATCGCCACCGTAATGGCCGCCAAGTTGAGCTTCCGCACTCCAAGTTGTTTGCGAGTCATTTGCAATTCCTTACCCCAGGGGAAGACCTCTGCGGCCATCGCTGATCAGACTGCCTGACGAAAAGGTTGAACGGACCGGCGCAAGCATCGGGCGACCCTGCCAACCCCGGCAGCGCCGACTCTGCTGCAGCCGCTTGGCCCGGCTGTCTACACATTAAACAGCGTCATTCGGCAATACTACTTCATCAGACTGCTTAACTGACCTCTTTGTCTTACAGAGAGAATAAAGGAGAAGTCCGAAATCTCCAGCGATTGCCGCTGTCATTGCTTCAAGCTTCGTGGTGTTCGAGAGCAACCATAAGCATAAGCCCACCGATGCCGTTGCCATCAAGAGGCCCGATGGCGATGTGAACTTCGGCGGTCCCATAGATTGACTCGGTCCAACCGCATTGTTAGACGTCGTCGATGCGTGGAATCATGTGACACATCGCAAAACATCGACTCGCGCGGTGCTACTGCGGGAAATATTGTATTCGGACGACGCGTCGCGCGAAGTCTTATGTCGTTAGGTTGCGTTTTCACCAACAACTCGCAAAAATTCCGTAATCAAGGGGTGCGGACGCTGACTCGTTGAGCGTGCTTGGGGAACAAACAATGTCCCAATAAAAAAAGGATGATTGGTTAGTTCGATAACCCGGTCCTCCCCTTCATCGTTCGATCCGGTAATTCTCAAGTCTTTGCTTTTGAGAGGCGACACCCTTTCCGGGTTTACGCCGAAATTACAGTAGTATTGTTCTGTCGCCGAAACTGCACCGTAAATTCGGGCAACTCTGGAGTCTGGCACAAATGTCAGGGGCAGTTCGCGTCCTTCCAACGAACACGCCAATTGAGAGATAAGCAATTGCGACGATTACGGGTCATATTCCGCGTGTTGCGCATCTTTGAAACCCAAAACATTGCGGGCGTATTCTATAACCATATGCTGAAACCCGCCGCATGTCCCGAGACAAGGTATGTTGTTTTCACGGGCGTAACGAATTGCCCACAGCGTATTATTCATATTCTTATACGGACTGCCGGGCACAACCCAAATTGCGGAGAATCGTTTAAATAGTCCCTTATCAATATCCGCGGTAGAGACCCAACTGCCTTCGATTTCAGATTCTAAGAAAGCGCGAGAATGCTCGATAGATGTTTCGGTGTCAATGTGCGGCTGAAATGTCGGCGTGTATTCTCCAAGTAAAGCGACTCGTTTGTTCATACTCGAATCCGATTATACGGTTTTACTGCGAAGCAACCCTGTCATGCGCGGCTATCGGCACATTAAACAACTTTGTCCGGTGATACTACTATATCAGGCTGCTCATCCGACCTTTTCATCTTACCGAGAAAATAAAGGAGCAATCCGAAAGTTCCAGCAATTGCCGCTGTCATTACTTCACGCAGTGTGCTGTTCGACAGCAACCACAAACATAATGCGACCGACGCCGTTGCGACCAACAAGCCCGATGGCGACTTGAACGCTGGCTGTCCAACAATGCGGTTGTTTCGTAGCATCGGCAGCGCTGCACAAGTAACGCCGTACGTAACCACATTTATCAAAACACTTATTTTCACCAACTGGATGAAGTTACCTGACAGCGCGAACCCAAGCGCCACACCCGCCATAACCAGGATAGAAATATAAGGAGTTTGGAAGCGCCAGTGTATAGCGGCAAGACTCCGCGGCATCTGTCTATGCTCGGCCATCGCGAAGAGAACACGAGGTCCGTGCAGGAATTTGCCATTGAGGTTGCCAGTGATCGAAACTACTGCCCCAGCAGCAATGAGGTAGCCCCCGAATTCTCCCAAAAACTTGTTG
The DNA here is from genome assembly GCA_035315885.1 of Blastocatellia bacterium. Taxonomy (GTDB): domain Bacteria; phylum Acidobacteriota; class Blastocatellia; order UBA7656; family UBA7656; genus DATFXM01. Next base: position 4,426 of record DATFXM010000125.1, read on the forward strand.
CTCGCGTCCGCAAGTGGCCTTGAAGAGGTTGCTAATTCTGGAAGGGTGCCGATACAGACTATCTGAATCAATACGTAGAGCATCGTTACAATAATCAGCACGGCGAACAGCGTAAAGGTATGGCACGCTGCGGATCGCTCACCTCCCCTGCGGGGATCGGCACTGATTCGAAACCGGTGAAGGTGTACAACAGCAGCAATACTGACTGAGAAAAAGCGCCATAGCTCGGCGGAGCCGCGACTGAAAAGTTCTGCGGGTTGATGAAGAAGACGCCGACCGTTATGAAAAGCAGTAGCGGTACAAGCTTGCCCGTCGCAAAGATGTTGTTGACTATCGCAGTTTGGCGCACGCCGACCAGATTTATCGCTGTAAGCAAGAGCACAACAATAATGATGACGAGCTTGCGCCACGTTCCAGTTGGAATCCAGACGGAGCCTAGATAGTCAACGAGCAAGTTGGCGTTAGCGGCAAAGGTTATTACAAAAGATAAACATCGTAGCCACCCCAATTCAAACCCGACTACGTCGCCAAAAGCCTCCCTTGCGTACAGGTAGGGGCCGCCGGTGACCGTGAAACGGCTACTCACCTCGGCAAAACAAAGTACGATAAGCAAAACAGCTGCGGCACAAATGACGTATGCCAGCAGAGCTGCGGGCCCGGAAAGGCTATAGACCTTTGCGGGCAGCCCGAAAATGCCCGCACCTACAATTGAGTTAATCCCAAATGCAACGAGGTCCCACCTCCCAATCCCCCGCACAAGGCTGGGCGGCGCGAGTCTTGACGCGGTAGCCATGACTTCTCTAGTCGGACTCACATTGACTTCAATTCCTTAAGCGTGGCCCAGAATCGCTCGCCGTTCGGTTGTTGAACCCAGTACTGAGTGAGCTGATTGGCATGCGAGCACCGGGCACCGACAACAGTGCCTTCGCCTATACCGCCATGCACTCGCGCTCCAATTTTCAATGCAAAACAGTCCGACGGGCTGGACTCCGTAGGGGTACCCGGTTGAAGGAGAGATGTCAGCAAGAAGATGCCCTTGTCGGTAAGCTCATAAACTGGGTCGACTAAGTTGCTTGAAAATGGTCCAATGCCATGCACCTGTATGATCGCTTCTGTCTTCGACCATCCGAAGTGCGCCATATTCTTTGGTACAAACGCAAAGCCTCCGACTCCCAGTTGCTCCAGTGCCGAACGATTGAAACGGCTTCCCATTCCAAGCGACATAACTCCTTGTACTACCGCGATGTTCTCGTCGATGGGATGTGTGTGCGGCAGAATGATGTAGTTAGCATCGTTGTGAATACGAATCACAAAGGACACTCCTGGACTGGCCGGATCGCCCCAGACTTTCTCAACCCACTGCCCTGATGGAATCTTGTGAAGGGGAACAACTCCGTGACGCGAATGCTGTGCCCTCGCATCAATACCAGCAAAGGAGAACGCCAGGAGCGATGCGAGGACCAAGATTCGAGATGAGAAAATGGAGGGGTTCTTACCTGGTTTCATCTCACTTCTCCTTTCAGCTATCTCTGCTTTCGATTTCTTTAGCGTTGGTCACCCCTAACGGCGGGCGTCAGCGGGTCAATGCAGTGCCTGGTCTAAGCCGAAATTCAAGCACTCGTACCTTGTCATTTTCCAGCAGGACCTAGTAATACTGTGGAGATGTTTTCACGTCGTCTTGCATTGTTGTTATCCGGAATGAGGTAGCGAATGCCAGCGCCGTCAACAGAGAGCCAACAACGAAGCCTGTAAACAGATGGGGAATTCGCTTCATATTGCCTAATTCCTGATCACGCTGCGGAAGAAACCGCCACTACCGGTGCAGGCTTCGCGTAGTGTTGGCCAATAACTGCCGTCGCAGTCATGTCGGCCGTCACATTAGCTGTTGTTCTGAACATATCCGGAAGTGTGTCAACCGCGAGTAGCATACCGATCGCTTCAACTGGAAGCCCTACAGCGAGGAAGGTAACCGGGAGTGTCACCAGCAGTGGTACTCCACCGGGCAACCCGACACTGCTCATGCTGACAAAGACGGAAGTCGCTACCAGCGTGACGACTTGCGTTGCGCTGAGCTCAATGTTGTAAAGCCTGGCGATAAACAGAGCTCCGCATGTTTGTGCCATCGGATTGCAGATGCGGAATACCGAAACGGCGAGCGGGAGGACGAGGCTCGTGATCTGGGGCGGGAGTTCGAGCCGCCGCTCTGCCCCTTCGATCATGGCCGGCAGGGAAGCGAGTGAAGAGTGCGTGCTCAGCGCAACCGCCTGCGCGGGTGCGATCGCCCGCATAAAACGCCGCAGCGAAACGCGCGCACCGAATGCTGCCACTAGATACAGCGCTAGCATGACGGTGATCGCTAATGCCGAAACCAAGACCACATAGTACGCCAGCGCGCCGACGACCTTCATGCCCGCTCGCATCGTGAGAGGAAGCATTAGCGCGAAGACACCGACGGGGGCGAACCAAAGCACCCAGCGGACGATTACCAGCATCGCTTCAGAAACGCCACGAAAGAATGATACGAGAGGCAGGCTCGTTTCGGGCGCGAGGCGCCTGATGGCAAATCCGAAAAACAGCGCAAAGACTATGAGCGGGAGCACCTCGTCCTCGGCTGCCGCTTTAATCGGGTTGACGGGAATGAGGCCGACGAGCCTTTGTGTAACGGTGGGGACTTTCGTCGCCGACTCGACTGCAGCGGCGTCAATGCTGGATCGCAGCGTCTCTGATGTCGAGAGGTCTACTGTGAGCTGGTTAAGCAGTGGCGGCGTGACCAGCGCTGTAAAGGAGGCGGCAACAAAAAGCATCAGGATGAAGAACAGGATTGCCTTAACTCCCATCCGGCCGACGGAGCCCGCGTCAGCGGCTGAAGCGACCCCCACAATGAGCAGCGAAAAGACGAGCGGGATGACAGTCATCCGCAGCGCATTAACCCAAATGGATGCCACAGGCTCGATGATGAAAACGAGTCTTTGAAGAAAGGCGTTGTGTGTTGCGGTGATGGCCGCGCCAATCAACGCTCCTGAGGATAGTCCGATGAGTGAGCGGGTGGTCAAAGACATAAGCCCAATCTCAACGAGGATCGTATAAATCCATCAAAACGGTATCGTCGTTTCGGCCACGAACGACGCAGCGGCACCCCGCGCCCCCGCCAACGAGAAATAACTCAAAGGGGATGAATAGTCACTAGGCAGGTTCCTAGGTTTGAACGTGTTTGAATTCTATCTTGAGGTTACGACGTGGAGACCAGGCAAGCAAAAGCTTGAACTCTGAACTGCCGAATCGTAGCGCAAACTGGACTTATTTTAGTTTTTCGTATTCTTTCCTGGCCTC
>DATFXM010000126.1:0-4651 GCA_035315885.1 Blastocatellia bacterium
CTCGCTCAGTCGGGGACACCTGAAGCCAACGCCTCCACCGACGACGTGTTGACACACCTTTCGGGCTCACCGTACGCTATCTGATTATCATTTAGGCTTGAAAGGCAGCAGTCATGCTCGACATTAACTTTGTGCGCGGCAACTTTGATCTGGTCCGCCAGAAGCTCACACAAAGGCAGTTTCAAATAGGATTGCTCGATTCTTTCACCGAGTTGGACGAGCGAAGACGCGCTCTCGTTCGCGAGCGGGACGATTTGAACGCCCGTCGTAACAGCGAGAGTCAGGAGATCGGCGTACTGATGAAGTCCGGCCGTAGGGATGAGGCCGAGTCTCGCCGGATCGCAGTTCGAGAATTGGGGGAAAGAATAAGCGCTTCGGAAGCCGCACTGACGGCGGTCGAAGCCGACCTCGAGAGTCTCATGAACGGCATCCCCAATCTGCCGCACGATACCGTTCCAGTAGGAATCGATGAGACTGCGAACATCGAGGTCGCGCGCTGGGGAACGCCCCGGAACTTCACGTTCGAACCGCGGGATCACGTGGACATCGGTGTTGGATTGGGACTGCTCGACCTGGAGCGCGCAGCGAAAATCAGCGGGGCCAGGTTCGCAATACTCAAAGGGAGGGGCGCGAGGCTCGAGCGCGCGTTGGTAGATTTCTGTCTCGAGAGGCAAACAAGAATCAACGGCTATGAAGAGGTGCAGCCGCCATTCATGGTCAACGCCAGGACTTTGTTCGGCACCGGACAGCTCCCGAAGTTCGAACAAGACCTGTTCAAGATTGCCGACGAACGCGGTCTGTATTTGATTCCTACTGCCGAGGTGCCGTTGACTAATATCTACAGTGACGAGATTCTCGACGCCTCGCGCTTGCCGATAAAGATGACCGCGTATACACCTTGCTTCAGATCGGAAGCGGGCAGCTACGGCAAAGATACGCGCGGCTTGATACGCCTCCATCAGTTCGACAAAGTGGAGCTGGTCAAGATCGCGCTTCCCGAAACCTCGTATGATGAGTTGGAGTCGATGACTCGCAACGCCGAACAGATCCTCGAGGATCTCGAACTGCCTTATCGCCGCGTCGTGCTGTCTACGGGAGACATGGGTTTCAGCTCGGCGAAAACCTACGACCTCGAAGTCTGGCTGCCAAGCCAGAACACTTATCGCGAGATCTCGTCGTGCTCGAATTGTGAGTCGTTTCAGGCAAGGCGCGCGCAAATCAGATTTCGACGCGAGCCAAGGTCGAAGCCTGAGTTTGTTCACACGTTGAATGGCTCGGGTCTAGCGATAGGCAGGTTGTGGGTTGCGCTGCTTGAGAATTTTCAACGCGAGGACGGGGCGGTAGAGCTGCCTGAAGTGCTGTCCGACTATATGGACGGCGAGACGTTGCTAAAGCCTTAAGCGCTGCGTGTGAAGCCGCGGACTCGCGGTGAGAAATAAAAGTGGGCCGCCGTTGCGCTCGCCAGAAGCCGTAGAGAGGGTTCTGACTCGGTCGACTGGTGCAGGGTTGGCCGGCCACAAACCGTTCGGGGTGAGGTCCTGAACGGCAAATGGAAGTGGCCTTTCAAACCTGCGCCAGGTGTTCCGGCGCTGCGCAATAGCGGCCCTAAAAAGAGAGCACCATCAGGCGTCTCAAGCTTCCGGCCATCTACGGAGCAACGTGCGTGCCATCAAGATCAGAGGACTCAGATCCGGGCGAGCCTTTGCATTCTCAACACTTCAGTGCCTCAAGCCAATATTTTGACCATCTCGCTGTCGTCATTTTGACCGTAACCGCCTGAAGTTTTTTCCTGGTTTTGACTGACTTGAAATGTTGCATCGATTTGAGACTACTCGTCGGGTCCTTTTACGCCAGTTGATCGGCAGGTCTAACACCTGCGATTGAAGCCAGATCGCTACGATATTTCGCGCAATCAACCAAAAAGAGCCACAAATCGATTCTGGGTCCACGGAATAGCGTGAGCCTCAACGCGTCGCCCAAACGAGTTCAGCTTGTTGAGCAAGTCCATCGAACAGTACACCGCCAGCCGTTGATCCGAGTGCAGGCGCTTCACCGCTTGCCGGAGAATCCGATCCGCGCGGTCCAGAGCCCTGGTTACCAGAAAGTCGAAGGTTTGCCAATCGAACTGTTCAAGGCGCTCCGCCGCAACCGCGACGTTGGGAAGCGACAGATGTACTGCTGCCTCGCGCAGGAATGAAGCTTTCTTCTGGTTGGATTCTAGAAGAGTAACCGCTACGTCATCTCTCAGGATTGCGATCGGTATGCCTGGGAAGCCGGCACCGCTTCCGATGTCGAGCAATGTCCTGGCCGGCCCGATGAACCTGCTGCCGAAGATCGACTCCGCGTAGTGAAGCCTTGCCGCAGCCGCGGGCTCGGTGATTCGAGTCAGATTCATCCGCTGGTTCCAGTCGATCATCAGCTCGTAGTGCTCGGTCAACTTTTTCGCTTGATCTGATGTCAATTCGACGAGACCGAAGTCGCGGATCGCACTGGCAAGTTCGATGCTGAAGGTGTTCAACGGCTGTCTGTTCTCCACTGCGAGAGCGTGAGAGCCCGATCGAGAGTTATTTGAGATTTGAGAGCCTCAGGGCGTAGACTCTGGTTCGATTGCTCCAGGAGGACTTCTCGTTGAAGGTACTGAGTCTCAAGGAGGCCGAGGCATCGGCTGACATTGATATAAAACTCGTCGCAGTTCGCTCCTCTCGATATCGGGTATTTGGCTCTTCGGAGCGCATACCGGAGGGTGAACTTGCGGTGATCGATCTACGTGACGGCGTCACCCCTGAAAACTTTGATCAGCAGTTTCGCGTGCTTGACGGCCATCCGATGAAGCCCATCAGTCTCGTTCGAAAACTGTAGAAGTTACTCCCACTCGATCGTTGACGGCGGCTTTGAGCTGATGTCGTACACCACGCGGTTTATTCCACGTACCTCGCTGACTATTCTCGAAGAGATTCGCTGAAGCACATCGTAAGGCAACCTGCACCAATCGGCAGTCATTCCGTCGAGAGACTCAACCGCACGAATCGCAACCGCGTTGTCGTAGGTCCGATTGTCTCCCATCACGCCGACCGTTGACACGGGCAACAGGACGGCGAAGGACTGCCAGATCTTGTCGTAGAGGTCCGCCTGCCGGATTTCTTCGATGACTATGGCATCCGCCTCCTGCAGTAGAGCTACGCGATCCTGCGTTACCTCGCCGAGGATACGAACGGCGAGACCCGGTCCTGGAAACGGCTGGCGGCCTATTAGTTCTTCCGGCAGTGCGAGCTCGCGTCCCACTCGGCGAACTTCGTCTTTGAACAGCTCGCGCAGCGGCTCTATGAGCTTCAGGTGCATTTTCTCGGGGAGGCCGCCCACGTTGTGATGCGATTTTATTACCGCAGACGGTCCTTTGACCGATACCGACTCGATTACGTCGGGATAAAGAGTCCCTTGCACCAGAAAACCCACCTCTCCCAGCTTCCTTGCCTCCTCCTGAAAGATCTCGATGAACTCGTTGCCGATGATCTTGCGTTTGCGTTCGGGATCTGAGACGCCGGCGAGCGCGGTCAAGAAGCGCTCGCCCGCCGCCACACCGACGACATTCAAATGCATGTCGCGGTAGGCCTCGAGCACTTCTTCAAACTCGTTCTTTCTGAGCAGGCCGGTGTCGACGAAAATGCACGTCTGGCGATCGCCGATCGCTTTATCGACCAGGGCGGCGGCTACTGACGAATCGACTCCGCCCGACAATCCGCAAACAGCCCGCCCCTCGCCGACCCTTCGTCTTATGTCCTCGACCGTTGTGTCGATGAACGAGGCCATGGTCCAGTCGCATCGGAGGTGGCAGACGTTGACCAGAAAATTTTTCAGGATCTGCTTACCGGCCGGTGTGTGCGCGACTTCGGGATGAAACTGAACTCCATAGAGCGCACGTTGGTGGTCTTCAACCGCGCCGATCGCGGCGTCCGTTTCGGCAGTGATTTCAAAACCCGCTGGAGGCTTGCTCAAGTAATCGCCGTGGCTCATCCACACGCGCAGTGTAGACGGCAATCCGGCCAGAAGGCGGCTTCCGGGCTTGCTGTGGATCTCGGCGAAACCGTACTCGCGGCGGGAAGATGGCTTCACTTCGCCCCCCAGAAACTGGGCCATTAGCTGGATCCCGTAACAGATGCCCAGCACCGGCACGCCGGTACTCAGAACCTCGCGTTCCGGATGCGGTGCCCCCTCCTCATAGACTGATGAGGGGCCGCCCGAAAATATGAGTGCCTTAGGATTTCTCTGGCGAATTGCGGTCGCAGGAGTGTTGTAGGGGACGATTTCGCAGTAGACGCCGAGCTCGCGGACCCTGCGAGCGATCAATTGGGTGTACTGGCCACCGAAATCGAGTATGAGGACAAGTTCATGATCAGATGTCATGATAAAGCGCACATTATAAGTAGCCGTGAGAAATCATGCAAAGTGGGCAGTAGGCGGTAGGCAGTAAGCAGTAGGCAGTAGGCAGTTCGTTTAACTGCATGCAACAATCCTCAGCCATTTGCGAATTATAAGAAACCCTGTTCATGCGGACTGCGTATTTTACTGCCTACTGCCTACTGCCTACTGCCTACTGCCTACTGCCTACTGCCTACTGCCTACTGCCTACTGCCTACTGCCTACTGCCTACTGC
>DATFXM010000127.1:0-51799 GCA_035315885.1 Blastocatellia bacterium
CGTTTGCCATCAAGGCAGTAAAAAACGCCTCATTCGCGGCGAAACACGACGAGTGAAGAATGGCCGCCTCGCAACCGACGAACTCGGCAATTCTGCGCTCGAGTTCGAAGTGTATTGGCTCAGTCCCGCAGAGAAACCTGACCGACGCCATGCCGTAGCCCCACTCATCCAGGGCGCGATGGGCCGCAGCTTTTATTCTGGGGTGGTTTGAAAGGCCAAGATAATTGTTTGAGGCGAGCATCACTGCGTCTCGGCCTTCGACTTTGACTCGGCCACCCTGCTGGCTTTCCAGCGGGACCTCGTATTTGAACGTCTTCGCCTCTTTGATCCCGGTCAGCTCTCGTTCGAGTGTAGTGTACAAATCAGTGGGGTTCATTGTCAGTCCTCGCAGAATTGTTGAGTGGAAATCGATATTGTGGATTATCGCAGTTCAAACTAACAAGGGAGATAAGGTAAGTTCTGAGTGCTGGGTGTTGGTTTCCAACGCCCCAGCGGGTTGCAGAAGACGTGTAACCAAATCAAAAATAGAAAAGAAGAGCGCACCAAATACTCCTCACATTCATCGATCTAATTACGTGTCGCGTTTGCACGATTGCATTCGAGCAACAATTCCTGGAGGGAGAATGAGATTATCAATCGCCATTTCAATCGCGTTGCTTGTTATGTCCACCGCCGCCCCCGGCGACTTTCGAAATAAGGAGTATGAGTTGAATATCGCGAATCCCGCTGACGCGCACTACAAGATTGATACGGGTCAAAGCCGCTTCATGGTCAGGGCATTCGCGGGAGGATTGCTCTCCTCAATCGCCGGCCATGATCACAACATCGCCATTAAACAATTCTCCGGCGACGTGCATTTCACCTACGGCTCGGTCGAGCCCGCATCCATGCAGATGACGATTAAGGCCGACTCGCTGGCGATCACGGACAAAGTCAGCGACAGCGATCGTCAAAAGATCGAATCCACGATGCGAGACGAGGTTCTGGAAGTCGGCAAGTATCCCGAGATCAGCTTCAAGACTTCAAGTATAAGCGCCGCCAAGCTCGAAGAGGGCAAATTTACTGCGAAGCTCAACGGCGAACTGACATTGCACGGGGCAACACATCCACTCACGGTTACCGCTACGCTCGACTTCGGCCAGAACCTGCTCCACGCGCGAGGCCAGTTTGGAATCCGTCAGTCTACGTTCGGAATTAAACAGGTATCGGTCGCCGGCGGCACGGTCAAAGTAAAAGACGATTTGAAGTTTTCTTTCGACATTGTTGCCCATCCTTAAACATGGGCAACGTCGCGAGTGCAAGCATACGGTCGTGGCGACCGTGCGTTACAGAATCCGTGCTCTAAAGAACCTGGGTAAGTTTGTTCAAGGTTCCAATAGGAGCTTAACTGCTTCGTGAGTTCGCACTAGCTCGAACCCCCGCTCGAAGTCCGACAGTGGAACCCCCGCAGGATAGATGATTTTTTCGAGTCGAGACTTCAACCCCGACTTCTCCGAGCCAAGCAAATCCAGCATCGCGTACCAGGTCTCAAACATCCGACGGCCAAAAATTCCACGGATCGCGACACCTTTCCACACGGCGTACTTTCCGAAATCAAACGAACGCAGAGGCCTGGAAGGAATCCCCAGCAGCAGAATCTCACCTCCGTTCTTAACCAGAGTTCCTGCATCGTTGTAAGCCGCCTCCGCACCCGACATCTCGAGGATCACATCAAAACCTCCACCGTGTTCATCTCGAGCGCGCTCCAGCAGCTCTGTGCGTTGGCCGGGAGCCACATCTTCGTTTGTATCAAAGCAGAAGTCCGCGCCCATCTCTCTTGCGGTCTTGAACCGCTTGGAGAGTCGCGCTGCATTGAAGTCACCGGTATTCGAAAAGTCGGTGATGTAAATTCGGGCAGCCCCGAGAGTGCGAGCGACTGCGGTTGCCATCAAACCCTGAGCGCCGCAGCCAAGAATCGCCAGCGTTTTTCCTTCGACTCCCGCCTCCATGACCGTGTGCACGGCGTTGCCCAACGCATCCAGGAACGCACCAAACCGAGGCGGAATGACTTCGCGTCCGCCGAATCGTTCCAGGTTGACCAGATTCCCAGCGGGCACGACTACGTACTCGGCGAACGCTCCGTCCAGATGAACGCCCTTCACTCGAATGTTTTTGCAGATGTGGCGCTTGCCGGTTGCGCATTGCTGGCAGTGCCCACAGTAGATATGCATTTCGGCGGTTGCGTAGTCACCTATCTTCGCAACGCCGGGGTGCACGTCTTCTCCGATTTCCGCGACTTCGCCGCAAAACTCGTGACCAACGATGATCGGCGAATAGCGTTGAATGTCTCCGCCGTTGTAAACGAGCATTTCATCGCGCATGCCATGGCGAGAAGTTATCTGATAAATGCTCTGATCGGTTCCGCAAATCGAAGCCGCCTGCACTCGGATCTTTACGTCTTGGTGTCCGACGCGGGGCTCCGCTACGCCATCGACGAACGCGAACCCGTCTTTCGCCAGACTGAGTTTCTTCAGTGCGTGCATCCAGCCTCCTTGAGCAGTTCTGAGTCCTGAGTCCTGAGTCCTGAGTACCGAAGTTTGAGTAGAGGTCGAAACGGTGTAGCCTCACTCAGAACTCAAAAACTACTCTTCTCCTGCGGCGCGCCGAATCCGGTCCATAACAGCGGTGCCCGCGCCCTCCTCCGCAATTGCTTCGATGACGATCAACTGCGCGCCCCACGAATCAAGCTCACGCATCGCATCGTAAATCGATCGCGCGTATGACTCTGCATTATTGTCTAGAACCACAGAGCGAAGTTGATGGTGAACGATGTCGATCGGCGTGTGACATATCAAACCAACTGCACCCGCGCCAAGAGAACCAAGGCATGTCTCTTTGATATGCGCCACGTTTCCTGTTTCGGTGATGACTACTCGGGCGCGCGGACTGTAATGACGGTGGCGAGTGCCGGGCGAACGCATCAGTTCTCGAATTGTCGCAAAGGCCTCGACGGCCCCGACGACGCCAGCGAGCTCTTCCTGTGTGATCCAGCCCGGCCTTAGCACCACCGCCGGATCAGTAGTTAGATCCAGCACGGTGCTTTCTACTCCTATCCGTGTCTCTCCACCGTCGAGTATCAGATCGATTCTTCCAGAGAGATCCGACACAACGTGCTCGGCACGCGTAGGACTTGGGCGCCCGGAAATATTAGCGCTGGGGGCGGCTATTGGAGTGTTGGCGGTGCGAATCAACTCCAATGCGATCTTGTTCTGCGGCATTCTGACGGCCAGAGTGGGGAGGCCGGCAGCGGCGGCACTCGCCGCATCGGCCTTTCGTTCGAGAACGAGGGTCAGGGGTCCTGGCCAGAAGCGCTCCATCAGGCGCTCTGCTTTCTCCGGAACTCGGGCGACGAGTCTGTCGAGCATCTTGCGACTTGCGACGTGCACAATAAGAGGATTGTCGGACGGGCGTCCTTTTGCGTCGAATATTCGATTAACCGCCGCAGCGTTTAGCGCATCAGCCCCGACCCCGTAAACCGTCTCCGTCGGAAAGGCGACCAGCCCACCCTGCTGAATGATCCCTGCCGCCCACTCTATGGCTTCGCGAGAAGGCTGCTCTGGGTCCAATCGAAGCGAAACAGTCATCAACCCTGTTGGATCAGGCCTCGGGAACTTCCAATTCTGAGTCGGCGCAATCCACTAGAAATCGAAACTCGCGTCGCGTTTGATGCGCGAAACAAATTGCTCCAGATCTACCGAGCCCTCGTCGCCTTTTTCGCGGGAACGGACCGCCACCGACTTCGACTCAACTTCCTTTTGCCCAACCACGAGCATATACGGGATCTTTTCCAATTGGGCGTCCCGTATTTTCGCGCCTATCTTGTCGTCACGAACGTCGAGCTCGACTCGCAACGCTTCAGAGAAGAGCCGCTCGTAAACCTGCCGGGCGTAGTCGGCAGTTTTCTCGGATATTGAGAGCACCTTAGCCTGGACCGGAGCCAGCCAAAGCGGAAACGCACCGGCATAGTGCTCGATCATAATGGCAATGAACCTTTCAAACGAACCATAAAGCGCGCGGTGGATCACTACCGGCCTTGACTCCCCGTTTTCCGAGTTGACGTAGGTCAAATCGAAGTTGATCGGCTGTTGAAAATCGAGCTGGATCGTGCCGAGCTGGTGCTCGCGGTTCAGCGAGTCCTGCACAAGCTGGTCGATCTTCGGCCCGTAGAAAGCCGCATCGCCCTTGGCAATCTTGAACTCGACATTATTGGCTTTCAGCGCTTCGGCCAGCAGTGCTTCCGCGCGATCCCAAAGCGCGACCTCGCCCATGAACTTATCGGGGTTGCGAGTCGACAACACGAATCGATAACTCATGTCAAACGCACGGTAAATCCGTTGCAGCAGCCCCAACAGACGCGCAACCTCGTCGAAGATTTGATCCTCGGTGATGAAGATGTGTGCATCATCCTGTTGAAACTGTCGAACCCGAATTAGCCCGGCCAATGCTCCCGCCCGCTCGTTTCGATGCAACGGGCTCTGCTCCGCAAGCCTGAGCGGCAGTTCGCGGTAGCTTCTTCGCTTCGACCCGAAAATCACGAAGTGCCAGGGACAGTTCATCGGCTTCAAGGCAAAGTCTTCGCCATCCGCGTCCTGTATTACGAACATGTCCTCTTTGTAATGCTCCCAGTGACGCGAAGTGCGAAAGAGGTTATGACTCCCGAGCAGCGGCGCTTTTACTTCCACGTACCCGTTACGGCTCAGAAGCCTTCGGAGCTTGTCCTGCAAAATGTGATAGAGAGTCGTCCCCTTCGGCAGCCAGAACGGCGCGCCCGGGGCCCACTCGTGGGTCATGTACAGGTCCAGCTCTCGACCAAGCTTGCGATGATCACGTCTTCGCGCCTCTTCCAGGTTGTGCAGATGCAGCTCGAGCGCATCCTTCGTAGGCCAGACGGTTCCATAGATGCGCTGGAGCATTGGGTTCTTTTCGCTTCCGCGCCAGTAGGCTCCGGCCACCGAGAGCAACTTGAAATGCTTACACTCGCTGGTGCGACGTACGTGCGGACCGGCACACAGGTCGGTGAAGTCGCCGATGCTGTAGATCGATACCGTGTCCCCGGCAATGCCGTCGATCAGTTGCAGCTTGTAGGTCTGATTGCGCGACCCGAAGAAGTCGAGGGCCCTGGGTTTTTCCCAAGTCTCGCGGTGAAATTCGCGGCCTTCCTTTACGATCTCGCGCATCCCATTCTCAATCTGCTCCAGGTCTTCGGGGGTAAGAGGACGCGCGAGGTCCATGTCGTAATAAAACCCGTTTTGAATAGGCGGGCCGATTCCGAACTTAACCTCAGGAAAGATTTGCTGAACGGCGGCGGCCATTATGTGCGAAGTGGAATGCCTCAGGCAGTAGACCTTGTATTCTTGTTCCGAATCAAAGTCCTCGACTCCGAGGGCTATATCCTGATCGCTTTGAAACTCCTCAGCCATTGTTATCTGACTCTCCTCGCGCAAAAAGGCGCCTATCGTTAAAGCATTTATCGTACATCAACCGGCAGTGAGGAGAGAAGGGGCGATGCGAAGGTTGGTTTGTGTTGCCCGAGTAAGTTGTTCCCCCCGCGCCGCGCAGCGGGCGACAGAATGTAGCCGCCCGGTCGCGGACTCACCGGGGAGTAACGTGCTGTCGCCCGCTGTGCGGGATCGGGCAGGGTTGGGACCGCTCTCCTGTACGATCCTGTGGCTTGCATTGATGTGATGCACTAGCGATTCGTTCTGCGGTCCACCGAGTCAACGCAATCAACTCTTTTCTGTAGCACTCTCCCCTGCTCGGGTGTAGAATCGCAGTGCTGTTTTTGGACCAGTACCAGGTTATCTCTCTCCGCAGTTAGGGCACCGTCAGGTTTCGAGGTCTACCCCTCGCTCGAGAAGATCGATCAGAGAAGGGCCGGTCAAAAAGACAACTTCAGGCAAACCTGAGGTGCTCAAGTTCCTGAGCGTTGCCGAGAAAAAGGCGTTGCGTTGTCATGGCGAGCAGGAGTTACTCAGACATTCCATTACAGGCAGATTCGGTCACCGTACAGGACGTCACCGATCGGGTGAAGGCCCAGCGAGTGCAAGAGACCCTATACGAACTTGCAAGCAAGCTGGCTCGCGCCGACCAGATCGAAGAGATCTACGAGGACGCGCTCGACGCTTTGCAATTCGGCCTGAACATAAAGCGGGCTTCGATCGTGCTGGTCGAAGAGTCCGAAACGCTTCGGTGTCAGGCGTGGCGCGGTCTTTCGGAAGAATTTCGGAATGACGTTGAGCCTGCGCTTGCCTTACCAAAGGGCGGTGCTGGAGACGAATCGCTCGTAATAATCGATATCAGGAGTTCGCCGCTATTAACTCCGGACCTGCAGTCGCGCCTGGAAGCGGAGGAGATCGGTTCTCTAGCGCTGATCCCGCTTGTTTGTCGGGAAAAGGTTCTCGGGAGGCTGTCACTTTATTTTTGCTCTCAGCGAGAAGTCTCCGCCGAGGAGGTGGGCGCGGCGCGCGCCATCGCAAGTCACCTGGCAATAGCCATCGACCGCAAGCGTGCTGAAGACGCAATCGTCAAGTCTGAGCGACAGTATCGCAGCCTCTTTGAGAACGCGCACGATGCAATCGTTGTATTTGAGCCTGAGGAAGAGATCATTCTGGACGTCAACGATCGAGCCTGCAGCCTGTACGGATTTCTCCGATCCGATCTTATAGGCCGGTCGCTTCGCTCTCTTTCAAAGGACCCGCAACGCGGTGATCAGTTCCGGCATCGAATGCTGGAGTCGGGCGACTGTCGCTCTTTTGAGACGGTGCATTTCACCAGCGACAATCGCGAGATCTTCCTGGAGGTGAACGCTTCGTTCGTGAACTACAAGGGGCGGCGGGCCATCGCGTCGATCCAGCGCGACGTCACCGAGCGTAAGGGCGCAGAGGCCGCGCTGCGCGAGTCGGAGGAGCGATTCAAGAGGGCCTTTGAGGGCAGCCCAGATCCGATGACCATCACTACGTATCCGAAGGGGCTGTTTATTTCGGTCAACGATTCATTCTTGACGGCGCTTGGATATGAGCGAAATGAGGTGATCGGGCGGACGATAGAGGAGTTGGGGATGTGGCAAGACTCCTCGCAGTGGGCGCAGATGTTCGAGCTGCTCAACCGCGAAGGTCGCGTAAGAGGCCTCGAAGTTAACTGGCTTGAGAAGTCCGGTGAGATTCGCACGCGTCTGCTTTCATGCGAGCTGATAGAGCTGGGCGGCGAACGGTGCCTTCTTTCGGTAAGCCATGACATCACGATCAGAAAGCGCGCCGAACAGCAGCTACGCGCGTCAGAGGAGCGCTTTTCAAAAGCCTTTCACGCCAATCCCAATCCGATGTGCATCTTCAGCTACCGCGAAGGCAAGTGTCTGGATGCGAACGAAAGCTGCTTGCGGCTGCTCGACTACACGCGGCAGGAAATAGTGGGTCGTACGGCGAACGACATTGCCGCACTGGCGGATATGGGCGAACAGATCGGCGTTGTGAAGTCGCTGCGCGAGGGTGCTCCCTTTCGCAGGGTTGAGACGCACTTGCGGAACAAGACGGGCCAGATCCTTACGGTAGTGCTGGCAATGGAGATCATCGAGTTGGGGAATCAGCTGTGCGTTTTGATCGCGGGCAGCGACGTGACTGACCGGAAGCGGGCGGAGCATGAGCGGAACGAGTTACTGGCGAGCGAGCGGCTCGCGAGACAGCGGTCCGAGTACGCCCGACAGCTCAGCCTGGAATCTCTTGAACGCGAAAGGAAGAGCCGCAAAGAGTCTGAAGAAGCTCGACGCGAGTGGCAAACGACGCTGGACATGATGGCTGACATGGTAACGGTGGTCGGACTCGATGACCGATTGATCAGGGCTAATACTGCTTTCTACCGGTCTGTGGGTCTGACGCCCGAGCAATGCGTCGGAAAAACCCTCAAAGAGCTCGTTCATGGAGGGCAAATCTGTTTTGTCTCGGACCCGGAGAAATGCCCGGTCTGCACGCTCAGGTCCCGGCGTGAACGCGGAGTGCTGGAGGTCCCGGCCGGAGTGATTTCCGAGGTGCCTTTTCTGGCGAGCGTGGACCCGATAGTAAACGGCGAAGGTGAGACGATTGCGATGGTGCAGGTCGTGCGCGATCTGTCCGATCTATACAAAGCTCGCAAGGATGCAGAACGGGAACGCGTAAGCCTGAACGCTACAATCGAGCAAATGGCGGACGGCCTGATCGTGTTCGACCGCTCGGCGGGAGTGGTACGCGCCAACCGTCACGCCGAGGATCTGTTCGGTTTCTCCCGGGAAGCCATGATCAACGACCGTAAGTTCGGCCTGCGAGAAGACAGGTTCTTTACAGAAGACGGGCGCGATGTAGACGCGGGCAATTTGCCGGTAAACCGCGCACTTCAACTTCAGAAGACTGTCGAGTGCCGCGGATGGTACTTGCGTCCCGACGGCCGAAAGCTTCTGCTTGCAGTCACCGTCTCACCCTTGTTCGATGGAGACCAGGGCCTCGTAGGGGCGATCGCGCTCTTCAGAGACGTTACGCTGCAGCAGCGCAAACGAGAACGAGAGCTGCAGGCTGATAAGCTTCGGGCGCTCGGACAGCTCGCGTCGGGCGTAGCGCATAACCTGAACAACGCTCTCGCCGCTGTTCTCGGATACACCCAGCTCTCTCTTCCTAAAATCGTGGACCCCGAGGTTGCCCGTTATCTGGAGGTGGTGGAAAAGTCGGCGAAGGACGCAGCGCGAATGGTTGAGCGCATCCAGAATTTCGCGCGAGCAAGAGCAGACCGGGACGAATTCGTGTCGATTCGCATTCTGGACGTCGTTCGCGACGCAATCGAGATCACCAAGCCACGATGGCGAAGCGACGCGGAGAGCCGCGGAATCAAATACGAAGTTCAGCTTTCGGTTTCAGCCGATGAAGATGTGATCGTTAGCGGCGAGCCTTCGGAGCTTCGAGAGGTCTTCGTCAACTTGATCCTGAATGCGCTGGATGCAATGCCCGACGGCGGACGTTTTTCGGTGCACGGGTCGGTTACCGCCGATGAGATCACTCTCAGTTTCGTGGACACCGGAACAGGAATGCCGCAGGAGATCAAAGATCGTATCTTTGAGCCCTTCTTCACCACAAAAGGTGTGTCGGGCCTTGGAATGGGTTTAAGCGAAAGCTATCGGATCATCGAGCGACACGGCGGCAGAATAGATGTCGAGACCGAACTGCAGTCGGGGAGCGCGTTTCACATCCGTCTGCCGCTTGGCAGACTCTCCGAAACCGGAAGCGGCGCTCACCAAAAACAGACCGTGTTCAGCAGCGCGAAGGTGCTGATCATCGACGACGAAGAGCCTGTCCGTACGGTGCTCTCCACAATGCTAAGCGAATGGGGTCATCAGGTTTCCTCGGCGTCGAGCGCTGAAGAGGCGCTGAAACTGATGAACAGCCAGAGTTTTGATCTTGTTTTTACCGATCTGGCAATGCCAAAGACCGACGGCGTGGCCGCCGCCGCGCAAATCAAAGAACGCTCGCCCGGATTGCCAATCGTCCTGATGACCGGTTACGGCGCGGAGAAAGCAAACGAGCTTGCCGGAAATACCGTGGACTTTTCAATTTCAAAGCCGTTCACAACCTCCGAAGTGCTATCTGTCCTGAAGAGTCTCCTCGATCGCGAACGCCACGCCTCACGATGAACGAAGCGCTACGGCGAAATCCGCCGGCGTGTCTGCACTAAAGCTGTACCAGTCACCACTGCATGGATGATGAAACGACAGTCTGTGCGCGTGCAGCAACAGCCTTCGAACAGCACTCGCATCCCGATCCCAGGATTCGTCCCCGACTATCGGATGCCCAATGTGCGCAAGATGAATTCTTAACTGATTGGTCCTTCCGGTGACTGGCTCAAGCTCGGCCAGCGTCGCAGCGGCGCTGCGCTCAAGAACTTTAAACCTGGTAATCGCAGCCCGGCCGGTCTCCAAGACTCGCCACCGTGGCCTTTGAAGCGGGTCACGCCCGATAGGCGCGTCAATCTCTCCGGAATTCTCGGCGATCTCGCCGCGAGTCACCGCAAGATAACGCTTCTCGACCAGCCGTCGATTGAAATGACGCGACAGCGTGCTAAGCGCTCGCTGCGTCTTCGCAATTACCATCAGCCCCGAAGTCGCGCGGTCGAGTCGATGTACAAGACCCGGTCGAATGAACCCAGCCGGACGCGAGATACCCGACACGTCGGTTTTCAGTTCTTGTGAGTCTTCGTCCGATCCGTTGCCAGCCGAGCGATTCAAATGGTATGCGAGAGCGTTGAGCAGAGTACCGCGCTTAACGCCAAGCGTTGGGTGAACAAGCATTCCAGCCGGCTTTACTACGACGGCGATATGCTCATCCTCGTGCACGATCTCCAACGGGATCGCGTCGGCATCCATTGCGCCCGGAGTGTCGGACTCAGAATGGAACTCTATTTCATCATTGGGTGAAAGCTTGTGCCCGGGGAGAGCGGTTTCACCGTTAAGCTTGCAGGCTCCGCTCAGGATGAGATTGCGAATTCTCATTCGACTCAACGTGCCGACTCGCGCATAGAGACTATTGTCAACGCGCGAACCATCATCGTCATCGGTGGCCTTGAACCGCAAAAGCAAAGTCATATCTCGCCATTTACAATCGATTCAGCCTCGGCCCGTACGCTCGGGTCCGGATCGGTCGTTGCGATCCCCGCAGCTTGAACTCGAGCTCGTGCCGAATCCAGTCGTCCAAGTGCCCACAACGCGTGGCTGCGAATCAACGGCTCCGGATCAGATTCGATGAGTTGTTCAAGCACGGGCACCGCAGATGTGCAGCCGACGTTAGCCGCTACCACCGCTGCATTTCGCAGCAGACCTTTCCTCTTAGGCCTCGTCAGCGGAGTCTCGCGGAACCGCTCGCGGAATTCTTCACTGGTACGCAAGCTCAACAACTCAACGAGGTCTATGCTCTGCCCGGCACCCGCCGCGGCCTCGAGCTCAGGCCAGTTTGTTTGTTCGGAAAACCGATTGAACGGGCAGACGTCCTGACATATGTCACAGCCAAAAACCCATTCGCCAATCGACGTCCGAAGTTCGCGTGGGATGTCGCCTTTGTTCTCGATCGTGAGATACGAGATGCATCGCCTCGAATCCAGAATGTACTCATCGGCGAAAGCATTCGTCGGGCAGGCGGTCAGGCAGCGCGTGCACGTTCCGCAACTGACTTTGCTAGCGATCGAGTCCGCGGGAATCGGCAGCTCGGTCAGGATCTCGGCGAGAAAGAACCAGGACCCGCGCCGCGGCAGCAGGAGATTCGTGTTCTTACCAAAGAAGCCGAGACCCGCTCTTGTTGCCACCGCTCGTTCGAGGAGCGGAACGGCGTCGACAAAACAGCGCGATCTTAAGTCCCGGCCCGCAATTCGCTCGATGGCCGAGGCGACCTCCAGGAGTCGCGGTTTGACTATCAGGTGATAGTCGAGACCCCACGCATAACGAGCAATTCTCCCGTAGCGATTCTGATGATTGAAACGGGGCGCGCTGGAGTAGTAGTTAATCGCAAGAGTGATGATCGACTTTGCAAACGGGGCCAACTGCGCTGGTCGCGACAACAGATCGCGACGGCGTGTCATGTATTCCATGTCGGCGGCGTGACCGGCATCGCACCAGGCCAGATATCTGGCTTCATCCTCTTCGAGACGATCGATCGCGGTGATTCCCACGACCTCGAAACCGAGTCGGTTCGCCGCAACCTTGATCTGGTCAACAATCGCGTTCATGGTGGCAGGAGGCGGTCGGCAGTAGGCAGTCTGGTTTAGAGTTTAGGGTTTCGGGTTTGTTGTGCGGAGACTCGAGCGAAAAGAGTACGAACCCGTAACCCGAAACCCAAAACTGCCTACTGCCTACTTTTCAACTTCTTACGCAACTTCCAGAGCTTTCGCGGCATCGAGATCCACGCGGCGTTAGACAGCCCTGAAAGCGATTGCAACAGCAGATCGCTCTCTTCTCTCTTCAGCGCAATATCACACCGCCACTTGGCCAAACGATGCTGGGCCTCCAGAATCCGAGGATCGTTCTCGAGCACCTTCCCTTGACTCGAGTTCTCACCAGTCCGCTCACTGGCCAGCAGTTCAAACATCCCGGTTTCGATCAGCCCCTCTCGAAGATGATTGTTCAGGTGCCGAACCAATTGCTGACGAGGTTCGATGGTCCCGCCGCACAACAGCTCCTCGAGATTCTCTACTACTGGGCAGGCTTCCTCGCACGATGACTCATCAGGCAATCGCGCGGCCTGACCGCCTTCAAGCGCGAAAACCATCAAGCTCAATTCGAAATATGAAAAGGTTCTCGAATCAGCCATCGTCCCGCCTACACCAGAATCGTCGCCTCGGCCGTGAAGTTCCGCAAGAATGCCGAATGGTTCATAACGAAAAGTCGCCAGGGCGCAAAGACCTTCGTTGAATCGGGACCTTGCGACCTGGCGTCTTTGCTTTATTACCAACACCCGCCTACGGCTGGACTACTTCTTCTGCAACTCGGCAAGTGCCGCAAGCACCTCTTCGCTGTGCGCCGGGGGTTTCACACCGGTGAAGACCTTGGCGATCTTACCCTGCGGGTCAACGATGAACGTGTTGCGCTGCGAGAGCTTATTGCCGTTGTATTCCATAACCGAGCCATACATTTCCGACACTTTAATCTCGGTGTCCGCAAGAAGCTTGAAGCTCAGCCCCTCTTTCGCGCAGAAACTCTGATGAGAATCAGCCGTGTCCACACTCACTCCCAGAATCACCGCGTTGGCCTTCTGATACTTTTCGATGTCTCGCTGGAAGTTGTGCGCTTCGATCGTGCAGCCGGAAGTGAAGTCCTTCGGGTAGAAATAAAGGACTACCCACTTGCCGCGATAGTCTTTGAGACTTACTGTCTTGCCCTCGTTGCTCTTGAGGGTGAAATCCGGTGCGGGCTTTCCGACTTCGGGCATGCTGGAGAAGGCCAGCGCCGCCGCTGCCAGGCAAAGCACCGCGATCACAGATGCCGGCTTGCTTATTCGTGTTGTCATGTTGGTCTCCTTCGTCTCCGGTTTCTTCAGTTTGCTCCCCGCAGGAGCGGGACATAGCTGTTCAAACGGCTTCTACCTTGCTGCCGCGAGCGCAGCTTCGTAGTTTGGATGATTCGCGATATCGTTTACGTACTCGACGTATTTAACTTTGTTTTCGCCGTCCACTACAAACACGGCGCGCGCGTGAAGCCGGTCAAGAGGGCCTCCGCTCAAGAGAACGCCGTAGTTTTTTCCAAACGACGCCTCGCGGTGGTCGCTTGCTGCCAGCACCTGGTCCACACCCACTGCTCCACACCATCGTTTCATAGCAAACGGCAGGTCCATGCTGACGCAGACAATTTCGACACCGGGAATCTTTGATGCCTCTTCGTTAAAGCGCCTTGTTTCCGCGTCGCAGACTGGAGTATCCAGCGACGGCACGCTGAGGAAAATTCTGGTCTTTCCCTTTGACGATTCGAGCGTGTAATCGCCCATATCGATCTTCTGTACTTTGAAATCTGGGGCGGTTTGCCCGACTTTCACTTCCTCTCCGATAAGGGTGACAGGATTCCCCTTAAAGCTAACAGAAGCCATTTCACTCTCCTCTTTTCAGTTTTCTATTTAGTCCAGACGGGCCCAAAGTAAGGGCTACGCCGAAACGAGAATATTAGTGATCGCAGGACTTTTGCACAACCGGAAGGACAGTTTTAGGGTTTCGGGTTTAGGGTGTAGGGTTCGTTTGCGGAGTCGAGCGAAACAGAGACTCGCCGTCACTGAGAACTCGACGAAACGAAACCCTGAACCCGAAACCCTAAACCGTCGTCAGACGAACCCTAAACCCAAAACCTTTACTATTCACCTTTCACGCTTTACGATTTCCAAACTATGGAATTCAAATTCACCGTTGGTCTCATACAGATGAGCACCACCGCCAGCCCCGATCAAAACCTGGATCGAGCAGTCCATTTCATCGAACAAGCGGCGGAGAAAGGCGCGGACGTCATCTGCCTCCCCGAGCTCTTTCGCTCTCAGTACTTTTGTCAGAAAGAAGACGCCGCCCTGTTCGATCTCGCCGAAACAATCCCGGGACCTTCCACCGAAGCCATCGCGCAGGTTGCAAGAAAACTCAACGTCACGGTCGTCGCCCCGATCTTCGAAAAAAGGGCGGCCGGGCTCTATCACAACAGCATCGCGTTGATCGACGAAACCGGAGCTGTGGCGGGGCTCTATCGCAAAATGCACATACCGGACGATCCCGCTTACTACGAGAAGTTTTATTTCACACCCGGGGACCTCGGGTTTCGAGCATTCGATACTGCGCACGGAAAAATCGGAGCCCTGATTTGTTGGGATCAGTGGTATCCGGAAGGCGCGAGGCTCACCGCTCTGCGAGGCGCCGGTATTTTGTTCTATCCCACAGCAATCGGATGGCACCCTCACGAAAAGCAGGAGTACGGCGCCGCTCAGCTTGACGCCTGGCGTACGATCCAACGGTCTCATGCGATCGCCAACGGAGTCTACGTCGCCGCGGTGAATCGAGTCGGAAACGAAAAACCTTCGGAGGGCGGTGCGGGAATTGAATTCTGGGGCGGGTCCTTTCTGTGCGATCCGTTTGGCGTAGTGATTGCACAAGCGTCAAACGACCGTGAGGACGTTCTGATCGGCGAAGTGAATTCCGCGCGAATCGAGGAGACCCGACGCAACTGGCCGTTCCTTCGTGACCGCCGCATCGATGCTTATCGCGGGCTCGATCAACGCTTCCTTGACTCTGAACACAACTAATGACTCTCGCTCGCACCGACTTTGAGAGCAACGCCGCTGCCGATGAGCTCATCAGTGGCGGCGTAGAGCTCAGCGGGTTTCGAATGCCCGCCGAATGGGAGCCGCATGAAGCTACCTGGATCGGTTGGCCTCATAACCGGATTGACTGGCCCGGCAAATTCTCAGCGATCGCATGGGTGTACGGAGAAATTGTCAGGAAAATCGCGGCGGGTGAGATCGTTCGCATCATCGTAGAGTCAAAAGCGCATGAGCACTCCGCCCTTCGTGTCCTTGGCAAAGTCGGCGTCGATCTTTCAAGAATAGAGTTCTTTCGATTCGCAACCGACAGAGGCTGGACTCGCGACATGGGTCCGCTCTTCGTCAAAAACGACGCCACGGGAGAGATTGCCATTGTGCGTTTCCGGTTCAACGCGTGGGCCAAGTATCCGGATTGGCACAACGATCGAAAGACTCCAAAGCGCGCAGCCGAGGCATTGGGAGTTCAGCTTATCCGAGCCGTGGTGCCTCGTATCGGAAAGAAAACACGCCGAGACGATTTCGTTTTGGAAGGGGGCGCCATAGACGTGAATGGGCGCGGGACACTTATCTCTACAGAAGAGTGTCTCCTCGACCAGGAGATCCAGCCTCGCAACCCGGGAGTCGAGTTCCATCATGTTGAGTCGAGACTGATGGCTTACTTTGGCGTAAAGAATCTGATCTGGCTTGCGAAGGGAATCGAAGGGGATGACACGCACGGGCACGTGGACGATGTTTGCAGATTCACCGGACCTCGCACGATTGTGTTGTGTGAAGAGAAGAATCCCAACGACTATAACTATCGGATCCTGAGTGAAAATCGCGAGCGACTGGAAGGCGCTCAGTTGGAGGATGGGTCAAAGCCGGAAGTGGTGCGGCTTCCGATGCCTGAGCCGCTTTTCTTCGAAGCCAGGAGACTGCCGGCTAGTTACGCAAATTTCTACGTTTGCAACGCGGCAGTGTTGGTGCCTACGTTCAATGATCCGGCGGACCGGGTGGCACTGGGAATCTTGAGCGAGTTGATTACCGATCGGCCGGTCGTAGGCATCCACGCAGTTGACCTGGTGTGGGGACTGGGAACTTTGCACTGCTTAACGCAACAGCAACCGGGGACGGGGAGCGAAGGGGCGACAAGGTGACGGGGCAGCTCTTGTCCCCGCTGTCGGTCTCAGTCCAGTTTCTGGTTTCACGCAAAGAGCACAAAGTCTCGCAAAGGCCGCCAAGGTCCCCGCGTCTCAGCATCCCCGGTCCCCCCTTCGCCCCTTCGCCTTGCCCGCATTAGTTCCTCACATAAGTTCCGACAAGCTCCCCCTGACCCACAACGTGACCTTTCATTGCATCTTCGACTTGTTTTCTCGTCGAACCTGCAGGTGTGTCCAGTCGCGAATCCAGCGCAAACAACCTGAACTGGTAATGATGCACCGGTCCTGGCGGTGGACACGGGCCGCCATAGCCCACGCGCGCAAAGTCGTTCTTAGCCTGGACCGGACCGCCGGCAGCCTTTTCGATCGTGGGCATGCCCTCACTGATTTCAGTAACGTCACTCGGCAGGTTGTAGACCACCCAGTGCGTCCAGGTTCCCCCGGGCGCGTCCGGGTCCTGGCAGATTAGTGCGAAGCTCTTTGTCGATTGCGGAGCGCCAGTCCACTTAAGCGGCGGAGACACGTCCTGACCGTCGCACGTATATTTCGCCGGTATTGGCTGGCCGCTTTCAAACGCAGAGCTCGAGAGCTCGAGTTTCCCCACGGCCGTAAGCTGGCCGGGCTGTTTATTCGCAGCGTTCTGCTGGTCACCGCACCCAACGGTGACCCAAGCAAAGATGAGCGTCAACACGCACCATTTAGCTTTCATCTCGTTCTCTCACCCCCGTCGATACTCCTCCTCACCCCTTCGCCACCTTCTCCCTTTCGCTCGTCGACCGCGTCACCGCGTCGCCCCTTCGCCCATCCCCTCATCCCCCCTACGGAACCGGAGCGGTCAACAGCACACTTTGTCCCCCGCTGAAGATCCCGGCCACGCACCCGGTCATCAGCGTTGCAAGAGTTGCTGCAACCAGAGCGCGCCATCCGAGTGCGGCAAGATCATCACGCCTGGACGGTGCTAGAGCGGCAGTACCGCCGACAAAGATTGCAACCGACGCTACGTGCGCGAATCCGCAAAGGGCGTAACTCAGCACTACTACAGTGCGAGGATCGGTAAACCTTCCGCTTGAAACCAACTGCGCCAGATCCTGATAGGACACTACCTCCGTGAGTATGACTCTCTCACCCAGAAGACGCGCTGCCTCGTTCACGTCGCCTGACTGAATGCCCAACAGGTAGGCGAACGGGTAAAAGATCCAGGTCAGCAGCCTGACCAGCGAAAGCGGCTCTGCAAGCCCAATCCAGCCGCTGGCGACGCCCAGGATCTTGTCACCCAAAGCAACGAGCCCCAGCACCGCGATCAACAGCGCGGTTATTCCCGCAGCCAGCTTCAGGCCGTCCATCGCGCCTTCAATGATCGCACCCATGAGATTCCGCGAGCCACTGGATCCGTCTTCCCGCGGCACCCCGGTCGCGGTAGCAGGGGTTTCGGTCTCTGGCACCAGTAACTTCGAAACTACTACTGCTGCGGGGATGACCATCACCGACGCAGACACAAGATGCCCGGCGATCTCCGGAAACGAACCGCTCAGAAACGCGACGTAAACTCCAAGCGTGCTCGAAGCAACTGTTCCCATTCCCGTCGTCAGCACGCACAGCAATTCCGACCTGGTCATTCCTTCCAGATAGGGTCGCACGACCAGGGCTGACTCCACACCGACGAAGATGTTAGCCGCACCGCACAGCGACTCGGCACCACTGATCTTCATAGTGCGATGAAAGACCCAGGCGAACACGCGCACAATCCACTGCAATAATTTCAGGTGATAAAGAGCCGCGGTGAACGCAGCGAAGAAGATAGCCACCGGCAACACCTGAAACACGAGAACAAATCCTATCGACCCTTGTTCTCCGGGCGCGGCCGCAAGCGGCCCGAAAAGAAAAGCCGTTCCTGCTTTCGACGCGTTCAGCAATGCCAACACTGCGTCGTTCATCCACAGGAAAGCGCGATGAGAACCCGGGAATCGAAAGATGAGGGCGCCTAGCAATATCTGCAGGCCAAGTCCCGCACCGACCGTCTTCCAGACAACCTTTTTGCGATTGTTCGAGAGGAGCCAGGCGATTGACGCAAAAACAACGAAGCCCAAAGCAGAAACAAGATGATTGATCATTGCGGATCTCCGTCAGCCTAAACCGGCGTCCCGCATGCCGATCATCTTAGCTGTTCTCCCGCACCCGTTGCGGGCAGGGGTTCAACGTGAATGGTTGCCACTACGACCAGGAAGAGATTGCTCACCAGCGTGAGCCAGAGAACGTGCCGGATTCCGTGGTGAATAGACTGCCTGGATTGTTGGTCGAGGTTTCCGCTCATTCGTGTTCTGATTGTTAACGCATGATACGCGTTGAGAATCAACCCGAACTCAGAGCTTGCTTGCCTCTCGCAGTTCTTCCAGCGCTCGTACCGCGTAAACTCTCGCCATCTGTTTGCGCCAGCCCATGACGAAATCAGTGTTGTCCAGCGGTCGCGCCTTGTCGTAGCACGCTTCCGCGGCCGATGCGATCCGCTCATCATCCAGCGGAGCCCCGGCCAGCAACGACGAAGCCTCCTTCACTTCGATAGGAGCGGGCGCAACACCACCGAGCACTACGCGGGCGTTCTCGATCGAACCGTCGGTGTTTACTTCGACGCTCGCAGCAACACCGAGCACCGGAAAGTCAAACGACCCTCGCCGACGAAGTTTGTGATAGGTAGACTGCATTCGCTCTCTGGACGGCAGGTGAATCTCGGTCAGCAGCTCATCAGGCCTTTTGTGCAGATAGTTGATGCCATCGTCGTTATACAAATCGCGAGCTTCGATCATTCGCTCACCGACAGCTGAAATCAACTTCAACTTCGCTCCGACGGCAACCATCACCGGCGCCAGGTCGGAAGACTGAACCGCCCAGCACTTTGTGCTGCCCGGCGCAACCCAGCACACATCGCCATCTTTCTTCAGACAGAAATTTACTCCCTTACGCCACTCGAAGTTTTGATCGTAGTAATTGCACCGGGTGTCCAGCAACAGATTGCCGCCGATTGTTCCCATGTTCCGCAATAGCGGCGTAGCGATCAGTACGGCCGCGCGCGCAACCGCCGGATGGTTAGCCTGGATCAGCGCGTTAGCTGCTACCTCCCGAAGAACGACTCCGGCTCCGATGATGACTCCAGACCCTCCATCTCCGCGAATCTCGTGCATCTCCCTTATTCGCATGATCGAGATGACCGTGCGCGGCGTTTGCTGGCGCCTTTTCATATTTGGGTAGAGATCGGTGCCTCCGGCCACGAAGTTGGTTTCGGGCCCGGCATCTGCCATCATCCTTACTGCTTCATCGACTCTGGTCGGAACGCGGTATTCAAACCGCGGTAACCTCATCATCGCCCCTTGCTCCTCTCGGACGAGATCTAATCACACTCTCACTCTCTCGAATGAACCGCCTCGCGTGGAATCGCTCTTCCGTCGCCGCCTTGGGCCGGTGTCGGGACTCGCAACGGCTCAGGCCAATCAACACGCGGAACGACCTTCGGACCGTAGCGCCCTTCCTTACCCTTCGCTTTGTCGCGAATCGCCGCCAGCACCTTCTCCGGAGTTGCCGGCACCTCGTCGATCCGAACTCCTACTGCATCATAAATCGCGTTTGCGATCACCGGAGGTATCGGCAGCAACGGTCCCTGACCAACCTCTTTCGCTCCGAACGGCCCGGCTGAATCCGGTTCCTCGATCAGGAACGTCTTTACGTCACACATCTCGATCGTCGTAGGACTCTTGTACTCGAGCATCGAGGGAATCTTGTGCACCAGGTTCCGGCGCGGCCGATAACTCATCTCTTCCATCAGCGCTTCGCCGAGCCCCATGTACACGCTGCCTTCCACCTGCCCGAGTACAAGCACCGGATTGATCGAGCGGCCCACATCGTGTGCCAGCCACACGCGCTCCACAACTACGATGCCGGTCTCAGGGTCTACCTGAACCTCGGCGATCGCAGCAGAATAGCTGTAAGCGGGCGACGGACCGACGCCGCCTCCCTTGAATTTCGCAGGCGACGGTGGTGGCGTGTACGAGCCCACCGTGCCGATGGTGCCAAACTTGGCTTCTGCAAGCTGAACCG
Organism: Blastocatellia bacterium; assembly: GCA_035315885.1. GTDB lineage: Bacteria > Acidobacteriota > Blastocatellia > UBA7656 > UBA7656 > DATFXM01. The sequence continues at coordinate 20,048 of DATFXM010000127.1, forward strand.
CTTCGGCGAATGAAAGTCCGGCGTCTGGGTGCTCGACATCGAATGCGCGTCGGTCGGCGAACGTGATGTTTTCAATAGGCGCACTGAGCTTCTCGGCAACCGCTATCGTCAGAAGCTCTCGCGCTCGCTCCGCCGCCTGCAACGCTGCATTGCCGGTCATCAGTGTCACTCTGCTCGAATAACTTCCAAGATCTACCGGTGTCAGATCGGTGTCCGCGGTAATAACTCTTATGTCGAACGGATCGATTCCAAGCACCTCCGCGACAATGTACGCGAGAACGGAATCCGAACCCTGGCCAATATCGATTGAGCCGCACATAACGCACACGCCACCCTGACGATCCAGTCGAAGCTGAACTCCGCTATGCGGCATGTTGTTCCAATAGATGGGCAACCCCGCACCCGAGAGATAGGCTCCACAAGCGAGCCCGATGCCGCGGCCGTAAGGAAGCTTGCGAAACTTGTCGCGCCATCCCGAGGCCTCGACGACTCGATCGATGCATGCTCCGAGGCCTACGGTGCCGACTCGCATGTAGTTTGCTGTGATGGAATTTGCCCGCACCAGATGCTGCTTGCGCATCTCTGCCGGGTCGAGCCGAAGCTGTTCGGCAATCTTGTCGAGCTGTACTTCAACCGCGAAACGAGGCTGCGGCGTTCCGTGACCCCTCTTAGGGCCGCACGGGGGTTTGTTTGTGAAAGCCCTTAACCCACGAAATCTATACTGCGGGACATCGTAGCTCACCGTCTGAAGAGCTCCGGTGTAAAACGTAGACGCAACTCCGTAGCTCCCGTACGCTCCGCCATCGAGGAACGATTGAAAGTCCATCGCGGTTATCGCACCGTCTTTCTTCACCCCCGTGCGTATCTTCATCAGCACCGGGTGCCGCCCTCTATGACAGTAGAATACTTCTTCGCGCGTCAGAGTAATCTTCACCGGGCGCCCGGTAATCCTTGCCAGAGCGGCGATGGCGATCTCGTGATGAAACGGATCGCTCTTTCCCCCAAATCCGCCGCCATTAGGCGTGGCGATGACCCGGATATGGCTCGCCGGCATCTCCAGAACTTTTGCAAGCGCTCGATGGACGTAATGAGGCGTCTGCGTCGAGCTCCAAAGCGTGAGTTTGTCGTCCGCGTCAAAGCGCGCCACCGCTGCATGCTGCTCCAAAGGCAGATGAGTGTTGCCCTCGTAAAAGAACACGTCCTCGCGTATCAGATCCGCCTGCTCAAACCCGCTCTGTACGTCTCCAAATTCGAGATGAACCTTCTTATGAATATTGCCGCCGTCGCCGTATTCGTGGATGCGAGGCTCCGTCTTCGCCACAGCCTCTTCGATCGACGCGATAGTTTCCAGTCGCTCATACTCGACTGAGATCGCATTCATCGCGTCGAATGCCGTGTCTTCGTCGAGCGCGGCGACTGCGGCCACCGGATCGCCAATAAACCGGACTTTGTTTACGCACAAGGCGTGCTCGTCCTGACTGACTGGCAGAATGCCGTATGGTATTGGCAGATCCTTGCCGGTGAGCACGGCTACGACGCCGGGCATGTTAAGAGCCGGCGAAACATCAATGCGTTTGATCAGTGCATGAGGGACATGGCTGCGAAGAAGCTTCGCGTACAGCATCCGCGGCAGCACGATGTCGTCGGCGAACAAAGTCTGGCCGTTGCATTTCGAGCGCGCATCCACCTTGCGAAAGGGCTTTCCGACTACTTTCAACTCTCCGCCCTTCTTGCCGTTCGCATCATTCATAACCGTAGACAATCTCCCGCGCCGGCTCCGCCGATTCTCCGCGCATTCTGGCTGCCGCTAGCTCGACCGCCTCGAATATTTTAACGTAGCCGGTGCAACGGCAGATATTGCCCGCCAGCGCCTCCTTGATCTGCTCCCGCGATGGGCTGGGATCGCGCTCCAGTAGTTCCTTGGCAGCCAACAGAAATCCGGGTGAACAGTATCCACACTGCGCCGCGCCAAGGTCGGCGAACGTCTCCTGCAGCGGGTGCATTTGGGCTCCTTGAGACATGCCCTCGATCGTCGTGACCTCGTGACCCTCAACATCAAGTCCGAGGACGAGGCAGGAAAGCACCGGGTGTCCATCGACGAGCACCGTGCATGCACCGCATTCACCAAGCTCACAACCGTGCTTTGTGCCGGTCAATGCGAGGTCCTCACGTAACAATTCGAGGAGAGTCTTGTGCGGAAGAAAGGCGGTCTCTGTCATCTCCCCGTTGAGCGAGAATTGAATTTGTGCTTTTTGATTACTTCTACTCGGCATACCTATTTCAATTATCGAATCATGTGACTGAGATGAGAAGCGCGACTGTCATCGCGCTTCTCATGCGGTTCAGTCTGGTGAGTTTAAAACCTCACCTTAGCTTCAAATTGTAGCTGCCGCGGGTTGAAGACGTCTCGCGGCGTGTTAAAGCTCGCGATAGGCGGCAGAGAAAGATTTATGCCGCCATACACGGTATTCAGATCGCGAATATTCACCCGGTTGAACAAATTGAAGAAATCCAGGCTGAATTCGCTGCTTACTCTTTCGGTGACCTTGATCGCGCGCGAGACTCGAAAATCGACTGACGCGTATTTGGGTCCGATCAGCGTGTTGCGGCCCAGCAGGCCCGGTCGATCCGAGTTCGGATTGCCATCTCCATTGGAATCGGCTCCGCTGAATACATTGAAGGGCCTGCCGCTTTCCGCGGTGATGACGCTGCTCAGCTTGAAGTCGTGAATCACCGGAACCGATTTACCAAACTGACCGAGCACCGCCATCGTGAACCTGTGGCCTACGTGCTGTCTCGACAGAGAGCGTTCGGAGCGCACGGTCGTGCCTTCCGGGATGTCCGCAAGGTTGGTCACCGAGTCGACATCGGTGATCGCCTTCGAGAACGTGTAGCTTCCGTGGAAGCTGACCCCGTGGCTGAATCGCTTCTCAGCCTCGAGCGTGCCGCCGTGATAGTACGAATCTCCGAGGTTTGTAGCGCCGGTGGCCTCGTTTCGAACAACAACATTGGCGCCCGCGACTACCGCGCCCGTCTCGTCGTGAATGGTGCCCGAAAGCACCGAGGTCGCCGTTTGCCCGAAGGCCGCGACCGCGGTAATCAACAGTAACAGCCCCGGGACCAGGAACAACTTCTTGATGGTCATGATCATAGTTCCTTCGAGTTCTGAGTTCTGAGCCCGGAGCTCTGAGCGGTGAGCGCTGAGCGCAGAGACTTGGCCCTGTCCGACAGTCCTAGAAAAAGAATCAGCAACCCAGAACTCAGAGCCAAAAACTCAGAACTTTAGTCATTTCCCAGCAGAGGCTTGAGATTACCCAGAATTATCCAGTAGTCGCGGCAATATACTACCGGTTGACATACTAAGCAAGCGCATTATAATTCGCCCTCGATGGCTCAGGAGCAATCGAAGACACTGCTGCTCGCGGCGATCGGTGCGCGAGTAAGAAAGCTCCGGCTCGGAGCCGGATTGACCGTGAAGGAATTCGCTGCCCGCGCGTCGCTATCACCGCGCTTCGTCAACCAGCTCGAGGCCGGACTCGGCAACATCTCCATCTCCGGTTTGGCGCGTGCCGCCGCCGCACTGGACGTATCTCTGCTCGAGCTGATACCGCCGCCCGAAAGCGACCGCTCACGGCCTGCCTGGAGCTGGCGAATCCTGAGCGACTGCACCGATGAGGACCTCATTGAGCTGGAGACTTGGCTCGAGCGGCGCAAGGGCGCGAAGCCGAGGCGCGAGTTCATCGCGCTAATCGGCCTGCGAGGGGCAGGAAAATCGACGATAGGTCCGTTACTCGCAAAGAAAGTCAGGAAGAAGTTTGTGGAGGTGGACGCGCTCATCGAACAGGCTGCCGGGATGTCTCTGGGTGAGATTTTCAACCTGCATGGCGAACAGTATTACCGTCGTTTGGAACGCGCTGCGCTTATGGAATGTTTCGCGCGCTCGCGGGGGTGCGTGCTTGCACCTGGGGGATCGGTGGTGAGTGACCCGGAGATGTGGGAGCTGTTGAAGAAGCGTTGCTTCACCGTCTTCCTGCACGCCACACCCGACGAATTCATGAGGCGGATGCGTAGGCAAGGGGATCTTCGGCCGATGCAGGGGTATCCATCGGCGATGAATGAATTGAAGTCGCTGTTATTATCGCGCGAGGCGCTGTATTCCGAGTCTCAACTTACTATCAGGACCACGAACAAGACCCCTGCCTCAATCGTCACGCAGATCATTAAGGCGATCGGGTAAAAGGGGCGAAGGGGCGACCCGGAGACGCGGAGCGCGGGGAGGAGTGACGCGGAGCAGTGACGAGAGGAGAGGAGGTCGCCCATTTGCCCATTCGCTTTCTAGCCGTCCCTGCTTCCCTCCTCTCCGCGTCTCCGCGTCTTTTGTTCTCCGGTCGCCCATTCGCTCCCACTCCCTTCTTGAACGATCGATGATCCAGGGTTCATCCTATTAGCAGGAGGCTCTTATTGATGGGTTCAAAGCTCATACCCGCAGACAACGCGCAGAAGCCGCGCGTGGTCATCGTCGGCGGAGGCTTTGGCGGGCTTTACTGCGCCCGCTCCCTCGGCCGCGCGCCACTGAGGATAACCGTCATCGACCGGCATAACTATCACCTGTTCCGCCCGATGCTTTATCAGGTTGCCACAGGACTGCTCTCCGCGGACGAAATTGCGGCTCCAATTCGCTCGGTGCTGCGACGGTTCAAAAACGTAGAGGTGCTGATGGTAGAAGTCACCGGCGTCGATACTGCGCGCAAAGTTGTCAAAACGAACGACGCCGAACTACCGTACGACTACCTCGTTCTCGCGACCGGAATTACCTACAACTACTTCGGACACGACGAGTGGAAGGAAATTGCTCCGGGTCTCGACTCGGTTGACGATGCCGATCGAATCCGGGGAAAGATACTTCAGGCGTTTGAAACGGCTGAACGCGTTGCCTTTGAGAATATCGAAGCAGTAGACCTGCCCGAATTGCTGACCTTCGTCCTCGTGGGTGCCGGTACTGCTGGAGTTGAGATGGCCGGGACGATCGCGGAAATGTCTCGGCTCGCTCTGCACGGCGACTTTCGACATATAGATCCTCGATCATCGCATATCATTTTGTTCGAGGCGGCTCCGCGAATCTTGCCCGGTTATCCAGAGAAGCTCTCAGAAGACGCCCGACGCCACCTCGAAAGCATCGGAGTCGACGTTCGAACCAACTCGCCCGTAGAGCAGGTCGATGCCACCGGCGTAGTGGTTAACGGAGAAAGAATCGGCGCAAGGACGGTGCTCTGGACAGCCGGCGTGATCGCGTCGCCAGCCGGAAAATGGATTGGAGCGGAAACCGATCGGGCTGGGCGCATAAAGGTGAATCCCGACCTCTCGGTACCGGGCATCGACGATGTGTTCGCGATCGGCGACACGGCCGCGGTGGTCGCCCCTAGTCGCAGTCTGCTCGGGTTCAAGAAATGGAAACCCGCTCTGCTCCCCGGCGTTGCACAGCCCGCGATTCAGGAAGGGAGATACGTCGCTTCAGTGATTGCGCGGCGTGTTCGACGTCGGCCGCCTCCTGCTCCGTTCTGGTATTGGGACAAGGGAAGTCTTGCGATTGTTGGTCGTACTTTTGCGGTTGCCGATTTGAAAACGGTGCAGTTTTCGGGCGTGCTGGCGTGGCTGCTGTGGATCGGGATTCACATCTATTTTCTAATCGGTTTTGCCAATCGGCTAACGGTGATGTTGCAGTGGTCGATCTCGTTCTTGACGAAGCGCCGGGGTGTACGCATCTTCCCCCTGTATCGTCCGAGAGAGACGACAGTGAGCGAAGGGGCGAATGGGCCAACGGGTGACGCGGGGAGGAGTGACGCGGTGACGCGGTGAGGGAGCGAAGGGGGCGAAGCGGGTGACCCGAAAATTATATGACCGTGGAGTCGACCATTCGCTCCGTCCCCGCGTCACTCCTCCCTGCGTCCCCCTTCGCCTTCGCCCCTTCGACCCTCACTTCATCTCCTCATCTCAATAGGCTTTGTCTTGAACTCAAATCGTAGAAGCTCGACCGGCGAGTCGCCGGAATTCAGCAGATGTTCTTGTTGACCCGCGGCAATCCACAACGTTTTTCCAGCTTCCAGAGTCAGCTTGTCTTTGCCAGCCTTCCCAGACGCGTTCAACACTGACGTCCCAAGCGTCACCAGCAAAGCCGGTTCAGTAGCGCTGGTTGACTCGTCCATCTCTTTTCCTGGGGCGATTGCATGACGGGAAACGCGGATCTGTTCGTTTTCAAATTGTATTTTTTTGAAATTCTCTCCCGCCGGGTGTGGTTCAGTGTAGAACTTGCCCCGCAACGAGTTTTCGTTTATCGCTTCAGTCTTGAATTCAATTCGAAGGAAGTCGCTCGGTAGATCGCTGGTGTTCTCGACCGCATGGACTTCCTTCACACTCTTGAACAATCTGAAGCTCCCGGCTTTGGTCGCGGGCCTGGTTATCGCGCCGTAGGGCAAATCCACGTGCTTGAATATCACCGGTCCACTGTCGTTCAAGTACACGTACGCCGAGGCCAGCTCGGTGTGATAGTGCTCGGGTATTTTCTCCTTTGGAGCGTAGTGAACTCGCGTCACACGGACCCAGTCGTTTTCAAACTGCAGCTTATACGCCTGCGGGGCGACCTTCAGAGGGTCCTGACATCGAACCTCAGGGACCGGCAAGCAAACTGCAACCGCAAGCAGAAGTAAATACCGAATCATTGATCAAACTCCCATAGAGGTCTTCAGGTGCCGCTGAGTCCCCATGCCGCAAAGAATGCGCGTTTGAAATTGTCACTGGTCAACGTTGCCACATCCGCAAGTTCGATCCCACGAACCTCTGCGATGCAGCGGGCCGTCTCAACCACATAAGCCGGCTCATTGCGCCGCCCGCGATACGGCATCGGCGCAAGAAAAGGCGCGTCAGTTTCGATAAGGATTCTGTCGGCGGGAAGCATCTTCGCCGTCTGCCGCAGATCCTCGGACTTCTTGAAAGTAACCACTCCGGAGAAAGAGATGTAGAACCCCATCTCCACGACTCTTTCAGCGAAGTGACGCGTGCCGGTGAAGCAGTGAATGACGCCGGGCAGTTCCGAGCTCCATTCTTCATCCAGAATCGTCAGCGTATCAGGTTCTGCTTCCCGTGTATGGATGATTGCCGGCAGTCGTCGTTCGCGCGCAAGCCGCACCTGGCGGCGAAACACGTCACGCTGCGTATCGCGCGGGGAGTTGTTGTAGTGATAATCCAGACCCACTTCACCCCACCCGATGACTCTTGGATGTGACGCGAGCGTTTTTAGCCTGGCCTCAATGTCGCTGCTGTACAACCGGGCTTCATGAGGGTGCACACCGACGGTCGTGTAGATGAAGTCGTACTTTTCGGCGAGTTTGATTGCTGCTGAGTGCGAATCCCGTTGGATTTCGCCGTTGCCGACGCATACCAGGAGTTCCACGCCGGCGTCTCGCGCGCGATTGATCATCGACTCGCGATCAGAATCGAAGTCAGACATTTCGATGTGACAGTGTGAATCGATGTACATTGGACAGAATATGCGGCAACTGGATCGATGTATGCAATTCGAAGTACAGAGTTATTATTCGAGATTGGATCTAGCGGTGTTTTGCGCCCCGCCGTCCTTGGCGTTAAAGTGTTCGACACATCGCGAGGTCGATCAGTGGGAGAGATGCACTATTCAAAGCCCGGCGCCGGAGACCGCTTCCCGCCTACAAGGCTCTCGGCAATCGTTTCCGCTCGAGCTGAAGACCCTGACGAAAGACAGCGGGCCTTTGAAACAATCATTTCAGCGTACTGGAAACCTGTCTACAAATACATCAGACTCAAGTGGTACAGGACAGGCGAAGACGCGCAGGACCTCACTCAATCGTTCTTTGCACAGGCGATCGAAAAGCGATTCTTTGACAGCTACGATCCGTCGAAATCGCGCTTCAGGACATTCGTTCGCATTTGCCTCGATGGCTTTCTGGCAAATGAGGACAAAGCCGCAAAACGCATCAAGCGCGGAGGCAACGTCCAAACTCTGTCTCTCGATTTTGAAGCTGCCGAGGGGGAGTTGCGCGCGACGCGTGAGCCGGCAGCTCCGGTTGGCGAGGACTTCTTCGATCGCGAATGGACGCGCAGCCTCTTTTCTCTCGCCCTCGACTCATTCAGGAAGAAGTGCGAGCAAAGCGGTAAGCAAATCCAGTTCAACATGTTCGAACGCTATTACCTCAGCGAGGATGATTCCAAGCCAGGTTATCAGCGGCTTTCATCGGAATTCGAAGTGCCAACCACCAGCGTGACCAACTATCTCGCATTCGGTAGACGCGAGTTTCGCAAAGCGCTGCTCGAACACCTGCAAGAGCTGACGTCTACCGACGAAGAGTTCCGGCGTGAAGCACGGTCCCTGTTAGGACAAGAGCCATGAAGTGGATTTCTGACGACGCGTTGCTCAGGTTGCGCGATGCGGCGGAAGAACCCGACCTGGAAGGAACGCCGTACAGGCTGATCCGCAAAGTAGGTGCAGGCGGGATGAGCGTCGTCTATCTCGCGCAGGACGCGCGGCTGAACCGCAACGTGGCACTCAAGATCATGAATGTGTCAGACGAAAGCGGGAACCTGGCTTCTCGAATGACCCGAGAGGCTCAGATCGTAGCACGGCTGGAGCACCCGGCCATCGTCCCCATACACGACGTTGGCCGGCTGGAGGATGGTCGAGTGTTCTACACGATGAAGTACGTCCAGGGGCGACGACTCGATCACTACGTGGCTAGCAGGCCAGCGTTGACTGAAATGCTCCGAGTCTTTCAACGAGTTTGCGAGGCCGTTTCCTTTGCACATTCATGCAGCGTGATCCACCGCGACATCAAGCCGGAGAACATAATGGTTGGTGCATTCGGCGAGGTGCTGGTGATGGACTGGGGCATCGCAAAGATCCTGGGGAAACCGGGTGAACCTCGGACCGAGCCGCTCAGGTACGAAGCCTACTCGGAGCCGGGCCCTGATCAAACGGCAACGCTGATCGATCCTCGCGCTAATTCAGGAAATGAGACTGCCGATGGAGCAATCATTGGGACCCCGGCATACATGTCACCCGAGCAGGCGGCTGGAGATAATCAGCGCGTCGATTTTCGAACCGACGTCTATGCCCTCGGAGCGATACTGCACTTCATACTGACGGGAAGTCCCCCGTTTGAAGCCGCCGATCTCCGGACCGGGCAATCGCAGACGCCAGCCCTTCGCGGCAAAGTGCAACCGGCGCTGGAGGCAACTTGTCTCAAGGCTCTGAACCACGATTCAGAAAAACGCTACGCAAGCGCTCAGGCAATGGCCGCCGATATTTCTGCGTTCCTGGACGGCCTCTCAGTCTCCGCGTACAAAGAGAGCGCATTGGAAAAGGCGGCGAGGCTGCTCGCACGCAACCGGCCTTTGGTCATTCTGATCCTTGCGTATCTCCTGATGCGTTTGCTGGTATTGGTTTTTTTCAGACGCTAAAGATCGATCGGCGATTGTTTAATAGAACCTTCGAGGGTGAACGAATCATTAGCCGCTGCGTGCCGGCTTTCGTCGCGCTATTCGGCCCTTAAAGAAGACTTCGTGATCGTGTTCGGTTTGAGCCATCGCCCGGAGTTCAGAGGCGAAGTGAGCGAGGCCAAGGTTTTCGGCATACGTCGCAGCCTTGTAGTACTCGTCTACATTATCGGTTTCCAGGGCTGCTGCGACGTACATCGGCATGAACCATCCGGAGAAGCGGCAGGCCGCCGATACGGTATGACCAATAGCGTGCGACAAGATCTCACGTCGGCGAAGCGGGGCGGAGCTCAGCTCGGCAAGCATCTCCCCCAGTCGAGCGCGGTGCCGCCATTCATCGATCTCGATCTTCTGGATCGCGGCGCGTTCGGCGGGGTCCTGGACCGAGCGCCAGTGTCCCCGATAAGCAAGCGCTGCGGCCAGCTCCCCCGAATAGGCGCGCTGCAATATCTGCACCAGCTTCTCGCGATCGGTCTCTATGTCCATTGCATTTTCTCCGGTTCGGGGTATTGTTCTCAGCTTGGGTGGGCGTTGCTGCGTCGGCCCGAAGCTGTTCTATTGACAGGGTAACGAGCCGGCCACACGCAGGCTATTTTGTTGGCGCTGCAAAACTAACTTGTTTTAGGAGGCATGACAATGCGTTTCGCCTTAATTCTGGCGCTCTTGTTCGATTCAATTCTTCCGGCGTCCGTCCGCGCATTGCAGGAGCAGCCGCAGTACCAGATGACGACCTACTACCTCCTGCTCCTTGCAAAAGGTTCGAAGTGGACCAAGGAGCAGTTCCCTCAGAAACAGCAATTGGTGGCGGCGCATGTAAAACGCCTCGTAGATCTCGGTGCTCAGGGAAAGGTAGTCATCGCGGGCCCATTAGCTGATGACACCGGCTTGACCGGAATAGTAGTGGTGAACGCTTCATCCCCAGAAGAAGCGCGCAAGATCGAGGAAGATGATCCGCTGGTCGTCGCAGGTTTCTTCTCAGTCGGGGCGGTCATAAAGTGGTGGGCAGCGAAAGGCATCATGAAAGTGCCCCCTAAGGCCCCAGCGTCTCCAGCCGACTTTGACACCTACTATTTCGCTATCGGCCGCCACGGACCAAAGTGGACGCCTGAGGCCACTCCGGAAGTCAACAAGATCCAGGCCGGGCACATGGAGAACATCAACCGGATGGCGAAGATGGGCAAGCTGGTCATCGCCGGACCATTCATGAGCGGCGGCGAATACGCCGGCTGCTTTGTGTTCAAGGTAGCTAATGCTGACGAAGCTCTCAAACTTCTTGAGGTTGATCCCGCGATCTCGTCTGGCAGACTTGTCGTAGATGTGCACCCCTGGCTTGTAGCAAAGGGCTCGCTGCCCTGACTCACATCAGGTTCACCGGGTCAACTTCAATTGCTATGGATCGGGGACTGTGTCCATCGGCGATCACCCGATCCATAGCAATATCCAATGCCTCCCGGGCTGGAGATCTCGACCGGGCTTTGATGAGAATCTGAACCCGATGCTCGCCTTTGAGGCGAGCCAGTGGTGCCGGCGCCGGTCCAAGCACCCTCAGGTGGTGTTCGCGAGCTTGCTCTCTGAGATGACGCGCCACCTCTTCGGCGAGCTCGCGCGCGGTCTCGTGTTGCTTATGATGGACCAGAATGTTTATGAGCACGCTGAAGGGCGGATAACTCATCGCGCGGCGAAATTCCATTTCACGCCGGTAGAATTCTTCGTAGCTCTGCGATCGGGCACACTGAACCGAGTAATGTTCGGGATGATACGTCTGAATCAGTACTCGGCCAGGACGGGCTCCGCGTCCCGCGCGTCCCGCCACCTGTGCAAGGAGTTGAAAGGTCCGCTCGGACGCTCGAAAATCTGGCAACGCGAGTCCAGCATCAATTGAAACAACACCGACCAGCGTCACGTTGGGGAAGTCATGACCCTTCGCGATCATTTGAGTCCCAACCAGAAGGTCGATGCCTCCCGATGCGAACTCCATGATGATTTGTTCGAGACTGCCGCGGCGACGCGCAGTGTCACGATCCAGGCGTGCGATTCTCATAGCCGGATAAAGCTCCGTCAGCCGAGCCTCGAGCTGTTCGGTGCCGAGCCCGATGTACTGGATGTACTGCCCATCGCAAGCGTCGCACGTACGAGGAACTGGACGGATGTATCCGCAATAGTGACACTGCAGGCTGCTGTCATAACGGTGGTACGTCAACGTCACATCGCAATTTGGGCAGGGCACCGCAAGCCCGCACGACCGGCACAGCAGAAAGGCCGAGAATCCTCTGCGATTTAACAGGATCAATGTTTGTTCGCCGCGTGCGTGGTTCTCAGCTATCGCGGCCTTCAACTCATCAGACAACACCTGCTGCTTGCCGTGCCGCTTGAAGACCTCGCGCATATCGACTGTCTCCACCGTTGCAAGAGCACGCTCGCCGTAGCGTTTCTCAAGCTTCAACAAACTGTATTTGCCGGCCTGCGCGTTTGAATAACTCTCCACGGAAGGCGTCGCAGACCCGAGCACTACGACCGCACCAACCTGATGACCACGCATTATCGCGGTGTCGCGACCGTTGTACCGGGGACTCTCCTCCTGTTTGTACGAAGTGTCGTGCTCTTCGTCGACGATGATCAGGCCTATGTTCTCCAGCGGCGCAAACACTGCAGATCGCGTTCCGATGACTACGCGCGCGTGACCTGACTTGACGCGTTTCCATTCATCGATTCGCTCGCCTTCCGAAAGACTCGAGTGGATCATCGCCAGGGTATCCGAGAATTCGGCTCTCAACCTCCGAGAAAAAATCGGCGTGAGCGATATCTCAGGGACCAGCATCAGCGCCGATTTACCGAGGTTCAGTGCGGCCCGGATCGACTTGATGTAGATCTCGGTTTTCCCGCTGCCGGTCACTCCGTGAAGCAGGAAGGTCGAGTAAGTCCCGGTCGAGAGCCTCTCCAGAATCTGGTCAAGCGCGGCCGCCTGATCCGATGTCAGGCTGACTCCGGTTTCGTTTGTCGTGTCGAGGTGGGCGAGAGGGTCTCGCCGAACCTCTCGTGAAAACACTTGAACTATTCCTCGTCGTTCGAGCGTGCGCACTACCGAGCTGGAAACACCGGTGAGTTCGAGGAGCCGGCTCAAGCCGAGGGGCTCGCGTTTTTCCAGCTCGGCCATCACTCGTTGTTGACGTTCGTTAAGCGGCTTGCCGTCACCGTCAGTGTCTCCTGCGCGTCTCACTGCGTTCTCGAGACGCGGCTTCAGACCTGCCTCGCCGGCTTTTTGCCACGTTCGTATAAACCCTTCTCGTTCGAGACTGCGAATGATCGCGGCGGCCTTCTGTTTCGAGAACTCGCGTTCCAACAATCGCGCGCTCGCCGTCTCGACACCCGCAAGGAGTTCAAGTGCTGCGAGTTTTGTTTCCGGCGCCCCGCCACTGGTTCCGTGAGCAAGCTCGGCGCGTCCTGCATCAGTAATCGCGATCAATCGCTCGCTGATAGTGGTTGCCCCGGCGGGCAGGGCAGCTCTAAGGCATTCACCCCACGGTGCGTAGTAGTAGTCGGACATCCAGCGAGTGAGCTCGAGAATAACCGGGCCGATGATTGGCTCGTCGTCGAGAACCTCTTCGATGTCCCGTACCTCGATTTCATCTGAATGGAGAGCTTCGACGAGGTCTACGATGAACCCGGTCAGAGTTTTCTTGCCGAGGGAGACAGTGACGCGACAACCCACGCGGGCGAGGGGCTCCAAATGAGAGGGGATTTGATATGTGAACGTTTGCCGCACATAAACTGGTACGGCGACCTCAGCGAACATCGAATGAATGTTAATGCAGTGAGGCCGCTGGTGCTAGTTCTTAGTTCTGAGTTCTGAGTCTTGATCGCTTCTATTCGGGTACAGCAGTTGTCTGAGCAGATGTTATAACCCGCAGAAGGAAATCGAATGGGCGACGACTCGCCAGTCGATATCGATCCGGTCATTGAGGTGTACAAGAAGCAGATCGACCGGACCTTGATTATCGAGAACCTGAAGCTTTACGTATCAGGAGCGAATGGATAATCTGATCAAGCTACAAGAGTTTGCGGAAGAGCTCGCCAAAGCCTCCCGCAAACTGGAGCGCTAGCCGGATTGACCGACCTCGCACGTAGCCAGTCGGCCCTCAGTCAAAAACTCAGAACAGGCTCACCTTTACGCGCAAAAACTTCTTCGGATCTTGTCTGAAATCGTACAAAAGCTTAACCAGCTCGGCCGAGGTCTGATTCAAATTGTTGTACAGCGCGTCGTCATGCAGCAGTTTCCCCGCCGACCCTTCACCGCGATCCAGCTTCGCGGTTATATCCTTCACGTTGTTCATCGTGGACTGAAGGTCGTCGTGCAGTTTGTCATCCTTGAACAGCTTGCCTAACGTGCCGCGGCCTGCGTCAATGTCGCCGGTGATTCGGTCGAGCTTCTCTGCAGTCGTGTTCAGTTTTGCCAGAATCTCATTCGCCTTCGAATAAATCTCGTCGTCGGTTATCAGCCTCCCAAGCGTTCCCTTGCCACTTCGGGCATCGTTAATAACGCCACGAATGTCATCCATGGTCGTTCGCATATCTTCGTACAGTTTCGGATCGTTGATCAGCTTGCCCATGGTGCCTTCGCCTTCTTTCACTCGACTCACCAGGTCATGAGCCTCAAGGACGGTCCGATTGAGATTCACATAAAAGGCATCATCGTGGAGCAGCTTCCCTACCGTTCCCTTGCCTTGATTGATGTTGTCCATCAATTCCTGAAGCTGCTTTCCAACGGTGTTGAACTGCACAAGGATATCGTTTGCGCCGGCAAACACCTGTGCAAGGTTCGCCTGATCCGCGCTTGGAATCTCCGCGCCATTAGGTAACGGGCTCGCGTTGCGAGTGCCGGCGCTGATGTCGATCACCCGGTCGCCAAGGAATCCCTGCTGGGCAAGCACCGCCTGCGAGTCCGCGCGTATCCGGTCTCCGACTTCCTTCGCGTCCAGAACCATCGTAACGACGATCGGCTTCTCGTCTTTTGTTTCAGGGATAGCTCCAAAATCCACCGAATCGATTTTACCGACGAGCTTACCCGCGATTCGAACCTCGTCGCCTTTCTTCAATCCCTCCGCCGCCGCGAATCTTGTGCGATAGGTCACAACCCTTTTGAATAACGCAATATCTCCGCTGACGCTCAGGATGAAAACTATAAGAATGACGATGGTCGCGACCGCCAGAATGCCCACTCTGAGTTGCGATAGTGTTGTTTTGCTTCTTGGCATGTTTGCTTCCCCTATCCGTTCCCGCGCGTCGTGTTCCCGCGGTCCGGGCGTGCTCGCTGAGCCCGTAGACGTCAGGATACTCGCAAGAAATCTTGAATATACGGATCCTTACTCTCCCACATCTCTTCGTCGGTTCCGCTGAAGATCACCTTGCCGTTTCGCAGCATGATGAATTTGGTGTTGATGAGCGCCAACATACCGTTTTCGCTTTGGAATTCGATGTCGCCCTGCTCGTTTATCGTCGCATAGTTAGACGAAAGGAGTTTTACGTCCTCGAGGCGATGGGTAACGAAGATCGAGCTGACTCCTTCAAGGTCGCGGAGCTTCATGGCCAGCTCCAGAATTGTCCGCGCCGTTGGAGGATCAAGCCCTGCGGTCGGTTCGTCAAAAAGGATCAGCTTTGGACTTCCAACCAGTGCGCGAGCTATGCCGACGCGCCTTCGCATGCCGCCTGATAGCTCCACGGGCATCATATCGATTGCCCGCTCCAGATTCACGAATTGTAGCATGCGCCTGACCTGCTCATCTATTTCTTGTTCCGGCACACCTTTCTCAAAAAGCCGGTAGCCAACGTTCTCGTAAACCGAAAGCGAGTCAAAAAGCGCGCCGTCCTGAAATACCATCCCGATTTTTTGTCGGATGCTTACCAACTCTTGTTCGCTGAGAGCCGTTACATCTTCTCCGTCGATCAGGATTCTTCCCGATTGAGGTTTTATCAGGCCTAGCACGAGCTTCAGGATTGTCGATTTGCCGGTGCCCGAGCCGCCCATCACGATCTTGGTCTCCCCGGGATTTACTCTGAAGCTGACATCGTCTAGGATCACCCGATCGTCATAGGCCATTGTAACGTTTTCGAATTGGATTGCGCTGTCAATCGGGGTACTCATATTTCAAGCGCCTGAGAACGTCTGGATAAGTTTCTGTAGGAAGAAGTCAGTACCCAGAATCAGGATATCCGATAGCACAACCGCCTGTGTAGTAGATCGTCCGACACCGACTGTCCCGCCGTGAGTGCGCAGGCCCGCGCGACAGCTTACTATCGCGATGATGAAACCAAACACCATCGGTTTGACCATCCCGCCTATCAGATCGTTGTAGGTCAGGGCATCCTTCGCCGAGTTGATGTACACCGAGCTGGGCACATTCAGCAGAGTTGCCGCAACCAGCCAGCCTCCGACAGCGCCAACCATGTCGGCGACCATCGTCAGCGCAGGGGTCATCACCACGAGCGCCAACAACCTGGGCCATACCAGCTTCTTAACCGGATCAGTTCCGAGAGCTCGCATCGCATCCACCTGCTCGGAGACCACCATCGAGCCGAGTTCCGCGGCGATTGCGGATCCCACTCTTCCGGCGAGCATCAACGAAGCGAGCACGGGGCCCATCTCTTTCACAAGCGAAGCCATAACCAGCTGACCGGTCTTAGCTGTGGCTCCGAAGGTCTTCAGGGTCGGCGCGGTGCTCAGCGATAGAATTCCTCCGGTGAACATGCCGGTGAGAATGATGATCACCAGCGAGCCTACGCCGATCAAATCCATCTGCGTGATGACTTCGCGCATGTAGGCAGGCTTGGAGAAGGCGCGCCTGAAGGCGTGGCCTGCCATCATAGTTGCTGCTTGAATTTCGTAGACGGCCTGTATAAGTGGGTTCATCGATCAGTCAATCTAAACTGCTCGCATTTCTGGTCTCCGCGCTTTACTCAGGCCGGCCGTTCATCGTTGGCTGAGGAAACTTATGATGATGGTTTCGAAAACGCCCGTCAAGGAAGGAGAAGTGCTGAATGCTGAGTGGCGAGCCGTGAAGTTTTCGTCCTGAGTTCTGAGTTCTGAACAAGCAAAATACCTACTCAGCACTCAGCACTAAGCACTCAGCACTAATAAAACAGGTACTTTCGCCACGATTGGTCGGCGCGACCGAGATATCTAATGATCTGACGGTTCACGTGGAGGTTATAAGCTTGAGGACGCTTCAACAACCGCATCCCCGCCTCCTCCGGAGACCGATCACCCTTGTGGTTATTGCACCATCGGCAGCAAGTGACGAGGTTGTCCCAACCTGAATCGCCCCCTCTCGACCGCGGGTGTATGTGGTCAAGTGTCAGGTCTGAAGGCGAGTACTGCCGGCCGCAATACTGGCAGGTGTTGTGGTCGCGCAACAGAATATTCTTACGGGACAGGCTCTTCCTCTCGAAGGGAATGTGGATGTAGTTGATGAGACGGATCACCGAAGGCAGCGGCATCGAAAAGCGCGTCGAGTGGAGCCAGCGCTCGCTGCTTTCCTCAGCGTTGGCAACTCCTTTTAGAATGAGCACCACCGCCCTTCGGACGGTACAAACGTTAATGGGCTCAAAAGAAGCGTTCAATACTAAAACGCGGTGATTCATTCTTGAAGCAAAATATAACGTCCCTCCGAATTCGCTGTCAAAAGTTTAGTCTCTCGGCAGAGGCGGCGGTCCTTCAGGAACGTATGACTTATATACTTGTCCTCGTGTCTTTTCGCGAAACTCGGCCTGAATCGACTCGACCGCTTTCGGATCCTGAAACAGATCCACCATCGTGGCGGCGAGGGTCTTCGCCGCAAGGACCAGCCCTTTGTGTCCGATTGACATTCCTCCGCAAGCGACCACCGGCCAAGCGTGCCACGGAGAGTCCTTCGGGGCAGTCGTCACGGAAAAATGCAGCGTCGGAACGATCCAGCTTATGTCGCCGACATCGGTCGACCCGCCGCTCGGATCCGACTTCGGCTCGCGCCACGGACTGATGCTGCTGTCCATGCCTTTTTGCTCGACCCCGGCTGCACGCTGAATCGCCCGCGCAAACTCCTGTTCTTCATCTGTGTACTTGATGGGACCCAGCCACGAAAGATTTGAGTACAGAAGCTTCTCGCCGGTCATGTTCACAAGGATTTCGTAGTCGCCGCCCTGCACAGTCACTTTGGATTCCACGCCTGCCATCGTGGCCGCGCCCTCGGCGATCTTCCGTGCTCTTGCAAACACGTCCTCAACACCCGTTCGTTTCGAATCCCTGATCCAGCACCAGACCTTTGCATATTCCGGGACGACGTTTGGAACGTCACCGCCCTTTTGAATGACATAGTGCATCCGAACGGTGGGCTTTACGAACTCTCTCATCCGGTTCAGGCCAAACGTAAAGAATTCGAGAGCAGCTACGGCGCTCCGGCCATTCCACGGATCGGCGGCTGCGTGGGCCGCCTTACCTTTGAACTCCACCACGAAATCGATTATCGCCTGAGAACTGTCTACGTCGACGCGAGTCTCGTCGTCAGGATGCCACGCGAGGCAAACGTCCAGGTCTTTGAACAAACCTTCGCGGGCCATGTAGATTTTGCCGCCAACCGCCTCTTCAGCCGGAGTGCCATAGAATCGAACGGTG
Organism: Blastocatellia bacterium; assembly: GCA_035315885.1. Lineage (GTDB taxonomy): Bacteria > Acidobacteriota > Blastocatellia > UBA7656 > UBA7656 > DATFXM01. The sequence continues at coordinate 38,214 of DATFXM010000127.1, forward strand.
CCCTTAAGCTTGCCCGCGACCATGAGTTCTTTGATCGCGACCGCAGCACCCAGGCTTGCAGTGCCGAACAAGTTGTGTCCGCAACCGTGGCCGGGCGCACCCGCTTCGAGAGCCTCCTTTACGGGCTGAGCCTTCTGCGATATTCCAGGCAGCGCATCGAATTCTCCAAGCACGCCGATTATTGGACGACCTTGTCCGAACGAGGCCACAAAGGCAGTAGGCAACCCGGCGACACCCCGCCTGACCTCGAAGCCCTGCTTCTCGGCGTAATCGGCAAGCGCTTTCGACGAACGCGTTTCACGCAGTGCGGTCTCCGCGTAGCGCCAGATTTGATCGCTCAAGCCAAACAGTTCAGCGGTATGGCTATCGATCGAGGCAACGGCAGCGTGCTTCTTTTCGAGATCGCTTGCCAGAACACCATCAACCGGCAGAAGGATTGAAATCAGAAGCAATATTACGAGTGAGCGATGTTTCAAAGGGTCCTCCAGGGGATGTTCTGAGTTCTGAGTTCTTAGTGAGACTTACGAAGCCTCGTGACCAACTGGCGAGTTCCGGTACTCACAACTCAGCTCTCAGAACTTCTTCTACAGCACGGGCACAGCTCGCGCAAACGTTCCCATGTATAAATGCCGTCGTCGTGGTTGTCGCTGAACTTGAACTTCACGCCGTATCGTCCAACGTGCTCGGCCGAAAGAATCGTGATGTCCTCTGACACCGTTCTCGGGTCCAGAATTCGAAGCCCGGTGACCTCGCTCACGCAGCGTGCGCAAAGACACTCGGAGCGCAGATACTTGATCGAATAGACGCTGACGTGGCCGTCGCTCCAGGTTACGGTCAGCTCTTGCGCGCGCGTTTTCTTGATCTCAGTCGGAAAATGTACAGACATGGCTAGTGCTGAGTACTGAGTGCTGAGTTCCGGCTTCTGACTCCTGAGTGCATATCGCTGCCGTCACTTTCCTAACTCGGGTCGAACTCGGCACTCAGCACTCAGCACTTCATTTATGCTTCCATCGCGGGGGCCGCTTCGCCGCGAAAGCTTCGATCCCCTCCTGTGCATCCTTGAGCTGCATCAACTGGTTGAGATAAATGTCCTCGGTCAGCTTCAGCGCCTCCTCAAACGGCAGAGCAGCCGCTTGATTCATCGCCCGCCTCGCCATCTCCAACGCAGGAGCGCTCAGGTTCCGAAATTGTCCGAGTACCTCCTCGGCTTTATTGTCGAGCTCTGTTTCAGGAACCACGTAACTCACAAGCCCGTACCTTAAAGCTGCATCGGCATTCAGCAACTCCCCAGTAAGAATCAGCTCGCGCGCTTTCTTCTCCCCAATGATTCGAGGCAACACAATCGCCGCAACCGGAGGGAACGCGCCGATCTTGATCTCAGGTTGCCCAAACCGAGCAGTCGGCGACGCGATCACCACGTCTGCGCAAGCTACAAGCTCGCAAGCTCCCCCAAGCACCGCTCCGGACACCACCGCCACAACAGGCTTTGAAATCACGTTCAGCGTCCGGAAGATTCCGTGAAACGCCGAGAGCATCTGGTAGGCAGACTCGGGCCGGTGCTCTTCAATCGAAACACCGGCCGAGAATGGCTTGTTCGATGGCGATGCTGAAAAAGTAATCGCGCAGACGTCCGGCATCTGACCGACTTTGACGATCGCGTCGGCCATCTCTTTCATCATCGAAATCGTCAACACATTCAGAGGCGGGCGAGCAAGAATGATCCGCGCAACGCGATCTGTGACTGTAAACTGAATGTCCTTGTAGGCCATCGACGAATCTTTTTGACCGGCAGCTCTATCGTGTACTCAAGAAACCCGCCCCTACAATACCGGCGACAAAGCTCAGGCGGAGAGAGCTTGCAGCATCTTCGACTCAACCTGCTCCGCCAGCGCTACGGCTTCGCTGACCAGCCTTTCAACTTTTCCTCTGAGGTCCGCGGCAGCCGAAGCATCGACAAGCGAGCTCAGGTTTATTCCAACGTTGTAGGAAGCGCCTTTTGCGGAGGCAAGCGCCAGTTGCGCGGCAGTCGCGACGTCAGACATTGCATTCGGATTGCCGATCTCTGCAAGTGCGCTCAAGTGTCTCAGCACGTCGATGGCCCGCTTGGCAGTCTTCAACGGAGTCGCAGCCGCCTCAAGCGTGGCTCGCTCTATTTCAGCGGCTCGCGCGGCTTTTTGTTCTTCGGTTTCCTTTGGCATGCGATATGCCGCCATGACTGCTTCAAAACTCTCGGCGTCTTCGGCGATTAGCGACTGCAACCTATCGCCCAGCCGCTCGAGCTCCGCCCGCATCTCTTTGAGTAGAGGCTCAACGTCCGCATACTTTTTTTTTCCAATCGAAAGGTTGCAAACCATCTGGCCCAGCGCCGCTGCCAGCATTCCGGCGTGTGCGGCAACGCTGCCGCCCCCGGGAGTCGGCGTTGAAGCGGCTACAAGCGCGGCAAAGTTTCCTACCGAATTCGAAAGTCCGCTCCTGGTGTCAACCGCGGCGGCGATACTCGCGGCCTCGTCACTCGCGGCATTGTCACTCGCTGTGGCGGCGTCGCCCGACGCAGCGGCCAGCCGGTTTTCCAGTATTTGATCTTCGCTGAAACGCTCTAGCTGTAAATAGAAATCTGCGCAACCATTCAGCGCCTTTTGAGGTACCAGTCCCACGATTTCGGACCCAACGACCGGAACGCCGTATCGCTCCGCTTCTCGTTTGACCATCTCGAACGCGCGGAACAGCGGCGTGCCCTCATAGTTAACCATGTTGATCGACACTTGCACGATGCCCCGGTCCTTTAACTCAAACCCTAACGCCTTTACAAAGCGCAAACCTCCTGACAGGTAGCGCACGGCCTTCGCAATCTTGTTGGCGATCTCAACGTCCGACGTACCCAAATTGATGTTGTAGGCGATCAGCGGCGGCCGTGCACCTACCGCGGTTATGCCCGCGGTGGGATGCACCATCGCGTCGCCGAAGTCGGGCCGCCGCGCTTCGACAGTCGCAATTTCACTGCGAATCCCCTCGAATTGCCCCTTCCTTATGTTTGCGAGGTTTTCTCGCTCGCTCCTGGTGGCTGCCTTTTCGTAGAGGTAAACGGGAATGCGCAGTTCCGACCACATACGCTCTCCACACTCCCTCGCGAGCTGAATGCAGTCATCCATTGCCACGCCGGCAATCGGGACGAATGGAATGACGTCGGTAGCTCCCATTCGGGGATGTTCTCCCTGGTGTTGGTTGAGGTCAATTAACTGGGCTGCTTTTGATGCGCCGGCAAGGGCGGCATCGACGACGCGCGTGGGTGGCGCGACAAATGTAACGACGGAGCGGTTGTGATTGGGATCGGACTCGACGTCCAACAAGACAGTCTCGGGTACAGTTTTTATAGCGGCCGTGATCTTATCAATGACTTCAGCGTTGCGGCCTTCGCTGAAGTTGGGAATGCACTCTACGATCTTTCTCAACAGGCACCTCGCGGCAAATCGTAGCGCAAAGTTTCGCGAATCGGAAATGTAAAAGAAGTGCTAAGTGCTGCGTGCTGAGTTTCGGTGCCGAGCCGCGCGACCATTGCCGAAACGCACCGCGATGCAGATACTCAAGTAGTCGGCGGTCGCGCATAATGCAGGATTGAATAGGATGTGGCTGAGCCGCCAGCAACTCAGCACTCAGCAATCAGCACTCAGCACTAAGGATTCAGCACTCAGCTTATGAAATCCACATGTTTGCTATTGATAGCGTTGGTAGTCGTCAACGCTCCCGCGCCAACCGCTCGTGTTGCGGCGCCTGTGCCCGTAGTCCTGCTGTCGATCGATGGGCTCAAACCCGACTATATCATCGAAGCCGACAAATACGGTCTCAAGATTCCAAACCTTCGCCGCCTGCTCAAAGAAGGTTCGTACGCGACCGGCGTCCATGGTGTGCTCCCGACGGTCACTTATCCAAGTCACACCACGATGATCACCGGTGTTTCACCGTCGCGTCACGGCGTCTACTACAACACTACCTTCGATCCGCTGAACAAGAATCAGACAGGCTGGTATTGGTACAGCGAAGACATTCGCGTTGAGACCCTCTGGGACGCAGCGAGAAAAGCGCGGCTCGTGACTGCAAGCGTGGACTGGCCGGCCACCGTGTCGGCCAATGTCGACTACAACATCGCCCAGTATTGGCGAGCCACGACCGAAGACGATCACAAGCTGCTTAGGGCGCTTTCGACGCCCGGACTCCTGGCGGAGGCCGAGAGAGATTGCGGACGTTACCCGTCCGGAGATGACTTCACGTTTGAGTCAGACAAAAAGCGGGCCGAGTTCATTTCGTGGGTACTCGTACAGAAACGACCGAGGCTCATGACCTGCTACTTCGGGGGGCTCGATACCGAAGAGCACTCGAGCGGGCCCTACAGCGCAAAAACGTTTGCGGGGTTGGAAGAACTCGATGCAATGGTAGGTCGCGTCCGTGCCGCGGCTGAAAAAGCCGGACAGGGCCGGGCCATCCTCTGCGTTGTATCCGATCACGGCTTTGCAAAGGTGACAAGAGAACTTCGGCTAAACGTAGCTCTGATGCAGGCCGGCCTGATCGAATCAGGCGAACGCGATCACATAAAATCATGGAAAGCTGTGTCATGGGGCTCGGGCGGCACTGCGGCAATCATGCTTAAGGAGCCATCTGATGCCGAGACTCGCCGCGCTGTTCGAAAAGTTCTGGACGATCTGCGCTCACACCCAGAGTCGGGAATTCTTCAGGTGCTCGACAATCAACAATCGAAAAAACTCGGCGGTTTTCCTGACGCAGCCTTCGTGGTTGCGATGAAGCCCGGGTGGGTAATCAACGGGAGCATTTCAGGGCAGCAGGTGACTGCGGCCCTCGAAACCGTTCGAGGGGCGCATGGTTATCTGCCGGATCAACCCGAGATGGAATCGTCGTTCTTCATAGCGGGCGGATCCATTCCGGCGGGAAACAATCTGGGCAAGATCGATATGAGGGATATAGCGCCTACGATTGCAGGTCTACTTGGACTGAGACTGCCGAACGCTGAAGGGAAGAACCTATTTGCGTCCGCCTCCGATCGCCCCGGGCCTCGCGCGACCCGGAGATTGAATTGAGAATGGTCACCCTGCCAGAAGCTTATTCAACTCCTCAATAGCTTCCGCTCCTGCCTTCTGATCAGGTTCCTTAGCCAGCAATGCGTCCACGATCGAGCTATAGGCCGCCTGCATGGTTCTTTCGCGGTCATCGGCGGGAAACAGCCGAGCATTGAGTTGCAGTCTCGAAAGGTCAGCGTTCAAGCCGATCGACTCCGCGCGCAATGGTTCGAAGTGAAAATAAAGCACACCGGCAAAAGATAGAGAGCCGGAGCTGTCTACTGGGGGAACGTCGGGCCGTGGAGCATATACCTCGGGAGGCCGCTTGGTACGCGAAGGAGCCGTGCCTAGTCCCCCTTGCGAACCAACCAGTGTTGCCCGCACGTTTCGCAGCGTAGCCTTTTGTTTGCCGGCTTGCGAGCCTGCAGCCGATCCCGCGCGAGACTCAGCAACCAAGAAGTCTCCGGTCAACTGAAGTCTGTTGCCAACCAAGGCCGCCTTTGTCGGTGAGTACGAAAACTTATGAGCCGTTCCGTCGAGTTCGAACGACCCGGTGAACTGTCGCCCGGTAAGCAGAGCGCCGATCGAGTAGAGTCTTGTTCGCCCAGCGGTCGTTAAACCGTCGCGCCCGCCACCTCGATTTCCCATTAGCTTCGAAGCCGATCCAGCCATAGTTACCTCGGTAAAGAACGTTTCGGGTTTCGCGTTTCGGGTTCGAACTGCAGGGTTCACTCGCCTTTGCGGCCTCAGCACTCCTTGCCATGCAATGTCGTGCCGAAGGAACCCGAAACCCGAAACTGATGTTTAGAGATTCCCTCGCTTATGCTCGTCCGCAAGGTATTCGCACGCCCTCATCGTAAGCGCAAGGATCGTCAACGTCGGATTCTGATTTGCCGAGGTCACGAAGGACGCGCCATCTACCACGAATAGATTCTTTACGTCCCAGCTCTGATTGAATTTGTTCAGCACCGACGTCTTTGGATCGTTGCCCATTCTCGCGGTCCCAAGCTCGTGGATGATCCTGCCGGGCACAGTCATCCGCCCGCCTTTCGAAGTAACTTCGGCGCCCGCGGCTCGCAGAATCTCCTCGCTCGTTTCGGTTGCGTCTCGAGCCATCTCACGCTCGTTGTCTGAGAACTCGCAGTGAATCTTCAGCGAAGGAATGCCCCACGCGTCGACGACCCCATCGGGATCTATTTCAACGAAGTTCTCTTTGCGCGGCAGCATTTCTGCTCGCACGGTCATGCCAACCGGCGTCGAGTAGTAGTGCCGAATACGTTTCTTGAAGTCAGAGCCGAACCCCGGCGTCATGTCCGGGCTCTTCGCAAATGCGGGATACATCCTGGATCCCGATCCGCATTCAAAGCCGTAGCCCCTGATGAATTTCGACTGCTTTGTCTCTTTGCTGATGTTCCTGAACTTAGGAATCAACAAGCCGGACGCTTTGCCGTCTTCGTTGACCGGATCGCGGCCGGCCAGAATGTTGAAGTAACCATACGCCCCGATCCCGCCAAAATGGTCCATCAAATAATGGCCCAGGACCCCCGACGAATTGCCAAGGCCCGCCGGATACTGACGCGATTTCGAATTCAAGAGGATCCGCGTGGTCTCCAGACAAGACGCGCCAAGCACGACGACTTTGCCGCTGACTTCTTCTTCACGCCCGGTCACTCGATCTACAAACGCAATTCCTTTCGCCCTTCCAGAATTCGAATCGACTATGACATGGCGCACGACGGCGTTGGTTCTCAGCGTCAGGCGTCCGGTTGCATGCGCCACGGGCAGCGTAGACGAAAGCGAGTTGAACATCGCACCGACGTCGCAGCCGTCACCACAGTTTCCGCAGTAGTGACAGGTGTGCCTGCCCTTCATATGTGCCTTGGGCGGGCCGGTCATCATCGCAAGGCGCATCGGGATGCCGTGCCTGCCGAGCTTCTCGGCGCCCCGCCTAAGAAGATGCTCGCCGCAATTCAGTTTCATGGGCGGCATGAAGTTGCCGTCAGGAAGATGCGCGAGCCCGTCGCGATTTCCGCTCACTCCTATGAACTCTTCCGCCTTTTCATAGTACGGCGCGAGCTCCGCATAAGAGACCGGCCAGTCGTCACCGAACCCATCGTGCGATGCCGCCTTGAAATCCAGATCGGATAGGCGATATGACATCCGGCCCCAGTGAAGAGTCTTACCCCCGACAATTCGGGCCCGCACCCACATAAACGGTTTTCCCGGGTCGGTTGTATAAGGGTGCTCGTGATCCTTCACGTAAAAATGTCTGCTGAATTCGCCGGCGGTGTCTTCCATCCACTGTTCGCGAGATTTCCAGCCGGGTGGGCCAAAACCGCGGTACATCGAATCGTAGGGCCACTTGTGAGAGTTGAGGTCGCGCTGGGGATCGACTGGGGGTCCAGCCTCGAGCACCAGCACTTCCATTCCCCGCTCGGTCAGCTCCTTTGCGGCCATGCCCCCCGAGGCACCCGAACCGACGATGATCGCGTCGTAGATCTTTTGTGGGCTCATTATCGTTCCTGAACGGTTTGTGATTTCTGTTTTCCAGTTCCAGGTTTCTAGTGGACTGTAAGGCGAATTGCAAGCTCATTCGACGGACAGCAAGCTCACTCGTAAACCAGCAATTCGGCTGACAGAGTCTACTAGAAACCGGGAATAGTAACCAGAAACTACGGCGCTGGTGGGACCATATCAGCAGAAGCGCTGGTGAATCACCTCATAGCAAACACCTGATCGCCAGAAGAGTGGTCTACGCATTCCTACGGGAGTCTGTCGGAGAAATTCAAACCATGCGCGACAGCCGCGAGCCCGCGCAGCGGGCGACAGAATGTAGCCCCCGGTGAGTCTGCGAACCGGGGGGATGAAACGAGAAAGGACACGAGCCCGCGCAGCGGGCGACAGAATGTAGCGCCCGGTGAGTCTGCGAACCGGGGGGATGAACAAGAAAGGACACGAGCCCGCGTAGCGGGCGACAGAACGATATCCCCCGGTGAGTCTGCGAACCGGGGGTTCCGCACTCAGGTACTAGCGATAACGCTGATCCAGTCCATTAGAAACCAGAAACGGTTAGACTCAATAACTCGGAAAAGCGTAGTGCCTGTAGAAGTCGGCGCGCTCCTTCTCGTCTTCGGCTTTGAGGTTCACGCAGTCCCGCATCGAGACCATGCCCAGGAAGTTGCCCGATTCATCCTCGACAATAAGGTGATAGACCTTCCGCTCGTGCATAATCTTCATCGCGTCATCGCACGCAATGTCGGGTGACACCTTTATCAGGCCCGTGCTGGCGATCGCTTGAACCATGATCTCAGACGGCCGGAAGTTCTCTGCAACCACCTTGTCGGAGATGTCGCTCTGCGACACCACACCTACGATCTTGCCAGAAAGGTTGCAGACGCCGGTCGCACGGATGCCGCGATCCCTCAAATAACGCGCGGCTTCCGCCACGGTGGTCTGATTCGAGATGCAGTAAACTTCTTCGCGTCCCTTGATCACTTCAGAGATTCTCTTTGACATAGACCCTCCCGGTTGGCAGGTTTTCCGCTTGGCTCTGTGTGGATAGCTCCATAATATCAGGCCCTCTCGAGCCCTCAAAGCGCCTCTCGACTAATTAATCGGTTGTGATAAACTCGCCCGCCATCCGGAGGTCGAAATGAAACAGATCGCGTCCTTACTCGTTTTGGCTGCCGCCGCTTTCTGCACGGTCTCGAACGCACAACATCGCACCGCTCCGACTGGCAATCACAACGGAGTGCAGCGGCTGGATCCGACACCAAAAACAGTGTGCTGGGGTTACTACGATGCGGCCGCACCGCCGGTCCTTCGCGTGAAATCCAGCGACACAGTTGAGGTGCACACTCTGATTACCTCGAGCCCCGAACGTTTGGAAGCGGCCGGCGTCAAGCCCGAACAGGTCGAGCAATCCCTGCGCGACATTCACCGGGACGTCAAAACACATGGACCGGGCGGGCACATATTGACCGGGCCGATTTTTGTCGAGGGCGCCGAGCCCGGTGACGTCCTGGAAGTTCGAATCAAGCGAATCCGGCTGGCGATTCCATACGCCTACAACGGGTTCGGACCGAATCGCGGTTTTCTTCCCGAAGACTTTCCGTACGCGCGAACGAAGATAATCGCGCTCGACGAAAAGGCGATGGTCGCCCGGTTCAGCGACACTATCGAGATTCCATTGCACCCGTTCTTCGGCAGCATCGGAGTTGCACCGCCCGCATCGTCAGGCAAGATCAGCAGCGGTCCACCTTGGATTCACGCTGGAAACCTCGATAACAAAGAACTCGTCGAGGGGACGACGCTCTATATACCGGTTCACGCTCCAGGCGCGTTGCTCCTGGTAGGCGACGGGCACGCGGGGCAGGGAAACGGCGAAGTGGATATCACCGCCTTAGAAACGTCACTGATCGGCACCTTTCAGCTCGTAGTGCGAAAAGACATGCACTTGAAATGGCCGCGCGCCGAAACGCCTACCCACTTCATCACGATGGGTATCAACGAGGACCTGAACGAAGCTACAAAAGGTGCGGTGCGCGAGATGATCGACTACCTCGTTTCGGAGAGAAAGTTGTCGCGCGACGATGCCTACATGCTCGCCAGCGTGGCGGCGGATGTCTGCATAACCCAGCTTGTAGACGGCAACAAGGGCGTGCACGCAACCATTCCCAAGGCGATCTTCAAACGCCAACAAGATAACGTCAGGAGAAGCAAGCAATGACAGATCTGCTAAAAGACCGGGTTGCCATAGTCACAGGTTCCGGACGAGGTATCGGAAGAGCCGCGGCGCAATTGTTCGCAGCCCACGGCGCGCGCGTGGTGGTGAGCGATATCGACGCTGAACCCGCACAGGAGACGGCGACGGCGATTCAGAAAGCGGGCGGACAAGCCGTCGCATTTGCGGGAGACGTGACGGATCGGGCGTTTCCAGATTTGCTGGTGAAGACTGCGATCGAGAAACTGGGCGGGCTGGATATCATCGTCAACAACGCGGGCTACACCTGGGACGCGGTAATTCACAAAATGAGTGACGAACAGTGGGACGACATTCTGGCCTGCCACCTTACGGCTCCGTTCCGAATAATTCGCGCGGCGTCCGGATTCCTGCGCGCATCTGCCAAGCGTGAAAAGGAGACCGACGGAGCGGCCCGCGCTCGAAAGATCATCAATATCAGCTCTACGTCGGGGACTCGCGGAAACGCCGGACAAGCAAACTATTCGTCGGTGAAAGCGGGGGTGATCGGCCTGACAAAGACTCTCGCGAAAGAATGGGGCCAGTTCAACATTCAAGTAAACGCGGTGGCGTTTGGACGCATCGACACTCGGCTAACCCAGGCAAAAGAGAAAGGGGAAACGATTCATCGCGGAGAAAAAGAGATAGCCATAGGGATACCATCGGCGCGACTGGACGCTACGACACCGATGATACCGCTGGGTCGAGCGGGCACGCCGGAAGAGGCCGCGGGCGCGATCTTCTTCTTTGCGTCGCCGTTTTCAGACTACGTGTCGGGACAGGTGTTGGAAGTCACCGGAGGACTTTAGAGTCGTCTCTTATTGTTTACGTTGTTGCGTCTGCTTGAGCGCGGCTCCGTGTCGCGGAGCCACGAGATTATGGCCCAATCGCGAACCTCCTCACTCACCATTCTTTGGCTCATAGTAGCAGTCGTCTTCATCTGGTCACTGATCCACCCGAAGGAGTATTTCACGTGGTCGCTTGAAGTCTTTCCTGCGATCATCGCCGCAATTGTTCTGCTGGTCACGCGAAAGCGCTTCCGTCTCACGACCCTCGTTTACGTTCTGATCGCCGTTCACATGGTGATCCTGATGGTCGGGGGACACTATACGTACGCGGAGGTGCCGCTCGGCAATTGGGTTCGTGATTATTTTGGACTCAGCCGGAATCACTACGACCGCCTGGGACATCTTGCTCAGGGCTTTGTCCCCGCGATGGTCGCTCGCGAAGTTCTGATAAGACTTTCGGTAGTAAGAGGTCGAGGCTGGTTGTTTGTCCTTGTGACCAGCGTGTGCCTGGCGATCAGCGCGCTATACGAGTTGCTGGAATGGACAGTCTCGGTGCTGACGGGATCGGCGGGGGACGCGTTTCTGGGCACTCAAGGAGATGTATTCGACACTCAAAAGGACATGGCCATGGCACTGTGCGGGGCGATCCTCGCTCAGCTTTTGCTTTCGCCGTATCATGACGGGCAGATTAGGCGAATGGGAATCGAAGGGGGAAGGGGCGAATGTGCGACGCGGAGACGCGGGGAGGAGTGACGCCATAATGGCAGTGCGCTGAGTGACTGGAAAAGAAGAACAGTGCGCAGTCGCGTCTCCACATCTCTCCTCTCCGCGTCACTCCTCTCCGCGTCGCCCCTTCGCCCCTCGCCCATTCGCCCCTTCGACCTATTGGAGAGCACATGACTGCAGACAATTGCATGGATAGCGGCGGACACGTCGCCGATAAGGATTGGAATCCGGCTAGTTATGACGAGAAGAACTCTTTTGTGTGGAAGCTTGGCTCTGAGGTCGTAGAGCTGCTTTCCCCGCAGGCGGGTGAACGCATCCTGGATCTCGGCTGCGGGACGGGACACCTCACGAACCAGATCGCCGCGCGAGGCGCCACCGTTGTTGGACTCGATAAGTCATCGGCAATGATTGAACAGGCTCGACAGCTCTATCCTGAAATCCAGTTCGTGGTCGCCGAGGGAACCGGCTTCACGTTCGATGAGCCCTTCGACGCGGTTTTCTCGAACGCGGCCATTCACTGGATGAAAGATCAGGAGGGCGTCGCGCGCTCAGTCCGGAATGCACTGCGTCCCGGCGGGCGCTTCATCGCTGAATTCGGCGGCAAAGGGAACATCGAGGCGATCAGGTCGACGCTCGCGCGCGAGGTGCGGTCGGCAGGCTTTACGTTTGATTCTGAACCATTCGCACGGTTCTATCCGACCATTGGAGAATACGCGAGTTTGCTCGAGGCTCAAGGCTTTCGAGTAACGTTGGCGTCTCACTTTGAGCGCCCTACCAAGCTTGATAACGGCGAGGCGGGTCTTCGTAACTGGCTTCACACATTCACTGACAACGTTATTGCTGCGATAGCGCCGGAACGAAGGGATGAAGTTATAGCTGCTGTCGAGCGCAGTTTGAGACCTAGCTTGTTCCGGGATGGGAATTGGTACGCGGACTATCGCAGGATCAGGATTAGAGCAGTTCGCGATTAAGGGCTTCAGTTCGGTCTTGGGTTTAGGGTTTTGGGTTCAGGGTTTCCGAAACCCGAAATCCGAAACTCTAAACCTTAACCCGAACCCTCACCTTGGAGTGTTGTAAATGTCCAGGACGATCGCCTGCAGCAAGAGCTGGAATCCGAGGATCAACGGAAGAAGCGATAGCATTATTGTGCCCGTCGGAGTCGCTCGGCCGGTTATCCACGTCTCTATCCAGAGATAGACTCCAAATCCGAAGCCCCAAAAGAACAATAACAATCCCAACAACAAAAACAACGCAACCGGTGAAAAGTCGCGCAGTACGTAGCGCTGATAGATTCGGCCCACAAACCTCATCAACAAGAGCCACGGGAACGTGACCCCCACGTGCAGCGGGTTAAGATCGGACTGTTCGGTACCGTAGCGTGAAGGTATCGCTACGTCGGTGACCCTCAAACTGAAATAGTTCAAAGCCACCAACATGTCGTTTTCAAAGAAGAATCGGCGGTGAATCTGGTTCAGATTCAAAAGCCGCAATGCGCGAGCAGTGATCGCGGTGTAGCCGTTCTGAGGATCGAACACGTGCCAGTATCCCGACGCCAGCTTTGTCATGAAGGTGAGCACTACATTGCCGAACAATCGGACCTTTGGCATCTGTGACAGCGATTCGCCCGCTAGAAACCGGTTTCCCTTGGCGTAGTCAAAACCTTGATCAACGATCGCATTGAGTAGATCGGTCAAATGTTCCGATGGCATCTGACCATCCCCGTCCATCTTCACTATGACGTCGCAATGTATCTTGAGCGCATGTTCGTAGCCGAGGATCGTCGCGCCTCCTACGCCCTGGTTCACCTCTGGCGCGAGAATGGTCACCCGAGGATCGCCGGTCGCCTGCGCCGCCTGCGACGTGTCGTCGTCGCTGCAGTCGTCTACCACGATGGCGTGATCCACAAACTCGGGAAGCGATTTGATCACGTCAGCGATGTGTGCAGCTTCGTTGTGACTTGGAATCACAACAGCTATGAGGCGATCTTTGTACATTGTTATTTGAGTAAAGTGCGACCGACTGGCCAGCCGAAACGGGGTGCGGAAAAGATAACACACAGTAGGCAGTAGGCAGTAGGCAGTACGCAGTAGGCAGTAGGCAGTAGGCAGTAGGCAGTACGCAGTAGGCAGTACGCAGTAGGCAGTATGCAGTATGCAGTAGGCAGTAGGCAGTTGAAGATGTTTCTTGCTACTTCGCCTTTTATCTTTAAAGTGATCCCAAACCAGAAACTCGAAACCAGAACCCTAACGGCATGTTGCCTACTGC
>DATFXM010000128.1:0-38850 GCA_035315885.1 Blastocatellia bacterium
AAATATCAATGCGCGCTCCAGCGTCTGGTTAGCCATCCACCAATCACCGGCGTAGATGTTCAGATCGCTCGAGCCATCCTGTAGAAAGATGCGAATGGGCTTTGGTTCGAACTTGCGAACTAAAGTGGAATAACGCTCACCTCCACGCAAGCCGACATAGGTCCCGATCGAACTGAAGACGCGGCTGAATTCGAGCGGTCGCTCCCAGGCTGCAGTGAGCGCGCAGATCGCTCCACTGGATGCACCACCAATTGCACGGTCGTTACCGTTCTTCGACAACCGGATTGCCCGCCCATCGGAAGTCTTTTTGGTTTCAACTTCCGGCAGCAGTTCTTCCAGCAGGAACCGGACATAGTTCTCTCCAAGACCATCGTATTCGAAGCTGCGATTGAACCGGTCCAGCGCCGTATTAGCGTCCCCAGCTTTTACTCGCCCGTGCATGACAAACACGCCGATAGTCACCGGCATCTCTTTTTTGTGAATCAGATTGTCGAACACCGTGGGCGCTTCGTATTGAATGCCGTCCTGGTTCACATACACACACGCGGGTTTGTCCGGCTTGTACTCGGCCGGCACGTAGACCCAGTATTCACGCCAGGTGCCCGGAAAGATTTTGGAATTCTCAAAAGTAAACTTGAGGACTTCGCCTTTCGGCACGCCGGGCTGGGGTTGTGAGTCAGGGTTGACGGGATAGTTTTCTGTGGTCTGCGCCAGGACTACCGCGACGACCAGCAAGATAAAAAGGAGCGAAAGCAACGTCCGCTTTGAGTTCATCGCCTCGTTTTGAAAATGAAGTGGCTAAATCCCACCAACCGCGCGTTGGTGGGATTGCGCCTGAATCTGAACTTTTAATTACACCGAGTGCGCTCCTCAAAGATCAGAGAGCTGCTCTACTCGCCCTGTGCTGTCGCCTAGCTTCTCGGGATGCACTCCAACTCGATCCAACAGGCCAAGGTATAGATTCGTGACAGGTGTGCCGGCCCCGTACACGATATGTCGTCCAGGTTTGAGGCTCCCATCGCCTCGACCGGCAAGCAACACCGGAAGATCCTCGTGGGTATGGCGATTGCCATCAGCGAGGCCGCTCCCGTACACAATCATTGAATGATCGAGCAGGCTTCCGTCTCCGTCGGGAGTCGATTTGAGCATCTTTAGAAAGTAAGCGAGCAACTCGGTATGAAGACAATTGATCTGGGTTACTTTTTCAATCCAGTCCGGATTGTCGCGGTGATGGGTGAGCGGATGATGAGGATCGGGGACGCCAATCTCGGGATAAACTCGCATGCTGCCCTCGCGACCGAGCATCATTGTCGTAACCCTGGTAAGGTCTGCCCGAAACGCCACCACCTGGAGCTCATACATCAGCTTCGCATAATCGGGCAGCGTGATTGGTATGCCCGCTGGCTTCTCAATTGCCGGCGTCATCTGGCGATTGTCCTTCTCGGCGGTTTGTATCCGCCGTTCGATCTCTCGTACTGCAGACAGATATTCGTCGAGCTTTTTGCGGTCAGAAGCGCCAAGCTTCCCCGCGAGCTGTTGCGTGTCGTCGCGCACCGAATCCAGGATGCTGCTTCGATAGAGAGCCCGCCGCTCGCGGGTTTTTGGATCGAGACTGTAATCCGTCGTACCGAATAGGCGCTCGAACACCATCCGCGGATTCAGCTCCGGAGGCATCGGCGTAGACTGGCCACGCCAGGAGATGCTGTTGGTATAAGCGCAACTGTAACCTGAATCACAATTGCCGACGGTCCGAGAATCTTCGCAACCAAGCTCGATCGATGGGAAGCGCGTCTTTGATCCCAGCGCCTGCGCCGCGATTTGATCGGCTGAGATGCCGTTGTGAATGTCAGTGCCTTCGGTCTTCCTGCAATGAACACCGGTAAGAAAAGCCGCGCCTGCTCTGGCATGATCACCAGCTCCGTCACCAAGCGCGTTTCCGTTGCGCTCATCCAGCCCCGAAAGGACAAACAGGTCTTCTCGTAGCGGCTCCAGAGGCTTGAGGATTCGGGTGAACTCGTACGCCTTTCCGACGGCCTTAGGCGTCCAGTCTTTCATGACTATGCCGTTGGGCACGTAGACAAATGTAAGGCGAACCGGTGGAGTCGCGGCAACGCGCGACGCTCTCGCGAAAGCCGGTATCATCCCGTCAAGAAGCGGCAGTGCGATGCTGACACCCATCCCCTTGAGAAAGGTTCGGCGCGGCAGGTGTTTTCCGGTATTGATCAACGAGGTTGATCTCCTCTCCGCTTCTGAAATAGCTCACTGCTAACAATGCCCAGCACCAGGCTCGAGAAGCGGTAATCTTCCGCACCTAGACGGCTCACGATCTGATTCACTGCGGGTTTGTCATTGTCGTCAAGTCCTCGACCAAGAGCATAGATCATCAGCTTCTCAGTCAGGCCTTCGGCGAACGCATCTCGGTCAGATTTGAGAATCTTCTTCAACTCGCTCGGGCCTTTGAACGATCGGCCATCGGGGAGCGTGCCAGTCGCATCAATCGGAAACTTCCCGTCTTGGCTCCTCCAGGCGCCGACAGCGTCAAAGTTTTCCAGACCAAATCCTAACGGGTCCATCCGAGCGTGACAAGAAGCGCACACAGCGTTCTGACGATGCGTCTCCAACTGCTGGCGCAGCGATGCGGCTGAGCCGATCTTCGACTCATCCAGGTTTGGCACATCCGGCAGCGGCGGAGGTGGCGGAGCATGGAGTATCTTTTCCAGGATCCACTTTCCACGCAACACCGGTGAGGTGCGCGTCGCGTAAGATGAGACGGTCAGTACCGCAGCTTGCGTTATTACGCCGCCGCGCTCGCTGTTGTTACGAAGTGCAACCTTACGAAACTCCGGTCCTTTTACTTCTGAAATCTTATAGAAACGTGCGAGACGTTCGTTGAGGAATGTGTAGTTCGCATCTATGAAATCGAGAATGCTGCGGTCTTCCTGCACGATGCTCTGAAAGAAGAGCTCGGTCTCTCTGCGCATCGACATACGCAGGTATTCGTCGAATCCTGGAAATCGCTGGCGATCGGGTTTAGCCGATTCGAGTTTCCGCAGTTCGAGCCACTGACCGCCGAAGTTGTCGACAAGCGCCTGCGCTTTCACGTCTTTCAGCATCCTGCGAACCTGCGTTTCAAGGACGCCCGGCGAACGCAGCTTCTGCTGGTTCGCCAACCGGGTCAACTCGGCGTCGGGCATGCTGCTCCACAAAAAGTATGAGAGCCGCGTAGCCAGCTCGTGGTCGTTAATCGTGGAGCCTCGATTCTGCTCGACACGAAAGAGAAAATGCGGTGACACCAGCATGGCTTGAAGCGACTGGCAAAGTCCCTCCTCGAACGAGTCACCGTTCTTTTGAGCCATTGACACAAATCGCAACAGGTTGTCGATCTCTTGCGAAGTTCCGGGTCGACGGAATGCGCGTGCGGCCAAATCAGCTACGATCTTGCGTGTGCAATCGCGCTTGTGATGACCGGTAAGATGCCCGCACGCGTAGATTTTTTTCAGACTCTCCTGCGAGGGACCTTTGGCTTGGTTGTAAGGGCCGCCGATTTCAAGGGAAGTCAACCGCGCTTCATTCACCGGCGCCTTTTCGATGGCGGCAATGCGGGTTTCGAACCGCTTTTTAAACTCCTCCAGCTGCGCAGGCGGAGCGTTGGGACGCGGCCTGAATTGCGGAAGTGGAGGCGTAGGGATCCTGGATGGATTGGGTCCGTGGTACCTCGCAGGAAGTCCCTGGTACAGATGAAGGATTGATGCTGCCACCCAATGCTCTCCGGCGGTGGTCTTTATCCGAAACTCCTGAACCTTCCCGCCGAGATCTTGTTTATCTTCATCGTCGAACGCCGCGGTCTTCGTTGGGTCGAGCTCTATCGCCTGAACCTGTTCGCCATCGACCCACAAGGCGATTGAAATAGGCTCCGAGCCAAGCGGGCGACTTCCGCCGAGAAACGCGCGCACGATGTACTCACCGTTAACTGGAAAGCGATGGATGACGTGAAGCGCGTTTGGAAGTGTGAGCCCTGTCGAATCGTAATCAGAGGGCGGCGCGATACTTGGAATTATGCGTTGAAGCGAAGGACGAAGCTTCACCATCGTCGGCTTCATTTGCTCTGGCCCAAACAAAGCTTCGCGCGCGACTCTTTCTGCCGCCGCAAGGTACTTCTCCATAAGCACCGGAGACAGCGACAGCACATCGCCAATGTTATCGAACCCGTAGCCCGAGTCGTCCTGTGGGAAGCTATCCGCGGGACGCACGTCAACACCTAACAGGTCGCGCACTGTGTTGTTGTACTCGGCTCGATTCAAGCGGCGAACAGTAACGTGGTCAACGGTTCGATTCGCAGCCGACGACTGGTCACCGTTACGAGTCACAGCCGAATCCTCGGATTGGAGCCGCTTTTCGATCCAGGCGATGACTTCTTTTACTTCATTCGGATCCGGGCGGAGCTGGCCCTTGGGAGGCATCTCTCCGGTTTGAAGCTTCCGAAGCACTCGTCGCCAGATTTCGATCGACTGAGGGATCGACTTGTTCCCTTTGGCAGCAGGGTTGCCACCTGCGGCTGCAGGGTCGGCGGTCCGAATCGCCTCGAGATTGACACCGCCTGACATTAGGTTTGCATTGTGACAGGAGTAGCAAGTGCGAGCGAGAAACGGCAGAACGATTTGATCGAATTCAGAAGGGTTTTGCGCACCCTGGGCCCGACGCAGAGAAGGCGGAACCGCGAGCCAGATAGCCAGCGACAAGCCCGCGACTGCGACCGAACGGAGCACCCTTCTTCTTGTTAGACTTTCTCTCATGCCCCTCCGCTCACCCTCTCACGCTCGCCCCGATGCCAACAGGATTGAGTTTCGGCTGCACGATTATAGATTGGGTCGTCGGACCATTCCAGCGAGGTAGAGATGAAACCTTGCGGCTGGCTAAGTCGGCTTAATGACAGTATTCATCGGTTGAAAAGACAGGTACGCTCGCCAGGACTCGAACATGGACACCTGCTTAGCAAATTACCACCTCACGCCGAGGTATATGAAAAGCTGCTCAATGAAAATGTGTTTGTGGGATATAGAGAGCGCAAGCTACGGTTTTCTGCATTTTTGCTACACCGAGGTTGACTTCGATCAGGCTCTATCGGTTCTAAACTCAACCTAGCACCTCCCCACCGGAGCCTCGCCAAGTAATGCTCCGGTTATTATTCCTGTTTCAGGCGCGGCCCGGTGAATGCTGCCGTTAAGGCCGACACGCCGAAATAGAGACAGAAGACAGACCCTGATCATAATTGACTGCGGATTTTTTGGTCGGCTGCCGTTTTCATGCGTGTAATTGTGTAGAGGAGCCAGCGTTCTTAACGAAAAAGGGAGAGATTATGAAAAATACATTTCGAGGATTGACAACAGTCAGTTATTTCGCTGCAGATCTCGCTGCAGCAAAGCAGTGGTATACAGATTTCCTGGGCATTGACCCTTACTTTGAGCGACCCGGTTACGTCGAATTTAGACTAGGCGACTACCAGCACGAATTAGGTATTATTGACAGCAAATACGCGCCTGGTACAGAAAGCATAAATGGCCGAGCTGGTGTCGTAGTGCACTGGCACGTTGACGACATTGACGCAGTCTTGAAGAAGGCAGTATCGATGGGAGCAAAGCAGCTCGAGGCACCACAAGACCGCGGCAGCGGGTTCATCACCGCTACGGTAGTTGATCCTTTCGGGAACATACTAGGCATTATGTACAATCCGCATTATTTAGATATGCTCGCCGTTCGCCAGAGGCAGTAAGAGGCTCATGGAACCGACTGGCAGCGAAGAGATTATTGAATGCGCGAATGCCGCAGAGTAGGAAACATGGCTGGGAAGCTGTCACGAGCAGCGAGAGCGCCCTTGCTGAGCAACTCTTGGACTTTATCAAGTTTGCCTTCTGTGATTGCTCCTAATATGTCCTGCGCGATGTCTTTATTAGCCATCGAAATCTCAACGCCAGAGTCAAGAATCAGCTATCGGGTCTTCAGAAGGATTCAGGCTTGATTCGTCGACATTTGCTTGTCTCGAACCTGTCTGAACCACTTCCGAGGCCTTATCATCCGAGATCTCATTACCCTCCTGAGTTGAGCGAATATTGCTCAGAAGGTTTCACCATATTGGCTAACAATTCAAGTGAATGTAACCTAACGAGTCCGCCACCAGAACTACCAGAACTAAATGTCTCAAGCCTGATTCTCTCTAGCCTTGTTTCATTTCCATTTCTGATCCGCTACTGCTTTAATAAGCTAATCCGAGACGGGACTAAATCCATTTTGCTGCAAGTGGCCGCGCGAAGCCAGTCGTCCGGTTGGCGTCCGAGGTGATTACCTCTCGCCATGGAGGAAGTCAATTGCTACTCAAGCAGAATTCAACTAACAAGAAGATACGTTGGGCGTGTGCCACGGCTTTCATTGTAGCGCTCGCCTTCGCTGTCACCCCTCGTGCCCAGACATCAGAGTCCGCATCTGGCGAGGCAGGTCCAGTAAAGGTAGCGGTCCGGAGAATCACTGAGAGCCAGTATCGTCACACGATCGCCGACATCTTCGGCCCCGAGATCAAGATCAATGCTCGTTTCGAGCCGGAACGGCGCGAAGAGGGACTGCTTGCTATCGGAAGCGCCCAGCTTTCTCTAACCTCCGCCGGTTTCGAACAGTACTTCGCTCTGGCAAGCTCCATATCAGATCAGGTGCTCGGCGAAAAGCAGAGGACCAAGTCAGTCCCGTGCAAGCCCGCTGATCCAACCCAGGCCGATGATGCTTGCGCCCGTCAGTTCATACAGGCGTATGGTGAACGCCTGTTTCGCCGACCTCTGACCGAGTCCGAAACGTTAGCCCGCCTCAACACAGCATCAGTGGGCGCCAAACAGTCGCGCGACTTCTACGCTGGGTTGAAACTCGCTCTTACCAGCCTGCTGGTTGCTCCGGAGTTTTTGTTTAGAGTGGAAACCGCCGAACCCGATCCGGCCAATCGAGGGCAGTACCGGCTCGACAGCTACACCAAGGTTTCGCGGGTGTCTTTTCTGCTCTGGGACTCGGCGCCCGATCATGAACTTCTTGCCGCGGCGCGCAGCGGCGCTATCCATACCGAAGCCGGCCTCAAACAACAGCTCACTCGGATGATTTCATCGATCCGCTACGAGGACGGCGTTCGAGCGTTCTTTGCGGACCTGCTGCAGCTCGACGGATTTGAAAACCTGGTGAAGGATCCAACGATCTATCCCAAGTTCAACCAGGCCGTGTCCGATAGTGCCAAAGAACAGACTCTAAGAACGGTCGTTGATCTGTTGGTCCGCAAGCAGCGCGATTATCGAGAGCTCTTCACCTCAAACGAAACGTTTATCAACCGGCCGTTGGCCTCGGTCTATCGCATACCGTTCGCGTCGACCAGCGAGTGGGCTCCTTACACCTTCCCGGAATCGTCCGAGCGGTCGGGTATCCTCACCCAGGTAAGCTTCCTGTCGCTCCACGCTCACCCGGGAACCTCGTCACCCACGAAGCGCGGCATAAAGCTCCTCGAGATCTTCATGTGCCAGCCGACCCCGGATCCGCCGGCGAATGTAGATTTTTCGAGCGTTCAGGACACCACTAAAGGGACAGTTCGCGGACGGCTGCTCGATCACATGAATAACAAAGGCTGCGCCAGCTGTCATCGATCGACAGATCCGCCGGGCCTTGGTCTCGAGCATTTTGACGGGCTCGGACAGTTGCGGACGATGGAGAACGGCGCGCCAATCGATGTAACGTCCGACCTCTATGGCGTGAAGTTCGAGGGCGCACGAGGACTCGGCAAGCTTCTCTACAATAACCCGGACACTTCAGCTTGTTTGGTCCGCAAGGTCTACGCGTACGGTGTTGGCCGAAAGACCGACGAGCGCGACGAAAGCTATCTCGCCGAGCAGACCAAAGCTTTCGCTGCGAATGGCTATCGACTGCCCGGCCTGATGTCGCAGATAGCTTCGAGTCCCGAGTTCTTCAAAGTTGTGCGTTAGTCACGTGCGGCCGCGAGGCCCACTTCAGGAATCAGGAGGAGTCTTCAATGAACTTACCCTTCAATCGCCGCTCGTTCCTGCGAGGCATGCTTAGTGGCACGGCCGTATGTGTGGGGCTTCCAATCCTTGATCGGTTCCTCAATTTCAATGGCTCCGCATTCGCCGATGGAACGAAGCTGCCGGTCAGGTTCGGTACTTATTTCTGGGGCTTGGGCCTGACAGACACTCCTACGGGAGGCACTCGGTGGGTCCCGAGCAAGACTGGGCACGGCTACGAAATCATGCCTGAGCTGGAATCGTTGAAGCCCGTCAAGGATAAGGTCTCTGTATTCTCCGGCTTCCGCGCGATCGGTGATGGAAGGGCGAATCTGGTTCACTGGAGCGGCCATGCCTCGATCTTGTCAGGCATCGCGCCGGCTGCCTCGGGCCGTTTCGACGGACCTTCATTCGACACGAAGATCGCCGACGCGATCGGAGGAGCGACTCGGTTCAAGGTGATCGACATCGACGCGTCGATGTCTCGGCAGCCAATTAGCTACTCAACCCGCACTGGGAACGGTTTCGCCACTCCGGAGACTACGCCACTCGCTCTCTACACCAGGCTTTTCGGAGCGGGTTTTCAGGACCCGAACAGCGATGATTGGAAGCCGGACCCGTCGATCATGCTTCGTCAGAGCGTGCTCTCTGCGGTTAAGGACCAGCGGCAGGCTCTGATGGCTGGAGTGGGCAAGGAGGATCAGATCAAGCTCGATCAGTATTTTACCTCCGTTCGCGATATGGAGAACCAGCTCGAAGTTCAGCTTCAGAAGCCCGAGAGATGCGAGACCTGTGTCGTGCCCGGCGCCCCGAAAGAGATGCCGCGTTCAGCTTCGGTCGACACCGTTCGCGCCAACACAAGCGCAATGGCAAAGCTGCTGGGGATGGGTCTGGCGTGCAACCAGACGAGGGTCTTTAACTTCGTCCACACGTCGGGCACCTCGGAAACCTACCTCGCCGGTCAAAGTAAGATCTATCACCAGATCACGCATGACGAGCCCACCGATGCAAAACTGGGCTACCAGCCGGAGACGAGCAAGCTTGCGGGCCTGGTCATGCAGGCGTTCGGGGACTTCCTTGTTGAACTGGAAGCAATCAAAGAGGGAGAAAAGACGCTGCTCGACAACAGCCTGGTATTCGCGTTCAGCGACACGGGCTATGCCAAGATCCACTCCATCGAAAACATACCGATGTTCCTGGCTGGCGGTGCGGCTGGCAGGCATAAGGCCGGACAGCACATACACACCACCGGCGAGTCGGTCACTCGCGTTTCGCTGACTGCGATGCGACTCGTCGGAGCGCCTGTGGGTGAGTTCGGTTCTGCCTCTATGACGACCGCGCGCCCAATCACCGAAGTCATCGCTTGAGATAGGAGGCTGCATGAAACGGCACTTGATCGCAACCGTAGTGATAGCGATATCCATCGCGTTACCGGGATCCGTCACGTCGCAGCAGCCATCCAAGTCCGGCAAGTGGACCAAGACCTGGGTCGTCGAATGGAACGAGCCGGCTATGTATTACGGCGCCAAGTCTGGCGTGATCGATCCGGGAACCGATTGTCCCGCAGGAACCAATCCGGAGATCGACTGGGTTAAAGTTTTGGTCGATGCAGGGTATACGTTGGAAGAAGCCAAGTGGCTACGCAACCCTGCTAACCCCACGCGCAGCCCGCTTCACGGGCAGAATCAGATGGCCTTTCGGGGTAAGGATCGGGCGAACGTCTATGTGAATCCAACCTCAACGCCAGACCCCGGTCTGGTGGGCGTGTCAGGCACAATCGGCGAAGGCATAAATCTGGATGGCGACGAGAAGAACGGCTTCACCAGCCCGACCGGCGAGAAAGGGATAGACAACACCTTCTACAAAACGTGTGGCTGCTGGAAGACCTATCGCGGCCCGCACAGGCTTTCGAGCGGAGCGTTGCAGTTCAACGACTCGATGCGGAATGGTGCGTGGACTACGGTGATTGTGGTATCGGGTGAAGGTCGCGATCCGATGAACGACGACCGCGTCAAAGTCGGTTTCTATGTGAGCAACGACAAGATGGTGAAGGATGGAAATGGCAATATCGCATGGGACTACACTTTTCGCATCACGCCTCACGCGAGGTATGAAGGCATACTGCCGGCCCGCACTGTCAACGGGAGGATTGTCTCAGCTGCACCCGCCGACATCATGTTGCGAGACCCAGGGTATACGCGGGATCTGGAACTTCTGCGCGCACGAGTCGATCTGCAGATGAAGACTGACGGCTCGCTGACCGGCTACGTGGGCGGGTATCGGCCCTGGGAGCCTGTATATAAAGGATGGGTGAACGCGCGCGGCACGGTGATCGAGGTGCTTACGTGGGTACAGTTGCCTGCGGTCTATTACGCATTGCGACGCAATGCAGACTTCAGCCCAACGGGCCCGGGCGGAGAGAAGACTCACATCTCGTTCGCGCTTCGAGTAGACGCGATTCCTGCCTTTGTGATGATCCCGGACGCGAGCAAGGAAGTTGCTTCTGTCGAGTCTTACAAGCAGATCGCGCCTAAGGAGACGACAAGAGCGGCTGGCGGCACATACATGGTGGTGGATGGCATCGTTCCCGATCGGACGGGCAAGTATCAGGCGGGCCCGAATGCTGTGATTCTTCCGCCCAAGAGTTCCAACAACTGACGCTGTCCGGCCGGCCGTTCCTGAACCTCTTCTTAGAAGTCTTTAAAGGAATTCACCGTTCGTACTTAGAAGAGTTTCCAAGTAGAAAATAGTTCTGAAACGCAGCGGTTTTGACCATCCACAGAACAATCTACATCGCTTTTTACGTTAGGTTAGAAGAAAAACATGTATTGTTAATCCACCGATATGGCAGTGACAGCAGGGGTGAGCTATTAGCAATCATTCGAACTCATGCGGAATTGGATTTGGAATTTTAAGGCTTTGCTCAGCTGTACACCCGCGCACATTTCGGCGTTTGAACTAAGCCGGTACTCGAATCACGTTTATACGGCAGCGCGGTATGCACCATTCAAATAGCTCGCAGGAAATGTTTTGCATTACATCAATGCGCCCTGCTGATGCAGTGCATTCGCCACGTCACTCGCAGGTGGAGAAAAAATAATGTCCAGGGAACGTCGACTAATGTACATCGAGTTTAAGGGGGACAACATTGTCGGACCAGCTCGGATCGGCTGGGCTACTTTTTCCAAGTCTGGTAAATCGATCTACTACGATGGCCGTCGCTTCGAGAAGATTTCGGGTTTTAAGAGCAATTACTGGGATGCTGGGACCCATGAGGAGTACTGGATCTCCGGCTGCAAGCGGGACGGATCGGACGCACTATATTCGACAACAGTCGAGATCGACGTGGATGCGCGAGAAGAGTATTGGGTCAATATCCGAAACCTTCCTAAAAACAAGACACAAAGGTCGTTTAAGTGTGTCGGAAAGTACTCGAAGTAGACCGCGCTAATTCGCTCTCTCGATGCGGAGCACCTAATAGAATACGCGCCTCAAAGCTGCGCGGGCTTGAATGAGTGTCGGGTGGATTAAGGATACTCGTGAGACGGGCTCGCCTCGTGATTCTGATGGAGGGCGTGACTCATCTCGTCTGCCCTTCCAATGACATTGCAAGGAAAGGCAAAAGGGAGCTTTCGGCTCTGCTTTTCCTTTTACCTTTCCTTAATTCCAGCGCGCCTTTTCAGTATTTGATAACACCGTCCGCTACGACGTCGTATGTCCCATCCGTATTAACATCGACTTGCCAGGTGGTCATGCCGGTTGCATTCTGAAACCGTCCCGTGCCTCCCTCCCATTCATAAACCAAAACTGCGTGGCCGGTTGCGGGGTTGAGGGTGCCCTCGAGGCCGGTTCTGAGCTCGTCACCATTGGGCGCTACAAGCGTCGCTTCTCCCTCTACGTCCATCAATCCCGATCCATCCGTTGCCGGTGTGAGAGAGAGCGTGCGGTGCACGATGATAGAACCAAGGTGAGTCGCCGTTCCAGTTCCTTCGGCAGTGAAATGACCCTGTTGATTTGGAACCGGTGTCAACGTACCGTGCTCTACAAGATGAATGGGCCTGGTATGGGCCAGCACCGTCAGCGCGGTGAGGCTCACCAGCGCGAGTATCATCAAGCTGATGCTAATTTTGGTTAGATAATGATTCATGGATATTCTCCTTTTATGGTTTCTAGATAGGCTACGCGAACGCGAGGCGTCCGAGCCCGATGACGGAGGTTGCTTTTTATTTTTGTCGCTCAATATCTATATCGATAAATTGGAATAAACCGTCTCATCTGGGAGACAATTGTTTTTGACAGGCAAGTTGGTGAACTAGTGGAGCGTAACGGAGAAATCGCTGGTCTGTACGGGTGGCGCTCCGTGGCCGCCCCTCTTTGATAACCCTAATCGCCGCACGAAGGGGCGGCCACGGTGGGCTATGCGTACAGGACTGAGTGCATGGGCTACTTGCGATATCACAAGCCCACCAGAATCTATCGCTGGCGCGCAATAAAGGAGTGCACCACTACATCAGGTTAGGGCGTTTATTAGAGATATGAGGGAATCACAAGTGTACCATCGACGCCAAGCCGTTCCTATTTTTGTTTTGTTAATCCTGTTCGGGGCGTCTGTTCTTCAACTCCCACATTCGTTTGCTTCACAAACGAGCAACCCCGGCACACAGCAAGCTCAAACCACCCCGGTCCCTTTTGCGCGCACCGAGGCGATGATTCCGATGCGCGATGGCGTTCGCCTTCACACGGTCATTCTAACGCCCCAAACTCAAGCCGAGCCGCTTCCGATTATCATCAACCGCACCCCTTACGGCGTCAAAGAATGGAACAGCGACATGCTCAATGAAGCTTATAAAGAGCTGGTTGCCGACCGATACGTCTTCGTCTTTCAGGACATCCGAGGAAAGTTTGATTCCGACGGGCAGTTTGTAATGGTCCGGCCCCCGCGGGACAAACACAACCCAAGCTCCGTCGACGAGAGCACCGACACTTACGATACGATTGACTGGCTTCTGAAGAATGTGCCGCGCAACAACGGGCGCGTCGGGATCTTTGGGGGCTCCTATGATGGCTGGCTCGCTACCATGGCGCTGATCGGACCACACCCGGCGCTAAAGGCCGTTTCGCCGCAAGCCCCGGTCGGCGATTTCTGGATGGGCGATGACTTTTTTCATAACGGCGCGTTCCGACAGAGCTACGGCTACGAATATGTGAAGTTGGTAGAGTCGTCAAAAACCCTTGAAGTAGTCAGCTTTGATCAAGCGGACGCTTACGACTGGTATCTCGCTCTGCCCACACTCTCGAATATCACAGCAAAACTTGGCGGGAAGCTGCCGACGTGGAACGATTTCGTCGCGCACCCGAATTACGACACTTTTTGGAAGCAGCGCGCCGTCAAGAATTATCTCAACGCGGCGACGGTCCCGACTCTCCTTGTCGGCGGTTGGTGGGATCAGGAAGACCTGTACGGCCCGCTGGTCACTTACCAGGCGCTACAGAAGAAGGACAAGAAGGGGTTAGTCTTTCTCGTCGAAGGCCCCTGGAATCACGGCGGCTGGCGGGGGAAAGGGCGAAGCCTGGCGGAGGTTGATTTTGGGAGTGATACCGGAACCTATTTTCGCAAAGAGATCGAGGCACCCTGGTTCGCCTATCACTTAAAGAACAGGCAGGGTTTGAAACAGCCGGAGGCCACCATCTTTCAATCAGGCATGAACAGGTGGATGACTTACGATTCCTGGCCGCCGCGAACGAATGTGCGGAAAGCCGATCTCTATTTACAAGCGAGCGGGCGGCTTTCATTTGATGGGCCGGACACCTCCAAGGCCGCCGAAGAATTTGATAGCTACACTTCCGACCCGGCGCATCCGGCGCCGTATAGGAAGCGCCCGGTTCAGGCGACCTACGAGCCGAAAGGTTCAGGCTGGTATTCCTGGCTGGCAGAAGACCAGAGTTTCCTGGGACAGAGACCCGATGTTCTGAGTTGGCGGACAGAGCCGCTCGAAAAAGATGTGATCATCACCGGCGATATCGGCGCACATCTCTTCGCTTCGACTACAGGTACTGATAGCGACTGGGTGGTCAAGCTGATTGACGTTTATCCGTCGGAAGACGCAAAGATGGCCGGATACCAGTTAATGGTCGCGAGCGAAATCTTTCGCGGGCGCTATCGTAAAAGTTTTGAGACTCCCGAAGCGGTTGAGGCGGGCCGCGTGAACGAGTATAGCGTTGATTTGCACGGCAATGATTATGCTTTTTTGAAAAGACACCGGATTATGGTGCAGGTTCAGAGCACCTGGTTTCCTCTGTATGATCGCAACCCCCAGAAGTTTGTCAGTAACATTTTTCTGGCGCAGCCGGGCGATTTTCAGACGGCGTCGCAACGAATATACCGGTCTTCGCGTTACCCCTCGCGCGTGACCGTTTCAGTGACGGTAAGAAAGCAGAATTAAGGAGATGATTAGCGAATCTAAGAGAGCACGGTTCCACATAATAGTGGGCTGTATCAGAAACTTCGCTAGTGTCTGGTTGAAGCCTCCACCGACCCCGTGGTCAGTGGAGTCGTCGGTGCCGAAACTGGCGAAATCACTGATACAGGCCACTAGTATTTAGCTCTCCCGCAGGTTAGCGATGGCATTAGAGTGCTCGCCGTTAGTCCCAATACCAACACCGAACTCGTACGGTGTGTCGTAACGTATGGCCTCAGGGAGGTGAAAAACATGTTTTGTTCATCCTGCGGTATGGCGGTGACACCGGGCTTGAGCTATTGCAATCACTGCGGAGCCAGGTTGAGTGAGGCAAAAGGCGATCGCATCACCGAGTCATCAGAGGTGAGGCCTGAGACGCTGGTGGGAGCGATAGGAACAGTACTCATCTTCGGCCTCGTAGCTATCATCTTCCTGATGATGGCGATGAAGATGGTGTTCGGACCTGAAAATATGCATCTGGTTATCTCAGGCACCTTGCTGGGCTTTCTGCTGTTGCTGGCGGTCGAAGGGGCGTACATTTGGAAGTTTTTGGCTCTCAAGAAGGTTGCTAGAGAAACAGGTGACCCTG
Source organism: Blastocatellia bacterium (assembly GCA_035315885.1). Taxonomy (GTDB): domain Bacteria; phylum Acidobacteriota; class Blastocatellia; order UBA7656; family UBA7656; genus DATFXM01. Next base: position 15,084 of record DATFXM010000128.1, read on the forward strand.
AGCGACTTAAGAAACAAACCGCGAGAGGGCTTGGTGAGGCAAACGCCCATACGCTTCCAGAAACAGCGATGAGCGTCACCGAGCACACCACACGTACACTCGAGCCAGTAGACATGAAGCATAAAACAGAATGACGTGCCGAAGCTCCAAGATGCACATCAAGACCAACAAGTGCATCAACCGAGGCGCGGCGAAACATGTGGTTTTATTGTTTGCTTCCTGTTCCGTACAGAGTTTGGCACGGTTGCAGAAGGGAAGCGGGCAGATCTAATTCTTCTAGACCGCAATCCGTTAGATGATGTTTCCTTTGCATCACGTCGAGTGGGTGTGATGATTAAAGGACAATGGCTTCCGCAATCCGAGCTTCAGAAAAAACTTGATGAGATCGCATCATCAGATCAACGAGACAAGTAATGAGTTTGCTGCGAAGGCGCGAACGGAATAAAGCGTTTGCCGTTCGCGCCTACGCCGCCGAGCTATGAGCCTGGCGCGTGTGAGTAGCGTCTCTACTCCTCCGGTGGCGGTACCGAGATGATTAGAGAGAAACGGAAATTGAGATCATTTCTGCGGTTGAAGGTGATTCCTCCGTTGGTGGACAAGAACGACCGGCCAAAGATGGGCGCTTGAGTGCTAAGACCGATGAGCGGAGGCTGACCACTTACGCCCGCGAATGGTTGGGGCGGAATCTTAAGCAAGAGGAAAAGATTCTGGATGGTACCCGCATTGATGCCCTCTCGTACCAGCTCGCCGATTACGTGTGGGTTCTTGAAATAGAACGGAGCGAAGTCGGTGTCCTGAGCAAGAAAGCCAGTGGCTCGGTCGAGCGGGTTTACCAGATCTATGGTTGCGGTGCCGTCTGCGTTGATCACACCCGTCGTCAAAACGGCCTCGGCGAACAGCACCGGAACGGAGGCGTCAACCACGGTTGTGTCGAACAAACCTGCCTGTATGACGATCTCTCCAGCCGGATTGATGGCGCTGATCTGCGAAGCCGCGTAAGCCACAGCATAGATGAAGCCGCCTGCCGGTGGGTTTATAAACCCGATGGCGTTACGCCCCCCAAAGTTGCTGATGTTGAAGACGCTGTTGGTTACGATATTGACCCCGCTATGGGTATGGCCCGGGTTAACAGCTACGTTTTTGGCGTCGCCGGGCTTGCGCTCGATGACCGCCTCTTCATCGCCGTTGAAGAACTCTTCGATGAAATTTTGCTGGCCAAAGAAGTTGCCGATCTGGCAGGTGAAATTGATATTGCCTGCCGCCACGGGCGATCCGTCTACTGCCTCCACGCCGACCGAATAGCTGCCTTTGGGCACCGGTATGACGTAGTTGCCGTTCGGAATGGCATCGGCGACGGTGGGGATGAAGAAGAGGCCGCCGGTCATCGGGTTGAACGAAAGGTTGGTCGTCCCGCTGAAGGCGCTCGCGGTAATAGTATTCGTCTTGCGGTCGACGGCAAAAAGGCTTCCGCCCGCCAACGGCTGGTTCAGTACGCCGTGGCGCAGCTCGCCGGTGATCAGGCCGTACACACTATCGAAAGCCACATCACCTGGTTGTAGCGCCGCCGGGCCTGAAGCGGCCGAGCCTTCGGGATAGAAGTAAGAGGCAAAGGCAATGTCGTCGTTGTTGGGCGTTCTTTGCGCCAGCTCCGCGGCCGGGTCGCCCGTGTCGATAAAAGGAAACATCGTCGCCCCGCTACCGTCCGTGGCGCTATCCTGATTGTTGAGAACGTGCGAGAGACCAAATGAGTGGCCGAACTCATGCACCGCGACGCACATCAGGTCTACAGAGCGGGTGACCGTGTCCACCTGAGCCGGGTCGACGGTGAAGCGGAGCCCGTTGCTGACTTTGGTGTTGAATTGCACATCGTTATCAAGAATCGTCCCGGCTTTGTAGAACCCGGCGGGGAACTCTATATCGCCGTCTCCGTCAAAATCCTGTGCCGTGGTGATCGCACTCGACACATCGGGGTCGCCATCGCCGTCGATGTCATCTCCGTCATTAAATGTTACGTCAGATATCAGGTTCGTTGACGGGGAGGAGGCGATGGCGCCGAACCCAGCGGCCGTGCGAAACGAGAGCTCGTTTACGAAATTGAAGCCGACAAGTCCGAGGTTATTCGTAGTGCCGACGATCTGCGAATCGATGTACGAAGTGGGAATCGAGTTCCATTGATCGAACGAAGCCTGCAGCGCCGTAGTGGCATCTGCCACAGATAGGAACGCCGCGCCGAGCGGGTTAGGTATGGGATTCAGCGTGTTGTTGACGCGGTACTGGACAGGGATGCATCTGGCATCCCACCTGATGCCGATAACCCGCGCCAGAAGATGGCCTGGAATCGGCGACGGCGGTGCGTTTGTGATGTCAAAGCTTTCGAGAGCGCCTCCTGCTCGAGTCGTCGCGGCGACTGCAAAAACCATCCAGATTGCGATGCAAAAGGTAGTGAATCTCTTCTTCATATGTTCTCCTCACGGCCACCTCCCGTTTCGAGAGGCAGCCTGTCATCGAATCCTAAGTTCGAGCGTTAAGGGTTCGCGGCGTGAGCCAGAACACTAACGTTTCTGCAGTTGACGCACGACCTGGTTCTTCAGCTCGGAAAGAGGCGTCTGACTGATCGTTCCCCGGCGCAGTCCGTTCTTGCCTTTGAGCGCAGTGCGGGTCAAATCTCGGGAAACCACTTCCTGGCCTTCCTCATCTTTTGCGATGGAGAATTTGCCTTGTGAGAATCCGGTTATCGTATATCCACCAACAACCTGGTCGTCGATGGTGAGAAACAGGAATACTTCTTCAATGGGAATAATGCGCGGTGCACCTGGATAGGTCATAGCGACGGGAAACTTTCGATTCGCGTCGACGCCACCAGGAAGCGCCACCGTTATCGTCGAGCTATTGTCACCTTTTAGTACCTCTCGCACGGAGATGGTCGCAAGCGTGACCAGGCTGCGGTCCACCCACACGCTGTGAGTATCGAGACAAGTTCCGACGACGATAGCGCTTGACTGGTTGACCATGTCTGCAATCGACAGATCCATAGCCAGGCTGATTTGCGAGGGATCGATGACATCCTTATCCTTGGAGGTTCTGGCGGGATTGTTTGCCCACATTGCAGAAACCATCACGGAAATCAGAACCAGACAACAAATTCCAATGATTATCTTTTTCATACTCTTCGTTCCTTTCAATGCTCCCTTGTCAGGAGAAGGAGGAGGCTCTACAGAGAGCGACAGTAGTAACCCGCTCTTCCGATCCTGTTGTCGGAAAAGTTGGGCAGGCATCTTCTGCCTTAATTGATAGAGCGAAAGAGCTGGTGATACCGAAGTAATTCAGAATCGGTTCGAATCAACTTGGTATCTGAAAAGGCGGCGTTTGCGAGAGTCGTCAATGAAACCCGCAGGGGGGTGGGACGAAGCCGCCGGGTGAATTTCTACATCGAGATTTGAATAAAACGCAAGGAAGGGAAGTTGTCCTAAAGGCGTGTTGCCATGGTTTACACGTTAGGTGCCTCGCAACCGCGTAGCTGTGTCCTATCGATAGCTCGTGTGATTGTAGATCTCCTGGGCCGCGTAGCGCTTACCTCGTTGCATCCAAAACAAATAACTCGATAGGTAACCGCTGCGCGGCCCCGGAGATCCCACAATCACGCAAACTATCGAGAGGACACCGCTGCGCGGTTATCCTTGCTTTGTGGAATTTGGCGAGTGCAAGGCTGACCCGCGTGTCGTCCTCATTGTCGGTCCTGAACGCAGTGATGATCTCTACGTTATTTACTCATACCGCAGCGCAATTATCGGATCAACTTTTGTCGCCCGACGCGCAGGTAAGTAACACGCTATGAGCGCCACTGCCGTGAGTAGCAACGCGATCAGCAGGAACGTAGCCGGATCCGTCGCGCTCACGCCAAACAGAAGCGTCTCCATCAATCTCGTCAGCGCAAGCGAAGCGATCAGGCCAACTGTTACACCAACCAGTGTGAGCGTCACTCCCTGCCCGACCACCAGACGCAGCACATTGCTCGCGGTCGCGCCCAACGCCAGCCTGATGCCGAGTTCCTGTGTTCGCTGCGTTACGTTGTAGCTCATCACGCCGTAGATTCCAATGGCCGCGAGCAGCAATGCGAGCATGGCGAATGAGCCGAGCAATCCTGCAATGAAGCGATCCGCTTGCAAAGCATCAGCGGTCAAATCGCGCATTGTTCTGATCTTTGCAATCGGCTGCAGCCGATCCAGGTTGCGCACTTCATCGACGACCGCCGGCGTCAAAGCAGCCGGGTCACCCACGGTTTTCACTATCAGATTCATCGTCCATAACGGCGGGTCGGCGGTGTTTACGTACGGATAAAACATTTCTTCCCACACGCGGTTGTCTACGCCGGGCTGAATATGGTTTGCGACAACGCCGATAATGGTTGTCCACGGCGGATCTCCGTAGCCGACTTTGATGCGTTTGCCGATCGGGTCTTCATTAAGAAAAAAGTGCTGCGCAAACGCTTCGTTAACGATTATGACATGCGATTCCTGCCAGACTTCCTGCTCGGTGAAGGCGCGTCCGCGAAGAATGTTGATGCCCATCGTGCGGAAGTAATCGGGCGAGATACTGCCGCCTCGCAGGACCGGTTCTTCACCTTTAGGAACAGGAGGACGGCCCTCGATCACAACCGGATCAGTCGCGCCATCCCCAATCATCAACAGAGAAAAGCAAATGGCCGCCGACTGTACGCCTGGCAATTGATTAACATTGGCAAGCGTCTGCTGAAAGAGATTCACGCGTTGCAGTGGTTCGGGGTAGCGACTGTTTGGCAGGCGTAGGCTCATTGCCAGCAGGTTGTCAGGATTGAACCCTAGTTCGACGTTGCGCAAGTTGGCGAAACTTTTCAGCAATAGCCCTGAACCAACGAGCAGAACGAGAGCCAGCGCGACCTCCAGCACCACCAACGCGCTGCGCAACCGCTGGCGGGCTCCGCTGGTACTGACAGCTCGCGCGCCGCTCTTGAGCGCATCATTCAGATCAATTTTCGATGCCCCAAGTGCCGGAGCAAGACCGAAGAGCAATCCGGTCAACACAGCTAACAACGATGTAAAGCCAAACACGCCGGCGTCTAGTTGCACTTCCCCCATCCGCTGCCAGGCGTTGGGAATGAATTTAACGATCGCCGCCACCAGCCAACGCGCAAGAAGCCAGCCGGCCACCGCGCCCCCCACCGCCAACAACAGGCTTTCCGTTAACAACTGCTGCACGATCGTGAAGCGACTGGCGCCGAGTGCCGTGCGCACTGCGATCTCTTTTTCACGTTCCGCCCCGCGAGCGAGCAGCAGGTTCGCAACATTTCCGCAGGCAATCAGCAGCACAAAAACTACCGCGCCGAACAACACCCACATTGCGCGCTGTGCATTTGGATCAACTACATAATCCCTCAGCTCAGCCGCATAGATGCCAATCTCGGAACCGTGCGTTTCGGGATAGGACTGCTTCCACCCCTCCATCACCGTCTCTAATTCGGCTCGCGCCTGGTCGAGCGTTACGCCCGCTTTCAATCGAGCATTCACGCGCACCACGCGGCCAGGATTGTTTTGTGCCTTTGCCTCATTGACTCGAAACGGCGTCCAAATGCTGCGCCAACCAACCTGACCGCCAATACCTTGATTATTGAAGGCAATCGGAGGCATTACTCCGATGATCGCAAGACTCCTTCCATCAACGCGCAGCGTTTGACCGAGGACATCGGCTGTTCCGCCGCACATCTGCTGCCACAACTCGTAGCTAAGCATTACCGTCGGCGTCGCATCGGGCTTGCTATCTTCTGGCGTGAAATCGCGTCCAAGCATTGGCTGCGCACCCATCACCTTGAAATATTCGTGCGAAACCTGAGTCCCGATCACGCGAACAGTGCCATCATCGCGCTCGATATCAGGATTCCAATTCAGATAGGCCGCGACACCTTCCAGCGTCTGCGTTTGATCACGCAGAGCAAAGAACGAACGCCACGCCATCGGATTCGAATGACCTTCTCCGACTTTGCTCTCGCGGATGCCAATGAGTTGTTCAGGGCGAAGAAATGGAAGCGGCCGTAGTAGCACACCGCGAACGATGCTAAAGATCGCCGTGTTCGCACCGATGCCCAGTGCGAGGGCAAGCATTGCTAATAACGAGACGCTAGGGTTCTTGAGTAGCATTCGTGCACCGTAGCGCACATCCCGCCAAATGGTCTCCAGTCTATGTCCGGGAAAATCAGTTCGGTTCATTTTTATTGTTATTTGCGATGGGCCATATTAAATCAGAAAACGAAGGCCGACCAAGTTTCCGTCTTTATTTGTCGTCATCCAAGTTTCTCTGAGACCGGAAAAGCTGCCTACAGACGGCGCTTCGTCGCCGTCTAGGCACGCGTAGTATGTTCCCTGCAAATATGGCCCTGTGGAGAAGACTGAGTACATCCTGGACGGAAGTGCTTTCGCGACCCTTGAGGAATTCTCGCAGCACTTCAGCGAGAGGGTTCTACGTGGATACCAGTGGCACGGGAATCTGGATTCCCTTAACGACATCCTCCGGGGTGGATTCGGAACGCCCGAGGCTGGATTTGTGCTCGTGTGGCGAGACCACGCGCTTTCACGATCGAGACTCGGTCACGCGGAGATGGTGAAGCGCCTTGAGCGAATCCGTCAGACGTGCCACTCATCCAACGTAGCTCGTGTGGACGCTGAGCTTTCGTCGGCGCGGAAAGGTCTCGGTCCAACGATGTTCGACCTCCTGGTGGAGATCATCCGCCGTCACGGCGAAGGTGGCAGCGAGGCGGAAGACGGGGTCGATCTGGTCTTAGCGTGAGCCGCACAACCCATCATTCCAGTTGATAAGTGCCTCATCGTGCCAAGAAACTCACCGAGCACCGAAAAGCGCGATCAAGCCATCAGCCAGAACGCCCCGCCAGCTCAAACCGTCGTGGCCGCCGACGAACTGTTGATAGTGAACCTGATACCCTTTGGCCAGCAACACGTCACGCAAGTGTCGCGTGCTTTCCAGAATGTTGCCTCCAGCACCGTCCCTGTCAATTTCAAATGTCCCCGCTGCAAGATAGAAACGCACTGACAGTTTCGGACTCGCGAGGAAGTCTCTGACCAGGAAATTGCCTTCGGTGGTTGCGTCCCTCGAAGAGTCTCCGCCAGTCCCGCCTGAATCAGGACAGCGCGGACCGCATACTCCCCCGTGGTGCTCAAACGACCACCAAAAAGCACCGGATTGACTCAGCACGTTTCCAAAGACCTCAGAGTGACGCAGCGCAACATATGCTGACGCGAGCCCACCAGCGCTATAGCCAGTCACAACAGTTTGCTTCGCTTCCTTTGTGACGTTGTAATGAGAACGAACCCAGGGAACAAGTTCCTTTGCCATAAAATCGGCGAACTCTGGATTCGCGACGAGATCTACCAGACGACGACGCGAAACGTTCTCGACAAATACCGCTACTGTCGGCGGAATTTTGGAAGCTGCAATAAGATTGTTCAGCGTCGTCACTGGAGACGGATCGTCCGGCAAGTCTTCGCCGTCGAATAAGATCAACAAGGCGTTGGGTGGACCATCGGCTTTGTAGTTGGCGGGCGTGTAAACGGAAAACGGACGCTCTATTTTCTGAATGGAGCTCTTGATGGTTTGTTTCTCGACGCGCCCTTCGGCTATTCCAGGTTTTGCGACGAGCCATGGTTGAGGTGCGGCTCCGGGCAACTCCGCTACGCTTTGACATCTGAACTTGCTGGTATTGGGCGGACATTCCGATCGATGAGGGTTGAATGGATCGGCTTGCCTCGTAGCCGCGCGCTGTGCGGCGCGAGGATCCTCAACCGTCAGGGGATCGTTCGGCGACAGTTGGTAGGTAAACCGAGCGCCGCTGGGAAGCTTCAAGGTCAAATACCAAACATCTGAGCCAGGAATCTGATGCATTGAATAATCGTTGACCGGACCAACCCCCAGAAAAGAACCTCTAACTAAGACATTTCTCGTGTCATGCGCGGTTCGCCACAGAAATGTCACCAGTTGATACTTGCCGTCGGTACCAAAGGGCTCGGTGAGAGGAGTGCCCTCTGCTGTTACTTGTTTCCAGAAGCTCTCTGTGTTCGTCTGACCTGCGGCGATCCGACTGCGTAGGCTTTGAATACGCGGGCTCGGATAGCGATCGGTCCACGGCTGGGGTTTGAGTCTCTCGTCGAGTGAGACCACTTCGCCTATGGCCAATTCAAAGCTGGCCGATCGGTCGGCGGGATTCTCGATATTGAACGAATACGAGCCGGCGCCTTCGGCGGCGAACACAAACGGGACTTTCACCTCGCCTGGTGATCCGATAAGCCGGCGAGCAATCGTTCCGTCAGGATTCAGTAGGAAAAGGTTTATCTTGCCCTTGTACCCGATCGAAACGTTGACATAGTCCCCGTCCTTTAGGGCAACTGAGAACAATTCAGTCTTGCCGGGCTCGATCGTCCTGGTGATTGTCTGATTTGCCGAGATTCTCTCCTGCGCGTTTATTGGCGTTGGCAAAAAAAGGAAACAGAGTACCAACAAAACAATTTTCATACCGCCTTCAACGAAAGAGCTCGATTGAATGTTCTGTTTGTTGGGTCGTTCAGAAACTGTCATAGATTTTGCCCCCCAGGATGGCTGCGCTCCAATAAACTCAGAACGAGACGTTATTCGTGCCTCAGCGCCTCTACCGGATCTACCTTCAGCGCTCGTCGAGCCGGAATAACACTGGCGAGTGTCGTTGCCGAAAGCAACGCCAGCGGCACTAACGCAAAAGTGAGCGGATCAGTAGAGCTTATTCCAATCAGCAGCGTCGCCAGGAAGCGAGTAGTCACCACGGCCATTGCGCCACCTGCCACAATCCCTACCAATGTCAGCGCGATTGACTGGCTCATGAGTAATCGCAACACCTGCGGCGATCGAGCTCCTAGAGCTATTCGGATCCCAATCTCGTGCGTACGCTGTGTCACCGAATAACTAACCAATCCATATATCCCCACCAACGCAAGCAACAAACCCAGCAGCCCCAACGCGCCAAGAATTCCCGCTGCCAAGCGAGGCAAAAAGACCTGTATCGAAACGCTGTCGGCTAGACTCTTGATCTCAAACACCGGCCAGTTCGGAGCGATCGCAGTCAATTCTCGTTTCAAGCCTGCAGCGACTGTCGCGGGTGGCAACTCGCTGCGCACCATCAGCGTGGCTCGGACTTTGTCGCAGGAGGAGGATCTTAACTAAGGATCGACCCGCATCAGCCTTCGACGATTCATTTCATCGGCGTAACTCGTGTCTTCTTTGTTAGCCTTCTGATCCAATGTGGCGTCGAGAACCCTCGCGTTGCGTCCCATTTTTGGGCGGCTAATGTTTGCTGTTGATATTCAACAGGAAGATGTGTATGCTTCCTTCCTGTTGAATATCAACACGAGGCGGAATCTTCTTTCCTGGGAGATTCTAAATTGCGAACAAAATCAGCTGCGCTGTTGTCACTCCTCGCTCACATCGTGGGGTGTCGCTCAGGCTCAGCGACCGTCCAGCGTTACAGCCGGTGCAATTCCCGCTCACCACAGGTTAGCAGGTTGGATGCAATGTCGCGGAAGCGATGTGCCCGCTTCGGTCGCCATCACGAATAGGAAAAAAAGGAGAGTTATATGCAGTACAAATACTGGTTGAACACCGCCCTCGGGACTCTGCTAGCCATCACCGGATTGTCTGCTCTTGCACTTGCAATGCCGTCGACGCCCGCATCACAAGCTGAAGTTCCAGTTGCAGCATTCGACTCAATCGAGCTGCACGACGGCGCTCGGGTGATCCTTCGTTATGGCCCAATCCAGCGCGTTACTTTGATCAAAGGTAGCCTCGACTACACTAGCGTCACTGTTGCCGATGGAGGGCGGCTGATTATCAACAAATGCAAGAGTCGGTGCCCGCGAGGGTACGAACTTGAAATCGAAATAGTCACGTCGGACATCGCCAGCATTTCGGTCAATGATGGAGGCACCATACAAAGCCAGGGGGACTTCCCGCGCAGGGCAGAGCTCAAAGCCGGCGTCAGTCAAGGCGGCACGATCGATATACGCTCGATGTTAGTGGACAGCGTCAAGGCCTCAGTGGAGCAGGGCGGCAGTATCTTCACAACACCGCAAATCGCCTTGTTCGCAAGCATCGAGCAGGGTGGCAACATAACGTATTGGGGTGAACCTCGTGTCGAATCATCGGTTAAGCATGGCGGCGACGTCACAAAGGGAAGCGCCGACCAGATCAACAAGCCGCTGTCGGAATTGAAACCATCACTTGCGGATGTGGCCGCCGTTCCGTCGGTGCCCGCGGTTCTACCGCTCAGGAATCTTCGAGAGTTACGAGAACGGCGCTGACTGCCGACAAGAACGGAACAACTTGGAGGACCGTTCATGCGGAGTTTCTTTGCAATCGATAAACTGAAGTCCCGTGGCTCAGTGGAGAAGTAGATGATCAGAATTCGAGAATTCGCTTCACGCATTCGAGGACTGTTTGGCAGGGAGCGGCTCGACCGTGATCTCGACGAGGAGCTTAATGCTCATCTCGAGATGCTGATTGAGGAAAACATACGCCGAGGGATGAGCCCGGAAGAAGCCACTCTCGCTGCTCGTCGAAGCTTTGGCGGGGTTACCCAAACCAAGGAAGCCTATCGAGAACAGAGAGGACTACCAATTGTGGAAACCATTATTCAAGACATTCGTTATGGCTCACGCTTGTTGCGAAGGAGCCCCGGCTTTACCGCCGTCGCGCTGATCACACTCGCGCTTTGCATCGGCGCCAATACCGCGATCTTCAGCGTTGTGAGCGGAATTTTGCTGCGCCCGCTGCCCTACCCCGAACCTGATCGGCTCGTCTGGTTCGTGCAATCGTATGCTCAGCGAGGTTTAAGCCCGTGGACCATGTCGCAGATGAATTTTGCCACCTATCGCGAGCAGAGTAATTCGTTTGAAAGAGTGGCGGCGATCGCAACAGGCGGTGGTGCGAATTTGACTGGTGTTGGAGAGCCGGAACGCATCGCGATAGCCCGAGTCACTTCAGGCTTCTTCGAGGTCTTCAAAGTGGATCCGCTTTTTGGCCGAACGTTTCAGATCGAGGAGGAGACACCAGGCAAGAACAATGTTTGCGTTTTGAGTCACAGCTTCTGGCAACAACGGTTTGGAGGCGATCCAAACATTATCGGAAGGGCTCTGCTGTTGAATGACGTGCCGACCGAGGTTGTCGGCGTGATGCCCGCGGGATTTGAGTTTCCGGAGCGCTGGCCGTCGATCGCATTATGGACGCCGATACCGCTTAATCCCCAGCGGCCATTCGGATTTTTCCTCCGAGCGGTCGGAAGGCTGAAACCGGGAGTGTCGCCCGCGGAAGCAGAAGCCGAGACCACCGCCATCATGTGGAACTTCGCGCAAAAGAATCCAAGCTTCATCGCGTCAGCCAGTCCACCTCCACCGGACGCAGACTTGAAAACGTTGATTACGCCTCTTAAGGACCGGCTAACCGGGAGCTCACAGAAACCCCTGGCAGTCTTACTGGCCGCATCGAGTCTTCTTCTGTTAATCGGCTGCGCAAACGTCGCCAACCTGCTGCTCGCGAAGGGAGCGTTGCGTACGCGCGAACTCGCCGTTCGTCTGGCCCTCGGTGCCACTCCAAGGCGGATCGTTCGGCAGTTGCTAACAGAAAGTTTGCTGCTGGCGCTGATCGGCGGCGCAGCCGGATCGCTGCTGGCCTGGTCGGGCGTCCGCCTACTAGCGCGATTCGGCATAGAAGGAGTCTCACGTCTTAGCGAAGTCCGGGTTGACACGACCGTCTTAGGTTTCTCACTGATGGTCATCGTATTAACCGGTATATTGTGCGGACTTGCGCCGGCGCGACAAGCTTACTCACTCGGCGTGGAAGCAGGGCTGCGAGAGGGGACGCGAGGCAGCACCAGACCAGGTCAGCGTGGCACAAATAGAATTCTGGTTCCCGCTCAGTTCGCGCTTTCCCTTCTGCTGCTCATAGGTGTTGGATTGCTGCTCAGAAGTTTTCAAAAGTTGATAACTACTAATGTGGGCTTTCGACCAGAGAATGTCCTTTCGATGATTGTGTCGCTGCCGGACAAGAAGTACGATCCGCCCGAACGTGCGCTTCAATTCAATCAGTCGATGCTGGAACGCGTAAGCAGCTTACCGGGAATCGTGCGTGCCGCCACCGTCGATGGCATGCCGATGACTGGCGACGACAACGCAGATGGGATTGTCGTCGAGGGTCAAGAGCCAAGTCCCGGCGAGGCTGGATCGGTGTTTTCGATTCGTGAGGTAACGCCGGGTTACTTTGAGACGTTGGGCGTCCCGACACTGCGTGGTCGCGACTTTGACCCTACAGACCGACAGGGCTCGCAACTCGTCGCGATTATTGATGAGATGTTTGCAAAGCGGTATTGGCCAGACGACGACCCACTGGGTAAACGAATACGGTACAGCTGGTCAAAAGACTGGATGATCGTCGTTGGCATCGTGGGCAAAATCAGAGACGACGCTCCCGGCGACGCGGCAAAACCTCATGTCTATCTTTCGTTTGCGCAGTGGGGGTCAGGCCGCTTTTACCTCGTCAGCCGAACCGCCGGAGATCCAACCGCTGCCATCTCGGCTATTCGCAGCGAGATTCAGGCGCTTGATCCTGACCTTCCCGTCTATTCGGTGCAGACCATGCGTCAGGCGATGAGCAAGACTCTGGAAACGCAGCGATTGACCAACCAATTGTTACTGGGTTTTGCGGCGCTAGCTGTAGTGTTAGCGGCGGCGGGCATCTACGGCGTGATGTCGTTGCGGGTCAACAGTCGCGTCCAGGAGTTCGGTATACGTACTGCGCTTGGAGCTAAGCCGAGCGATGTTCTTGGACTGGTGCTCGCGAATGGAATGCGTTTGGCAGGCGCAGGAATTGTAGTCGGCGTAGCTGGTGCGTTATGGCTGACGAGATTTCTTGCAAGTCTGTTGTTTGAGGTAGCGCCGATTGACCCGGTGACGTTTACTGGCGCGATACTGCTGTTGTCGGCGGTGGCGCTGCTAGCCACGTATACTCCCGCGCGAAGGGCGACGCGTGTCGATCCTGCGATAGCGCTTAGAAATGAGTGAGCGTTCCCAGCGCAACATTCGGGTTAGAGGTTCAGAACTCAAGTAAAGAAATCCTTAACATCGGAAACCTTAAGAAGATCGACGAGTCTGGCTGACAAAGCCGGCGCAGAATCAGGTATTGGCTTGATAGGTCCAGACCTTTTCGCTTGCCGTGCCTCGGTCATTGTAGCCGCCGGTGATTAGCACGCGACCGTCTTTGAGCGGGGTGGCCGAAACAAAAAACCGCGCCGCGTCGAAATGGCCATCGACCGCACGGAAGGTCCGCGTTGTGGGGTCATAAACCTCGACGCGATCGGCGCCGCCGGCAATCAGCACTCTGCCGTCGTTTAGCGGTGCGACGGCGTTGACGATTTTAAAGCGTGCCCTGATGCATACGACCGATGGCTTTGAAGCTCCCCGAGGACGGATCATAAATCTCGGCGCTATCATACTGACCCCGCCAGTCCCGCTTGTCCGATCCACCGACGATCAACACGCTGCCATCGCGCAATAACGCCGCCGCATGCTTGTGGCGTGGGATCGTCAAGTTGCCGGTCGAGGTGAAGACGCCTTTTGCCGGGTCGTAGACTTCGGCAGTTGCGTAGACAGTCATCGCTTCGCGACGGTCTTTATGGCCGCCGGTGATCAGCACGCTACCGTTCTTGAGCAGCGTCGCTGTGTGCCCCTCGCGTGGCGTCGTCAGGCTGCCCGTCTGTGTGAACCTTCCCACGGCAGGGTCATAGAGCTCGGCGCTGCCAAGGAACGAATAATCGGTACCGACGCCGCCCGCAAGCAGGACTTTGCCATTATCAAGAAGCACGGCCGTATGCTCGCTGCGTTGCGTGGTGAGTTGGCCCGTCGGCGTAAATTTACCCGTCGCCGTGTCATAGAGTTCAGCGTTCGAAAGGTAATCGCCATTATAACCGCCGGCGATTAAGACTTTGCCATCATTGAGCAGCGTCGCGGTGTGGCCGACTCGCTTTGCGCTCATGTGTGGCGCGGCGCTGAAACGGTTGTTGAGCGGTGAATAGATTTCGCAATCAGCGAAATAAGTCCCGTTGCCGTTCATACCGCCCGTGATCAGGACGTCGCCGCTCGCCAACGGCGTCGCGGTGTGGCCCGAGCGGGCGACGCTCATGCTGGCGGCTAACGCAATTGAGTCGTCGACCGCCGTGGGATGGTGAAGATTGCCGACACTGCTACAAGCCAGCAAGCCGATCATTAAGGGAAGCATAAGACTGCGTTTTAATCTTCTTGTCATTGTACGGCACCCCCTTGATCATCTTCGTAGCTTAGACGCCCGCTCGCGACTGTTTCTTCCCTTTTGCCCTACACGTGACGATGGGCGAATGGACCTGTGCGAGATAAAATTCGTCGGCAGGATGAGGAAGACTTAACCTGCGCCCGGTCTCTTGCTTGTCTTGACTGTTTTCAGCGTGCACAGTAGGAGAGACTCCTAATCGATTCTTACTCGCCCCAGCGGCCACTCAATTGTCGTGACTGGCGTTGACGGATACTGAAGATCTGATCGGCAAGTTGTGACTTCGCGACGACTCGGCGTGGGCCCAGGAGGATCTTTACTAAGGATCGAGTTGAGTTCCGGCTTTCGAGTCTACTACGCCACTAGCGTTGATATGGTCGTGGTGCTTTTGTGCCGTGACGGGACCGCGGGCTTCGAAACCTGCACAGCGTGCGAGCGTTGGAACCAATTCCTTCGCGACCTCGGACACGGAGCCATAGCGATCCCGCGGATCCTTTGCCAAACACCGCTGTACAACCGCATCGAGCGCTCGAATCTCGACTGAGTCCCCAGGCAAATGATATTCGCTGTTCAGTACCGCCGTCAGTACCTCGTGAGACGTCTGACCGAGAAATGGACGCTCGCCAACCAGCGTCTCGACTAACATCACTCCAATAGCGAAGATGTCAACCCGCTCATCAATCGCACCACCAGTAAACACCTCAGGCGCGATGTAGCCGAATGTGCCCATCACCGCGCCAGCCTGTGTCAGCGATTCGCTTAGGCCTGTTTCTCCGTCCAGAACTTTCGCCAGCCCGAAGTCCATGATCTTCAACTCCTCGCCGCCGCCAGCAGTTTCGACGATCATTACATTCTCCGGCTTCAGGTCTCGATGAACGACGCCCATTTTGTGAGCGAGCTGCAAACCCTCGAGCAACTGCCGGAACCATTCAGCAGCTCGGGCGGGAGCAATCACGCCACTGCGCTTGAGTTCCGCGCGCCAGGTCCGACCCGCGACAAGCTCCATAATCAGATAAGCTCCGCCTGAACCAATGGCGCCGTAGTCGTACACGCGTGTGATGTGGCGGTGATCGATCCTCGCGGCAGCGCGAGCTTCACGCTCAAATCGCCTCAACGCCGCTACATCGCCGAACGATGATCCCATCATCACCTTTGCTGCCATTCGGCGCTGCAATCTCAGGTCAGTTGCTTCATACACCGCCCCGAAGCCTCCCCGGCCCAGAGCTCGTTCGAGCCGGTACTTTCCGTCAAGCGTTCGCTCCACCGGCAGCGTCAACATTAGTTCAGAGCCATCCTGCTGGCACCGATCCGTGGTGCTGTTGTAGCAGGCGCTGCACATCGGGCATTCCTTAAGCAGGCTGACGCCGCGCTCTTCTAGCCGCCCAAGCACATCTCGACGGACGTCGGCGTCCAGCCGCACCCGTTCTCGCAGATGCTGATTCTCGTACACCAGACCAATCTGCGCGGCAATGCCTTCAAGCAAGCGCCGGTCTGTTGCGGAATACGGCTCATCCGACATCCGTCCGCCCAGCAACAAAACTCCGACCAGCCGGTCGTGCGTCCCGCTGATAGGCACGATCAATCGAACGCTCAGGTTTTCAAGCCACGAGCGTTCCTCATCCGGCAGCTCATTGCAATCGGACGGAAAATCGCGAATTGCCTTAGAACCATCGAGCATGCGCAGCAGCGCCTCTTGCTGCGACAGATGTTGCTGAGTAGGGGCGTCGTCCATTACTCGCGCCAGTGTTTGCTGTTCCGACTGCTGTTGGTTTCGCGTCGAGCCAGAAGCCGAGCCACCCGAGACGAAGCCACTGTCTCCCTTCGCGCGATAGAAGATGTGCAGCGCCGTCGGGTGCAACACAGAGTCGATGCGAGCGCTGACGAGCTGCGCTATCTCCGCAAGAGAGTCCCGCTGGCGGACTTCGTCGATCAGGTGGAGAAGAACCTGCTCCTGCTGGTAGTCCTCACGGAAAAATCGCCGGTCGAGCCAGGCTTGAAATCGCTTCCGCCACCGGAGTGTTGCCGCAATCACGCCGATCAAAAGTAAGTTCAGCCAGCCAGAACCCTGAGTGAGAATCTGAGCAACGGTACGGTTTGGATTCGAGATGATTGAGAACAACAGCACCGCAATCGGGAGGGCCAGCAGAGCTCGCAGCGCCGTGCGCGCGAACAGATATTGGAGCCCGCGGCGGACGACGACGCGGACGTCGAATAACTGTTCTCTCCAGACCGCCGTCGCGATCGACGCGGGAATTGCAATCAACGCGAGAAAAGTCGTCGGATACACCGCTAACCACGTCGACTCACTGATCGACCTCGTCGTGTTGAAGGCCATCGTGATTCCTACGGGGCCGCAGGTCGTGATCAAAGACGCCATGACCCATCGGATCCGCCGTCTACTGCCGGGGTCGGTCTCATGCCGGTAGTTTCGAGCGGCCACGGCCAACGCGAGCACCATGCACACACCCATGTAGGCGTAGACCGCTGGGTCCAATCTAGCGGCCGTCAGGTAGAGCCCACGATGCGCGACGAACCAACTACTAATGCTTTCAGTGACGTCGAGCCTCATGAAAATCAGCACCCAGACGGGCGCGAAGAACATGAACAGCATATAGAGCACCCATTGGATCGAGCGCCAGAGCGGCCCCGGACGTCGCCACGTCGGAAAGCGGGCGAAGAAGTGATAGGTCATCGGACAGAACCACAGGTACGCCGGCGACAGAGCAAGGGGAACGAATCGCTCCCAGCCGACGAGAAATCCCCGCGGAGCCCCCAGCCCCTCGAGCAGGGCCGTGAACCCAACCGCCATCAGGAGTAAGCTCACGAACCGGACCTGGGCCTCCTGCGGACGCAGGAATCCCAGCGCGGCTCCGCAAATGAAGAACGCCAGGCTGCAGACCTCGAAGACGGGCCAGAGATACCGGCCTCTGAGAAGCGGCAACCACAAGTCAACCGAGACGCGTTGCCCGCGACGATCGAGGTCGACGCGATAGGTCTCGTCGCCGCGCACATTGATGAACCAGGAGACGCCCAGGACGGCGGCACGCGGGTCGCCATTGATTGCCAGCAGGCGGTCTCCAGGCTCGAGGCGCCCGGCGGCCGCGCCCGCCTCGTACACGTCCGTGACAATCCAACCCTTGGCATCTGGCCGGGCAAACCAGCCGGGTTTTTTCACGAGACCATAAGAGCGGGCCGACACGTAGGCCGTGAACACGAAGAAGCCGGTGTACACCACGCAGAGCACGAGCACGAGCCAGACGAATACTGGTCGACGGGGCGGATCATTCATTGAAGTCACTTACGTCTGACTGATGTGTGAGACGCGGAGCGTTACTCATCACCCTTTAATTTTCTCGACGATCGGCGATGCTGTAAGGAACGACCGCCGAACAATCTTTGATTTTGTCGGTCTTTGAATAGTGTGACGTAATATAACCGGGCGCTAAATGACGGTCTTGTTCAGGGCCAGCACTAGTGTATACCCTAAGCCGTATGATGGCTAATCTAACAGCGGAGTTTTTAATTGGAATACAACTAGAACGAGATCACCCACAAAAGTTTCGCTTCGCTCTCGATTACGCGTGATGCAGTATGACCTAATGCATGAGTGAGGCGGCGTCCCAGTGGCAACAACCCAAAACTTCACCTCTATCGCTGCTCCGGTGCGCTGGCTGAACCACAGGCTGTGATGTGCTAATGTCTAGAGAGTGATGTAGCGTAGACTGTCCAGTCTGCGCATGACTGCGAATCTTTCGATCGGAATGCTGCGCAGACTAGACAGTCGGCGCTAAATTGGACCGTATGAAGAACACCCGCTATGTCATAGCTCTTTGCTTTAGCCTGCTGCTGAACGTTAACATCCAGGCACAAACCGCCGATACAAACCCAGTTAATAATCCAGCTCTCCGACAGGAGTTGCTTAAACGCGTAGAACAAGACCAGGCAGTCAGAAACGAGCTTATCAAAAGAGGTATCGATCGCCCGGATGAATCCATTCTTGCGCGTATGAAAACTATCGATGCTGCAAATACAGAACGCATGAGGGCCATCGTCGGACAATATGGATGGCCCGGGCCAGAACTCGTCGGGGATGGTACAGAAGCCGCATTCCTGCTCGTCCAACATGCTGAACTGGCCTTCCAAAAAGAAATGCTGCCGCTCGTCGAGAAGGCTTATAAAAGCGGAAACCTTTCAGGGCAGAGCTATGCCTTGTTGATCGATCGTGTGCTGGTCGGAGAAGGTAAGCCGCAAATATACGGGACTCAAGCGAAGCCGGTGGAGGAGTGGAAGGGTGGAGAGCCTGTGCTGCGGCCGATCGTTGACGAAGCGAACGTGGATAAGCGTCGAGCAGAGGTTGGGCTATTCCCTTTATCTGAATACCGTGAGCTACTGAAGAAACTCTACTTTCCGCAGGAGAAGACAAAGCAGTAGCCCCGTCACACAATAATTGTGGACAACACGGTCAAATTCACCTTCCTGAAAAGGATGAGTTTAACCAGAGCTATAAGCTCCTCAGAAGAATTTGCGTCACGAAGAGCTTGACTATTACTTCTCGCGGGCAAACAGTAAAGCTGCTTAACCCATTCAGGCTATTGATAACGCAGCGCGATCATCGGATCCACTTTCGTTGCCCGCCGCGCAGGAATCCAACAGGCCAGCAGCGCGACGATTGTGAGCGTCGCCGCGATCACGAAAAGCGTCGCAGGGTCGGTGGCGCTAACCCCGAACAGCAGACTCTTGATCACGCGTGCAAACGCGAATGCTGCGACGAGACCAATAGAGACGCCAGTCAAGGCCGGGATCATTCCCTCCTTCAAAACCAGACGGAAAACATCGCGGCGCTCGGCGCCCAGCGCCAGTCGAATCCCGATTTCGTTGGTGCGCTCGGTGACTGAATACGAAACCACGCCGTAAATCCCGACGGCCGCCAATAGCATCGCCACGCCGGCAAAAATCGAAAGCAGGAACATTTGAGAACGACGACGGGATACCGACTCCGAAACGACACGCTCCATTGTCTTCATCTCCGCGATGGGCGTCTCCGCGTCCAACTTGCGGATTTCCTCGCGCAGGACCCCGGCCATTGACTGCGAATCAATATCCGTGCGAACCATCAGCGACATGTCTGACAGATCTGAAACATCGCCCTGCCAGTATGGCAGGTACATCGCTGCGCTCGGATCTTTTTCGAGAGCTGAGGCGCGGATGTCACCAACCACCGCTACAACCTCCGTCGACGGCGAACTATCGCTTTCACGGACCCGCTTTCCGATCGGGTCTTCTCCGGGCCACAGGCGAGTGGCTATTTTTTCGCTCAGAATCGTGACCGCCCGTTTACGGTCGCTCTCATCAAAAAGCCTGCCTTGGCGCAGCGGTATACTCATGGTTTTAAAATAGCCGGGACTGATATACCGCCTATCCACAAGTGGCCGTTCTAAGATCGGTACGTTCGGAGTGTGTTCGTCGGTGATCACAGTGACCGTGCTTTCTTTTGCCAGGGGTGCGCCGCTTATGACACTGGAGCCCCTGACGCCGGGCAGACTATCCAGTTGTTCCAGGAGCCGACGATAAAACTCGCGACGGTTGGTGATCTCCATATACTTCGTTGGAGACAAGCTGAGGTCAGCCATCAAGATGTTTTCGGCCTTGAATCCTTTATCAACGCTCATTACTCGCACGAAGCTGCGCAACAGCAGGCCAGCGCCCACCAACAACAGAACACTCAGGCCGACTTCGACAACTATCAAAGCGCTACTCACTCGGCCGCTCCCAGGACCCTTTGTGAGAGCGCGTCCTCCTACTTTGAGTGCCTCGTTCAATTCGAGCTTCGTGGCGCGGATCGCCGGCCACAATCCAAAGAGTGCCCCGGTTGCTATCGAGACAATAATCGCGTAAAGCACCGCTGGACCATCAATGCGAACTTCTTCGAGGCGGGGCAGATCCACCGGTATCCTCGTAGCGAGCGCCTGGACACCCCAGAGCGCCAGCAGCACTCCTAGCCCGCCACCAATCAGAGCCAGCAGCAGGCTCTCGGTCAACAGCTGAGCGATCAGCCTTGCGCGAGTAGCTCCGAGCGCCATGCGAATCGCAAACTCCCTGCGCCGTAGCGGGGCTCGCGACAGCATCAAGTTGGCCAGGTTCACGCAGACGATCAGGAGAACAAAACCGACAGCCGCAAGCATCAGCGTAAGACCTTGTCGAACGTTGCCGACGAGCGTCTCCTGGAGCGGAAGCAGAAACGCATTGAGGTCTTCCAAGTCAGGAGTTCTTTGGGCGATCCGTGACTGAATCGCGCTTATCTCCGCCTGTGCTTGCGCTCGCGTGGCTCCATTTCTCAGTCGCGCAATTACCGCATAGTTGAAACTGCCCACCTCGACCAGATCTTCAGGCTTGAACACCAATGGCAGCCAGACGTCTGTTCGCTGCTCGAAATTCACGAACTGGTGTAACTCTTTTCCGCGCGGGAACGGAAAGCCTCTGGGCATCACGCCGACCACGGTGAATCCTTTTCCATCGATCGTGATTGACCGGCCAATCACCGACAGGTCGGTGTTGAACCGTCGCCGCCAGAGTGAATCGCTGATCACCGCGACTGGCTGAGCCTGTGGCTTGTCTTCTCCTTCTACGAACGTGCGTCCAAATTGCGGATCGACTCCAACCACTGAAAAGAAGTTGGCTGAAACACGCGCGGCGCCCAGGCGCTCTGGCTCGCCCGCACCCGTGAAATTCATCGCGGACGGCGAGACGACCGCGATTTGTTCAAAGAAAGTCGACTGGTCACGCCATTCAGCGAAGCTACGAGCTGACACAGGCAGCGATGGAAACCGATCGCGGACCTTCGGTATGGTTTCCCAAATTGTATAAAGCCGTTCGGGCTCGCGGTAGGGCAAAGGGCGGAGCAGGATTGAATTAACCAGGCTGAAAATCGCCGCATTGCCTCCGATTCCCAGCGCTAGCGTCAGAACTGCCGCAACTGTGAAGCCGGGTCTCTTCAACAACATTCTGGCGCCGTAGCGCAGGTCTTGCCGCAAAGTTTGCATAGTTCCTCACATGGAAAAGTCTTAGCCGCTTTTGAAGACAACTAACAATCCGGGACCGAAAGGATTCTACATAATTTCGCGTCGCTTAATTAATTCGGTAACGACTTTCTGGAGAAAATTGCACTGCTCTGGGGCGCATCGGACAACTCACATTAGAGTTTACGCAGAATGCACCGCGTTAGAGTTTACGCAGAATGCACCGCGCTGGGGTGCATAAAAACACCTCTGCGGGTGGGTATGAAGGTGATGCCAGTGTACACGTATCACTAACGAGGACGACCGAAAAACAAAACATAGCCGTCAGCGTCCTTGAGTTCGAATCCTCGCAAACCGTCATCAGTGTCCTTGAGCGGCTCAGAGAATTCAACATTGCGCGACGAAAACTCTGCCGCCAATCCGTCTGGATCGGGGACGTAAACATAGGCGTCCCAACGTGCCTGCGGTTGTCGCTTGTAGTTGGGAAGCGGTTCTACACCAACGTCCTTGAGCATGACCATCGCGCCGCCTCGGCGCACAATACCGAAGAAGGGATCGTCATCGGGTCCCTTAAACGTAATGTCAAATCCGAGCCGGTCGCGATAGAACGAGAGCGCCGCTTCCAGATTCCGCACGATGAAGAAAGTCGAGATGCCCCCAATTGCAGGTCGAGTCATGTGATCCATCCTTTACTCCAGACATGGATTGATGATTGATTGCGTTCGTGAGAAGTCATTGCCGAGGATTCTTTGCGAACCAGGAACTGGAGTCAAGTGCTAGTGCCAATCCAGATTTGTAAATCCAAAAGATTATCTACGTCGGATTTCTTGAGACGTGAAGATATGCTGCAACTAATCTAAGATAAGGGCGCCCCACAGCACTGGAACCTTGTGACCTGCGTAGAATTCCGCTGTCGGCAAAAAACTCAAAGTAGGCATTTTCGTGGCTACAGAGTATATGGAGACGAGTAGAATTAGACTTGAGGATATGGATTTTAGACCACGGCTGTCCGTGTTACGGCTGACGCTGCTTTTGCTGGTTTTCAGCTTCTTCACATTTGTATTCATCACCGAGACCAAAACTCGATTGGAGTTTAGATCAATCACGGAGTTAGGCTTTCTGGCCGAGACGATATTCGTTGGCTTAATACTGCTTTCTTTCATCTGTTTTACGCTGCCCTACCTGTTGCTCCAGCATCGGTTGAGATTCACCGAGGAAGGTCTTCACAGATGGACCGTGTTCAAGCCGCGCTTGATCCCGTGGAGAGATGTGAAGAGAGCGCGGATGGGTTTTGTAGTAAGTAGAGGAGGAACATTGCTCTTGCTGGAGTTATGCGTGAACAGGCGGAGGTGGGTGTGGATACCACTATTACAGTATAGGAAGAGTGCAAGCCTATTTGCGGAGATTAGAAAGCGGCTTGCGGTAGAAGTGGAAATAAAGGGGAGGGCTCTGGAGTTGTTAAGGGATGAATAGTGTCCTGGTAAGATCTGCAAGCTAACAAGAAGCATTCAAGCTCGGGCCGGATTATGCGGAACGTTGGACCGCTTGCCGGCGTACGAGGCTAAACGACGGATAAGGCGCGCTTCTATTACGAGAAGAAGATCGTTCGCACCGAGTGGTGGCTAGATGGCTGCGCCTCCCCGACGTGGTGTGGGCACGTGTGAAGATTTTCTCGGATGAGTCGGCAGATGGATGTGGAAAGGTCACGTCCTTCGACGACTTATTTCGAAGAGACGTACTGACAAGACGCTGCAGCGAACCGCTGACGGCATGGCCTAAAACGAGACAGAATTCGAGGTAAAAGATCCAATGAATCCATCGGAACGTATCGACGATTTGATCGCAGAGCTCAAAGACTGGCGCGGCAAAACGCTCGCCAGCATCCGCACGACCATCCTTGATGCCGACCGCGAGATAATCGAGGAATGGAAGTGGATGGGAAGCCCAACGTGGTCTCGCGACGGCATCATCGCGGTCGGCAACGCCCACAAAGATAAGGTGAAGCTTACCTTTGCTCACGGGGCGAGCCTTTCGGATCCTGACAAGCTCTTCAACGCGGGCCTCGAAGGCAATAAGTGGCGAGCGATCGATTTCTTCGAAGGCGATAAGATCAATAAGCGTGCGCTAAAGAATCTCGTGCGGGCCGCGATTCATTACAATCAGATCTATTTGAAGAGGAAAGCACCTGCGGGAACCCGTCCGAAAGTACAGAAAAGTAAAAAGTAAATCGTGGACAATAAAAGGCAGGACTCGAATCTGAGATCCCTGCCTGGAAGTCCGTTGCGGACAGTTAAAAACGCGATTTCAACAATTGCCTAATTACCCAAAGTTGATTCACCTCACGGTTGCCAAAGCTGAATCGGATTATCTTCGGGGTCGCTCAGCGAAGC